>CANRJY010000008.1 GCA_947631085.1 uncultured Clostridia bacterium | reverse complement strand
GCAATCGTGGCGATAACAACTCCAAAGGGATTGTTGTCACCCAGCGCCGCCACAATGAAATCTTCAGGTATCCAGTTGTGAATCAGCGCCCCGATACCCACCCCGATCAACACATAGGGGGCTACTTTCTTTGCGGTGGAAATAACCTGCTCCCACGCATAGGTCAGACGGTCTTTGAAGTGCAATTCCTCCTGCGGAACATCAATCGCATTGCCGTTTCTGATATATTCCTCTACATATTTTTCAAGGTGCAGTTTTTCAATCAGTGTTCCTCCTGCAACCGCTATCACCAGTCCGAGAAGCACATACACGATTGCCACTTTCCAGCCGAAAATGCTCATTAAGAGTACAAGACTGCCCAGGTCTACCATCGGAGAGGAAATCAGAAACGAAAACGTCACGCCGAGGGGCAGTCCCGCACTGGTAAATCCGATAAACAGCGGAATGGACGAGCAGGAACAGAACGGCGTCACCGTTCCCAGCAAAGCGGCGACACAGTTTGCGCCGACCCCGTGAAATCGTCCGAGGATTTTCTTTGTCCGCTCTGGCGGGAAATAGCTTTGAATGTACGATATAATCAAAATCAGTACGCCGAGCAGCACCATAATTTTGATCGTATCGTAAATAAAGAACAGAACGCTGCCGCCGATTTTTCCCGTCGTATCCAGACCGCAGGCGTTCAATCCCCAAGAAATGAGCCTGTTCAACCAGTCCATACCAAGGACTTCATTCTGAAAGAAATCCCATGCGTTTTTCAAATAATCCATATAATATCCTCCTTGTCAGATTGTTAGATTGAAATGCGTCTATGTATTGGGTTTTAAGATAGCCGACCGGAAAAGTGATTTGGTATTTTCACTTCTCACAGCACGGCTGATCTTCTTCGGTATCGGTCACTGTTGTAAGCTCCTGCAAACATTTCACCGCTGCGGCGGCTCCCTCCGGCGAGATGGAATAGTGCGTCCACTTTCCCTCTTTGCGTCCCACAACGATTTCCGAATCACAGAGTATTTTCATGTGGTGGGAAAGGGTGGGCTGGGTGATATGCAGATCGTCCAGCAGGACACAGGCACATTTTTCGCCGCCTTTGAGCAGTTGCAGGATTTTAATTCGGTTCTCGTCGCAAAGCGCCTTGAATACCCCCGCCATCTGCTTCTCTTTTGTCTGCAAGCTCGTCACCTCCCATAGATGATTTTCAATCTATCTATATTATACACAACGCATTGACGTTTGTCAATGGGTGCGCTGCAATTTTTTCAAAAAAAATAACCGGGCGTCACTCGACACACATTTTACACCGCAAGCGGAAATTACACCGCAAAAGCGCACTTTTCAATTATTCCTCGGCATTGTATCAAACTCTGCAAGATTATATCTATATAAATCATTTTGATTTTTCCGTGATAGGATTTTTGCAAAAGCTTTAACACCTCAAGATTGTCGCCTTCGATATAAAGATTCTGCGTCGTGTCCCAGTCCTTGCTTTCCTCACGGCACGGGCGCAGCGTACCGGTTGACGGCGTCTGCGCGAGACGAAGAGACCGGCTTTTGCCGTTCCATGTGAAATTGTAACGCTCGTCCGCGTCCTCCGTGTATTCGCCCAGAACCTGCTTTAATTTTTCAAAATCGATCTTTTTCTCGCTGAACACGTCAGGGAATATCTCGCGCAGCTTCGCGATATTTTCCTCCGCTATATCCGGCGTCGTTCCGTTTAAAATCGTTTCTTTCATTTCCCGAGCCCTCCGATAATCATCTTCTTGTTTTCTTCCAGAGTTTTAATTTGCATATTTAATTCTATACGCCTGTTAAACTGCGTTTCTTTTTTCATTTCCGCTTTAAGCGCCGCAATCCTGTTATCCAAATCCGTCAGCCGCGCCGTTATTTCGCGCGCTTCCTCGCCCGTCATTTCCGCATCTGTCCGCACGATTTGTTTGGCGTTATGAACGGAAATATAATCTACAATATCGCTGTAAAGCGCGTAGAAATTTGTCATATTCATCCGGCTTATATCAATTCCGCTTATATCCGCTTCCCAGCCGGTACTTACGAAATCCTCAAGCACGTTTTTTGTTTCGTCATTCTGATTTGTTCGCTGATGCGCCGCCCATATCTGAAATTTATCGTCGAGCGCGAATACCAGCACCGCCGGATACGGCATGGCGCGCATGATGATCTCTGCGATACGTTTAAGTCTGCCGTCGCGCGTCAGTTGTATTTCAATCACATTTATCATCGGATATTCGCGTATATCGTCCTTGTACGGCGCGATATTTGTGTTTCTCGGCTGCAGCTGATACAGCAGCGTTATTTTTGATATATCGTCAGTGAAAATCCTTTTATCCGCGCTTGTCATTTCGGCGTATGTGTAAAAGCTTTTCTTTGCGATAAACTGCCCTACGCGGCATTTTTCGTTTATGTTAAATATCATATCACCTACTTTAATATGAGGAACGATATAAGCTCAAAATCCTCTATTCCGTCAAATGCTTCATTGTCGATTATTCCGCCGCCCTTTGAAAACAGTCCGGCTATTCCCGCCTCCTGTTTTTTGCCGATAAGGTTGTCAATAGCGTTTTCGAGCAATTCGGAATAAATCCCCATATTCCTTCCGTTGTCTGTCGCTTTGTTAAACTTGTCCGCGAGCTCCTTCATAACATCTGTCTGTCCGACACATATTTTTTTATAAAAGTCAAGAATTTTCTTGCTCTGCACGAAATTCAGTTTTGTAATGCCGCTGTCGGTCACGTATGCCAGATAGTACGGATAAAAGGCGTTCTGCTCCTTTGTCTGCTCCCGCCCCTCTATCTGACGCAGCGTGAATATTACGCCCGGCTCGACTGTGTCACGGAGTTTATCGGGTATTTTCGCTATCGCGTACATTCCCGTCGGCGCTTCATCAAGATGCTTGCGATTGTGTTTCATATATTCCATAAGGTCGATTTTAAAATCGCTGAAAGTTAGATCGGTTATGGAGATATTTCCCGCTATATCCTCAAGATCAACGACTTCGTTTTTCAGTTTTAATAACTGATTTTTGCGGTATTCAAGATCCTTTTTCTCCTTGCGCTCGTCTATAACGTTGTCGTCGCCTGTCGCGGAAACGTCTAACAGCACCATTCTGCCTTTAACGCGCTGACCGAGGTTTATGTATTCGTCAAGCTCCATATTCGGCCAGAAATTCACAAGCTGAATACATTCGTTCGCGCTCCCAAGCCTGTCTATTCGTCCGAACCGCTGTATGATGCGAACAGGGTTCCAGTGTATGTCATAATTTATGAGATAGTCGCAGTCCTGCAAATTCTGTCCTTCCGATATACAGTCTGTTGCTATGAGTATATCTATTGCGTTGGGCATATCGGGGAATATCTTTTCCTTTTCCTTTGATTGCGGTGAAAACAGTGTCAGTACGCTGTTGAGGTCGGATATTCTTATCAGATTTTTCAGCGATTTGGGTATCGGCACGGTCGATTTATTGTCACCCGTACCTGTTACCATAGCCGTATATTTACCCTCCGCAAGCATTTCGGGCGCTATATTCCTGTAAAGATATTCCGCAGTATCCGCAAACGCGGTGAATATGATTACCTTTTCGTTGCCCGCGTTTATCGGATGCGCAATTTTTTCGTGTATCACGTTTTTTAATTCGTGCAGTTTTTTATCCCTTTCCGGCGTTACTTCCTTCGCTGCCGCGAGTATCATTTCAAGCTTTTCTTTATCCGCAAGCAAGTCTTGCTTCCAGCGTATTAGGTCCATGTCCCGCAAAAGCACCTTTACGGTGTTGCCGAGCATGAGATCGTCGAACTCGTTGTCGTCAAGGTCTATATCGTTTATCGACAAATCCTCGCTTATTTCAACTTGATTATTTTCTATTTTGTCTAATGTGTAATTTATTTTGTCTATTATTTTACCTATCGTTATTCCGAATGAATATATTGAGCTTTCCATTCGTTTTAATATTCCCACGCGCATAAGGTCAACAAGACTTCTCTCGCGGTCTACTTGCTTGAAAATGGACTGTCCGTCCGCTACAGCCACATCGTATTTATCGCTGTATTCTCCGCGCTTTGACGGCAGTATGTATCCGAGCGGTGAATATACGCACAGCGTCAGCTTCCTTATAAGCCGATTCACATCTCCGATTTTCGGAAACTCGTTCAGCGTGTCTATATCAGGATAGTGATTTTTCGGCGTCAGCCTTTCGGGGAATCTGCCGATTTCATCAAGGTTATAGTATTTTTCAATATGCCTGCGCGAACGCGCTATCGTTACGGTATCGAGCAGCTTAAAATAATCGAGATCCATCATTTCGACAAATCTGTCCGTAGTGCGTTTGTCTTCAGGCAAAGTCTGCCATTTATTAAATACCAACTGCGCTCTTTTCAATACATTTTCTACGTTCGGCACGCCGGCGTCGGCAAATAACAGATTATTGCCCTCCGTTATAAACCCTATCTGATTTTTTATATCGTTCATCCGATTGTTTACCGGCGTAGCCGACAACATAAGCACCTTCGTTTTAACGCCGCTTCTGATTATATCGTTCATCAGTTTTTCATAGCGTGTCACTTTGCCTTTTACGGGATGATTATTTCTGAAGTTGTGGCTTTCGTCTATAACAACAAGATCGTAGTTCGCCCAGTTGACTGTCGCAAGATTTATATCGCCCGACATGCCGCTTTTACGCGACAAGTCAGTGTGGTTTAAGACAGTATAACCAAACCTGTCCTCAGCCAATATATTACGCATATCGTTTTGCGTGTATATAATCCAGTTGTCGCGCAGCTTTTTGGGAGCGAGTACAAGTATTCTTGAATTGCGAAGCTCGTAATATTTTATAACCGCCAGCGCGGTAAAGGTTTTACCCAAACCAACGCTGTCCGCCAATATACAGCCGCCCCATTTTTCCATTTTATCGATCACGCCGAGAACGCCGTCCTGCTGAAACTTGTATAATTTATTCCAGATTACGGTGTCTTTGAATCCTGTTTTGGTTTTTATTATATTTTCCTCGTTCAACTCATTCAGATTATCGTAGAAAAGGTTGTAAAGCGTAATAAAATAAATAAACTCGGGCGGATTTTCCTTGTATAATATCCGCATCTGTTCCAATACCTTTTCCTTGACATCCTCAACAGTGGTACTGTCTGTCCATATTTCGTCGAATTGATGCAAAAAATTGGCTGTCATCTCTTTACCGTATATGCATATATTATTGTCAATACGGTCAGACGGCGTGATTCCGAGTCCGTCAGTAGTAAAGTCAACAGTGCCGTTTATCATAACCGTGTCTTTGGGATTATCGACAATAATCATTCGTGGCTGCGCAGGATTGGGTTTTTTAAAGGATTTCATTTCAACCTTTTCTTTAATCCATTTTGCGCATTCCTTTGCAATGGAACTTTGTTTCATCTCATTACGCAGCCGTATTTCAAATTCGTTTCCGGAAATATCTCTCTCGCCCTTGCGGTCTATGTAATATTGACGCCAAAGTTCGTCGTCCTTCTTTACAAATGTAGGCTCTTTAAAAAGAAATCTCATATTACTTATACGCGACATTTCCTTTTTGAGGCTTTCATATGCGTATATTGTGAAGTATGCTGAAATAACGGAAATATTCGATCCTTTCCGAAGCGCGTTTTTCAATTCGTCGATTACACGTTCCCGCTTGTTATCAATAGATTTGGGCATCCTCATTTCGGGTGTAATGAGTTCCCACAAATTTATTGTGGGAATACCTTGTTTGTTCGCGTATTCCACGGTATATTCAGTGCCGCCGTATCGTCCGTCATAATAGCATATAAGCTTATCACAATGGTCTACCATGTATTCGTTACGTTTGTAATATGAATCATAGGTGAAAGTTTCCGAAAGCGTGACAGTATCATCTGCGCTGCTTAATACCTTTGCATATGCTTCACTCTTTGAAGTATTCTCCTTAAACGGGATGACGCTTATAAGCTTCAGATTATACCGGGCTTTTAATTCCAACACAACACTTGCGGCCATCAAATCAAAACCGTCCGCCATGCCGCAAAGGAAGGTATCGTACCCTTCTTCTATGCTTGACAAAACGGTTTCTCTTAAATTTATTCTTATAGGATCAATATTCTCGGGTAATTTTTCACTTCTGTACCCGCTGAACGCTATAGTCTTGCCCATTACAATGCATCACCTTTTCCCGGATTACTGGTCTGTAATGTTGTTATTATAACACATTTTGTCACATTTTGCAATAAAATATATAGACAAAGACCATTTTGCGGCAAAAAAACTATCTATACCCTAACGGGATACCAAAAAAGTGTGCCAATAGAGTCGGTTTTCCCATTTTGGAACGTCCCAAAATTTCTACCGACCCTATTGGCACACATAAGTGGTATTTAAAATTCAATACCTGTTAATCCTGCCATATCTTCCTTTTTCCAAAAGCTGTTCTCCCAGACAAAATATTCGCTTTTGCGCTTTTTGAATATTCTGTACGGCTGCTCGGAATTATCGTACTTCTGCATATTCCCTCCTGCCGTCGGGATATTCCAGATATGACTTATTCAATTCAAAATCATACTTTTGAATGGGAACACCCTTTATCTTCTTTATTTCATTAGCAATACGCACAGCTTCAACAAAACGCTTTGTGAGTTCATCATCGGATACGCCACAGGTAGAATCGAGTTCATTCTCTTCAATCATTGCAATCACTCTCCTTGATTTGATTATATCACAAACATCTCGCAATATCAACTCTATATTTCCGCCCCGGAATAAATAATATCCTCCAATTCATCTAAGGTATACCCCGCCTCGTACAATTCCTGTATTTCCTCCGGATCCATCCCATACATAGCCGCTATATGCTTGATTTCGCCAAGATACTCCTTCTCCGCGTCCGAATAATCCGCTCTTCCGAAGTCGTACCAACGCATGCCAAAGGTCGTTTCCGTGTACGCAAATTCAGCGCTTTCCCGTCTGCCGTCGCAGCCGATTTTCATAATATCGCCCTCACGCATAACTATCTCCTCAAATTCGCCGTTCCGAAGTTCCGTAAATAATTCGGAATTTACGAGCGCTCTCCATAGGATATGTGACGTTGACGCAAACACATATATTCCGAGCTTGCGGAAGTGTATAATGCTTATCGGACTGTCGCCTTTGACGAGGTAGATATTGTTGTGATTATCCAGTAAATTGAAGCTGTAGCTGCCGTCTATGCTTTCCGCCATGAACTTCAGGCTGTCGAAATCAAGCTTGTTCTGCATTTTGAGCAGCTGAACCGCAACAAACGAATCTGTCTGCACCTTGCTTTTGAAATGATATTTTCTCTGAATCTCGTCATCGTTCCATATGATGCCGTTATGAGCGAGCGCAAACTGGCAATTCCGTACTGTTTCGCGCCAAGGATGATTGTTGTAATTCTTACTCTTGTCGCCCTGCGTAGCGTGGCGCGTGTGCCCTATAGCTGCTTTGGTAAACTTCGGTAAATTCGGCTTGAATGAAAGAGCGCTTACCGCCTTTTTATTGATTTTAATTGTTCCCGACTGCACATAGGCAATGCCGGTAGCGTCAGTTCCGCGCTCCATGCTCTGAACGCCCAGCTCATAGACGAGGCTGTTAATGTCCTTCAGCTTATCCTTGTAGCTCAACACTCCATAAATCCCGCACATAATCACACCTCCGCTTATGCCGCGACCGGCTCATTGACGTATAAGCGGCGGCTTTTGAGGTAGTCGATAAGCTCTTTCCTGTCACGCGGTATCCGCTGTACGAAGTCGAGCCATGTGAGATTTTGCAATTCCTCATCGGACAAGCAAAAAGCGACATCGCAGATTTGGTCTACAAACTGCAATGTCGCCGCAAATGTGGAATATTTCAGCGTACCTCTGAATATGCGCATTTCGATAGTATTGACGTTTTCTAGATTGACCGCCATATACCGCCCCGTGTAGGAGCTTTTCGCGTGTTTCAATGTTTCCTTCGGATTAATTAACCCGCCGCCGTAGCGTTTTGCCCATTGGTTGATCTGCCTTTCGGTGCGGCGGCTGAAGCGGATAATCTCATTCCAGAACTTTTCATAGAAGTATAATATTTTTGCAATAGTACACTCCTGTTCCTCGTATGTATCGCCTAACCCGTTACGGTTGATATGCACGTGCAGACCGCAGGTTTCAGCCTGATGACTGCGATAGTCAAGTGTTATCGCCTCTTGCAGCACATCTTCCCAAGGCATATGATTAAGATGATAGTCCAGCGTCATAGGATGTGAAACGCACTCGAATCCGTCGTTAATCGAGCTATCATTCTTGATATACATATGCTCGCCGTGCCGGTTTGCTATACGCAGTAAATATTCCGCGCTGTCCTCGTCATTGCCGCCCTCGTCCATTTCCAGTTCCACACCGTAATACCGCTTGTCCGAGCCGTAGAATATAGGCTCCGGCTTATAGCAGTATTCGTGAATCGCCGCGTTATTATGCTGTGAATAACAGTCCGAGCAATACGGATAATCACGTACAAAATCATCATCCGTATAACACGCGTCATCGGCATGTATTATCATCCCGCAATCCGAGCAGCGGACGTGTTCATCCTCATAACAGCCTTGGCACAAGTCATAATCGACCGCATCCTCCCGCCATATCCGCTCGCCGCAGCAACGGCAAAGAACCGTCTGATGCTCAAAGCACTCAGAACACATACTCGTACCGTCAAAGCACTCTCCCTCGTCCGCAGTGTACACCTTGCCGCATATAGGGCAAATGTAAATTTCCTCTTTCATTTTGAAAGACCTCCTTTATGTTTTTTATACACATAAAGAATATCTAAATGAAAAACGGAGATTTACGGATTGTAATTATATATTCTTTATTTAGTATTCGATGAAAGGAGGGCTTTCTATGATTCGGAATATTTTAAAGGGTCTGAAGAAAATACTTATTTTACTATGGTAGGGAGGTGTTGTAACATGAAAAGATTATTTTGTATTGCCTTAGCGCCAGTGCTTGCGCTTATGTATCTTATCGGTAGGAGGGAGTAAGCTGTTGATTTAGGATAGCTTGCTGCGTTTCGATAGGAATCGGATTGGCTTTCACCGATTCCTATCGGAATTACAATTTTCAACAGCTTTTGCATCAGCATACTTCAAGCATAAGTCAAGTAAATTCACCTCCGAAGGTATTGCGCTTCTGTAAGGCAACGGCATCGCGCATATAGCTAGCTTCTTAAATTTTTTTACTTTCTTAGTCGTATCCCTGATTAATTCCGATATTATTGCATTCTCAATGCCTTTATGTCTCGCGGCATATTTGGAGAAGTTTGTCATTCTTTTCTTGGTTTTACGCTTCAGCTGTGTATTTTCTATAATAGAGATTATTTCGTTGAGTCGATAGTATGAACCCGAAAGGTTTAGTTTTTTTAACTGATACGTGAAAACATATGTACCGATCGATGGAAGCTCGTTAAAAAATTCCTCAATAGAAGCTATCCCAAATTTTCTCTTCAACGTATCTATGTACATTTTACAGCAACGTATCTCACATCTTAGTACATTAGAATTCCAGTCAATATGGAGATGTTCTGTCTCCATTTGGTGGATTTTGTTATAGAACGCAACCTCAACATAGTCCGGTCGCGTAAATATTGCTTCTTCTTTCGGGATATCCCACCTTCCCGTGCGGCTGTTATGAATCTTTTTCTGTTTATAATATTTGTCGGGTACATAAGAGCGGTTTATGAGTTCTATAAAGTCCGGCACCATTTTCGGTTCCTCGCATACTATATTTGAACAAAAATCAAACCGAGTCAATGTGCATATATTCAGCGGTGGCAATTGAGGAGAAACTGATAGGAGTATCTCGTTTGTTAATTCAAATATTTTATACGCTTCATTCGAGTGATATAAATTAATATAATCATCTCCGTTTATCATACGTGTCGGGTTTATTCTGTAGACTATGTGATATATGAACTTTGAATCATCTGTATCACGTTTATATAGGTATATTACTATACCTCTGCCGCGTAGCCCTGTAAATATTTTCCTGTTCAATGATTTCGGATCATTGAAATATTTAGAATCAAATTCTTTCAATTTATTATTTATAACTCTGAATTGATTACCAGTAAGGTACGTACCGGCTTCAAATGTATGAAAGGTCATAACTATATACCTCACTACTATTTATATTTCCACAAAACCGCAATTAAAAAATTATTGAATCATCTGCTTATAATGTGGATTAAATTAATGTTTTGGCATATTATTATTCTATTTTACTTTATCTGTATAGACTGATATAGACAGAATTAATCGTAATCAAACAATATAATAAAAACGATTTAATTGGGTTTAACTAAATCCCAAATAAGGAAGTGACAGAATATGTATTTAAACAACGAAGATTTACCGGCGGTTTTAACATTTGCGGAAGTACGGGATTATCTGTATATTGGCAGAAATACACTGTTGAATTTGCTGCACAACAAAGCGCTCAAGGGTTTTCGGGTAGGTAAGCAGTGGAGGATAAAAAAAGAAGATTTGATTGATTTTACTCAACAGGAAACCTGGTAGAACCATATCAGTTACCCGCAACTGTATCTGCGGGTAACTGAATGCTTTTTATCACAGCTTTTCTACCGCCTCACGAAGCTGATCGATATTTTCATGTATATACACATCATATGTAATCTGCACGCTGGCATGTCCGAGAATTCGGCTTACCAATTTTACGTCTACGCCTCTCTCAAACAGCCACGAAGCAAACGAGTGCCTCAAAATATGCAGACCGCTTGCCTGTATACCGGCAGCGCGAAAAATACTGTTTACCGACTTTGCCAAGTTGTGCGGAGTGAGGTGACTTCCGCTCTCCGTAGTAAATATGAAGTCATTATCATTCCCGTCATAATACAAATCCCGATGGTGTGAAATTGCCTCAAAAGCCTTATCACACAACGGAACAATCCGTACCCCGGCAGCGGTTTTTGCAGATTTCTGTATCAGAGGATGTCTGCTTTTATTGCCGCTGCCATCCGTTACCATTACAAGATTTTGCTCAACCGTAACGGTTTTATTTTCAAAATCAATGTGTTTGTACTGAAGCGCAAGAGCCTCTCCTTCGCGTAAACCAGTATATAATATAAAGACCGCGCCGAATCCGTAACGATATCGGTACTCGTTTGTACTCGGATAAACTGATGTAGCAGTTTGGGAAAAGCTTTTCATCTCATCCTCGGTCAATGCTTTCTTTTCTTTTATAGCAAATTCGTTTTGAGGCGGCAGCCTAACACCGTCTACCGGATTATACGGTATTTTTCGCTCTGTAATAAGGTGCTTGAAATATCCGTTTAATGCGTCTCTTGCTTTTTTGATACTGCTATACGAAAGACCCTTAAGCTTTAATGTAGCGATCAACATTTGAATATCGTTCGTTGTGATTGTCTTTATCAATCGTTGTCCCAAATATGGCAAAATACAATGCTCTACGCTTTGAGTGAGCCGGTCATAACTGGAAGGCTTCAAATATGGTTTTTTCTGAGTTTTCATCCATAAATTCATGCCTTCAACGAGCAGTCCGTTTGCTTGCCTGACTTCGTTAACACATTCCATTTCTTTCTTATATTGCTTCATCTTTTTACGCACATCAGAAGGACTTGCCCCGCTGAATGTCTTTATTTTCGGCTTACCGTTTTGATTAAAGCCAATTTGTAGTCTGCCGATATATTTACCGTTTTTTCGCGGATCAGCAATAATGCACCCTTCGCCGTTCCCTCTTCGTTTCATGATCTATCATCCCTTTCTAAATATTATGTCAGTAAGAGAATATATAAATATTTTTTTGAACATTACTTATTTTGATAAGCGCTGCTTTCTTTTCTGTCCAGCCATTTTAAAAGGGATTTCTTTTGCACGGTATATCGTCCCATCAGTTTAAAAGACGGGAAATCTTTTTGGCGCATCAATCTGTACGCCGCCGCGCGGCTGATGCTGAAGAAATCCATAATTTCCTCGGTTTCCATAATCTCCGGGAAATCGTTTATATGTTTCATTTTTTTCCCTCCTTGATTCTTAATTATTACAAAGTTGGAGATGAAATGAAAATTTATGAGGATAAGCGTAAATAAGTGAAAAAAATATTGCAAAAGTCATATTTTATGGTAAAATATAGTTGAGGTGAACAAGATGAAGAAAATGCGCTCAAGAATAATTAAATTAATCGACCTGATTCCTCTTCCCGGACCACAAAGGTTTATTGCAGAAGTAGAAACAGGCGATGGAGTTGAAGACGAAATATTATCTGAGATAATCAATGGTGAATCCATTAAGCATCACATGAGAAAATTCTTGCTAGAATCATTTAATTTAGAATATTCTGCGGATATCATTCGGACCCGCGGGATTTTAACAGATACGTACACCGTTGAAGAACTTAACGGGGAGGTTGCTCACTATTTATATGAGTTCCAGTCTAAATTAGAAGACAAAATTATTAAGAAATCTAAAATTGTAACTAAAACCGGCTATATTTACGAAACCAATAACATTGAGCGTTATTATTTACGCGGTGCAAAATATAGCAATATATGCGGTCGCTATAAAGAAATTTTTCAATTCCTGCCCAACGCGGAATGTATTGATAATACAAAAGCTATAGCATATGTCCATGAGTACTTGATGAAGGTTCCTCAAGGTATACCTATTTTTTTATACACACTTTCTTCTTTTATATCAAAAGATATAAATAGCTTTTCGAAGATTAACGATACATTCTCCTTGTGGGTACATTCAACAGACTATAAATATGCTCGCGGTATTGTTAACATTTTCTCTAATCTTTTCACATACAACCCCCAAAGCATTTTTAATGATCATCGCTTCCACATTAACACGGCATCCAGGACGCCATACCGCATCGAAGACTACATTGACACCTTCACCAATATTCCGTTACTGATATATTCTGTAAATTCAAATTTAAATATATCATCCAAACACGTGAAAGATATTGTCAATTTAAAAGCAAAAAATTATGCGTCCTTTTCGCCCGTTTTTATAGCCGCATCGTCAACACGTTCGCCAAACGTTCTTACCATAGATGTAAACAATATTGAATTGCCAAAACGCGGAAATTTTAATAATCTTAAAATAGCGGTTAACTGTATCTATTTAAGGTTTATAATAGGGATAGAGTCCATACTCGATGTCGTCAACAAAGTTATGCCGGCGGACTTTTTTCACTTTGATTTTTTAACTCATAGCAAATCAAAGGAGTTCTCCCTGAAATATAGCAAGTATGTTGAGCGCGAATATGGGTTAAACAACTTAGCTGATAGATATTATTCTTTAAAGTCAAGATCTTCTTCAGCAAATGATAATAACATTATCCGGCGCATAGACAAACTTCTTGCTGATATTCAATCCAAAACGGGGATTTGGCTAATAAGTGAACATTCCGAACTACATAATGAAAGTATAAATCCCAAAAATATCACCGAGTCATTACTCGACATACAAAATTCATTACTACATATCAATGAAAGTGTTATTAAATTTAGCCGCATTTATACATTATATCGTGCTTTGGATCTATATGGTCAAATGCTTCGCTATGATAATATGGCGGATGATCGTTTTATAGATTTTGCCGCCGATGTTCTGGAAAGTGTTTTCTTTAATAAATCGCCTTTTGACCTCACTAAAGTGCAAACAGAATCTGATATTGACAAATTTCTAAGCGAGCTACAGACATACATCGACTTGCACGGCAATGATTCTCCACAAATATCCGTTTGGAAGAATTCGTATAGAATTAAACCCGGAATTTTTCGCGAAGTATATGATGTTGACAGTAAGGTTGTGCAACATATTTGGAGTAAGTATGTAAACGATAATAAGCCGCGACATTTTTTCCAAACCCTTGTTGACAATGGTTACCTTATTAAAAATGAAAGCACCGCAGAATCAAAACGATTTGTGTTTCAAAAAACCGTTAACGGACAGAAACATTACATTTATCGTTTTAACCGACCGCTGCTAACATCTTAACGCATTACATCATAGTTGAGCTGTAAATAAAAAATTATATATGTCGCGATCTGTGTATGTATTTTTATATTATAGAAAATCATTACATGTATTATATTATATATATTATTACTGGTTTGATTTCCTAAACACTTAATTTTTTGTATCTTTGTATCTTAAATTAAATTATTATTCTGTATATAATAATAATTTTCTATATATAATTTAAACATTATTCTTGACAGAATAATATTTAAAAGCTATAATTTTTTTAGGTGATACATATGCTGTACAATATTAACAAAATAAAATCTGAATTAGACGGATTTCTTTCTGGCGATTCACATGTCGCCGTAGCTTATAAAATATCTCTTATTTCAATAGCGGAGCTTATAAAAGACCATAATCCGGTTATCCTATATGCTTTACCGGAATGCCGTCATTTACAAGAACAGCATACAAAAAAGTTTTTGAACAGCTCTGCCATTGATGGATGCGACTTTTGCTCGATAATATCCGATAAAAAATTCAAAAATGAAAATAATGTATATATTATACCGGGGATTGAAAACTGGATTCATACTGAATTTATTACTATAAATGACCTTATATATTTAAACGACACTTTAAGAGATAGCGGTATTTATATAATAATTCCTATATTTTCCATGAAATTTATACATATGCTTGATGAGAAAATACCAATAATACGGGATTTGCCGACGAGCAGTATAAGCAGCTTCATGATCAAGCTTAAGCTGGATATCGAAGACATTCTATTTTTATATTCAACCGCCGCTCATCATTTAGAGCTTTTCAATCAATTCCGCAGTATTGTACAGGATACAACAATATATGGGCGGTTTATAAGCTCAACGCCAACAAAGGATGATATTATGATATATAATAAATATATTTTCGGTACTAATGAACCTATAATAAGCCTTAGCTGTAATTTTAAAGAATATAGGATCTATCTTTCTATAATGTATGCGATAGCTACCGGACATAATATATTGCCCGATATAGCTAATCATCTTAAAATCAAAGAAACAACCTTATATAAATATATAAATGAATTATCCGAATACAACTTTATTGAAGAAATAAGAGCCTTCGGAAAAGACCGCAGCGGCAGAAAGCGACGTTACAGAATAGTAGATAATTATTATGACTTCTGGTTTAGATTTATATATGAAAATAATTACGTATACAACAGCGAAGAGCTATATACTAAGGATTATACCCAAAATGGCAGAGAATACCTTATAAAACGTCATATACGACAATACTGTATAGAAAAAATTGAGGAAAGACTCGGCGAAAGGGATCTGGATTTTGAATACTGGTGGGATAACGACTCGGAAATACCGATAGTTTATAAGGACGAGGTTAATGAAACTATATACTGGGGCGCATATTTCTTTGAAAATATAGACATTTCCCACCTCGAAGCCATGCAAGACATTATTTACCGCATGAAGCGGTACAGAAGATACATAAATAAATTCTTCCTGTTTACTACAGAAAAATCGAGTACCGCGCTAACGGCATTAGCCGGTGACGCTAAAAATAATGTTTATATACAGAGTATAGGTCTGTTCTCTTTAACAAGGAAAGAGGTTAATAAATTGGATAATGAATCGTTAATAATCCCGGTACGCAAGAAAAATTTTCAAAAAAATTTCTAATATGAACGATTTATCTAATATTCATGCGGGATTTACGGAATTGCTTGTATTACAATTTGTATTATAATTTTTCCGTAAATGGGCGTAAATGAGCGTCAATCAGCGTCAATCCGGCGCTGGTTTTTCTTGTGCGACACTCGTAAAAAAGAGAGAAAATCGAGGATAAAATCAAACGGAAAAGGCGTTTTATTCGCGGTTTTCTTTGTAAAAAAACAGAGCTTAAAGCTAATCCAGACAACAAAAAAACCGCATTCCCATGCGGTTTTAAGGTGGTGGAGATGAGGGGATTCGAACCCCTGGCCTGTTACATGCGAAGCAACCGCTCTCCCATCTGAGCTACACCCCCATAGTGGCAGGGGTACAAGGACTCGAACCTTGGGCACGCGGTTTTGGAGACCGCTGCTCTACCAACTGAGCTACACCCCTACGAACACTTTGATATTTTACCATATGTATATTCTTTTGTCAAGCTTTTTTCTTAAAATTTCAAATTTCCGAAAACCATACTTGCATATATTTCGGTTAGGTGTTATAATGGTACAAACAGCAGAAGAATAGGAGAAAAAATATGGATTACAAACGTCATATTATTGATAAACTCGCGGAGCTGACGGGGCTTGAAAAAAGCGTTATAGAAAACAGCGTTGAAACCCCGCCCGACGAAAAGCTCGGCGATCTCGCGTTTCCGTGCTTTCCGCTCGCGCGCGTGATGCGTAAAGCTCCGCCCTTGATCGCGAAGGAAATTGCGGAAAAATTCGGACAGGACGAGTGTCTTGACCGCGTCGAGGCGGTCGGCGGCTATCTCAATTTCTTTTTTGACCGCGCGGGCTTTGCCCGAACTGCGATCGACGCTATAAAAGCCGCGGACGATAAATGGGGAAGCTCCGATCTGGGCGGCGGAAAAACCGTGCTTATCGAGTATTCTTCACCGAATATCGCGAAGCCGTTCCATATCGGACACCTGTTTTCGACGGCGGTCGGCAATTCGCTCGCGAGAATTTACAAGCATCTCGGATATAACGTGCAGTCGCTCAATCATCTCGGCGACTGGGGAACGCAGTTCGGCAAGCTGATTTCCGCGTACAAGCGCTGGGGCGACAAAGAGGTGATAGACAAAGACCCGATAAACGAGCTTCTCAAAATATACGTAAAATTCCACGAGGAAGCCGAAAAGCACCCCGAATTGGAGGACGAAGCGCGCGATTACTTCAAAAAGCTGGAGGACGGCGACGAGGAAGCGACGGCTTTATGGAAGCATTTCCGCGACGTCAGTCTTACCGAGTTCCGCCGCGTTTACGATATGCTCGGCATCAGCTTCGATTCATACAACGGCGAGGCGTTCTATTCCGACAAAATGGATGAGGTCGTGCGTGTTCTCGGAGAAAAGGGACTGCTCACCGAAAGCGACGGCGCGCAGGTGGTGGATTTGTCGGATTTAAACATTCCCCCGTGCATCATACTCAAATCCGACGGCGCGACAATTTACGCCACGCGCGACATAGCGGCGGCGCTTTACCGTTACCGTACCTACGATTTCTACAAAAACATCTATGTTGTCGGCATACCGCAGTCGCTTCATTTTAAACAGATTTTCGAGGTAATGAAGCGCGCGGGCTGGAAGTGGAGCGAGGGCTGTGAATTTGTCGGCTTCGGGCTTGTAAAATTCCCCGGTAAGGCGATGTCCACGCGCCACGGCGACGTGGTTTTCCTTGAGGATGTGCTCAACGAAGCCGTTGAAAAAACGCGCGCGATAGTCGAGCAAAACGATAACGTAAAGGACGATAAGGACGCGGTCGCGAAAAAAATCGGCATCGGCGCGGTGCTCTATACGTTCCTGAAAAATTCGCGCGAGAAGGATATAATTTTCTCGTGGGACACCATGCTCGATTTCGAGGGCGAATCAGGACCGTACTGCCAGTACGGCTACGCGCGCGGACGCAGTATTTTACGCCGCGCGTCCGATATAGATTACTCAAACGCGGATATGTCGAAAGCGACCTCGGACGAGGAATATACGCTGATAAAGCAGCTGTACGATTTCGGGAACGCGGTCGCGGGAGCGGCGGAAAAGAATGAACCGTTTTATGTAAACCGATATGTCACAAACCTCGTAAAATCGTTTAACAAATTTTACAGTGTATGCCCGATTTTGCGCCCCGATGTCGACGAGGAAACGAAAAAGGCGCGTCTTGCGATAGTCGACGCGGTGACGCGGGTCATAAAAACCGCGTTGTATCTTCTCGGCATTGATACCGTGGAAAGTATGTAATTTAAAATGCACATAATTTTGAAAGGACTGATAAATATGAAAAAATTAACCGTATTGATTTTAGCGTCGCTTATGGCTGTATCCGTTTTCGCGGGCTGTTCGAAGAAGGACGAGGGCGTCTCGGAAGCGACGGCGAAGCCGACGGGCGAAAACGTGCTGGAACAGGAGGAAACCGCGTACAAGGACATGATCGACTATTTGCAGACCAATTACAGCGCCGATTTTTTCACCAACGGAAACACTCCGCCCTCGGATATGCTCGTGTACGGCGAAAGTCAGATAACGGGAATTACCGCTATGGAGGACTTTTTCCTCGCCGCGCAGCAAAGTCAGCCCGCGGATATAGTGATCGCGGCTGCCACGAGCGAAAAAGACCCGATATTTACGATGCTTCGCTATGACGGAAACGAGTACCACTGCGTTATCGACAGAACGCACGACAGACACGGCGCGGATTACCAAAAGCCGGAAAATATACAGGGAATCAGCTTTAAATATATAAAGAGATACGATTACGAAGTCCCCGACCGCGGCGAGCGCTCGTCGTTTATCCTGCTCGACGACGAGGAGGCGGCAAAGGACACCGAAATGACATACGATGAATTTATCGAGGAATACGACGCGGAGGAAGGCGTGACCTGGCTCCAAATTTGCAGTTATTAACGGCGTGCATATTCCCCACAAATTGGGTGACAAATACAATCCGACCGCAATATATGGAATATTGCTGATTTGCGTTGTGCAATTCAGCCAAAAAGCCGCATATAATTTTGTGAAAATTCATGTAAAATTTATCCGGAAAAGCGCGAAAATGCTTGACATTCAGCGCTTTTTTAGGTATAATCATATATGCTGGCTAAAATGTGGAAAAGCATATTTTCCGCATAAAATCTACGAAAAAGGAGTGTTTCGGCTATGATAAGCGAATCGGAAAAGGCGAGACTTCTTATAGGCTTTAAGCAGGTAAAACGCGCTTTGTCCGAGGGAAAAGCCGAAAAGGTTTTCTTATCCGAGGACTGCGAGACGAAAATAAGCGCTCCGATCGAGGAGCTGGCGAAGGAAAATAATGTACAGCTTTTTTATATCGCGACAATGAAGGAGCTCGGCGCGCTTTGCGAAATCAACGTAAAAGCGAGCTGCGCGGCGGTGTTAAAAGCGTAAAGATACGGTTATTTCACGCTTTGCGTGTTATAATATAAAAAGCATTCAGAATAAGCCGACAGGCGGATTTTGTTCGATGAGTTTACGGGCAGCAAAGCGCGCTCAGAAATTCGTCGAGACAAGGCAAACGAAACGCAGACGTATGCTTATACTTCAAGTTTCGTTTAACGCAGTATCGGCGGATTTATGAGTGCGCGACTAAAGTAGAAAGGAGAAACGATATGCCAACATTTAATCAGCTGGTAAGAAAGGGTCGTCAGACTTCCGTAAAGAAGTCAACAGCCCCCGCACTTCAGAAGGGTCTTAATTCTCTGAAGAAGAAGATGTCGGACCAGAGCTCGCCTCAGAAAAGAGGAGTATGCACTGCCGTAAGAACAGCGACGCCGAAAAAGCCTAACTCGGCTCTGAGAAAAATCGCCAGAGTAAGACTTACAAACGGTATCGAGGTAACGGCGTACATTCCCGGTATAGGTCACAACCTGCAGGAACACAGCGTTGTGCTTATCAGAGGCGGAAGGGTAAGAGATCTTCCGGGTACAAGATACCATATCATCAGAGGCACGCTTGACGCTCAGGGCGTAAACGGACGTTTACAGGCTCGCAGCAAGTACGGCGCGAAGAGGCCGAAGGAAAAGAAAAAGTAATGCCGCGTAAAACGGTATATATCACAAGCGCATATCGTTAATATATATTGCGCTGACGGAATTTTGAAATACTAAATTCAGAGTACCTGTGATATTCATGAGGGATATAAAAAATCCCATAATCTATGAAGGAGGGAAGTAAAGTGCCAAGAAAAGGTTTTATAGCAAAAAGAGAAGTTTTGCCCGATCCGGTGTACAACAGCATAGTTGTAACGAAGCTGATAAACAATATCATGCTCGACGGAAAAAAGGGAGTAGCTCAGAAAATCGTTTATGACGCGTTCGACATCATAAAGGAAAAGACCGGCAAAGACCCGCTTGAAGCATTCCAGGAAGCGATGGACAACATCATGCCCGTGCTCGAGGTAAAGGCGAGACGTGTCGGCGGCGCGACCTATCAGGTGCCTATGGAGGTTCGTCCCGAGAGACGCCAGACATTGGGCTTAAGATGGATCACGCGTTACTCGAGAGAGCGTAACGAAAAGACCATGAAGGAAAGACTTGCGAATGAGCTTATGGACGCTATCAACGGTACCGGCGGTTCTGTAAAGCGCCGCGAGGATATGCACAAGATGGCAGAAGCGAACAAGGCATTCGCTCACTACCGCTGGTAGTCCTTCACCGTATATTCAGCATCTAAGCATTCCGATTCCGGCTTGGAGTACCGGCGTACGCCGGCGCCGTAATCGCAACGCTTATCTACTAAATCTACGGCGAAGTCCGGTGTTTGCGCCGGACAGCAAAATATATTTAATAAAAAACATCTTTTATTATGGCAGGAAAGGAGGAAGATGTTTTGCCAAGACAATATTCACTTGAAAATACAAGAAATATCGGTATCATGGCTCATATAGACGCCGGTAAAACAACAACTACGGAGAGAATACTCTACTATACCGGCATTAATCATAAAATAGGCGAAACACATGACGGCGCCGCTACTATGGACTGGATGGCGCAGGAGCAGGAGCGCGGTATCACGATAACGTCCGCCGCTACGACCTGTTTCTGGCAGCCGAAGAGCGGCCCTTACAGCGGCAAAAAGCATAGGATAAACATCATCGACACCCCGGGTCACGTTGACTTTACGGTTGAGGTTCAGAGATCCTTAAGAGTTCTCGACGGTTCTGTGACGGTTATGTGCGCTAAGGGCGGCGTTGAGCCGCAGTCGGAGACGGTTTGGAGACAGGCTGACGACTACAGCGTACCGCGTATGATTTTCGTCAACAAAATGGACATCATGGGCGCTGACTTCTATAACGTAGTGAACATGGTTCATGAAAGACTCAACGCGAACGGCGTGCCCATTCAGCTTCCTATAGGTGCGGAGGAGACGTTCAAGGGAATCATCGACCTCATGACAATGAGAGCCGAGGTTTACTATGACGATCTCGGAAACGACGTGCGCGATGAGGAGATTCCCGAGGATATGCTCGAGCAGGCTGAGGAATACCGCCAGCAGATGGTTGAGGCTATATGCGAAACGGACGAAGCGCTTCTCGAAAAATTCCTCGCGGATGAGGAGATCTCGGTTGACGAGTTAAAGGCGGCTTTGAGAAAGGCTACCATTAATAATGAAATAGTTCCGATTCTTTGCGGAACGGCTTACAGAAACAAGGGCGTTCAGATGCTTCTCGACGCTGTTATCGAATATATGCCCGCTCCGACGGACGTTCCCGACATCAAGGGCGTTAATCCCGAGACGGGCGAAGAGGACGAAAGACCTTCATCGGACGACGCTCCGTTCGCGGCTTTGGCGTTCAAAATCGCGACAGACCCGTTCGTAGGTAAGATCTGCTTCTTCCGCGTATATTCGGGAACGCTCAACAAAGGCTCGTACGTTCTCAACTCCTGCAAGGGCAAGAGAGAGAGAATGGGCAGAATTTTACAGATGCACGCGAACCACAGAGAGGATCTCGACATCGTTTATTCGGGCGATATCGCGGCGGCGGTCGGCTTGTCGAATACCACGACGGGCGAAACGCTCTGCGACGAAAAGCACCCGATCATACTCGAGTCCATGGACTTCCCCGAGCCGGTTATCCGCGTAGCTATTGAGCCGAAAACAAAGGCTGGTCAGGAAAAGATGGGTATTGCTCTCGCGAAGCTCGCGGAGGAGGACCCGACATTCAAGACCTATACAGACGAGGAAACGGGACAGACGATTATCGCCGGCATGGGCGAGCTTCACCTTGAAATTATCGTTGACAGACTGCTCAGAGAGTTCAAGGTAGAGGCAAACGTAGGCGAACCGCAGGTATCGTACAGAGAGGCGTTCAAGAAGCCCGTCAATATCGAGCACAAATACGCTCGTCAGTCGGGTGGTAAAGGTCAGTACGGACATGTATTTATCAAGTTCGAGCCGCTCGAGGAGGGCGCGGGCTATGTATTTGAGAACGCGGTTGTCGGCGGCGCTATTCCGAAGGAATATATTCCGGCTGTTGATGCGGGTATCCAGGGCGCTATGCAGGCGGGCGTGCTCGCGGGCTACAACGTAGTTGACCTGAAGGCTACACTTTACGACGGTTCATACCACGAAGTCGACTCATCGGAAATGGCGTTCAGAATTGCCGCTTCGATGGCGTTCAAAGAGGGTATGAAGAAGTCCGATCCGGTACTGAAAGAACCGATCATGCTCGTAAATGTTATCACTCCGGACGATTATCTCGGCTTCGTTATCGGCGACTTAAGCTCAAGACGCGGTATGATAAAGAGCCAGGAGTCGCGTTCGGGCAACATTACGCAGGTAACGGCTGACGTTCCGCTCGCGGAAATGTTCGGCTACGCAACGGTGCTCCGTTCCGGTACACAGGGACGCGGACAGTACACAATGGAGCCGTCGCACTACAGCGAAGTTCCGAAGTCCGTTCAGGAAAAGATCGTAAACGAGCGCACAAAGGGTAATAATTAATCCGATTTGAAATAAATTGGTAAAAAAATTAACAAATTTTCGATAAAAGACTTGATTTTTTATTGAAAAGATTGTACAATACTAATATTAGTGAAATATTTATTTTTAAAAGTTTAAGGAGGATTCCAAAATGGCAAAAGCTAAATTCGAAAGAAATAAGCCGCATGTAAATATTGGTACCATCGGTCACGTTGACCACGGTAAGACAACTCTTACGGCTGCTATCACAAAGGTTCTCGCTATGAAGGGTCAGGCTAAGTACGAAGCATATGATATGATCGACAAGGCTCCGGAAGAGAGAGAAAGAGGTATCACAATTTCGACAGCTCACGTTGAGTACGAGACAGACAAGCGTCACTATGCTCACGTTGACTGCCCGGGACACGCTGACTACGTTAAGAACATGATCACGGGCGCTGCTCAGATGGACGGCGCTATCCTCGTTGTATCGGCTGCTGACGGTCCTATGCCTCAGACAAGAGAGCACATCCTGCTTTCACGTCAGGTTGGCGTTCCTTACATCGTTGTATTCATGAACAAGTCAGACCAGGTTGATGACCCTGAGCTGTTAGAGCTTGTTGAAATGGAAATCAGAGATCTTCTGTCAGAGTACGAGTTCCCGGGCGACGACATTCCCGTTATCATCGGTACGGCTCTCGGCGCTCTTGAGTCAGATTCGACAGATCCTGACGCGCCCGAGTACAAGTGCATCTGGGAGCTTATGGACGCTGTTGACAGCTACATTCCGACTCCGGAAAGAAAAGCTGATCTTCCGTTCCTTATGCCTATCGAGGACATCTTCTCAATCACAGGCCGTGGTACAGTTGCTACGGGTAGAGTTGAGAGAGGTCAGTTAAAGCTCAACGAAGAAGTTGAAATCGTTGGTCTTACAGAGGAAAAGAGAAAGGTTGTCGTTACAGGTATCGAGATGTTCAGAAAGCTTCTTGACTACGCTGAAGCAGGCGACAACATCGGCGCTCTTTTAAGAGGCGTTCAGAGAAAAGAAATCGAAAGAGGACAGGTTCTCGCAAAGCCGGGTTCAATTCATCCGCACACAAAGTTTACGGGTGAGGTTTACGTTCTGACAAAGGACGAGGGCGGCCGTCATACACCGTTCTTCAACAACTACAGACCGCAGTTCTATTTCAGAACAACAGACGTTACAGGCGTTATCAACCTGCCGGAAGGCACAGAGATGTGCATGCCGGGCGATAACGTAAGAATGAACGTTGAGCTGATCACACCGATCGCTATCGAGAAAGGTCTTCGTTTCGCTATCCGTGAAGGCGGCAGAACAGTAGGTTCGGGCGTTGTTGCGGACATCGAGGAATAATTTAAGATAATCCAAAAACTGTGCGGATTTTCCGCACAGTTTTTTTTAGTATAAATTAATAATTTCCGTTCCGTTTTTTTCGGCGTATTTTTTCATATCGTACGCGCCGCCATAATCCTTGTAAACATAACAAAGAAGCAAATCCGCTTTTTGCGCCATCCAGTTATTCCGCGCGCCTATTGCTCTCTTATAGTGTATATTCCCCAAATCCGGAATTATGATTTCATCAAAAAATTCTTTATCAATATTATGCCGATAATACGCTGAAATACGGCACAGTTTAATCTGTGGATATTTTTTCTTTAATCTTATTATCACTGTTTCACAGAGCTTGTCGAACTCGCCCATATGACCGCTGAAAAATGTATTATAGCCTTTAGTTTCTATAAGTTCAATTAAGACGCTTTCTGTTTTCTCCTGAAGATTATCCGAAATAATATTTCTATGACCGCAAAAGCAGCAAATCTTTTCTGTCATTATAATCACCATCCTTACGCAATATATTTTAAGGGAATATCCCTTAAAAGTCAATAAGGTTTATTCCCTTATGATAGTATTTTTTGGGTGATAAAAATGAGACTTCGCATAAGAGATTTAAGAGAAGATAATGATTTAAGTCAGAAACAAATAGCCGAAAAGCTGAATATTCATCAAACAACGTATTCGGATTATGAATTGGGAAATTTAAATGTCCCGATTTCGGTTTTGCAGCAACTGGCGGATTTTTATGGTACAAGCATAGACTACCTCGTCGGCAGAACCGATGTGAAAGAGCCGTATCCGCAACATGAATAATTAATTTATAAGGTGATTATTAAAATATGGGCAGATTGAGAGATTTACGCAAGGAACGGGGATATTCACAGGTAAAAATGCAGATGATGACAGGTATTGACCAAAGCGATTATTCCAAAATAGAAACAGGAAAAAGGTATTATACGTTTGAACAATGCAAGCGCATAGCGGTTGCTTTGGATACAAGCATGGATTATCTTGCCGGACTTACCGATGTGAAAGAACCGTATCCAAAATCAAATAACGAAAATAAAAGTAGGTACGGTTATTTGCATTAAAAGGTTTTTTCATATTCTAAATTTATTTTTTCAGCAAATCATAAATATCTGTGTTAAGCGTCTGCGCGAGTGCGGCAAGTTCTATATCGGTCACAAACCGTTTGCCGCATTCTATTCGCTGTACAGCGTTTTTGTCTATATCGATTCCGGCAAGCTGAAGCTTATCCGCCAGTGCTCTCTGCGACATTTTAGGCTTTACACTCATTCTGATTTTTGCGACATTTTCTCCGCATAGATTTAATTTTCCTTCGCTTGTTTTATTTTTAAACATAACATACTCCCTTTTGACATTTAGTACTTGTCATTTTTATTATTGTATGTTATAATAAAGCTAATGATGACATTCACTGAATGTCAAAAATGATGAAAGCGAGGAAAGAATATGAAAAAGGAATTAAAATACTTTGCGATTGGAGCGATTGCAGCATTAATTGCGACCGGAAGTATCGCTTATGCGAGGACTGGAAGCGAGCTTATTGAAGCGGAGTATAACAACATCAAAATCTATGTTGACGGAATGCTTATTAATCCGAAAGACTCTAACGGCAATACGGTTGAACCGTTCATTTATAACGGAACGACATATCTGCCGGTGCGCGCGGTAGGCGAAACCATAGGCAAGCAGGTAAGCTGGGACGGTGCGACAAGCTCTGTATATCTCGGAGAAGTGCCCGGACAGGCTACATATCTTACGGATGTAATGGATGCATATGAATCAAATGAATGTACAAAATATTCAACATTACTTGGAAATAACTTTAATATGGGTGGCAAAACGTATACAAATGGATTTGTTTTAGGACGTGGCTATGATACAATTTACATGAGTTATGCATTTTTTAATTTGGATGGAAAATATTCTTCGATGCAATTGGATTTAGGTCATGTGGACGGAAGTGGTGTTCAAGGAAGAAATATACAGTTTTACGTTGATGGCGCATTAATGAAAGAAATAACAGTTGGAGAGTCGGATTTGCCACAAAGAGTAACCATACCTTTAAATTACGGGTTGCAACTGGAAATATCAACGAAAGAAAACGGAACAAAGGTCATGACGGCTGGACAATTCGGTTTGGGAAATATTATTTTAGAATAAATATCAAATCGGGGAGCGGATGAACCGCTCCCCGTCGTTTTGTTTATCAGAATAATCCCAATCCGCCGAATTGTACTACCAATGCGGCAAATACTATCGAAACCATCGAAAGCAGCTTGATCAAGATGTTGACCGACGGACCCGATGTGTCCTTGAACGGGTCGCCGACCGTGTCTCCGACAACAGCCGCCTTGTGATTCTCGCTGCCCTTGCCGCCGTAGTTTCCGGCTTCAATGTACTTCTTCGCGTTGTCCCAGCTGCCGCCGGAATTTGCCATCATTATCGCGAGCACGAATCCCGACACGAGCGCGCCGGCGAGCATTCCGACAACACCGTTTACGCCCAGGACTATGCCGACCACTATCGGAGCGAATATTCCCAAAGCCGCGGGAAGGATCATTTCCTTGAGCGATGAGCGCGTGCATATGTCAACGCAGGTTTCATAATCGGCTTCGGCCTGACCCTGCATAAGACCTTTGATTTCTCTGAATTGACGTCTTACCTCAACGACTATCTGCTGCGCCGCGCGTCCTACAGCCTGCATGGTCAGCGCGCTGAACAGGAACGGCAGCATAGCGCCTATGAATAAGCCGATCAATACAGCCGGATTTGTGATTACAAGATTCAGCTTTTCCGCCGGAATTTTATCGGTGTACGAAACTATCAAAGCCAAAGCCGTCAGCGCGGCGGAGCCTATGGCGAAGCCCTTGCCCGTAGCGGCGGTGGTGTTGCCCAACGAATCGAGCGCGTCCGTTCTGTTTCGTACCTCGCTCGGAAGTCCCGACATTTCCGCTATACCGCCGGCATTGTCCGCAACCGGTCCGTAAGCGTCGGTGGCAAGCGTGATTCCGAGAGTTGAAAGCATTCCGACGGCGGAAAGTCCAACGCCGTACAAGCCGCTTTCAAAGCTGCCCGCTCCGCCCGCTGTGAAGAAGCTTATAATAATTGAAATACCTATTATAATTACGGGAATCGCCGTCGATAACATACCGAGCGCGATACCGTCTATTATGATAGTAGCCGAACCCGTCTGAGACGAGGCGGAAAGCTTTTTTGTCGGATTGTATGAATCGGATGTGTAATACTCGGTGAAAAATCCTATCAAAACGCCCGCCACAAGACCGGAAATAACCGCCCAAAATACGTTTGAGTTGTCGGGCAGAAGCGTAAATATCAGCACAGCCGAGCCTATCGCGGATAAAATCGCCGCCGCGTATGTGCCGCGCCTTAAGGAGCCCAAAAGCGCTTTTTGGTTCGCGCCCTCCTTCGTCGATACGAAGAACGTGCCTATGATCGACGCGAGTATGCCTATCGCGGCGATGAGCATCGGAACGAGCACGCCGTTAAAGCCGAGTCCCGCCGCAGCCGCGAGCGCACCGCATGATATTATAGAGCCTACATATGACTCATAAAGGTCGGCGCCCATTCCGGCAACGTCGCCCACGTTGTCGCCTACGTTATCGGCTATACATGCGGGGTTTCTCGGGTCGTCCTCGGGAATGCCCGCCTCGACCTTACCTACAAGGTCAGCTCCTACATCGGCTGCTTTTGTAAATATACCGCCGCCGACACGCGCGAACAGCGCCATCGAGCTCGCGCCCATACCGAACGTAAGCATAGCCGCCATTATGTCCTCAACGCCGAGCTTGAACACAAATTTCAGGAGTATAAACCAAATGCTTATGTCGAGAAGTCCCAAACCTACAACGGTAAGTCCCATAACGGAACCCGACGCGAACGCGATTTTAAGTCCTTTGTTAAGTCCCTGTCTCGCGCCCTCGGCAGTTCTCGTGTTCGCATATGTCGCGATTTTCATTCCGATAAAACCGGAAAGTCCCGAGAAGAAGCCGCCGGTGAGAAACGCGAACGGCACGAACGGCGTTAAGAAGCCGGTCAAAGCCAGCACGAGCAGTATAACGAACATTACGGCAAAGAATATGCCTACCGTCTTATACTGACGCTTCAAATACGCCATGGCGCCCTTTCTTATTTTTTGTCCTATACCTTTCATGGCATCCGTTCCCTCCGGCTTGCTCTTTACCGAATAGAACTGATAGCATGAAAATACAAGCGCTATAATTGCGCATGCCAGCACCGCAAAAGGTGCAAAATTTTCTAATGTACTCATAAAAAATCCCTCCGTTTTCCTTATATTGTGTCATTATATATATTTTATAACTATAATTGGGAATAGTCAATAAACTTAATAAAATTGTAATTTAATATTGACAAATTTACCATATTGGAATAAACTTTATTATAGAAGTTTATGAAAATTGGAGAAATAAAAATGAATATTCGTAAAATACTGGTAATTTTGGCGGTGCTGCTCTTCGCCGCCGGAGTAATTCAGGCGGCTGTCGGATATTTTTCAGCTCCGAAAACAGAGCAAAACGACATCAACGCCACTGCTCTGCCGAACGACATCAACGCGTCAGCGTCACCTGTTTCCACTGTGACAATTACGGCGGCGGGAGACTGCACGTTCGGAACGGATATAAACGCTCCCGAGGAAAGCAGTTTTGTGAGTATGGTTGAGGAGCAGAATAATGATTATTCCTATTTTCTCCGCAACGTGTCGCCGATATTTGCCGAGGACGATTTGACTATTGTGAATTTCGAAGGAACACTCTCCACTCAGGGCGAGCGCGAGGATAAGACATTCGCTTTCAGAGGCGATCCGGATTATGTGAATATTCTTACCACCTCGAGCGTAGAGGCGGCGAATTTGGCGAATAACCATTCCTCCGACTACGGAGATATCAGTCTGACGGATACGCAGACATATCTCGACCAAGCGGGTATACTCAATTTCCGCAACGAAATCCCCGCTATCACAAATATAAACGGAATTGTTGTCGGACTTGCCGGCGTGAACGCGCTTAACGATGAGCAGGTGCAGACAATGGACGGCGTGATATCGTCGCTCAAATCACAGGGAGCGCAATTAGTGATTTTGAGTATTCATTGGGGTATTGAAAAGGAGACGGCTCCGAACGAGGATCAAATAGCCTTGGCGCACAGGGCGATCAATTTGGGAGCGGATCTTGTAATAGGAACACATCCGCACGTTTTGCAGGGAATCGAAAAATATAAAGGACGGTATATCGCATACAGCCTCGGTAATTTCTGCTTCGGCGGCAACGACAACCCATCCGACAAGGATACGGTCATATACCGCCAAACATTTACGTTCGACAACGGTACGCTTCTCGACGATGATAATGTAGAGATAATACCGTGCCGCATTTCTTCTGCCGACGATTATAACAACTATCAGCCGAAAATCGCGGAGGGCGAGCAGAAGGCGGCTATAGAGGAAAAAATGAACGAATATACCGCCGCGCTCGGAAGCGTTCAACTCAGATACAGATAAGGAACGGTAATATTCTTTTATTTGTCGGTTTTTTCTATAGCAAATCGAAGAAAAATATGGTATAATTAAATAAATATGTAATATGAAAAGGAGGAATTTTTATGAATCTTAACTTAATTCACCCCGCCGACCAGCTCGTTATGTTCATGGAGCGTATCTACGGCTACGGCATGACGACTACCTCGGGCGGAAATCTGTCAATCCTTGACGATAACGGCGATATCTGGATAACGCCGGGCAGTATTGACAAGGGCAGCCTTACGAGAAACGATATGGTTTGCATCAAGCCCGACGGAACGATCGTCGGCAATCACAAGCCGTCGAGTGAGTATCCGTTCCACCAGCGAATTTATAAGGCGCGTCCCGATTTGAAGGCGGTGCTTCACGCTCATCCGCCCGCGCTTGTGGCGTTCAGTATCGTGAGAAAAATGCCGGACACCAATCTTATTCCGAACGTAAAATTCTCGTGCGGCGATATAGGTCTTGCAAAGTACGGACTGCCGGGAAGTACCGATTTGGGCGATAAGATTGCGGCTGAGTTTGCGAAGGGATTTAACACCGTCGTGCTCGAAAACCACGGCGTTGTCGTAGGCTCGGACACGATGTTTAACGCCTTTAAGGCGTTTGAAACGCTTGATTTCTGCGCGAGACTTGAAATAGACGCGTATCAGATAGGCAAGCCCTCGCCGCTTACCGACGAGCAGATCGAATGGTACAAATCGCGCCAGCACGTCAGCATGAACGAGTTCGTAGCGAACAACATTTCAAGTGAGGAAAAGGACGAGCGCCGCAAGATGTGCGGTCTTATCAAGCGCGCGTACAATCAGCAGCTTTTCACGAGCACGCAGGGTACGTTCTCGCGCCGAATGGACGGCGACTCGTTTATCATAACTCCGTGCGATAAGGACAGAAAGTATCTTGAGCCGGAGGATATCGTAAAGATAGAGGGCGATTACAAGGAGCTCGGTAAGATCCCGAGCCGCAGCGTGGCGCTTCACAGAGAGATTTACAAGCAGCACCCGCATATCAACTCGATCATCATAGCGCACCCGCCGTGCCTGATGGCGTTCGCGGTTTCCGACCAGGAAATCGACTCGCGGACAATACCCGAAAGCTACATACTGATGCGCAATATCCCGAAGCTCGAGTTTGGCGCGAACTATATGAAGCCTGTTGAAACGGCGGAGGTATTCCAGGAAAACACGCCGATTGCAATCGTTAAAAACGACTGCGTAATAGTAACGGGCAACAGCCTGCTCGACGCGTTTGACCGTTTAGAGGTTGCCGAGTACAGCGCGAGAGCGATAATCGCGGCGCGCGACCTGGGCAGCGTTGTGGCGATAAATGATGAAGAGATAGACGATATTATTGAGGCGTTCCATTTGAAGAAGTAATTAAAAAGGGCTGCGCAGCAGCCCTTTTGTATGAAATATGACCAATCTAATTAAAATAACAAATTTCAACATAAAACCAAACAAATCCGCCGTTCTTCGCGCGCTGGGGTGCGCGGAGGGGAGCGCGGCTTATGAGCGGGTGAGCGGGGAATTTGACGGTCTGTTTAAGGCGGTCGAGTATATGCTTGAGCCGCTTGCTTTCGCGAGCTTTGACGGGGATAGGGCGTATTGTCTGCTGACAGTCGGCGGAGCGGCGGAGGAATATTCGAAATCGCTTTTCGATAAGGGCGAGGCGCTCGGCGGGCTGGTTGTGAGCGCTATGGCAGACGAGTATCTGTTTGAAGCGGACGCGGTTCTCGCCGAACGCGTGAAAGCAGAGTGCGCGAAAATAGGAATGGGCGTGAAAAGGCGGCTCGAAGCTCCGACGGATATGGAGCTTGAAGGTCAGCGCGTTATTCTCGATAAAATCGGGGACTGCGGCGTGGAGCTTACCGACGGGTTTATGTTCAAGCCCGCGAAAAGTATGGGATATATACTGGAGCTTACGGACGACAGCCGCGTATTTAACGCTCAGCACGATTGCTCAAAGTGTCCGATAACCGACTGCCCTCGCCGAAGCGCGCCGATAAACGGCAATTTCGCCGCTCTGTCGGGGCATGATTACGCGGCTTCGGCGAAATCGGAAGAAAATATTGTATGCGTTGATATCGGTACGACAACGCTCGCGTTTCAGCTCGTTTCGGGCGGCGTCATAACAGCGTCGCACACCGAGCTTAACGCGCAGCGCAGGTTCGGGCTTGATGTGCTGTCAAGGATCGACGCGGCGAACCGAGGGCGCGGACGTGAAATGGCGCAAATTATTCGGTACCAGCTTATCAGCGGCGTGAAAAAAATCGCGGGTGGACGGAAAATCGACAGAATTGTGATTGCCGCGAACACGACTATGGTGTATTTGCTGATGGGCTATGATTGCCGCGAGCTGGGCGCGTTCCCGTTTAAAGCGGAGCATACGGAAACGATAAAAATCGGCTTCGACGAGCTTACGGGCTCGGATATCGCGGCGGAAACGACGATCATAGGCGGGATTTCCGCGTTTGTCGGCGGCGATATCACGAGCGGGATTTATATGTGCGATATGGACAAGTCGGAAAGCGTGTCGCTGTTTATCGACCTCGGCACAAACGGCGAAACGGCGATAGGGAACGGTGAGAAAATCGTCGTTGCCTCAGCCGCGGCGGGACCCGCGTTCGAGGGCGGAAAAATATCGTGTGGAGTAGGCTCGGTTGACGGCGCGGTATGCGGAGTTGATTTAAAATCGGGCGAAATACGGACGATAAACAACAAGCCGCCCGTCGGAATATGCGGAACGGGCATGATCGAGCTGCTGTCCGAGCTGAAGGACGCGGAAATCATGGACGAAACAGGCTTGCTCGCGGGGAAATATTTCGAAAACGGCTACAAATTAGCCGAAAACGTGATATTTACGCAAAAGGATATACGCGAGCTGCAAACGGCGAAGTCGGCGATCCGCGCAGGAATTGAAATCTTGGCGGCGGAGCGCGGCGGTGTGGACAAAATTGAAACCGTGTACCTCGCGGGCGGGTTCGGATATAATATCGACGTGAAAAAGGCGTGCAATATAGGCTTGCTGCCGCGGGAGCTGAAGGATAAAGTGAAGACTGTCGGCAACAGTTCGCTCGGCGGGGCGGTAAAATACGCGCTTGAAAACGGGGAGGAGCGGATCGGGCATATACGCGGGATAAGCGGTGAGATCACACTCGGAAACGACGGGAGATTTAATGAGTTATATCTGAAACATATGGGATTCTAAGGCGGCGAAAGCCGCCTGTTCTGTTACTTGAAATTATTTTTGGAGCGTGGTATAATAATTGCATCAAACATAAGGAGGAGATATGTTATGAAAAAATTATTGTTGATCTTGGCGGCGGTGTTGACGCTGAATTTTTGCGCCGCGCCCGCGCTTGCGGAAGACATATCCGACGCTTCCGAATGGGCGCGAAAGGAAATAGCTAAGGCAAATGTCGCGGGAATCGTTGATCCCATTTTGCTCAGTAATTTCGGCGCGGATATTACTCGCGGCGAGTTTTGTTCGCTTGTTTCGAAAATTTATATGCACACTAAGGGGCTTCCCGACGAGGAAGTGAAATTCGTATTTTCGGACACAAACGCCTACTATGTCGCGCTTGCGTATACTATCGGCGTTGTGAACGGCGTATCGGAAACGGAGTTCGCTCCCGATGAAAAAATCACGCGCGAGCAGATGGCGGTCATGATGTACAAGCTGTTAAAGGCTGAGGATCTTACGCCGTCGGGCGCGGATCTAAAAGCGTTTGATGACAGCTGCGAAGCTTCGTCATGGGCGGAGGAGGGCTTAAGCGCGATGGTCGGAATGGGTATCATCAAGGGCGTGTCCGATACTCAACTCGCTCCGAAGGAAACGGTCAGCCGCGAGCAGGCTATAGTGACGGCTTGGCGGTTTTACAACCTCATTTCGGGCAAGGATGTGTTATTCTATGAGGACACGACGCGCGAAATTCTCTCCGAGCTCGGTATCGTAAGCGCCGACGATTTGAATAAGGGCGGAAATATCACGGTCCTCGAAGCCCTCAAGACCATAGCGAACGCGGGAGGATTTAAAGGAACGAGCAGTATACTGGCGATTTGGTATCTCGGCGATACGCTCTCGTCAATGGATTATCTTGACGACGAAATAAAGATGATGCTTATGGATATGAACAACAGTATAATCGCGTATAATGATATACCCAAATTGAAATTGGATTCGGATATAACGAATTTCGAGGCGCTGCTTTACATAACGCGGCTTGTCGGCAATACCTACGGCTGCACGGATAACATGACTGAAAATTATCCCGCGGCTAAGGAGGAAATATACGAGACGGCGTATAAAAAGGGCTTGATCGAAAGCGTTGATCAAAGCAGCGCCGACGAGCCGATCGAGCGCGATGAGTTTTATAATATTCTTCATAAGGCGCTTTTCACGGGTTATGAAAGAGGCGGCTATGACGGCGTAAATCCGTACCGTTTGTTTGACGAGATAACGAGCAGGCGTGAAAGACCCGAGCCTACGGAAAGACCGACAAGGGAAAAAATCGAAATTCCGGTAAACGCGGTGATCGCCGACGATTTATCAATAAGCTGGACTTTACCGGAGGAATATAGCTTTTTAGAGGGAAAGGATTATATGTCAGCCACATATCTTATCGGAGCGGACGGAATCGAGAAAAGCGCAGGCGGCTATGCGGGTGACGGATATGACGGATATGAGGTTGTTGGATATCTTGCCGCGTCTCCGGACAAAAAACAGACGGCGATACGATGCGGATATTATAAGCTCGACGAGGATAAGGAATATTACTTTGATATTGATATATCGAATATTGACATAGTCGTTGAAGGCGATGAAATAAATCCAGGAACGTACACGAGATATAATAAATCGTGGGGTATACAGGAGATTTCGCTCGCCGAAGGAGAGAAATTCGAAAAGGACTGCTATTATATCCTGAAGGGTACCGACAATAAATACCGCGATTCGAAATATAATTATTCTTCATTTGAGGTCTTTAAGGCGTACGCGTCGGAAAACACGCTTTCCGCGTCGATCCTTGCTCCGCGCCGCAGCTTCGGTGTATCTTATCTGAATGATATACGCATACGAAAGGCGACGATAAAAAAGAACGCGGACGGCTTCACAATTTCGCTTACTCCCGAATCGACGAATACGTTTACGGTGGCGGAATCCTCGCAGAGCATAAGCCGATAAGAACAAAAAAATACGGAACGGCGCTAATAATGCCGTTCCGTTTGCTTTATTTATTCATTTTGTATTCCATAATATAATCGTCCATCACAAATCCGTTTCCTATGTCGGCTACCTGCGTGCGGACTGTTTCGAAGCCGAGCTTTTTGTATGCCGCGATAGGTCCGTCGTTGTGGCGGTTTACCGTGAGCCACAGCTTGTCGTAATCGGCGTAATCCGCTTTGACCGTTTCTATCATCTTTTTCGCGATGCCCTTGCCGCGATGGCTTGCTTCGACGTAGATTTTGCTGAGAAGCACGGCGCTTCCTTCGGGCTGTATTCCGATATAGCCGCAAAATTCGCCGTCGTCGTACGCCATATAATATATGTAGCCGTTGTTTTTAACGGCGTCCGAAATCGCGCGGTACGACTGGAATTTGTCGAGCATATACTCAACCTGTGCTTCGCCTATTATCGGCGTGAAATGCTCGTGCCAAATCACGCTCGCCAAATCCGCTATAGCCTTTATGTCCGCGTCCAATGCAGCTTTTTTTATTTCAATCATCTTTTTACCTTCTTTTCGAGTATTCTATTATTTTGTGATTCGACGAGAAAAATTGTAAATTCGCGTCAAAATACAGATGCGAAACCTCGTTTTCCGTTTTCATTTCTCCGTTTTGGATTTTATTGGGGCTGTCCCATGTTGTGTCGATTATTATCCAGCGCCCGTCAACATATGCCTCGTTCCACGCGTGGTTCTGCATATCGGTGATTATGGTAGCGTCCGTCCACGCGGTGTCGTCGCCAACGCCCAAAGCATAGCCGGAAACGACGTTGCAGGGAATACCCACGCTTCTGCACAATGCCGCGTATAACGTCGCGTAGCCCAGACACACGGCTTTGCGGCTGCGGACTACCTCTTCGGCTTCATACGGCGGGGTTTCGGGCGCGTTCAGACTGTCAATGTCATAATAGATGTACGCGCAGACCCAATCATGAAACGCCAAAAGCTTTTCATAATCCGTAGTACAGTTTTGAGAAAGCTGCTCTGCGATCGATTTGATTCCGGAGCTTTCGGATTGTATCGACGGGGTGCGTTTGAGCGCCTCGCTTGTTGATTTTTCCTTTTCAAAAAGAGCCTTGTTATTGTCGTAGACCGGAGAATTTTTCAGCTGCCAGCCGTTTTCGCCGCGCTCAATGTAGACGTAGTTATAAACCCAGCTTGCAAATTCGCCGTAAGGGCGGCTGCCGGTATAAATGGTGATTTCAAGCTCGTTTTCTTCTGTTTCGGGAATGTCTATGAGCTTGTTGAACTCACGCATCCCGTCAACCGAAAAAGAGGTTTGTTCAAGCGTTTCGCCGCCGAGAGTATTCACGCACGCGATAAGATTGGACTTGTCCGTGGAGGCGGTTATGCCGAAAATGTCAAGCTCGCCGCTCTCGGTAAACATCATGCCGATATTTTCGCTCGGATAGAACGAAAGCATGGGGCTGTTTTCGATATATGCGTTTACGGCAACATCTGACGGATCTATAGGCAGCTCCTCGTGTTTTATCATAGCCGCGATCTCAGCGGGCGACGGGATCTTGCTTGTGATATCCAAAAGCTTTTCGCTCAATTCCGATAATTTTTCCACCTGCTCGGGGTAGCGTTCCTCGACGGCGGGAGCGTATTTTCCGAAATTGAGGAAAAAATCCGTTTCGGAATTTACCACACATATACCGATTACTAAAATCAGTACAATTATTATAAACTTTTTCATTTTTATATCCTATACAAATCAAAGCCTGTTTTTTATGAATAAAAAAGCGCCGCGACCTAAATCTTTTTAAGCCGCAGCACCTTTTGAATGGAGGCGCCACCCGGACTTGAACCGGGGAATAAAGGTTTTGCAGACCTCTGCCTTACCACTTGGCTATGGCGCCAAAGTTGAATAAATGCAGGCGGTGCCTGCATTTATCCTATGTAATGGAGCGGAAGACGAGATTCGAACTCGCGACGTTCACCTTGGCAAGGTGACGCTCTACCACTGAGCCACTCCCGCATATAAAACCATAATCCATTATATGCGAGATTATGGTTTTTGGTGCTTCCGGGTGGAATCGAACCACCGACACAGGGATTTTCAGTCCCTTGCTCTACCGACTGAGCTACAGAAGCAAATGGCGACCCGGATGAGGCTCGAACTCACGACCTCTAGCGTGACAGGCTAGCGTTCTAACCAACTGAACTACCGGGCCATTGGTGGGAGTTACAGGGCTCGAACCTGTGACCCTCTGCTTGTAAGGCAGATGCTCTCCCAGCTGAGCTAAACTCCCGAATGTCACCAATTTCCGTTCAGCGACATTGACTATTATAGCAAACCTATTTCTGTTTGTCAATAGTTTTTTTGAAATTTTAAGGAAATATACAATTTTTTTCACAATACGGGCGTTATTTCTTGACAAACTCTGCGAGCTGATATATATTATATATGGTATTCTTTGAAAATAATTGCTAAGAGTGCTGAGAGTGCTAAATCGAGAAGGAGACAAATCATGGACAAGATAGCAGTTTTAATTCCATGCTACAATGAGGAAAAGACAATAGGCAAAGTTATCACCGATTTCCACAGAGTATTGCCGGAAGCGGTTATTTATGTATACGATAACCGCTCTACAGATAAGACCGCGGAGACAGCCAAAAAATTTGGCGAATATGTTATAGTAAGAAAAGAGCCGGTGCAGGGAAAAGGTAACGTGATAAGACGTATGTTCAGAGAAATAGATGCCGAGTGCTATATAATGGTAGACGGCGATGACACATATCCCGCGGAAGCCGCGCCAGAAATGGTAAAAAAGGTACTTGAAGACAAGGCGGATATGGTTGTCGGCGACCGCCTCTCGTCCACATATTTTACCGAAAATAAAAGACCGTTTCACAATTTTGGAAATTCAATCGTAAGACTTGCCATAAACAGGATGTTTAAATCAAATATTAAGGATATTATGACGGGTTATCGCGCGTTCAGCTATAACTTTGTTAAGACATATCCGGTTTTATCGAGCGGTTTTGAAATTGAAACGGATATGACCATTCATGCCGTTGATAAAAAAATGTATGTTGAAAACGTTGTGATAGATTACAGAGACCGTCCGGAGGGCAGTGAGTCCAAGCTTAACACATATTCGGACGGATTAAAGGTTTTAGCGACAATAGTAAAGCTTTATAAAAATTATAAACCGCTTCACTTTTTCTCGATCATCGCGGCGGTGCTGATGCTGATATCGCTTATATTCTTTATTCCGGTATTTGTGGAATACCTGAAAACGGGATTGGTGCCAAAGATACCTACGCTTATAATATGCGGATTTTGCGTGATTGCCGCGCTGCTTGCATATTTTTCGGGACTGATTTTATCCACGATTGTGCGGAAGGACAAGCAGGGATTTGAAATTAAGCTGAATCAAACGGAAAATATATTAAAGAATATTAAGACAAAATAAGGTTGAGAGAATACAAGAATGGAATGCGGTTACAATGAATGCCGTAGAACGAAAAGAGTCTATATAAAGTTATTAAATAAAACCGGGAGGAGTTTATTATGAATGTTGAAAAACATGTAATATGCAAAATTTTAAAATATATATTTATTGCATGGATTATAATAATTTTATCAACGCCTGAGCAATATGCCGCAAGAGCCTATATGTTTGCGATGATTCCTTTTGCCGCTGCGTCAGCGATGATATTTAACGGAGCGTATGAGAAATGTAAATTTGATAAAAATTTGTCGCTGATATCGGTTGTATTAACAATTTTATTCCTGCTGCAATTAACCGTGTTTGAAATATATGCAAAATTCACATCGGATAATGCATTTATTAAAGTTATCTTTTGCATCGTGTTTACGGCATTTCTTGCTATTGCGCTGTATATTTTGTTATATACGGTTTTATCATACGCAACGGGCGAGAAAAATATACAGGAGCAGAAGCTTAAAAAAATAAAATATATCGGTCTGTATTATATTACTATTCCGATTGTCTGTGTTTCTGTTGCATATCTGTTGGGATCATATACTATTGTCGAAAAACTCAATGCAGATCCGGCGGGCGTTTGGTCGGCGTCAGCAGAATCGAATTGGGATGAATGGCACACTATAGGATATCTTCTTTTCACAAGGATTTTTTCAATGAACTCGACTAATATAAACATAATATTTGTATTTCAATGTATATTTTGGATATATATATGCAACTATGCAATAGATATTTTATACAGGAGATTTCATTCAAAAAAAATATGCATGATATACAGCCTGATTACTGCGATAATCTTTTCGCCCGCAATATATAACGGATTTTTAATAAAAGACGTTATATATTGTATGTGTTTATTATTGTTTGTATTATCATTTATTGACGCTTTGGACCGCAAGGAGCTTACTTTAAAGCTCGCGGTGCAGATAGCATTGTCGGGATTTGGAGTATCTATATTCAGACATGCGGGCTGGGTTTCGATTTTTGCGGTATTGATTGCATGGTGTGTGTACAAATTCATAAAGAAGCAGAAGTTTACCAGAGTTCTTGCTATAGCGCTGGTTGTCGTATGTGCATCAATCTTTGTTAATAATGTTGTTTCAAGAAATATTCTTCATGCAACTGAAAATCCGGCATATGTAAAATACTCTGTTCCTATGTATATGATAGGAGCTGTTGCCAATAAGGTGGAAGATATTCCCAAGAAAGACGTTGAGGTTATGGAGCAAGTAATACCGCTTCAACAATGGCGGGAATATTCCGCGTCAAACCGATATTGGGCGGATACGCTGTCAAGAACTTGGGGGGGGGTAGGTAATAACATAGAAAAATTGAACGATCCCAAAATAGGACGAGATATTATTATGCTTAATTTAAAATGGTTGTTTAAGTATCCTCAGAAGTACATCAGCTCGGCTTTTGATATTACGTCCATTTTGTGGGAAATCAGCAGACCTGCCGACGGATATGAGTGGCCGCCGATAACGGATGAAGCATTTAATAAAACTGTAAGTACAGTATTAATGCGGAATTTCTCTGACACTTCATCCGGAAATGCTTTGTTGAATCCTTTTTATTGGAGAGGAGGACTGTGGCTGTTCATGCTTATATTGTCAATAGTGATTTTGATAATTAAAAAATTATACAAATATCTGTTTGCAGTCGCTGTGCCGGCGATAGCCATATTGCTGCTGTTTATAAGCGTACCGTCACAAGATCCGCGCTTTATACTGTTCCTTATTGAGTGTGTGCCGTTTATATTAATATTTTCCTTATTCTCAAGTAAACAGGGAAATGATAAGGGAGTTGGATATACCGCGTCAATCCGGCAATAGAATGACCATATCCGCCCCTATGGGGGTTGCCGAGTTTGACAAGCAGGCGCATAAATGTTTTACGCATATGTTCTCGCGCACTGTGAGGGCGAAAGCGTTGACAGACTGAAGCTTGTTGAGGCGTAATATTCGAGTTTTTCCACTGAAGCATACTGATGGACATAAAGCCTCCTATATATCACAAACTCGTCAAGGAAAAGGACAATCAAATCGACAGGTGGTTGCTCGACGAGCTAAAGGACGATTTGACCGCACCAGCGGCGGATTCTGCGTGATTGCCGCGCTGCTTGCATATTTTTCGGGACTGATTTTATCCACGATTGTGCGGAAGGACAAGCAGAATTTTGAAATTAAGCTGAACAGAGCGGAGACGAAAAAAAGGGGTGCGTTACAAAATGCTGATAAATACAAAAACAAATCAACATTGGAATTATAAAGTTTCTAAATATAGCAGGCTACCTAATCCGCAGAGCGTATTTTATGTTGTATGGACAGTGATTGCGGCTGTTTCGGTATTTATTATGGTAAGTACACGCGGCGGAGTTTTCTCTTATTATACAGGAGAAGATAAATATATGGATTTTTTTAATCATATCAAATATGTAAGCTCAAATGGTTGGGAAAATGTTTATTCAGCCAGTCAGCATGCGTGTTTTCCACCGTTAATTTATTTTATGTACGGATTTTTCGGGCTGATTATTCCCGCCGATTCAATAATTATGTATGACGCCGGTGCCACTGCGCCGTCTGCGCTGTTGTTATATGTGTGGTATTGTGTTATTGTGGGGATAATTTTTGCTATAACAATAATAAAAATGATACAACAGCTGGATATGAGGAGACAGTGCAGACCGTTATTCACTATACTTACAATAGTTGCTTCCAATATTTTCATATTCAGAGTTTTGGAAAGAGGAAACTCTGTAATTTTGGCATGCATTCTGCTTATGTGGGCGATGATTCTGCGCAGCAGTGAAAAAAAATCTCATCAGGAGCTTGCACTTGTTATGATAGCGGCAGCAGCTGCTGTTAAGGTGTATCCTGCTGTGTTCGGACTGCTGTATATAGCGGAAAAACGATGGAAACAGACCGTGCGCCTTATTATATACGGTATTCTGTTTTTCTTTGTGCCGTTTGCTTTCTTTGGCGGTTTTGAAGGCATCAAGTTATTTTTCTTGAATCAGTTAGCGATACAATCCAGTTCGTATGTTACTGTTTCGAGTATAAAATCATTATACATGTATATAGCTTCATTAACAGGACATGAAGGGAACGAAATAATTTCGATCGTTTGCGATGTTTTGTTTTTTGTTCTTGCGACAATATCTGTTTTTGGGCAGAGAAACTTATGGGGCAAAGTTTATCTTATTATAAGTATATCAATTTTATGTCCGCTCTGGAGCGGAATTTACACTGGAATATATATGTCTTTGCCTCTTATAATATTTTTATCGAAGGCGGATAAACGGGTAATGAATTATATATATGCGGCTATGTTTGCGATGATTTTTTCATTATGCGCGGCAGACGAGAAAATATCGTTGTATATATCATATATTCCTGTTTATGTTATGAGTCTTATTCTTATAATATTCGGTTTATCGGAGGTAATAAAACAAAGAACAATATTTATCCATGAAAAAACGATTTAATTAAATGATGAATTTCGGTAAAAAGCAGAAACAGCCGGTATACCGGCTGTTTCTGCTTTTAAGAATGAATTTTATTGATTTATTTTTTCATAAAACAAGTCATTCGGTCAACAGTTTTTTGACTCACGCAGTGCGCCATGCGGCAAGCTTCGTCCTCCGCGTCATCGGCGCTCATCTTCAGTACCGTGACGAGAAATTGTTTTATCATTTTATGCCTGTCCGAAAGCAAGCCTCCCGCTTCAATTCCCTTTTCGGTGAGGTGAATATCTCCGTAGGGCTCGTGAGAAACGTAGCCGCGCAACTTTAAAGCGTTTACCGCTCGGTTTACGCTTGGTTTCGAAATGTTTAAATGCAGCGCGATATCGGTAATGCGCACTGTCGCCTGCTTTGCCGAGAGCTCATATATCGCTTCGAGATAATCCTCCAACGCTTTAGAAATACATTCATTTTCCGTAATCATCATAGCATCTCCTTTTTACGAAAAATAAAAGAGGGTATAGGACAAACGTCCTAAACCCTCTTTGGTTACTTTTACGTCTTTCTTATTATACAATAAAAGTTTAAAAAATGCAATATTTTTTGCAAAAATTTTTCAAATCGGAAAAATACCATAATACGGCTGACGCAATATCCGTGACGCCGCTTTCTCGGCTGCGATGATCCCCTACTTTTTAAACAAATACGTTACGAATTTCTGAATTTCCACAATGATAAGCGGCATTACGGACAGCGCGGCGACTATTGCCCATTGTATACATCCGAGCGAAACGACGTTGAATACTTTAGCAAGCGGCGGCAGCATTATAACCGCTGTTTCCATTACCGCTCCGATTGCGAGCGAAAGCAGAAGGTACGGATTCTTGAAAAGCTCCGCGCCCAATACGGAACCTTCGCTGCGCATATTAAACGCATGGACGAGCTGACAAAGACTGAGTACCGCAAACGACATCGTCCTGCCGACGGTTATATCGCCGAACACGTTTGCTCCGATGGAGAAGGCAAGCAGAGCCAACGCGCCGACCATAAGACCTTCAATAATTATGGCAGCCCACAGACCGTCTGCAAACATACTTTTTTTGGGCGGTCGGGGCGGTTTTTGCATAATATCGTCGCCGCAAGGGTCGAGCCCGAGCGCTATCGCCGGAAGCGAGTCAGTTACAAGATTTACCCATAACAGCTGAATTGCCGTAAGCGGTGAGCTCCAGCCGAAAACAATGCCGGAAAAAACCGTAAGGATTTCGCCGATATTGCTTGAAAGCAGAAATTGGACCGCCTTTTTTATGTTCACGAAAATTCCGCGCCCCTCTTTGACGGCATATACTATGGTGGCAAAATTGTCATCCGTTAAAATCATATCCGAAGCCGATTTTGCCGCGTCCGTGCCGCCGCCCATACCGCAGCCTATATCGGCGGCCGACAGCGCGGGCGCGTCGTTTACGCCGTCTCCGGTCATCGCGGTGATCTCGCCGTTAGACTGAAGAGCCTTGACGATTCGAACCTTGTGCGACGGCGTGACCCTTGCGAAAACGCTGTAGCCGCCGATGCATTTTCTAAGGGCGTCATCGGACATTGAGTCAAGCTCCGCGCCTGTTATGACCTCGCTTTTCAGCTGAGCGATTCCTGTTTGACGCGCTATCGCAAACGCCGTTTCGGCGTGGTCGCCGGTTATCATAACGGGACGTATCCGCGCGCGGCGGCACACCCTTACGGCTTCGGCGATTTCGGGGCGCGGAGGATCCTGCATGCCGAGTAAACCTACAAAAATCAGGTTGTTTTCCGTCGGATTTTTACTGTCTGCGCCGGTTTTGTACGCTACAGCGATAACGCGCAGCGCCGAGGATGTCATTTTATCGTTTTCAGCCAGTATTTTCCGCTTTGCCGCTCCCGATATCGGAACGGATTTTTGACCGTTAAAAAATCTGCTGCATAGCGGAAGAACAAATTCTACGGCTCCCTTGACGATAGTGGTCGTGCCGTGAACGTCGCGGTGGAGAGTCGCCATACGCTTGCGGGTCGAGTCGAACGGTATCTCGGAGATGCGGGGCTTTTTTCGGTCAAGCTCAGATTTGGAGACGCCCCGTTCGGCGGCGGCATTTATAATCGCTTTTTCCGTCGGATTGCCTTCCAGGTCGGAACACATCGCTCCGAGACGCAGGGTCAGCAGTTCATCCTTTGAATATATATCCGTAACCGTCATTTTATTTTGCGTAAGCGTGCCTGTTTTGTCGGAACAAATTACGGACGCGCTGCCGAGCGTTTCGACAGACGGGAGATTGCGGACAATGGCGTTGTGCTTCGACATGCGCATTACGCCTATCGCGAGCATTATGGTGACGATCGCGGGCAGTCCTTCGGGAATTGCGGCTATGGCAAGAGAAACCGAGGTTATAAACATATCAAACGGCGGCAGATGCTTTAAAATTCCGATAAGAAATATCACACAGCATATGAGCAGCGCCGCTACTCCGAGAATTTTGCCCGTATCGGCAAGCCGCTTTTGAAGCGGCGTCTGCGGCGTTTCGCTGTCAAGCAGCATGGACGCGATTTGTCCCACTTCCGTGTCCATACCTGTCCGGACAATGATACCCATGCCGTTTCCGCCGGTAATTGACGTGGAGGACATAACCATATTGCGCCTCTCCGCAAGCGGGGTAAGGCGGCTGAGAGTTTCAGATGCGCTTTTTTCGGCGCTCATGGATTCTCCGGTCAAAGAGCTTTCGTCAACGGTGAGATTATTGGAGCTTATGAGCCGGCAGTCGGCTGCCGCAAGGTCGCCCGCTGTGAGCTTTACGATATCGCCCGGTACGACCTCGGCGGCGTTTATAACTATCTCGCGTCCGCCTCGGATCACATGCGCATGCGGCGATGACAGCTTTTTTAAGCTTTCGAGCGATTTTTCCGCGCGCCGCTGCTGAATGCAGCCCAAAAGAGAATTGAGCACAACGATTGCGAGAATGATTGCAGGCTCCGTAATATCAGCTTCTCCCTGCATCAGCGACGTGAGAAATGACACAGTGGCTGCCGTCAGCAGAATGATAATCATAAAGTCGTTGAACTGCTCTATGAACAGCCGAAAAATGCCCTTTTTCTTCTTCTCCTTAAGCTCGTTGCGCCCGAAGCTTTTCAGACGTTTTTCGGCTTCTGCGGCGCTCAGCCCGTTTTTTGTATCGGTTCCGAGCCTTTCTTCCGTTTCTTTTATTGTAAGGTCGTGGTATGTTTGCATAGTCCTTCGTCCCTTTCTGCGGTTGATGTTAATGATTAAATTTGTATCACTGATAATTATTCAAAAATGCGGACATATATTACTTGTCTTTAAATTGTAATGAAAGGGACATAAAAATGTTTTTGTGTCCCCGTGGATTTTGTGTTAAAATATAAGTATAAAGTGACGATGAAGTCGATATATTACGGAAAACGGAGGTAAGAAAAATGGCAAGACAGGCGAGAGAGCTGAGTAAATCGGGCATGTACCGCGTGACGCTGCGCGGAGAGGAATTGTTTAAGGATGACGCGGACAAAGAAACATTTCGAAAAATGGCGGAAAAATACTTCGAAACGGGCGAGATCTACGGGATAAATCTTGAAAAAACCGAAATTGATCTTGTTGTGAAGGAAGGAAAAGACGGCATTTCAATGACGATGAAGCCGCTCACGACAAGCTATGCCCGATATTTTAATAAAACTCACGGCGCGGATGGCAAACTGTTTCGCGGCAGATTTTTAAGCGTGCCGATAGAAACCGAGGACGAGAAGCGCGAGCAGCTCGAGCTTATAAAATCGGGGACAGTAAAACGAGCTAATCATACCGCGAGAAAATCGGGGACACAAAAAACTTCGGGGACACAAAAAGAACGGGAGGAGAAGAAAAACAAATCCTCCGCGCTGCCGTCGTGGCTTCTGTAGCATGTTCTAAAGTTTTTGCCGGCCGAATAAAATATATAAGATTATATTTTAGGAGGTAGACGGCTTTGACTTTTTTTGTGGTGCGCGCAAAGCATTTGGCTATAGCCGCCGCGGCGGTTATAGCGGTTCCGATTTTATTTTTTGCCATGAATAAAACAGCGTCGGTATTCACGGTAAACGGTCGGGAAATTCCGATTTACAGTGTAGAGCGCGATGATAACAAAATCGCTCTGACTTTTGACTGCGCCTGGAACAATGACGATATCGACAGTATTCTCGATACGCTTGACGCGTATAACTGCCGTGCGACATTTTTCGTCACGGGCGACTGGGCGGAAAAATACGGAAGCAGTCTCGAAAAAATCCGTGAAAGGGGACACGAGATAGGAAATCACTCATATAACCACGCGGACTATACTAAGCTCTCAAGGGAAGATATGCTGTCCGATATGGACAAATGCGATTTGGCGGTGGAGAGCGCGGCGGGGGAAAAGCCGTATTTGTTCCGCGCCCCGTCAGGCGGCTATAACGACGCCGTGATAAAAGCATGCGAGGAAAGCGGAAGGACGTATATACAATGGTCGGTTGACGGCATCGACTACGGAGGCGCGGACGCCGAGTCCATATATGAGCGCTCCACTTCGAAAACGGCCGCCGGCGATATTATTCTTCTCCATAACGGCACGGACAGCACAGCCGCGGTGTTGCCGAAAATTTTGGAAACTCTGTGCGAAAAATATGAACCGGTAACGGTATCCGAGCTGATATATAAGGATAATTTCATAATTGATCACGCCGGACGGCAGATAAGGCGGTAGGCGTGATTGAAAGCCCGTTAAAATGAACGTTTTGCGGGCTTTTTTGCATGCGGATTTTGTAATATTTTTTTAATACAAAAAATCGGAAAAACACTTGAAAAAAAGCGAGTATAGTGTTATTATAGTTTCTGATTTTGAAAAAATATCCCCATCGGAAAGGCGTATGGTTTTTATGGACAAGGAACATGAGTATAACAGTCCGCTTGTGTATCAAAGGGCGGATCCGTGGTGTTACAGGCACACGGACGGATATTATTATTTTACCGGCTCCATTCCGCAGTACAGCGGTATAGAACTGCGGTGCGCAAAAAGCCTGAACAAATTGCTGACCGCAAATTCAAGGGTAGTATGGCGACATCATTTTGCGGGCCCTATGAGCGGCTATGTGTGGGCGCCGGAGCTGCACTATATAGACGGAGTATGGTATATATATTTTACGGCGAGCGACCGCGAGGACATATGGAAGCTCCGCCCGTATGTGCTGATGTGTACCGATGAAAATCCGATTTTGGGAGAATGGGTCGAGAAGGGCAAGGTAGACGTCGGCTGTGAAAGCTTTTCTCTCGATATGACGAGCTTTATAAACAACGGCAAGCAATATACCTGCTGGGCGCAGAAGCGCGACGAGGACGAGGGCTCGTGCATATATATCGCGTCAATGAAAAATCCGTGGACGCTAGACTCGGAGCCGGTGAAGCTGACAAAGCCCGAATACGACTGGGAAATGCAGGGCTTTAAAGTAAATGAAGGTCCCGCTGTTCTGCAGCGAAACGGTAAGGTCATAATGACGTTTTCCGCGTCCGATACGGGACATCGTTACTGCATGGGTATGATGTGGGCTGACGAGAACTCGGATTTGCTCGATAAAAGCTCATGGCACAAGCTGGACAAGCCCGTGTTTAAAACGAGCGAGGAAAACAGCCAGTACGGTCCCGGTCACAACAGCTTTACGACCACCGAGGACGGCAGGGATGTGCTGATATATCACAGCCGCAACTATAAGGAGATTTCGGGAGATCCGCTTCACGACCCGAACCGCCATGCGCGCGCGAAGATATTTGATTACGACGAAAACGGTTTGCCGGTATTCGGCGAACCGGTACCGGACAATTTAGATTAAGGAGAAATAATTATGAAAAAAAGAATTGCTTCGATGCTGCTTTCGGCGGCGGTTTTCGGCATATGCGCGCAGCCGCAGGTTTTCGGAGCGGGCATCGAAATAAAACATGATAACACAATAGAAGAAATAAACTCAATAATCGAACAGTATCCGCACAGCGGGTTTAACAGCCGAAAGGTGACGCGCTACAGCACGGCTCCCGTGTTCAGCACGCCTTACAGCGCCGGCTCGCTCGATCAGGAGGATATAGACGACGCGAAAAACGCGATGAAAGTAGTGCGATATCTTGCAGGAGTTCCGTATGAGGAAACGGATTTTCTGCCCGAGCTTAACGAAATAGCGCAGCACGGCGCGGTTTTGCTTGCGGCGTCAAATCAGTTTGATCACTATCCGACGCAGCCCGCCGATATGCCTGACAGCTTTTTTGAAATTGCGTATAAAGGCTGCAACGAGGCGAATATTTCCGCGGGCAGGTCAAACATATCCTCGGCGGTGCTGGGATTTATGTTTGATAACGGCGTGAGCAACATTGAGAGCGTCGGACACAGAAGATGGATCATCAAAGCTGAAAATCAGAATTTCGGTATAGGCTTCGCGCAAAATCCCGGCGCGAGCTACAGCGGTTACAGAATAAATATGCATGTATTCGGTACGACAAAGGTTTACGGCAACAGATTTGATTCATATGTGGCGTGGCCCTCGGCGGGCGCGTTTCCGATTCAATATTTTGCCGCCGATACCGATATATCTAGCCCGATCGAAAGCGCTTGGAGCATCAATTTGGGATATCCGTACAAAGCGCCCGATAAGAACAGTCTTGTTATAACGCTTACGCGTGCGAGCGACGGAAAAAAGTGGGTATTTGACAAGAACACGCCGAATTTGGGCGAAACGGGCTTATCGGACAGCAGCCTGCATCTCGCCGTGGACAATGATAATTACGGCATGTCAAAGGCGATCGTTTTCAGACCGGACATAAACTCGCTCGGAACGATTGCCGACGGAGAGACATTTACCGTCAATATTTCGGGAATATACAGCAGTGCGGACGGTTCTCCGACCGAGCTGACATATGATGTGAACTTCTTTGATTTGGAGGCGACCAAAACATACACCGTAAAATTTGAAACAAACGGCGGAAGCAAAATAGAGGATCAGACAGTAAAGGGCAACTCGAAGGTCGCAAAACCGACCGATCCGACAATGGAGGGCTGCAGCTTTGTCGGTTGGTACATTGATGAAAACCTGACAAGAAGCTATAATTTCGATGCGCCGGTAACAAGCGATTTAACACTTTATGCGCGCTGGAAGGTAAATCCGACGCCAAGACCAACGCCAACACCAACGCCGACGCCGACGCCAACGCCAAGACCGACGCCGACGCCAACACCAAGACCGACGCCGACGCCAACGCCGACGCCAACACCAAGACCGACGCCAACGCCAACGCCAAGACCAACGCCGACGTCAACACCAAGACCGACGCCAACACCAAGACCGACACCGACACCTACCCCAATGCCTACATTAACGCCGACAGTGACACCAATGCCGACATTGACACCTACTTTAACGCCGACGTCGTCGCCGACTCATGCGCTTATGTGGACGATCAGTGACGGAAAAATAACATTTATGATAGCCGATGCCGATGAAAGGCTTAATGGATTAAAGCTTATCCTTGCGGAATATGACAGCGAGATGCGTCTTGTCAAAGTAAAAATAGGTGATAATTCCGATGTAGCTGACGGCATAATAAGCTCGGTATGCGAATTGCCGGAATCGGAGAATTATAAATATATGATATGGGATAAAAACAGCGAGCCTATCGAGGAAGCGATAACTCAAATTTATTAAAAAACTAAGAGGGACACTAAAATTTTAGTGCCCCTCTTGAATTTATTCCCCGTTATTTTCATCGGCTTTATTTGGAGTATCTTCCACCAGTTCCATTCGGTTTATTGAAACCTCGTACGCCGTCTTGGTCACCACCTCGTCCTCCGACAGGCGTTTTTGATAGGTTCTTGACTGTATTCGTCCCCATATTTTAACATTGTCCCCGACATTCAGATTTTTCGCGAATCTCGCGTTGCGTCCCCATGCTATTATGGGTATGTAGTCGGATTTATTGTAATTTCGGTTGACGGCTATCAGAAGGTCGGTTATCTCGCGCCCGAACGGTGTGGTGCGGTAAATCGGCGGCTTGCAGATATAGCCGTTAAGATATAGTGAATTTGGATTTTTTGTTTCGTCCGCGTCCGCGTGGCGGATATCCTTCGCAAATACCGTCAGAAGCAGGCGGTTGTCGCCGTTTTCATAGCTGTTGTACGAGCGGAACTGCCCCGTTACTTCCACAATATCGCCCACATTGTACTCTCCGTCCATGATGAGGCGCTCGGAAATCATTACCCGAACGCTGTCGTACGCTCCGCTAAGACGCGGGATCTTCAGCGTGCAGGTATAGAATTTTTCCGCGTAAATCTCATGATTGAGCGCAAATTCGCTCTCGATTTCTCCTGTGACCGCTGCTTGGTTGTTTTGTAATTCTGTAGTCATTGTGTGACCTCCTCTGTTGTAATTTAATTTGATTGTCATCAGTTATACATATTCCGGTTTGCGCGAAAATATTCGAAAATATTTTAATTAGAAGTAGTCTATGTAATAATTCGAGATTTATCCGCCAAATTCCTTGACAAATTCGAATAAAAATGCGATAATAATAAAATGATGACTGAGATTGGAGGGAAGCAGAAATGATTATAAAAATATTGGCTCTCGCGCTCGGACTTTTCGCGCTTCTTTTGAATTTCAGAAGCAAATATTTTATAGAAAAGTTTACAAAGCAGACGGAGCCGCCCGAAGGAATGGTTCTGCGAGTCAAATACGCCGCACTGGCGTTAGCGGTAATCGCGTTTTTGGCGGTTTTTTTAATAGATGTGTGATAAAAACAAAGGAGAATATATAATGGAAGACAAAAACAATATTTCAAAAACATATGATCCGTCCGAATTTGAGGACAGGATATACAATAACTGGGTTGAAAAAGGCTATTTTCACGCCGAACCCGACGACTCGAAAGAACCGTTTACCATAGTGATCCCGCCCCCCAACGTAACGGGACAGCTTCATATGGGACACGCTCTCGACGAAACGCTTCAGGATATTTTGATCCGCTACAAGCGTATGCAGGGCTATAACGCGCTTTGGATCCCGGGAACGGATCACGCGGGTATCGCGACGCAGATCAAGGTCGAGGCGGAGCTTCGCGAGAAGGAAGGTCTTACGCGCTACGACCTGGGGCGCGAAAAATTCCTCGAGCGCGTATGGGACTGGAAGAAGATGTACGGCGACAGGATCATAAATCAGCTTAAAAAAATAGGCTCGTCGTGCGATTGGGACAGAGAGCGCTTCACTATGGACGAGGGCTGCTCGAAGGCGGTGCGCGAGGTATTCGTAAACCTCTATAACAAGGGGCTTATCTATCAGGGCTCGCGCATCATAAACTGGTGTCCGCACTGCATCACGGCTCTATCCGACGCTGAGGTCGAGCATCAGGAGCAGGCGGGTCATTTCTGGCATATCAAGTACCCGATAAAGGACGGCAGCGGCTATGTAATAATCGCAACGACGCGTCCCGAAACGCTTTTAGGCGATACGGCGGTCGCGGTAAATCCCGAGGACGAGAGATACAAGGATATTGTAGGCAAAACGCTTATCCTGCCGCTCGTCGGACGCGAAATCCCCGTTATCGCGGACGAATACGTTGATAAGGAGTTCGGTACGGGCTGCGTTAAAATCACGCCCGCGCATGATCCCAACGACTTCGAGGTCGGCAAGCGCCACAACCTCGAACAAATCAAGGTAATGAATGACGACGCCACGATAAACCACTACGGCGGCAAATACGAGGGCATGGATCGCTACGACGCGAGAAAGGCTATCGTAAAGGATTTGGAGGAGCAGGGCTTGCTCGTCAAGGTAGAGGATCACAGCCACAACGTAGGAACATGCTATCGCTGCGGAACGACTGTAGAGCCGATTATTTCCAAGCAGTGGTTTGTTAAAATGAAGCCGCTGGCAGGTCCCGCGATCGAGGCGGTAAAGAGCGGCGACACGTCGTTTATCCCCGAGCGTTTCTCAAAAATCTACATGAACTGGATGGAGAACGTGCTAGATTGGTGCATCTCGCGTCAGCTTTGGTGGGGACACAGAATACCCGCGTTCTACTGCGACGAGTGCGGCGAAACGACCGTTTCAAAAGAGGACATCACAGTTTGCCCGAAATGCGGCGGCAAGGTTCATCAGGACGAGGATGTGCTCGACACATGGTTCTCGTCGGCACTGTGGCCCTTCTCGACGCTCGGCTGGCCCGACAAGACAAAGGAACTCGACTACTTCTACCCGACGAGCGTGCTCGTTACGGGCTACGATATAATATTCTTCTGGGTTTCGAGAATGGTATTCTCGGCGATGGAGCACACCGGCAAAGCGCCGTTCAAGCATGTGTTCATTCACGGACTTGTCCGCGACTCGCAGGGACGCAAAATGTCAAAGTCTCTCGGCAACGGCATAGATCCGCTTGAAATAGTTGACAAGTACGGCGCGGACGCGCTGCGCTTCACATTGGCGACCGGCAACGCGCCCGGAAACGATATGCGCTTCTATATCGAGCGCGTAGAGGCGAGCAGAAACTTCGCGAACAAAATTTGGAACGCGTCGAGATTTACGCTGATGAACCTCGATATAACCGAAAATAAGCTGCCCGACGCAAGCGAGTTGCAATTAGAGGACAAGTGGATATTATCGCGCTACAATGACACGGTCAAGGCGGTAACTGAAAATATAGATAAATTCGAGCTCGGCGTTGCGCTGTCGAATTTGTACGACTTTATATGGGACACGTTCTGCGACTGGTATATAGAGCTTGTAAAGCCGCGCCTGTTCGATAAGGAAAACGCGACGGGCAAAACGGCGCAGTATGTGCTGACGTATGTGCTGTCCAACACAATGAAGCTCCTGCACCCGTTCATGCCGTTCATAACCGAGGAAATTTGGCAGCACCTCCCGCACGAGGGCGAGAGCATTATGATAAGCCGCTATCCCGAATACGACGAAAACCTCAGCTTTAAGGCGGAGGAAAGCGCTATGGAGCTTATCATGGGCGCTATCACGGCGATAAGGAACCGCCGCGCGGAAATGAACGTCCCGCCGTCAAAGAAGGCTAAGACGATAATCGTGACCGACAAGGCGGACGTATTCGAAAAGGGCAAAATATTCTTTGAAAAATTAGCTTCGGCAAGCGAGGCGGTTGTGCAATCGGACAAGAGCGGCATCGACGCGAACGCGGTAAACGTGGTCGTACCGTCAGCCGAAATCTTCCTGCCGCTCGACGAGCTTGTTGACAAGGAGAAGGAATTACAGAGATTACAAGCGGAAAAGAAAAAGCTTGAGGGCGAAATCAAGCGCGTTGAGGGCAAGCTTAATAACCGGGGCTTCGTTTCAAAAGCGCCGCAGAAGGTAATCGACGAGGAAAAAGCAAAGGGCGTAAAATACCGCGAAATGCTCGATAAAGTCCTCGCGAACATCGCCTCAATGGAACAATTATAATTAATACCCTTAAGCCTTCCCCTCGCAGGGAAAGGGGGACCGGCGAAGCCGGTGGATGAGGTGTATAGGGGCGAACGCAGTTCGCCCCTGAATTGTAATCGGGGGATATTATGAAAATAATCAAAAAAATAACCGCCTTTATAAAAAGCGAAACGGTGCTCAGCGCCGCTATGGTACTGGCGATAATATCGGCGTTTTTTATAAAACCCGACGCGGAGTATATCGGGTACATAGATTTCAGAACGCTTTCTCTTTTATTTTGCCTTATGGCGGTAATGGCGGGCTTGCAGAAAACCGGAGTGTTTTCAACGCTCGCGGAAAAAATGCTCAGACGCGTACACGGAATAAAAAGTCTGATATTCATATTGGTCATGCTGTGCTTCTTTTTCAGTATGCTTATAACGAACGACGTCGCGCTTATCACATTTGTGCCGTTCACATTTACTGTGCTTGACATGATAGGCGGCAGCGAAAAAAAACGCCTCATAATTCCCGTGGTTGTAATGCAGACAATAGCGGCTAACCTCGGCAGTATGCTGACGCCTATAGGCAATCCGCAGAATTTATACCTTCACGGGCTTTCGGGAATGAATATCGGGGAATTTATAACGCTTATGCTGCCGTACGCGGCGGTTTCGTTCCTGCTGCTGGCGGTGTGGATTTTCTTTTTCGGCGGAAAATCGAAAGCCGAAATAAGCTTCAACGGCAGCGCGCGGCTTGGGGAGAAAAAGAAAATCGCGGTTTATGCGGCGGCGTTTATAGTATGTCTGCTCACCGTGGCGCGGATAGTTGATTACAAAATCGCGCTGATAATCGTAATCGCGCTTACAGCGGCGGCGGATTATACAATTTTTGCGTCTGTGGACTATACGCTGCTCTTAACTTTTATAGCGTTTTTCATATTTATAGGCAATATGGGACGCGTGAGCGCCTTCGGGGGATTTTTGGAGAATGTCATAGAAAATCGGGAATGTATAACGGGCGTGCTGTCAAGCCAAATTATCAGCAACGTACCCGCCGCGCTCCTGCTTTCGGGATTTACGGATAATTTTAAACCGCTTATTGTAGGCGTTAATTTGGGCGGACTCGGCACACTCATAGCCTCAATGGCGAGCCTGATATCATTCAAGCTGCTGGGGCGTGAAAATAAAGCGCTTCGCGGCGCGTATTTGATTTATTTCACGGTTTCTAACATAATATTTCTTATAATATTGCTTATGATATATTTGCTGATAAAATAAAAACACACGGAAGAATTTCTTCCGTGTGTTTTCGTATGTTTAAAATTATTCGGCCGCGGTATCAGCGTCGGCTGCGTTGTCCGCTTCGGCTGCTCCGTCTGCGCTGTCATTTGCCGCCGCGCTGTCATTTGCCGCCGCGCCGTCATCCGTCGCTGCGCCGTCATCCGCCGCTGTGTTGTCGTCCGCTGCTGTATCATCGGCTGTTGTATCATCTGCCGTTGCCGCTTCGTCGCTTGCCGCTTTAGCTGCCTGCTCGCTTTCGATACGGCTCTGTCTGTCGGCTTCGTCTATTATTTCGCGCACCTCTTTGAAAAGCGTGTCTCCGTTAACATCCGAACCTAAGCCGTATTCCTCGATATACTCGTCAACATAATCCTCGCCGACAACGTATTTAAGAGCTGTTTCGCCTTCGGCTTCGTACCATGTCATATCCTCTGTTATCGTGTCGGGGAAGTGAAGTATCTCGTCCCTGAGGGTTTCAAAGTCAACGCCGCGCATTTCGGCTATCATTGATACCGGCATTGAATAGTAAGCTGCCGACTCCGATGTGTTTGCGGGCATATTCTTGGGCAGATCAAATCTTTCAAGGAATTGATCTAAGCTCATTCCCATTTGATCCGAAACCTCTTCGATAGTGCGTCCCGATACGTCGATGTAGCGTTTGTTGTATTTGTTAAACATGCTCGGACCGAATATTATGCCAAGAACGATCAGAGCTATTACAACTACCGCCGCGATGCCTATTATAATGGGAACCGCCGGATTTTTCTTCGCGTTTTCAACGACTTTTTCCGCCTGATCTTCAGCCGCTTCCATGATATCCTCCGCCTTATCTTCTGCGGCGTCGATGATTTCTTCGATTTTTTCTTCCGCAGCTTCGACCGCGTCGCCTGCTTTGTCGGCAAGCTCCTCCGCCTTATCCTCTGCGGTTTCGAGAATTTCTCCTGCTTTTTCCTCGACATCCTCGAGCTTTTCTTTGGCTTCCTCTACTAATGATTCCGTTTTTTCCTCAACCTGAGCTGCGGTATCAGCCGCTTTTTCGGCTGCCGCCTCGGCTGTTTCTTCGGCTTTTGCCGCCGTTTCGGCTGCCGTATCTTCAACAGCTTCCGTTATTTCTTCGTTCAGCTTTTTTTCGTCGCTCATTTAAAATACTCTCCTTATTTAAAATTATTCCGCGTCTGCTTCGGTATCAGCCTCCGCGTCCGCGTTTGCGTCAGCTGCTGCGTCTGCGTTTGCATCGGTCACCGCGTCCGCATTTGCGTCAGTTGCTGCGTCTGCTTCGGCTGCCGCGTCCGTCGGAGCGGGAGTGGCGTTTGCCAATTCCTCAGCCTTTTCCTCAAATATTTTATTTGCTTCGCCCCAGGGCGTATCCGCCGTTACCTCGTCGCCGATTCCGTACATGGACTTCATTTGGTCAAGCACATCCGCGCTTCCGTAGAATAACTCGAAATATACTCCCGCGGGAACAAGATCCTCAACATCCTTCCACATTGAGTCCTTTGTAACCTGACCGTCGAGCTTGGTTTCGGCAATAAACTCGTCAACGGTTTTTTCCGTTCCGAGCATCTCCAAGTATTTCTCTAAAGTCATAAATCCATACATTTCGCTGACAGTCGTCTTTTCGTTAACGTCCTTTGAATCCGCGAGACCGTACTGCTCGAGGTATTCGCTTACCGTCTGTCCCGCCTGATTTGCCGCGTAACCGACAGTCATTTCGCGTTCGCCGTTCGCTATTGCGTTCTCCTCGATTTTATCCGCGATTTTTCCGTATGTGGCAAAAACCGCCAGCGCCAAAATAAGCGCTATAATAATTACCATTACCGCGCTTGTCATTTTATCCGACGACGAGCGCGCTCTTCTTTGATTGTTCATCAAAAAATTCTCCTTTCTGTTTATAAAGCATATAAATGCATTTGCACATCATACATAACAATATACCACTTTATAGGAAAAAAATCAATATATTTTTTATGATTTTTTATGTGAATGTAACATAAAACCGGAAAAATAAGATAACGTTAACAAATAGTTCATAAATTAAATACATTTTGTTAATTGACATTTTCATAAAATGTTGTATAATAAACTTGTAAGTCAAAGAAAGTCAAAGTCAAAAACAATGTAAAAACAGAAGGCGGTGATTATGAAATGGGTATGAGCGATAGAATAGAAGCGTTTATAATGGAGCTGTTAAAGGCGGAAGCGCCGAATGAATGGCTGAATCTGAAACGCAACGAGTTAGCTGAGATATTTAAATGCGCTCCCTCGCAGATAAATTATGTAATGTCTACGAGGTTTAACAAGGAGCGCGGATATATAGTAGAGTCCAGAAGAGGCGGGGGAGGATATGTACGGATTAAGCGGATTAACTTGGAAAAGGAAGACCTGATACCGTTCATGCTCCGCTCCGCCGGAGAGAGTCTTAGCATTGACGATGCGTCGGCACATGCGGCGAGACTTCTCAGAGCCGAGTTGATAGATGACAGAACGGCTGCTTTAATGAGAGGCGCACTTGCGGACAGCGCGCTGCCGATAGGACAGCCGGATCGCGACAGAGTCAGGGCGAATATATTTAAAAATATGCTCGCGGCTCTTAATGTAAAGTAATGTAAGGGTATAATAAAGGAGGTAATTAATATGTATGATTTATTTTCGGAGTTTTTTGACAACGCGTTCGGCATATTTAATCAGCCGGCGTCGATAAAGGAGGAAAAGCGCTGTCCCGTATGCGGGCGCACATACGCCGATTTCAGGCGCACCGGCAAGCTCGGCTGCGGAGAATGCTACAACACGTTCAGGAGCGCGGTTACGAAAACATTGAGACAGGTTCATCAGACCTCGGCGCACACGGGCAAAATACCGTCGAAGTCGGGCGAGAGTATAAAGCGTAAGCGTCTTTATGAGAGCCTTAAAAAGCAGCTTGCCGACGCGGTCAAGAACGAGGACTACGAGACGGCGGCGAAGCTGCACAAGCAGGTCAGGGAAATGGAAAACGAGGTGAAGAAGTCATGATTTGGTATAAGGAGAAAAACAACGATATAGCCGTTTCCACGAGAATAAGGCTCGCGAGGAACATAGAGGGCGTTCCGTTCCCGAACGCGCTCAAGGACAAGACCGAAACGGAAAACAAGATAAAGGACGCTGTTTTAAAGGGAAGTAAGAATTTCGAGTTTATAGCGCTCGACGACATCAAGCCCGAAATCAGAACGGCTCTCGCAGAGGAGCATTTGATAAGTCCGCAGATGCTCGAAGGAACGGGCAAGGCGATATTGCTCAATAAGGACAGAACGGCGAGCGTGATGCTTATGGAGGAGGATCATATACGATTGCAGGTCATAGAGCCGGGACTCGCGATAGACGAGGCTTACGCGCTTGCGGATAAGATCGACGATTTGATCGAAACGGGCGTGAATTACGCGTTCGACGAGGAGTTCGGCTATCTGACGGCTTGCCCGACGAATACCGGAACGGGTATGCGCGCGTCGGTCATGATGCACCTTCCGGCGCTGACTATGACGAGAAATATCGCGAGAGTCGCCGCGTCGGCGGGAAATTTAGGTATAGCGGTGCGCGGAATGTACGGCGAGGGTACGGAAGCGGACGGAAATATGTATCAGATCTCAAATCAGGTCACTATGGGGCTTACGGAAAAGGAAATTCTCGAAAAGCTCAAAACAATAGTAAATCAGATAATCGACATGGAGAAAAAGGCGCGCGAGGCTCTTGCGAAGAACAACGCGGACGAGCTTTCGGACAGACTGTTCCGCTCGTACGGAACGCTCAAATACGCGCGAAGCATTTCGTCAAAGGAAGCAAAATCGTTGCTTTCGGACGTAATGCTCGGTCAGAATATGGGTATACTTCCGAAGGAAGGGAAAATCACGCCGCTCGAGTGCATAGTGCGTATAGCGCCGTCGTTTATCTCGGCGGGAGAAAGCATGAGCGCGGCGGAGCGCGACAAGAAGCGCGCGGACTTTATCAGGGATAACATTTAAAAGCGAGGATAAAAGGGAAGAAAAGACATAAAACAGAGAAGGAGTGATTATTATGCTGTTTTCAAACTTTACCGAAAAAGCGAGGATGGCTCTCAACGAAGCCGCGAGAAACGCGGGAGAGCTTGGTCACAACTATATAGGCAGCGAGCATCTCTTGGCGGGGCTTGCGAGCGAGGGCAGCGGCGTAGCGGCGAAGGTGCTTAACCAAAGCGGCGTTACAGCCGAAAAGGTCAGGGAGAAAATCGAGGAATATATCGGAACGGGTCAGCCCATTCCGAAGGGTACGGAGCTTATGCTCACACCGCGCTCGAAGCGCATACTTGAGCTTAGCGCGGCGGAGGCGAGAAGGCTCGGTCACAGCTACATCGGCACGGAGCACATCCTGATGGGCATTATACGCGACGGAGACGGCGTCGCGGTGAAAATCATCGCGTCTCTCGGCGTAAATCCGCCGGCTTTATACAACGCAACCGCGAGAGCCGTAGAGGGCGGCGTGGAAGCCGAAAAAACGGCGGGCGGAAACGGCGCGGCGGCAAACGCGGAAACTCCGACGCTCGATCAGTTCGGCAGAGATTTCACCGCGCTCGCGAGAGAGGGCAAATTCGATCCCGTGATCGGACGTTCGAACGAGATCGACAGAGTTATCCAGATCCTCTCGCGCCGCACGAAGAATAATCCGTGTCTTATCGGCGAGCCGGGCGTGGGCAAGACAGCCGTTGTTGAGGGGCTTGCTCAGAGGATAGCGGACGGCGACGTACCAGAGCCGTTGAAGCCGAAGCGTCTCGTAACGCTCGATCTGTCGAGTATGGTCGCGGGAGCGAAGTACCGCGGCGAGTTTGAGGAAAGACTTAAAAAGGCGGTAGACGAGGTCCTCGCGGCGCAGAACGTAATTCTGTTTATCGACGAGCTTCACACGATCGTCGGCGCGGGCAGCGCGGAGGGCTCGATGGACGCGTCGAACATATTAAAGCCGTTCCTCGCGAGGGGCGAGCTTCAGCTTATCGGCGCGACGACGCTCAAGGAATATAAGAAGTACATCGAAAAGGACGCGGCTCTGGAGCGCCGTTTCCAGCCCGTAACCGTGGGAGAGCCGACGATCGACGAAACGATTGAGATTTTAAAGGGTATCCGCGACAAATACGAGGCGCATCACAGCGTTTCTATCACCGACGACGCGTTAAAGGCGGCGGCGAATTTGTCGGCGAGATATATTACGGACAGATTTTTGCCGGATAAGGCGATAGACTTGATAGACGAAGCCGCGTCAAAGAAGCGTCTCGGTTCGCAGACGGCTCCGCCGGATTTGAAGAAATCCGAGGACGCGCTCGAAAAGCTGATGAGCGAGAAGCAGGAGGCTATTACCGCTCAGGATTTCGAAAAGGCGGCGAAGCTGCGCGACGAGGAAAAGGAGCTGAAGGAAAAAATCAAGCAGATGAAGGACGCGTGGAAGGGAAGCGGAACGTCGTCGGGGCTTGTCGTAAACGAGGACGATATAGCGCAGATCTTGGCTGACTGGACGCATATTCCGGCGGCGAAGCTGAAGGAGGAGGAGACGGAAAAGCTGCGTCACCTCGAGGAGCTGCTCCACGGACGCGTTATCGGTCAGGACGAGGCGGTAAAGGCTGTCGCTAAGGCGATCAAGCGCGGCAGAGCGGGACTTAAAGACCCGAAGCGCCCGATAGGCTCGTTCCTGTTCTTAGGTCCTACGGGCGTCGGCAAGACGGAGCTTTCGAAAACTCTCGCGGAGACGATGTTCGGCTCGGAAAACGCGCTTATCAGAATTGATATGTCGGAATACATGGAGAAGCACGCCGTATCGAAGTTTATCGGCTCGCCTCCGGGATATGTCGGATTTGAAGAGGGTGGTCAGCTCACCGAGAAAATCCGCAAGCACCCGTATTCGGTAATTCTGTTCGACGAGATCGAAAAGGCGCACCCGGATGTGTTCAACATCATGCTGCAAATTCTCGAGGACGGTATTCTTACCGACGCGCAGGGCAGGACGGTCGATTTCAAAAATACCGTTATCATCATGACGTCGAACCTCGGAGCGAAGGAGATACTCGGGAGCTTCTCGTCAAAGCTCGGCTTCGCAAGCGGAAACGACGGCAATACCAACGAGCATGACAAGATCAAGAATAAGGTTATGGAGGAGGTAAAGCGCGCGTTTAAGCCTGAGTTCCTCAACAGAATTGACGAAATTATCGTGTTCGACAGGCTGACCGAGGAAAATATTCGGGATATCGCAAGACTTATGCTCAAATCCTTGCAGGCGAGACTTGCCGATAACGAGATCACGGTCGATTTCACCGACGCGGCGGTCGCGAAAATCGCGAAGGCGGGATTTGATCCCGTATACGGAGCGAGACCGTTAAGACGCGCTATCCAGAACGAGATAGAGGATATGCTTTCGGAAATGATTATCGACGGCGAGATCAAACACGGCGAGAGTATAACGATCGACGCGGACGAAAGCGGATATAAGGTAAACCACGCGGGCGAACCCGCCGCGGTTTAACAAAAAAGAGAAAAATCTCCCGAAAAAATCGGGAGATTTTTTTCTCGAAACACTTGACAAATCGCGTTAAGTGTGGTATATTATCACAAGAAAAACAAGCAGGACTATCCGTTCTCACCGTATGGACTATGATTTATGCGGTAAATATCACGCTCGCAGTGTGTATTATTCGGATGTTCTGACATCCGTTTTTTAGTCTTATAAATTTTATTAACAGTGAGGAGTGAATAACCATAGCTAAGAATGACGTACAAATCAATGAACAAATCCGTGATAAAGAGATAAGAGTTGTTTTCGGAGACGAGCAATTAGGTATCATGGACGCCAAGTCCGCGCAGGCGATTGCCAACGAGAAGGGTCTTGACCTTGTTAAGGTCGCGCCGCAGGCAAAGCCGCCGGTGTGCAAAATCATGGACTACGGCAAGTACAGATTTGAACTAAACAAGCGGGAAAGAGAGAACCGGAAGAATCAGAAGGTAATAAATATCAAGGAGATTCAATTATCGCCTTCAATCGACAAGAACGACTTCAACACAAAATGCCGCAACGCGGTAAAGTTCCTGAAGCACGGCGACAAGGTAAAGGTGATGGTGCGATTCCGCGGACGTGAGGTAACTCATTCGGAGCTTGGATTGACGCTTCTCGAGAAATTTGCGGAGCAGGCTAAGGAAGCGGGTACGGTTGAAAGACCGGCTAAACTGGAGGGCAGGAATATGACTATGTTCCTCGCGCCTCTTTCATAAGAATATTTTTAAAATACCGGAAGGAGAGGACAAAATGGCTAAGACTAAAATAAAGACTCACAGAGCTGCCGCTAAGAGATTCAATCTCACAAAGAACGGCAAGGTTAAGATGAACAAAGCGTTCAGACGTCACATTCTTAACAAGAAAACAACAAAGAGAAAAAGACACCTGAGAAAGCAGGCGTACTGCTCAAAGGCTAACGCGGCTGTAATCAAGAAGCTGATTCCTTATAAATAATCGAAAGAGAGGTAGAAACTAATGGCAAGAGTAAAAGGCGCATTAAATACAAGAAAAAAGCACAAGAAGATATTAAAGCTTGCTAAAGGCTTCAGAGGCGCGGAGAGCAAGCAGTACAGAGTAGCGAACCAGGCTGTTATGCGTTCGATGCAGAACGCGTATGTCGGCAGAAAGAGAAAGAAGAGAGATTTCCGCCGTATGTGGATAACAAGAATTTCGGCGGCTTGCAAGATGAACGGCATGAACTATTCGACATTCATGAACGGCTTAAAGAAGGCGGGCATTGAGATGAACAGAAAGATGCTCTCCGAGGTAGCGATAGCGGATCCCGCGGCGTTCACGAAGCTTGTTGAGACGGCGAAAAGCGCGCTGTAATTAAAAATAGAAAAATTGAAAGCGGAGCAGTGAGCTCCGCTTTATTTTATTTCTTGTTCTAAATTTATAAATACATCATCGTCAAAAAATTCCGCTAAAGTGATTTCCAATCCGTCGCAAATCTTTTTCACGGTTGAAATTGTCGGATTTTTGCTTCCTGTGTTTAAAATATTGTTTATAGTTGATTGTGTCATTCCGGATATGGTGCTGAGCCTATTGGGAGTTATACCGCGCTGATGGCAAAGCGCTATAATACGCGCGGCAACCGCTTCAACGAGCGTCATTAAAATCATTCCTTTATCAAATAATATAAATTATTTTATAATATTAACTGCAAAAAGTTTAACTGTATACAGTTGACTTTTTGATTATGATGTGTTATGATAATAAAAATATGTATAATGAAAGGATGATTTTTATGAAAAAGAAATTTGCTGTATTGATTGCTTCGCTGGCTGTAGCGTTATTGCCGGTTATTGCGGTGAATGCGACGCTTCATTTTGCAGAGGGTGCGGACATGTATATCGAGGATAAAAACGATATCCATATTTTCATGAATAACAGGCTGATTAAATACGACCAGCCTCCGGTATTGGTTAATAACAGGACACTCGTTCCGATGCGCGCGATTTTTGAAGCATTGGGCGCAAAAGTTGAATGGATCGAAGAAACTCAAACCGCTGCGGCATCAAAGGAAGACAAAACTATAAATATTACTGTTAACACCGCAAATATGACGGTGAACGGCGAAGTAAAGGAGTTAGATGTGCCGGCGCAAATTATTGGTGACAGAACTATGGTTCCTCTAAGGGCGGTATCCGAAGCTCTTGACTGTAAGGTGGTTTGGACGGGTTCTCTTAATACTGTTAATATAATTCCGAAGCAGCGGCAAGCATACAGCGTAAGTGTGACTAACGAGGACGGAGTTAATATAGGAACGGTGTATTACAATGACGAAAATCTTATTTATGAAATAATAATTGATGACGACACCGGAGCTTTTATGCCGTTTTTCGCGAATATAAACGGAAACACATTTTTTGAATTTTGTAAAAAGGGTACGACGCGCTTTACATATAACGAAGGAGCGGTTGAGAGGATAACGCATGAGGATGAAAATGGCTTGATGACTTATGAAATCAAGCAAAACTCTGATGGCGGAGTTTGCGACTATGGCGTAAATACGCTTTACGGCGATGATTTTGAATATGTGCGTAATGAGAGTACAGGAGAAACGAGCACATCGGGAAGGTCGCCTAATTATCCGGATTTTAAGTTCATAACACAATACACATTCAATAATCTCGGTCTTATATCGGAAGTGCATGGAGATGATGCGGTCTATTTTACATATAATACCGACGGACAGCTGACAGGGTATAAGTCATCAAGATATTTCTATAACTATAAATACAGCTATGACGCATCCGGAGATATTTCCTCGTGCGGAAATAAGTCTACCAATGGCGGACGTGAATGGCCGGAGAAAAAATATACATATAAAATCTCATCTCACTGATTACTTTCTTCTTAATATAAAAAATACACCTTCAAAAGTGTTTGACTTTTGAAGGTGTATTATTAAAAATCAATTTTTATTCGGCGAGGTAATAAACGTCTTTATATGTAACTCCTTCGTAGTCGTGGTGATCGGATACCGCTACGTCTATGTGATAACCCTTTACGGCTCCGCCGCAGTCCTCGGCGCGGCGTATTCCGTAGCCGTCTATGTAAACCCATCTCAATTTGCCGATTATTGTGGGATCGACCGCGATGGTTTGTCCCGGGATTATCTCTCCCGCCCATGCGGTGGTGTTGCCCCAGCCTCCGTTACATTCGCTGCATGTGCAGTAGTGCGTTATCTTGAAACGTCCGAGATACTGACCGAGCGCCGGATTGGTGTCAACCGGATCATTTTCCTCAACGCTTACGGTTTCTGTCACGGTTTCTGTCACGATCGGAGCTGAACTGCTCGAGGAAACAACGCCCGGGGAGTAGTTTGCGATGATCGAGAGCCCCTTAGGCGCGGACACATACGAAGGAATCGATATATCCGCCGTTAACGTGTCCTGGTTCCAGTCAACATACAGACCGAATATTTCCATTGAATTGCGCAGCGGGATCATAAGCGTTTCGTTAAGCATTGTCGCCGCGGAGTCCATAGTTATCGTCTTGCCGATAGCAACCGTGTCGCCGTCGGTATCAATAAAATTATAGCGTATTACCGCGTTATTGTCGTTAAGCTTCATTTCGGCGGTTATGTCGCTCGGAACGAGCTCAAGCCCGTATCCGCCTATTTTCGATATAATAGCCGCGGCGTACCTTTCTGCCGGCAACGCCGAAGCCGCGTTGGCTTTGAGGCTTATTAACGCCGTTTTGTTTGGCTCGTCCCATGTTACGGTCATACCTGCTGATTCCGCGAGCCGTCTGATCGGCACGAAAGTGCTGTCATTTATCTGTATCGGACGTGTTTCGCCAAATGAAACATAGTGTATATCGTTGTCAACTATTCCGTTTAAGGTTACATTTATTGCGCTTTCAAACGCAAGCGCGCTTACTGTGCTTGACATTAAAACTGCAGATATAACCGCAGCAGCGATTTTTGTAAATTTCTTCATTATGATTGCATCCTCCTATTCTTCATGTTATCTATCTTGCCGGATTGCTCCGCCAGATGCGAAAACAGACCTTATTGAGTCAGTATCACATTGACATCATCTGTAATTTGTAAAAACAACTATATCGGTTGCCGTTCCGTCGATCGTTCTGACGAGCGCGTAGGTGTACTTTGAAGCGTCGCCGTAGGTTATAAAGCCGTTATCGTCGGGTTTGGCGCCTGAGATGCCGCGTATCGACGAAACTCTTTCGACGGACAACGGATTGTTTCTCACGGACGCGTCATACCTGTAGACGATTGTGTCGTTTTGGGTCGGTATATACAGCGCGTCGTTGGTATTTCCGTCGGGACCGATCAGGGCAAGCTCGCCCGAAAGCCGCTCATACACAACGCCGAACGCGTAGCTCGTACCGTCGCCCTTTGCGGGACTTCCGTACCGCATAACGCTCCAGTCAAATCCCGCAACCTTGCCCTCGGCTGATATGAGCTTTTCGAAGCTCGCGCCGTGAGAGTCGCTCAAGACGGTCTCCGCGTCAAGAGGGCGGTATATAAGGCTTAAAACCGCGTACTCGCCAAAAAGATCTTTGCGGGTAAAAATTACGTCGCCTGTCATTAAGGCTCCGGCATTTTTCCCGTCCATGTATGAAAACTCATCGGACGGCGATGATATCGGTAGATCCGCCGGCAGCACGACCGTTGTTTCGCGTCCCTGGAAAAACAGGGAGACCTCGAAGCATTCTTCTCCGTCAACGGTTGCGGAAACCACGTCGTTTACTACCGCGAATGCGTTCACCGCGTTAAGTTCCTTTCCGTAAACAGCCGGATAGGACAAATCGGGCGCCGCCGTGGGCTGAAGGGTCGTTTCGGGAGCTTCCGTGGGCTGAGAAGTCGGCTCGGGAGCTTCCGTTGCTGACGGTTTCGCAAGCTTTACATCCAAAACCTCGTCTGTGACGGGGAACCATGCTCTTGATAAATCACTCAGCTTATTCGCGGGAATTGTGAACACGCCGTTTTCGGCGGTGTACATTCCGCAGCCGATAAGACTTCCGTTTTTGTCATAATCGGAAATTATGACTTTTTCGCCCATCCAGTCCTCTTTTGCTACCGTATATGAATTATCCTGACTGTATGCGGATATATATTCCGCCGCCGAAGCGTTCGCGCATATCAGCGCGAGTATTGCCGCGGAGACGGTGATAAGCCTTCTTATCATGGAAACTACCCCCTTTTGGATTGTTCCTTCGATAAATATGCCGCAACGAACTGTTTGGCGCATCTCGCGCTTCTGCCGCCGTAGTTCATCTGCCATACGTTGGCTTCTCTTTCGATTTCCTTGTTCATTTCGACACCATGCTGTTTAAGCAGCTCCGCAACGATATGGAAATATTCCTTCTGATTGGTCGGCGCGCTGAAAACGAGGCTGATTCCGAACCGCTCCGAAAGCGAAAGCGTTTCCTGGAGCTGGTCGTTTACATGCATCTCGTCGCCCTTGCGGTCAGACCAATTTTCCTTTATAAGATGTCTGCGGTTAGAAGTCGCATAAATGAGGACGTTATCGGGTTTTGCCTGAAGCTGTCCTTCCATCGCGATTTTGAGAGCCTTAAACGCAGGCTCCTCAGGGTCGAGAGTCAAATCGTCGAGGAACAGTATATATTTGTGCGGCTTTTCCGCAAGCTGTCTTGAAAGCTTGGGAATATCCTTTATGCAGTGCTTGGGCATTTCTATAATTCTGAGCCCTTCATCCATGAACATATTCAGAAGCGCCTTCACAGAGGACGATTTTCCGGTACCTCTGTCGCCGAACAAAAGCACGTTGTTCGCCGGCATTCCTTTGATAAACGATTTTGTGTTGTCAATAAGTACCTGCTTCTGATGTTCAAGTCCGATAAGAGAATCGAAGGTGATATCCTCGGTGCTGCCTATTCCGAAAAGCCCGTCCTCGTCGTAGCGGAACGCCGCGTATTTCGCGAGTATGCCCGTGCCGAGAGTTCTGTAATGGGATATGAGCCTGTTTAAAAGCTCTTTTGCCGAATCAGCGTCCACTATGGATTTAATCGACTTCTTATACGCCTCGCAGCAGTTCGCGCCGTTTCCGGACGGCGTGTACTTTATCTGCGTTGTGAACAGCTTCTTATAGATTTGCTCAGTATCAAACAGGGCGAGACGGTAAAGGTCGTCTCCGATAGCTTTTCCCGCCTGAGAAAGCGATGATAATATATTTTCATCGTTCGCCATGAGCGACGCCACATACTCGCGGATACAATGAGTTGTAACGCCCTCCGTTTCTGCAAAATTAACAATGCTCCTGAGCACAGCCGTGTTGTCTTTATCGAGGATACCCCTTATCCCCGAGTCTTTGTCAATACTGCCGAATATCAGTAACTCCATTAATCTGCCCCCTGTAGCTGCTTATTCACTATAATTATACCACAATCATTACAAGATTGCAACAAAATTGTTAAGATACGGGAGAATTTTTTCAAAATTTGTGTAACATGACTGAAATACTCATGAAGAAATTACAACATTTCTTTCAAAACGGAAATTTTTTTTCGATTATATATTGCCAATTCAAAAAAATACCATTATAATTAATGTAATAAAATGTACGGAGGTTCAAAAAATGGAAAAAATCAAAAACGCGATAGCGTCGGGCAAAACGGCGCTCGGAATAGAGCTGGGTTCAACACGCATAAAGGCGGTACTCGTCGATGAGAGCAGCGTTCCAATAGCGTCGGGCAGCCACGACTGGGAAAACCGTCTCGAAAACGGAATCTGGACATACTCGCTCGACGACGTATGGACGGGCATACAGGACTGCTACGCCGATTTGGCGAAAGACGTAAAGGAAAAATACGGCGAGGAGCTTACCGTAATAGGCGCGATAGGCTTCAGCGCCATGATGCACGGCTATATGGCGTTTAACGAAGCGGGCGAGCTGCTCGTGCCGTTTCGGACATGGCGAAACAGCATAACGGGTCAGGCGGCGGCGGAGCTGTCGGAATTATTTAATTTCAACATTCCCGAGCGCTGGAGCATAGCGCATCTGTATCAGGCAGTGCTGAACAACGAGCCGCATGTTCCCGAGATCAAATTCTTCACCACTCTCGCGGGCTATGTTCACTGGAAGCTGACCGGCGAAAAGGTGCTCGGCGTGGGCGAGGCTTCGGGTATGTTCCCTATCGACAGCGAAACGCGCGATTACGACGCGGAAATGGTGAAAAAATTTGAGAAATTAACGGAAAATCAGCCGTGGAAATTATCGGAGCTCCTTCCGAAGGTACTCGTCGCGGGAGACGAGGGCGGCAAACTCACCGCCGAGGGCGCGAAGCTGCTCGACGTGAGCGGTAAGCTGCAGCCCGGCATACCGTTCTGCCCGCCCGAAGGCGACGCGGGAACGGGTATGGCGGCGACGAACAGCATAACGAAGCGTACGGGCAACGTGTCGGCGGGAACGTCGGTATTCGCGATGGTGGTGCTCGAAAAGCCGCTCTCGAAGGCATATCCCGAAATCGACGTTGTCACGACTCCGGTCGGCGACTCCGTCGCGATGGTTCACGTCAACAACTGCACGTCTGATTTGAACGCATGGGTCGAAATTTTCCGCGAGTTCGCGAATGAGATAGGCGTTAATATCGGCGCGTCCGAGCTTTACGAAACGCTTTACAAAAAATCGCTCGAGGGCGACAAGGACTGCGGAGGCTTGCTGTCATACGGCTATTTCTCGGGCGAGAATATCACGGGAGTTTCGGAGGGCAGACCGTTATTCGTACGCACTCCCGAAAGCAAATTCACGCTTGCGAACATGATGAGAGCGCATTTGTATTCCGCGTTCGGCACGCTCAAGCTCGGCATGGATATACTCATGGAAAAGGAAAACGTCAAGCTTGACAAAATGTTCGGTCACGGCGGCATTTTTAAGACCAAAGACGTAGCGCAAAGCTATCTTGCGGCGGCGATAAACACGCCCGTATCGCTTATGGAAACGGCGGGCGAGGGCGGTCCGTGGGGCATGGCGATTTTGGCGTCGTATATGCTCAACAAAACGAACGGCGAAAGTCTGACGGATTTCCTGAACAACAAGGTATTCGCAAACAGCAAAACATACACCCTCGAGCCCGACGCGGCGGACGTTGAAGGATTTAACGCTTTTTCAGCGAGATACGCGAAAGGCGTGCCGATTGAAAAAGCGGCGGTAGAATTTTTGAAGTAAAGGAGAACAAAAAATGTTAGAGCAGTTAAAAGAACAAGTATGGAAGGCTAATCTCGATTTGCCGCGTTACGGACTTGTTACGTTCACATGGGGCAACGTGTCCGGCATCGACCGCGAAAAGGGGCTGTTTGTCATAAAGCCGTCCGGCGTGGAATACGATAAGCTGCAGCCGGAGCATATGGTTGTCGTGGATATGGACGGGAACAAGGTCGAGGGCGGCTTAAATCCGTCGTCGGACACTCCGACGCATCTTGAATTGTATAAGGCTTTTCCCGAATGCGGCGGTATCGTTCATACTCATTCGTCATGGGCTACTTCGTTCGCTCAGGCTTGTAAACCCATTCCCGCGTTCGGTACTACTCACGCGGATTACTTTTACGGCGAGATCCCCGCTACGCGCCTTATGACGAAGGAGGAGATCGAAGGCGAGTACGAAAAAAATACGGGCAAGGTCATAATCGAAACCTTTAAGGATATCGACCCTATGGCGATCCCCGGAGTTCTCGTCTCGAACCACGGTCCGTTCGCCTGGGGAACTGACGCGCATAACGCGGTACATAACGCGGTCGTTTTGGAGGAGGTCGCGAAAATGGCGCTCAGAGCGATGCAGCTCACTCCCGGACTTCCGCCTATCTCGCAGGCTATTCTCGATAAGCATTATCTCAGAAAGCACGGCGCGAACGCGTATTACGGACAAAAATAAACAATATATAAAAATCTCTTGGGGATATCCCCAAGAGATTTTGAATGTTACCTAATAAATGCTTAAAGTTTTTGACGGTGTCTTAATTAATTCAGCTAAATCCTTAATTATTCTTCTGCCCCAATTTCGCTGTCAATTTTGCTAAGCTCCTCCTCGTATTTTGCAAGAATTTGTGATTCAAGCATTGTACGCATACTGCTGTTGATTGGATGTGCGATATCTTTATACTCGCCCTCAGGAGTACGTCTGCTCGGCATAGCTGTAAATAATTTATCCTGTCCCGCGATAACTTTGATGTCATGCACAACAAAAGAATTGTCAAATGTCACAGATGCAACCGCCTTCATTCGGCTATCGGTTGTTACCATCTTTACTCGTATATCGGTAATCTCCAACTGTTTCACCACCCCTTCGTGTGTAATCAACAATTATTTTTTTGTTATTATAATAATACAAAAAATATCAAAATTTGTCAATAGTATGGGTAAGTTTTGTCTGTTATGACTAATTTTTTTTGACATCATTTGTGCGTTTTGCCGAATTTTTAAAAATGTGTTTTAAAACCCGATTATTCGTTATATAATTAATACATTAGATTTTTTTGAATTTCAGGATATGCTTTCAAAGCGAGGAATTTATAGGAAAGGAAGCCTTTTGAATATGGAACGGTTTAAAATGTCCGATTTGGAAAACGGAGCGCATATTCACTTTATCGGCATAGGCGGAATAAGCATGAGTGGTCTGGCGCAGATCGCTTTAAAGGACGGATACAAGGTTACGGGTTCTGACTGGAACAAAAGCAAAATAACGGAAAAGCTCGAAGGGCTGGGCGCGGATATAGTATACGGTCACGGCACGTGTCACCCCGAAATTACGTCCGCGGCGCTCGTTGTATACACAGCCGCCGCGCATGACGACAATCCCGAAATGATTACGGCGAAGGAGCATAATTTGCGTACGGTAAACCGAGCCGAGTTTTTGGGCGCGATCATGAAAAATTACACTCACGCGGTAGGCGTTAGCGGCACGCACGGAAAGACCACCACGACCTCCATGCTGGCGCACGCGCTTATTCACGCGGGAGTTGATCCTACGATAAGCGTCGGCGGAGAGCTTGACATAATAGACGGAAACATAAGGACGGGCGGCTCGGATTATTTCGTGACCGAGGCGTGCGAATATACGAACAGCTTTTTGAAATTTTATCCGACTATCGCGCTAATAACGAATATCGAGGAGGATCATCTCGACTTTTTCACCGGCATAGATATGATAATCGACAGCTTCAGAAAATTCGCGATGCTTACGGAAGGCGTCGGTTCGGTGGTCGCGCTGGGAAGCGACGAGAATATCAAAAAAGCGCTCGCGGGAACGGGGCTTGACATAATCACATACGGAATGGATAAGGAATTTGATTATTATCCCGAAAACGTAAAATACGACGCGGGCTTTCCGTCGTTCGACGTTTGCAAAAACGGAGAAAAGCTGTGCCATGTAAAGCTGAACGTACCGGGCGAGCACAATGTACTGAACACACTCGCCGCGATCGCGGTATGCGAGCTTCTCGGAATAGACGCTAAAACGGCGGCGGAGGGCGTTGAGCAGTTCAAGGGAACGCACAGGCGTTTTGAGAAAAAGGGATTTGTAAACAGCGCGGTGGTGATAGACGATTACGCGCATCACCCGACCGAAATCGCCGCCACTCTCAAAGCGGCAAAAAAATTCCCGCACAAAAAGATCCGCTGTATATTCCAGCCGCACACATATTCGAGAACGCGGACGCTGTGGGACGAATTTGTAAAGGCGTTCGACGACGCGGACGAGTTGATTTTAACGCACATCTACGCGGCGCGCGAGCAGTTTGACGGAGTGACCAAGCCCGAAAATCTGGCGGAGGAAATAAAAAAGCGCGGAGTTGACGCGAAATATATCGACAAATTCGAGGATATAGCGGAATATATCAAAAAAACCGCGTCTGAGGGCGAAATAATCTTCACTATGGGCGCGGGAGACGTCGTAAACATAGGGGATATGATAACAAAATAAAATCAAGGGACTGCGCGCAGTCCCTTTTTATTACTCTTTAAGTGCCGGAACATCGGCTGTTTTCTCCGTTTTTTTACCGATAACGGGGATTTTGTCAAACGGAATTTTACCGTGCGGAAGCTTGACCGACTGAATTTTATCGAGCGGTAGTTTATCTAAAATGTTCGGTTTTACGCGCTTGTCCTCCCAGCCGAGATATACCGCTTCAAGACGGTAGATCGGCATACCTATTTCGGAGAAACGGCGCTCGTACTCTGTCATTACATTGTCCTTGAAATCGGAATTATGCAAATCGAAGGTGATATTTTCGAGCTTGAAATTTTCCTCCGCGAAGGAGTTTATGGAAAACTCGAACATATCCTTGTTGTCGGTCTTGAACCATATATATCCCTCGGGCTTTAAAATTTTCTTGTAGCAGTCGAGGAAATTTTTATGCGTAAGCCTGCGCTTCGCCTGCTTTTTCTTTTTCCACGGGTCGGAGAAGTTGAGATATATCCGCTCGATTTCGCCCTCGGCGAAAATATCGGTCAAATCCTCAGCATTTATGTCGATAAAATACACGTTTTTAAGCTCGTTTTTGACCGCTTTTTCCATAGCCATAACGATAACGTCCTCGACCTTCTCGACCGCGAGGAAGTTGATATTCGGGTACTTTTTCGCCATGCCCGTAATAAACGCGCCCTTGCCGCAGCCTATTTCGAGATGGATAGAATTGTCGTTCCCGAAAAGGTGCTTCCAGCCGCCCTTGTATTCCTTCGGATTTTTAACCCAAACGCTCTCGCATTTTTCCATGCGCGGCGCGAGGTTCTTCTTTTTTCTCATTCTCACTGTCAATTCCCCCTTTTCTTATTTGATATTTTATCATAAAATCCGTAATTTGACAAGTAACTTCCGTATTTTTCTTGAATAACTATTGAAAATCCGCGCAAATTGCTGTATAATAAAATAGATATATTATATTTTACAATACGAAAGGACTTGTGCTTAAATGGATTTGGATTTAAAGCAGATCGAAGCGGCGGCGAAAAGGCTCGCGCCGATAATTCACAAAACTCAGATAGAGCGTTCGACCACGTTCTCGGACATGACGGGCGGCGAAATCTATCTGAAATACGAAAATCAGCAGAAAACGGGCTCGTTCAAGATAAGGGGCGCGTCGAATAAAATAGCGGCTTTGGTGGAGCGCGGCGAGGTCACATCGGTTGTCGCGTCGTCCGCGGGAAACCACGCTCAGGGCGTGGCGTACGCGGCGAAGGTCAACAATATCCCCGCGACTATCGTAATGCCGAAATCAACTCCCATAGCGAAGGTTTCCGCGACAGAGGGCTATGGCGCGAACGTAGTTCTTTTCGGCGACTGCTACGACGACGCGTACAACAAGGCGCGCGAGATACAGGAAAAGGAAGGCGCGACGTTCCTGCACCCGTTTGACGACCCCGAGGTCGCGGCGGGACAAGGCACGATAGGCATAGAAATTTTGGAGGACTTACCGACAGTCGACGTAGTGCTCGTACCCGCGGGCGGCGGCGGACTTTTGGCGGGAGTTTCGGCGTGCATAAAGCAGATAAATCCGCGTGTAAAAATCATAGGCGTACAGGCGGAGGGCGCGCCCGCGATATACAAATCGTTCCACGAGAAAAAGCTCGTTTCGACCGACAGCGTAACGACTATCGCGGACGGTATCGCGGTAAAAACGCCCGGCTCGTTCACTATGGAGATGATAAACAAATACGCCGACGACGTTGTTACCGTTTCCGAAGCTGAAATTTCATCGGCGATACTGCTTCTTTTGGAGCGCACAAAGCAGGTAGTCGAGCCGTCGGGCGCTACGACTTTGGCGGCTGTTTTAAACAACAAAATCGACGTAAAGGGCAAAAAAATAGCGTGCGTCCTGTCGGGCGGCAACATTGACGTGAGCTTCATTCAGCGCATTATCGAGCTCGGTCTCGCGTCGAGAGAGAGAAAGCTCAAATTCAGAACAACGCTTCTTGATATTCCCGGCAGTTTGGAGCATTTATCGAGGGTATTATCGGATTCGAACGCGAATATCATAATGGTACAATACGACCGCTGGAGCGCTGATCTCGACCCGAACGAAGCGATAATTCACATCGCGTGCGAAGTAAGCGGACACGAGCACGGCGAGAGGACGATAAAGGCTCTCGAGAAGCATGGGTATACGGTTGTAAAGGAATAATATAAATTATGATTTATCTGTGTATCGCAAAATGCGGCGCACAAACCCCTCCGACGCCTACGGCGCCACCTCCTCTAGTAGGGGAGGCTTACACATTTGGCTCCCCTACTAGGGGAGCTGTCAGCGAAGCTGACTGAGGGGTTTATTGCGCTAAATCATAATTTATCACATACCATAAAATATTACAGAAAGGAAAACACAGCTATGAAAATAGAAACAAAATGCGTACAGGAGGGCTATAAGCCCAAAAACGGAGAGGCGCGGGTGCTGCCTATTTATCAGAGTACCACATTCAAATACGACTCGTCCGATTATATGGGAAAGCTGTTCGATTTGGAGGTTGACGGCTATTTCTACACGCGCCTGGCAAACCCGACGGTCGGATTTGTCGAGGAGAAAATCGCGGCTCTCGAGGGCGGAGTCGGCGCTATGATGACCTCGTCCGGTCAGGCGGCTACTCTTATCGCGGTTATGACGATAGCTCAGGCGGGCGACCATATAGTTTGCTCCGCCGCGGTTTACGGCGGCACGTTCAATTTGCTCGGCGTTACGCTTAAAAAGTTCGGTATCGACGTTACTTTCGTAAATCCCGACGACGATTACGAGACGCTTTCAAAGGCAATCAAGCCCAACACAAAGGCAGTTTTGGGCGAGACGATAGCAAATCCCGCTCTGACGGTTCTCGATATCGAGAAATTCTCGAAGCTGGCGCACGACAATAATATTCCGCTTATCGTTGACAACACGTTCGCAACGCCCGTGCTCTGCCGTCCGTTCGAGTTCGGCGCGGATATAGTTATCCATTCGACGTCGAAGTACATGGATGGTCACGCGGTATCGCTGGGCGGCGTTATCGTTGACAGCGGCAATTTCGACTGGACAAACGGCAAATTCCCCGAGTTCACCGAGCCCGACGACTCGTATCACGGAGTTGTTTATACCGAAAAATTCGGAAAGCTCGCATATATCACAAAAGCTCGGGCGCAGCTCATGCGTGATTTGGGCTCCGCTCCGTCGCCGCAGAACGCGTTTTTGCTCAATTTGGGACTTGAAACGCTCCATCTGCGTATAATAAGACACAGTGAGAACGCTTTGAAGGTCGCGGAATTTTTGGAAAACAACGACAAAGTCGCGTGGGTAAACTACCCGGGACTTGCGAGCAGCAAGTATAAGCCGCTCGTTGACAAATATATGCCGCTCGGCGCGAGCGGAGTCGTTTCGTTCGGCGTTAAGGGCGGACGGCAGCAGGCGGTAAAATTTCTCGACAGCTTAAAGGTTGCCGCTATCGTAACACATGTAGCCGATGCGCGCACCTGTGCTCTGCATCCGGCAAGTGCGACGCACCGCCAAATGACGGACGAGCAGCTTTTAGAGTGCGGGGTAAGCCCCGATCTCGTACGCTTCAGCGTGGGAATTGAAAACGTAGACGATATAATAGCTGACTTGGAGCAGGCATTAAACGCTTAAAGACGCTGAATATAACGAAAGGATTTAAAAATACATGGATTTCGGTCTTGTTTTAGCCGGCGGAGGAGTGCGCGGAGCGTATCACGTCGGCGTGTGGGAGGCTCTCACGGAGATGGGAATCAACGTTTCCGCCGTGACGGGAGCGTCTATCGGCGCGGTAAACGGCGCGATTTTCGCGGCGGGAGCGGCTGATAAGGCGCGCGATATGTGGCTCAACATAAAACCCGGCGACATAGTCAGACTGCCGGAGGATATGGGCGACAAAAAAAATCTCCTGAGCGTCAAAAACCTCGTGCCGCTGATGCACGAAATGCTCGGCAGCGGCGGGCTTGACACAGCGCCGCTCGAAAAAATCCTGCGCGGTATAATCGACGAGGACACGCTTTTAAATTCGCCGATCGATTTCGGCTTGGTAACGTATTCCGTAACGGAGCGCAGCATAGTTCACCGCTTCAAGCGCGACATTCCCAAAGCGGAGCTTATCCCCTATATCATGGCAAGCGCGTGTTTTCCGGTGTTCAAGCCGCGCGTTATCGACAGCAAAAAGTTTATCGACGGCGGCATGGCTGACAATATGCCTGTAGATTTGCTGCTCGAAAAGGGACTTGACGACATTATAACCGTTGACGTGCAGGGAATAGGCTTTTACAAGACGTTCAACACAGCCGGACGAAACATTATAAATATCCGCTGCCGCCAACCCGAAACGGGGACGCTCGATTTCGACCAAGCGGGAATTGCCGCGAGCATCGCCGAGGGCGCGTTCGACACGAAAAAAACCTTCGGTTATCTCGCCGGAAACGATTACTCGTTCGATACCGCGAGCTACCAAAAAGCGCGCGGAATGTACGGCGCGGAAATACTTGACGGGCTTGAAAAAGCGGCGGAAGCGTTTGAGATAGAGCGGTTTAAGACGTATTCCGTAGACGAGCTGATAGGGCTTGTTCTTGATGCGTACAAAACGTATGAGGCGGAGCATGGAGAAGAAACCGCGTCGTTCGGGATCGATGATATTCCTCGTCTTACCGACAAAAAATTCCTGACCGCGCTTCTTGTAAACGAGCTTGAGGGCGGACTTCCGGACTTTTTGAAATCGAAGCTCGACCTGATCGGCTCAAGCTTCGGCGCGGCTTGCTGTATATCGTATTTTAAAAGAAAATTCGGATAAATTGTTGTAATTTCCCGAAAAAAGCTATATAATAAAAATATATTTGATTTTTTCGGGAAAGAATATGAAAGACTATGAAAAAAATTTTTATGACTGTATTTTGCGTCGTTATAGCGGCGATCGCTATTATTGCGATAAGATATGTCAGCGTTATAAGCATGACTAATACCATAAATCCGGAGCTTACCACGGAGGAAAGAGCCGCGGCGGCAAACGGATTTATCATGCGTGAAGAGCACGTCTTTACGGCTCAGACAGCCGGCACGGTTTACAGCAGTCTGTCGGAAGGCGACCGCGTTTCAAAGGACGCGTATGTGGCGACCGTATATAATGGCGAGGTGAGTTCGGACAAGCTCAAGGAGCTTGGCAATCTCGACAAAAAAATTATTCAGGCAGTCAGCGACGAAAGGAAAAAATCGTATTATACTTATGATGACAGCTCCGTTGAGGGTGAGATAGCGTCGCTGGAATCGCAGATAATAACAGCGGCGGCGGAGAATGATATATCGAAAATATCCGCATACAAGGCACGTCTTAACGGTATACGCACGGGCGATGAAACATATGAGGAGGCCGTCGGGCAGCTTACCCTGGAAAGACAGGCGGCCGAAGAGCAAATGGGAATGACAAAATCCGATATATTCACCGATATGACCGGCGTTTTCACCACATATACCGACGGGCTCGAGAGTATTTTAAATCCATCTCTGACGGGTCAGTATACTGTTGAAATGATAGAGGGTATGCAGGCGCCGGAAAAAAGCGATTCCACAATGGGCAAGCTGGTGCCTGCCGGCAGCGCTGTATGCAAAGTGGTCAATAATCATGTATGGTATGCCGTTGTGACGGCAAATCAGGAGTCTGTCGCCTCATGCGAGGAAGGGGACGAGGTAAAGCTGCGTTTCAAAAACATGGCAAACGCGGAAACCACCGGAACAATAAAGGAAATATCCGAGCCGAACCCCGACGGTAAGGTGCTAATGACAATAAAAAGCTCCGTTTATTTCGAGGGTGCGTTTTCATACAGAGTCGCGGATCTGGACGTGATATTTGAAAGCTACACCGGCTATAAGGTACCCACGCACGCCGTGCGCACCGCTGACGGCAAGCACAGCGTTATAGGCGAGATAGGAAAGAAAAGATATACCTGCGAATGTGACGTTCTGTATTCCGACACGGATAAAGGCTTCGCGATTGTGGAGTCATCAAAAGATGCGGAAAATAAGCTTTCGCAGATGGAAAGAATAGTGGTAGGAGAGTAAACGATGACAGTGTTATCCGATAATTTAGCGAAAATTGAAGAAAGAATAACAGCCGCCGCAGAACGCAGCGGCAGAAAGCGCGAGGATATAACTCTCGTGGCGGTAACAAAAACCCGCACCACCGACGAGATGAATGAGGCTATAAATTGGGGAGTAAACGATATAGGAGAAAACAAGCCTCAGGAAATACGCGATAAATTTGACAGAGTTTTGCCGGTAAGATGGCATCTTATCGGTCATTTACAGACAAATAAGGTGAAATATGTAATTGACAGGGTTTCGCTTATTCACTCCGTAGACTCGATAAAGCTGCTCGACGAGATCGAGCGGCAGGCTCAAAAGCATGATAAGGTCATGGAGGTTTTGATACAGGTAAACATCTCCGGCGAGGAGACAAAATCGGGTGTGCGGCCCGACGAGCTTGACGAAATTCTCATTCATGCAGGCTCTCTTAAGCATGTAAAAGTCATGGGACTTATGACGATCGCCCCAAAAACTGACAACAGTGTTACAAATACCTTACATTTTGACAACATGAGGCAACTTTTTATTGACATTGGGGCAAAAAAATACGATAATATTAATATGTTATATCTGTCAATGGGAATGAGCGGAGATTTTGAGACCGCGATCGAATGCGGCGCGAATATGGTACGCATAGGAAGCGCCATTTTCGGCGAGCGGGATTACTCCGACAAAAAAACAGGAAAGGATGCATGAGATGGGAGTCTGGGATAAAATCAAAAATTTCATCGGCATGGAAACCGATGACGATTACTATGATGATGACTATTATGATGACGACGAGGATTATGAGGAGGAAGAGTCCCCTCGTAAAGTTTCGGCATTCACAAGAAAAAGTTCATCCAAGGTAATTCCTATAACACCGGTAAATCTTTCGAGAGTAAGAATTATAAAACCGGAGAATTTCGACGCTTCGACCAAGGTGGCTGATGAGGTCAAGGGCGGAAGACTTGTTATTTTCGACGTTACCAACACGGACACCGAGGAAGCGAGACGTATAGTTGACTTTGTAGCGGGCGCCGTATACGGCGTTAACGGAAGCTGCCGCAGAGTCGGAGGAGGCGTATTTGTCGCGGCTCCGAGCAACATGGATATCACCGGTGACAATATAAAGGAACAGGCGAGGAACAGATTTGACTGGAATGTGTAAATCAAAAGCTGCCGCGTTTAAGCAGCGGATTTTTCCGCGCGCTTGAGCTGCGGCTCTTTTCTTTAGAGGGAAGATATGGAATTAAATTCGGAAAAGCTGCTTTTCGCCAAAATAGAGGATTTGTTTTCGCTCTGTGATAAATACGCGTGCGCAAGATTTTCATCGTTTCTCGACGGCGGGGAAATAGCCTCGATACAAGACGGAATGCGTTTTCCGTTCGGATACAATACGATGTATTTCGGCGGAGTTGACGGAGCCGAGCGCATGATGCTGGGCGTTTTTCCCGATTGGGAGGAGCCGGGCGGGGAAGCGTTCCCGATTTCGGTTGTGAGATTCACTGCCAAGCACGCGGTTAAGGAGCTTTCGCACCGCGACTATTTGGGCAGCGTTCTGTCGCTGGGTATAGACAGGAGCAAAACCGGAGACATACTCGTAAACGGCGAAGAGGCGTATATGTTCATAAGCTCCGATATAGCTGAATATGTTAAATCGGGAATAAGCAAAATAGGCAGACAAGGCGTTGAAACGGAAATTTTCGATACCGGCGCGGTGGAGATCCCCGAAAGAAAATATCAGACCTTCGGCGCTGTATGCGCGTCGTTGAGAGCGGACGCGGTAGTTGCGGCGGCGGCGAATATATCGCGGCAGCAGAGCGCGCGTTTGATAGAAAACGGAAAGGTGAAAATAAATCACCGCGAGATCCTGCAGCCGTCGTGCGGGGTAAAGATAAACGATATGATCTCCGTGCGAGGCTTCGGCAGATTTATTCTGCACGAGACGGGCGGAGAAACAAGAAGCGGACGGCTTCATATAATATTAAAAAAATTTATATAGAAAGGACTGACGTATATGCTGAGACCGATCGACATTCAAAATAAAGAGTTTGATAAGAAAATAAAAGGCTATGACTGCGACGCCGTCGACGATTTCCTTGACGTTGTAATACAGGATTTTGAACAGCTTTACAAGGAAAACGCGGGCTTAAAGGATAAGATAGCGGTTTTGACCGATACGGTGGAGCGATACAAAAGCATGGAAACCACCATGCAGAAATCGCTTGATGCGGCGAAACAAACCGCGGCGGATTTAAAAAACAGCGCGGAAATAGAAGCAAGAGCGGTACTCAATCAGGCGAAGCAGAACGCGTCAAGACTTTCAAGACAGATAGACAGCGAGCATGAAAAAAAGCAGCAGAATTTGATGGCTGTGCAAGCGGAAATAAACGCGTACAAAGCGCGCATACACGCGCTGTGCGAGAGCATTACCAAAATGGTGGACGCGTTCTGATGAAAATAATTCAAAATTATATATTGACAATGCAAAATAATTGATATATAATACCTCATAACAGCGATGACGGAGACAGTAGGTCGATTTTGAAAGCGGGGAGCGAGCTGCGGACGGTGCGAGCGCGGCGGCGAGTAGGTTCGGCTGAATATCACTTCCGAGCTGCGTATCGAACGGCGGGGGCTGTTCGCGGAAGAGTGTTTGCCGCGACGGAGCTGCTCAGTAGAATACGCCGGATTTCCCGCGTTAAAGGGAACGCATATAACGGTATGACGAGTGGTATAGCGAAAGTTTGGCTTTCGTCTTGTTATGCAAGACGGAAGCTTTTTATTTAGGAGGAATATAAATGTACAAAAAAGTATCGCCCAATCTGAATTTTACGGAGCGGGAAAAGGCAATCGAAAAATTTTGGGACGACCATAAGATTTTCGAAAAAAGCATGGACTTCCGCAAGGGAAGCGACGTTTATTCGTTCTATGACGGACCGCCCACGGCTAACGGCAAGCCGCATATCGGTCACGTTCTGACGCGCGTTATCAAGGATATGATCCCGCGTTACCGCACGATGAAGGGATACCGCGTGCCGCGTAAGGCGGGCTGGGACACTCACGGGCTGCCGGTCGAGCTGGAGGTCGAGAAAAAGCTCGGGCTCGACGGCAAGGAGCAAATCGAGGAATACGGCATCGAGCCGTTCATAAAGGAATGTAAGGAAAGCGTATGGAAGTACAAGGGAATGTGGGAGGACTTCTCAGGCACGGTCGGCTTTTGGGCTGATATGGACGACCCGTATGTAACGTACCATAACGACTTTATCGAGTCGGAATGGTGGGCTTTAAAGCAAATTTGGGAAAAGGGACTGCTTTATAAGGGTCATAAAATCGTTCCATACTGCCCGCGCTGCGGCACGCCGCTCTCGTCGCACGAGGTGGCGCAGGGCTATAAGGACGTAAAGGAGCGCTCGGCGATCGTGCGCTTTAAGGTAAAGGATGAGGACGCGTATATCCTCGCGTGGACGACAACTCCGTGGACGCTTCCCTCGAACGTCGCGCTCTGCGTAAATCCTGACGAGGAATACGCAAAGGTAAAAGCTGCCGACGGACGCGTGTACTATATGGCCGAGGCGCTTCTCGACACGGTGCTCGGCTCTCTCGCGAAGGACGATGCTCCCGCGTATGAAATAATCGAAAAGTATATAGGAAAAGAGCTTGAGCATAAGGAATACGAGCCGCTTTACGACTTCGTAAAGCCGATATGCGAAAAGCAGAATAAAAAGTCGCACTATATCGTATGCGACGGCTATGTAACTCTCACCGACGGTACGGGTATCGTTCATATCGCTCCCGCGTTCGGCGAGGATGACGCGAACGTTGGCAGAAATTACGACCTGCCGTTCGTTCAGCTCGTTGACGAAAAGGGTGAAATGACAGCCGAAACCCCGTGGGCGGGTACGTTCTGCAAGGACGCGGACAAGGAAATCCTCGTAAATCTCGACGAACGCGGACTTCTGTTCAGCGCGCCGAAATTCGAGCACAGCTACCCGTTCTGCTGGCGCTGCGATACGCCGCTCATCTACTATGCGCGCGATACTTGGTTCATCAAGATGACCGCCGTAAAGGACGACTTGATCAGAAACAACAACACAATAAACTGGATCCCCGAAAGCATAGGCAAGGGACGCTTCGGCGACTGGCTCAACAACGTCCAGGACTGGGGCATCAGCCGCAACCGCTACTGGGGAACGCCGCTCAACATTTGGGAATGCGAGTGCGGACACAAGCATTCTATCGGCTCTATCGAGGAATTGAAATCCATGTCCGACAACTGCCCCGACGATATAGAGCTGCACCGTCCGTACGTTGACGCGGTGACGATAAAATGCCCGAAGTGCGGAAAAGAGATGCACCGCGTTTCGGAGGTTATCGACTGCTGGTTCGACTCGGGCGCGATGCCGTTCGCTCAGTGGCACTATCCGTTCGAAAATCACGATAAATTCGAGGAAAACTTCCCCGCCGACTTCATCAGCGAGGCGGTCGATCAAACGCGCGGCTGGTTCTATTCGCTGCTCGCGATATCGACGCTTATATTCAACAAAGCGCCGTATAAAAACGTGATCGTGCTCGGTCTTGTGCAGGACGAAAACGGACAGAAAATGTCGAAGTCAAAGGGCAACGCGGTCGATCCGTTTGACGCGCTCGCGAAGCACGGAGCGGACGCTATCCGCTGGTACTTCTACGAGAACAGCGCGCCGTGGCTGCCGAACAAGTTCCATGACGGAGCGGTCACGGAGGGTCAGCGCAAGTTCATGGGTACACTCTGGAACACATACGCGTTCTTCGTGCTCTATGCTAACATCGACAATTTTGACGCGACGAAATACACGCTTGAATACGACAAGCTGCCCGTAATGGACAAGTGGCTTTTGTCGAAGCTCAACACGCTTATTAAAACGGTTGACAACAACCTCGAAAATTATAAAATAACCGAAACGGCGAGGGCGCTCGACGACTTTGTCGACGAGCTTTCGAACTGGTACGTCCGCCGCAGCCGTACGCGTTTTTGGGTAAAGGATATGCCGCAGGATAAAATCAACGCGTACATGACGCTCTACACCGCGCTCGTGACGGTCTGCAAGCTCGCCGCGCCGATGATACCGTTCATGACCGAGGACATTTATCAGAACCTCGTAAAGAGCATAGACGCGGACGCGCCCGAGAGTATTCACCTGTGCGACTATCCCGTATGCGACGAGTCGATGATAGATCCCGATTTGGAGAGCAAGATGGAAGAGGTGCTCGAGATAGTGGTGCTCGGACGCGCGTGCAGAAACACGGCGAACATCAAGAACCGTCAGCCTATCGGAACTATGTATGTAAAGGCGGATAGCGAGCTGCCCGAATTTTACAAGGAAATAATCGAGGAGGAGCTGAATGTCAAGAGCGTTGAATTTACCGACGACGTCGCGGGCTTCACCTCGTACAGCTTCAAGCCGCAGCTCAGAACTCTCGGCAGACGCTTCGGCAAGGATATAAACACCGTCCGCGAGATCTTGGCGAACATAGACGGCAGCGCGGCTATGGCTGAGATAAAGGAAACGGGCGCGCTGACGATTGAGGTAAACGGCAATAAGGAAAGCCTCGCGGAGGAGGATCTGCTGATTGAATCGTCCAAAACCGAAGGCTTCGAGTCCAACTCCGACCACGGCGTAACCGTAGTCCTCGACACGCGCCTGACCGATGAATTGATCGAGGAAGGCTTCGTGCGTGAGATCATCTCGAAGATACAGACGATGCGCAAGGACGCGGACTTTGACGTAATGGATCACATCAAGGTTTATGAAAGCGGCAACGGCAAGATCAAGTCGATAATCGAGGCAAACGCCGACACGATAAAGGACGAGGTTTTGGCAAACGAAATCGCGCTCGACACAGAGGGCGGACACGCGAAGGAATGGAACATCAACGGCGAGACGGTAACGCTCGGCGTGGAGAAGATGTAAATAAAAATGAAGGACACAGCCAATTTTTAGGCTGCGTCCTTTTTTTATTGATCGGAATATGATTCCGAGAGGGGACAAATATAATTATTCCTGCCCGCATTCATCGGCATCGGCGTCAACGAGCATTTCTTCAACCTCTTTCTGAGCGGATTGGAGCGTTTCGATTGCTTCAGATATTGCGTCAAAAAGTTTTATATACATTTCCTTGTAATTTTCCATTGCTTCCACCTCCTTCTTGCATGCACTCTCACATAAAATAAAAAAGCGTGTCGGGTCAGAACAGACCGCGCACGCTATTGTCGTTTCATATAAAAATGCGCGGCTTTTTCAAAACCGCGCACAAAAACGCAGCTTTGACTTAAAAATGTTGCTACGCATCTTTGTGTTTATCCGTTTCTGATGTCCCTAAATCAGCAGGAAAATAATCAAAGCATACGCTTTTAACAAGCGCAGACTGCTGTATTAGAGTATACCAAAAGATAAACACATATACAGAAATATTAAAAACAAAGATTCGTAGCACTTATACTATATCATAACGGCGGATAAAAGTAAAGGGAAAAATGCGGTATAAGGCGAAATATATTTTTTAAAAAACATATTGCAAAATCCGATGAATGTGGTATAATATACATACCACATATTTTCTTTAATAGCGTATTTAGTGTATCTTTTTGGGGTATACTGTTTTTGATGTATTTTAAGCGAAGAAGGTTGCGTTTGTAAAAATGCAGGCTTTGTAAATAAAATACTTCTTGCTTGAAAGTATGTCATTTATTAAAGAAAATGTGTGGTAACATTAATCCAAGCCGCGTTTTTATGCGTGGTGCGGGTTTGTGCCACGCATTTTTTGATGGGTGGAAAAGTTACATTCATGATATTTTAATTTACAGGAGGAACACAAAATGAAGAAGAGAATTATTGGAGTGTTGATTGTGATTGCCGGATTGATGTTTGCCGTAACCGCACAGGCGGCAAATATTGTAAAAAGCACACCTTGCGGTGAAAGCGCGTCATGCACTCTTGACAGTGACGGCGTACTGACAGTAACCGGCACCGGAGAGGTGAAGCTGCCATGCGCACGCTGATACCAAAATTCTTCAGGACTGACATACAGTGATCAGACTGATGAAAACTGGACACTTCAGGAAATGGCATTAATAAAGAAGATAATAATCAATGATGGTATAACCGCAATTGGAGATTATGCGTTTGTCAGTAAGGGAGAAATTGGAAACACTGTAGTATATTCAGGGGGCGAATATAGAGGATGCAGTTATGTGGAAAACATCGAGCTTCCCGACACCCTGAAAACAATTGGCGATTGTGCATTTGAGGGATGTGGTATTACTAATATTGATATTCCGGATGGTGTGACCGGTACTATGTATGGACTTTGCGGCTGCGGAGCGCTTTCGGAAATTGTAATTCCGGATGGGGTTACCGCGGTAGCCTTTAGTTCATGCTATTCACTTGAAAAAGTCGATCTTCCGGACAGCGTGACCGAAGTAAGCTTTTATTCATGCAGATCGCTTAAAAAAATCGATCTTCCGGACAGCGTGACCGAATTAGGAGCAAGAGCTTTTGATGGGTGCAGTAATCTCACTGAGGTTAACATTCCCAAAAATCTAAAACGCGTAGGAAACTATTCATTTGCAAATTGCAAAAATTTATCGAGCGGTTTGGTTTTTCCCGAAGGTGTTACAGAGATAAGCCCTTATATGTTTTCCGGCTCCGATAAAATACCCAGTATAAAATTTATGGGTAACGTTAAGCAAATTGGCGATTCCGCATTTTCTGAATGTACCAATTTAAACGAAATTGTTATTAACGGAAACGTTGAATCTATCGGAAAGTCCGCATTTTCCAGATGTGAAAATTTAAACGAAATTGTCATTAAGGGAAAAATTGAATCTATCGGCGACTATGCGTTTACAAGATGCAGCAATATTAAGAGTCTTGAGTTTGAAACGAATAATGTATCTATTGGCGATGGTGCGTTTAGTTATTGTAATGCCCTTGAAAGTATTACCTTTAACGGAGATATAGAGTCATTCCCTAACAATAGTACAGCTTACGGGGTTGGGGTTGGAGCTTTCAGAGAATGCGGTAATCTTTCCACCCTAATATTTAAGGGTGATATTGGCAAATTTGGCAACTATGCTCTTTCAAGATCCAAAGGTCTTAATGGGCTTATATACGGCCCCGGTACAAAGCTGGACATATACTATTATGGGACTGAAGAGATGTGGAATAACATAAAAGGATCAAGCGACACAATAGACGATGATACCGTAATACATTATAACAGCACAGGTCCTACCGATGAAATTATCCCGCTTGAAGTAGCCACCATAACGCCGGTGGTCAACGCCGAAACCAATACCGTCGCTTTCCCTGTTACCGTCGTTGACGAGTCCCGCGCTCCCGAACTGGAACAGGTGGAGCTGTATGTTGCGGAGTATGATGAGGCAGGACGCTTTACCGGCTTGAAGCCCTGCACAAAATCCGCTGTCGAGGGCGATACCGTTACCATTACCGCCGATATCCCCGAAACGGATAACTACAAATTCATGCTCTGGGACGGCAACAACGTACCTCTCATGGACGCGGTTACAAATATTGAGTAAACAATTTACATTCATATATAAAGGCACAGCCCTCCGCGGCTGTGTCTTTTATCTTTCGCGGACACGCTTTGAAAAATTTATTAAATATATTGACTAACGATAACAAATATGTTATCATATAATAGAAAGAAGGTGTGCGTGTTGTATGAGGTAGAGTTTTACTATGACAAGAACGGAAAATCAGAAATCGTTGATTTTCTTGATGAGCTGAAAGCAAAATCAAAAACAAGTAAAACGGACAGGATAAACAGAGAAAAAATCCTTGCTTACATCGGAGCGCTCGCACGCTACGGAACGAGAATCGGAAAACCCTATGTGAAGCACATAGAAGATGAATTATGGGAATTGCGCCCGCTGGGAAACAGAATATTTTTCTTTTATTGGAAGGATAATAAATTTGTTCTTTTGCACCATTTTATAAAGAAGTCGCAAAAAACGCCGCCGAAAGAAATTGAAAAGGCAAAAAATAATCTCAAAGATTTTTTGGAAAGGAATGATACTATATGAAACAGGTAAAAACATTTTCCGAGTATATGAATGATGGAGAAAGGGTATCGCCCGCCGAGAGAGAAAAAATAAACTTTGAAATCGAACTGATTGGAAAAATGGTGGAAGCCCGTGAACAAAAAGGATTATCACAGCGGGAGCTTGCCGAAATCAGCGGAGTAAAACAGCCCGCGATCGCAAGGCTTGAAAGCATGAAAACGACTCCGCAAATCGATACCTTATTCAAAGTATTAAATCCGTTGGGCTATACTATCTCAATCGTTCCGATCAATGCAAAAAAGTAAAATATCAAGACGGTATTTGGGAGCAACGCATAAGTTGCTCTTTTCTTTTACCCAAAACGCGAACGAGCTCACCAAAACGAATAACTGCAAATTCATGCTTTGGGACAGCAATAACGTTCCGTCAATGCGATTAATAGGAAAAATTTAAAAAAATTACAGAAAAATTACAATTTTGATATAGACAATTTACAAATTAACTGTTATAATATTAACAAGTAAAATGAGGCGCGTATACAATGCGCCGAGTATTATTAATAATTATTATTAGGAGGAGATTCCAATGGCTAAAAAATATGTGTACCTTTTTACCGAAGGTAACGCAAACATGAGAGAGCTTCTCGGCGGTAAGGGCGCTAACCTTGCCGAGATGACCAATCTCGGACTGCCTGTTCCGCAGGGCTTCACAATTTCAACCGAAGCCTGCACACAGTATTACGAGGACGGCAGACAGATCAATGATGAAATTCAGGCGCAGATCAACGAGTATATCGTTAAGATGGAGGAAATCACGGGCAAAAAGTTCGGCGATCCCGAAAATCCGCTGCTCGTTTCCGTTCGCTCCGGCGCGAGAGCGTCAATGCCGGGTATGATGGATACGATCCTCAACCTCGGTATCAACGAGACTGTTGTTGATTACATGGCTAAGGCTTCGCAGAACCCCCGCTGGGCTTGGGACTGCTACAGAAGATTTATCCAGATGTATTCCGACGTTGTTATGGAAGTCGGCAAGAAGTATTTCGAGGAGCTTATCGACAAGATGAAGGCTGAGAAGGGCGTTAAGCAGGACGTTGAGCTTACGGCTGACGATTTGAAGGAGCTTGCTATGCAGTTCAAGGCTGAGTATAAGCAGGTTCTCGGCGAGGACTTCCCGACAGATCCGAAGGAGCAGTTAATGGGCGCTATAAAGGCTGTATTCCGTTCATGGGACAACCCCAGAGCTAACGTTTACAGACGCGATAACGATATTCCCTATTCATGGGGTACTGCCGTAAACGTACAGATGATGGCGTTCGGCAACATGGGTGACGACTGCGGTACGGGCGTTGCGTTCACGCGCGATCCGGCTACGGGCGAAAAGCACCTCATGGGCGAGTTTTTGACAAACGCTCAGGGCGAGGACGTTGTTGCGGGCGTTCGTACGCCGATGCCTATCGCCGAGATGGAGCAGAAGTTCCCCGAGGCGTTCGCGCAGTTTAAGACGGTCTGCAAGACGCTTGAGGATCACTACAGAGATATGCAGGACATGGAGTTCACCGTTGAGCACGGCAAGCTCTATATGCTTCAGACAAGAAACGGTAAGAGAACGGCTCAGGCTGCGCTCAAAATCGCGTGCGACCTCGTTGACGAGGGCATGAGAACAGAGGAAGAAGCGGTTGCTATGATAGATCCGCGTAATCTCGACACGCTGCTTCACCCGCAGTTTGACGCTGCTGCTTTAAAGGCCGCGACGCCTATGGGCAAGGCTCTGGGCGCGTCGCCGGGCGCTGCTGCCGGTAAGATAGTATTCACGGCTGACGACGCTAAGGAGTGGGCTGCGAGAGGCGAAAAGGTCGTACTTGTCCGTCTTGAAACATCGCCCGAGGACATCGAAGGCATGAAAGCCGCTCAGGGTATACTGACCGTCCGCGGCGGTATGACGTCTCACGCTGCCGTTGTTGCGCGCGGTATGGGTACTTGCTGCGTATCGGGCTGCGGCGACATCGCTATGGACGAGGCTAACAAGAAGTTCACGCTTAACGGCAAGGAATATCACGAGGGCGATACTCTGTCGCTCGACGGTTCGACAGGTAATATTTACGACGGAATTATCCCGACGGTTGACGCTTCGATCGCGGGCGAGTTCGGCAGGATCATGGGCTGGGCTGACAAGTTCAGAACATTGAAGGTTCGCACGAACGCCGACACGCCGGCTGACGCTAAGAAGGCGAGAGAGCTCGGCGCGGAGGGTATCGGTCTTTGCCGTACGGAGCATATGTTCTTCGAGGGCAACAGAATAGACGCGTTCAGAGAGATGATCTGCGCGGACACGGTTGAGGAGAGAGAAGCTGCGCTCGATAAGATTTTACCGATGCAGCAGGGCGACTTCGAAAAGCTCTACGAAGCTCTCGAGGGCAATCCCGTAACTATCCGTTTCCTCGATCCGCCGCTCCACGAGTTCGTTCCGACCGAAGAGGCTGACATTGAGATCCTCGCTAAGTCGCAGGGCAAGAGCGTTCAGGCTATCAAGGACCTTATCGCGGGTCTGCACGAGGCTAACCCGATGATGGGTCACAGAGGATGCCGTCTTGACGTAACATATCCCGAAATCGCGAAGATGCAGACAAAGGCTGTTATCCGCGCGGCTATAAACGTGCAGAAGGCTCATCCCGAGTGGACGATAGTTCCCGAGATCATGATCCCGCTCGTATGCGAGGTCAAGGAATTGAAGTATGTTAAGAAGATCGTAGTTGAGACAGCCGACGCAGAGATCGCGGCTGCTGGCGCAGATCTCAAGTATGAAGTAGGTACGATGATCGAAATTCCGAGAGCCGCTCTTACGGCTGACGAAATCGCGACCGAGGCTGACTTCTTCTGCTTCGGCACAAACGACCTCACTCAGATGACATTCGGCTTCTCGCGCGACGACGCTGGCAAGTTCCTCGACGCTTACTATGACGCGAAGATATTCGAGAACGATCCGTTCGCAAAGCTCGATCAGACGGGCGTGGGCAAGCTGATGGAAATGGCTATCAAGCTCGGCAAGCCGGTCAATCCGAACCTCCATGTAGGTATCTGCGGCGAGCACGGCGGCGATCCTTCGTCCGTTGAGTTCTGCCACAAGATCGGTCTTAATTATGTATCCTGCTCACCGTTCAGAGTTCCTATCGCGAGACTCGCTGCGGCGCAGGCTAAGATCAACGAGAAATAATTTATAATTTTAAGATGAGCGTTCTTCGGAACGCTCATTTTTTGCTTGAAAAAAATGTAAATAATTTACTCAGATACTTGAAAAATACAATATGTAGTGGTAAAATAGATACGATAACGTTAAAAAAACGGAGGCTGCTATGATACCCGTTGAAAAGTCGAAACAATATACGGCTGAAATTACCGCTGTCATGTCGGACGGCAGGGGCGTCGCGCGCATTGACGGGTATACCGTTTTTGTGCCGTACACCGTCGCCGGAGACACGGCTCGGTTTACCGTGACCGAAACAAAGCCGCGCTTTGCTTCGGCGAGGCTTGAAGAAATTGTTTCGCCGTCGGCGGACAGGGTAACACCCGCGTGCGGAGCGTATACGGAATGCGGCGGATGTCAGCTGATGCATATGAGCTATGAGGCGCAGCTGCGCGAGAAACGCGCGGTAATCGAAAACGCGATGCGCCGTATAGGCGGATTTGATAATTTTAAGCTTGCCGGCATGACGGGTATGGATAATCCGTTCCGTTACAGAAATAAAATGATTTTTCAAACCGGCGGCGCAGACGAGCCGTTATGCGGCTTTTACAAAAAAGGCAGCCGCAGCGTCACAGCGATTGACGATTGTCTGCTCGGCGATGAAATAAACGGGGACATTATCCGCGCGGTATTGGATTACATGAGAAAAACGGGCGTTCCGTCATACGACGGAAAAAACGGTTTGATACGCGGGATTTTCACGCGCAAATCGGTATGTACGGGTGAGATAATGGTCGTTATCCCCGTAAACGCGCGCTCGCTTCCGCGTACGGATGAGCTTGTCAAAAATCTGCGCGCTGTTTCCGGCAAAATAACAAGCGTTATTTTAAACGTCAACACAAAAAGCGGCGCGGTAGCATTGGGGAATAAAAATATTGCGCTTTTCGGGAAAAACACAATAACGGATAGTCTTTGCGGGGTGAAATTTGAGATTTCACCGCAGAGCTTTTATCAGATAAATCCCGTTCAAACGGAGAAGCTTTACAGAAAGGCCGTTGAGCTTGCCGCGCCGAACGGCAAAAACGTGATGGACATATACTGCGGTATAGGAACGATCTCGCTTTGTGCCGCCGAAACGGCGGAAAAGGTGATTGGCATTGAAATAGTTGAGCGCGCCGTAAAGGACGCGCGGCGAAACGCCGAGATCAACGGCATAAAAAACGCGTTTTTCTACGCCGGCGATGCCGAAAAGCTTGTTCCGCGTATGCTGAAGGACGGCGAACGCGCCGACACGGTCATACTCGACCCGCCGAGAAAGGGAAGCGACGCTCTTACGCTCGCAGCGATAGCGGACGCCGCTCCCGAGAGGATAGTATATGTATCGTGCAATCCCGCGACGCTCGCGCGGGACGCGAAATATCTCGCGGGACGGGGATACGCGATAAAGGAAGCGCACGGCTTCGATATGTTCCCGCACACGGCTCATGTGGAGACTGTTATACAGATGATGAGAGAATGACAATTTAATAATATCATAAGGAGGTTTGGGAGCTTGAGTAAACAAAATAACGGCTCAAAGGATATATACGTCTTTGTTGACGAAACAATGACGGAAAATTTTCTTAAGCTTGCCAGAGTAAATATCGTGACGGGCGAATTTGAGTTCGCAAAACAAAGCATGGAGCTTCGCGACGAAGGCTATGAAGATATTACAAATATTTATGCGTATATAAAAAAGCAGGTCGATGATAAATTGGTGCTTTCCGAGTATGCCGCGGATTATCTGAGATATTCCGACCCGCAGTATGTTCAAAAGCGCGTATTCTCGGGAGAGAAGCGCATTATACAGAGCTATAAGCGCAAGGCGGGCAAGGATTACATGTGGGTGACTTTCGCGATAGTTGTACCCGATGACTGCACGGAGGAAAACCCGTGGGTTGTATTCAGCTGGCGCGAGGCGGATACCGATACTATAACAATGATCGACGCGCTTGTCACGCTGTCGGGCACCTATTACAAAATATTGAGAATAAACGCGGAAAAGGACACGTTCGAGGTGATAAAGGCAGAGCCGAGCGAGCACGCGAGGGCGAGCAAGCTCAATAAAATTTCGCATTGGTGGAAAAGCTTTGCCGATGACGGCAACGTATATAAGGCTGACCTGGCGGCGTATAAAACCTTTACCGATATAAAGCGCGTGAGAAAGCATTTCCGCGAATCGGACGCGAGAATGAAATGCCGTTACAGACGCAGACAGGGCGATGAATTTCTTTGGGCGCAGATGGAGCTTGTCCCGAGTATCGAATACAGCGATAGGAACCCTATTCTTATTCTGTATGTGAAAGACGTGCATGATGAGTACCTCGCGGAGCAGACAAGGCATAGACAGCTTGTTGACAACCTTAACCGCGACGCGCTCACAAAGCTCTATAACCGTCACAAGTTTAATGATGATTTGGAAATGCTCAGGAACAAAAAGCCGGAAAGCTTTTCTTGTCTTTATATCGACGCGAACGGACTTCATGAGATGAACAACCATCTCGGTCATCAAAAGGGAGACGATATGCTGTGCGCGATCGCGGACGTGCTTAAGGAATATTTTCCCGACGAGAACAAGTACCGTATAGGCGGCGATGAGTTTGTGGTCTTGAGTGAAAGCTTGTCGGGTGAGAATATGAAGCGTATTTTGGCAAGCGTCCGCAGGGAGCTTGACAGCGACCATTACGAAATATCTGCGGGTATTAACGCCGCGGAGAACGACGTTGACGTTGACCGCGTTGTGGGCGCGGCTGAGCTTGAAATGCGCGCCGACAAGGACTGGTACTATAAGCACGATAAGAGCAAGCGCAGAAAACGCGAGATGAACGAAGAGCTCGAGAGGATGATCACGGAAAAGCAGGACGCCGATTCCTTTATAGAGGCTATTTCCTCGAAATATTCCGGAGTTTATCTTGTCGATTTGAGACATGATACGCCGAGAGATATTTATATGCCGCGCTATTTCAAGGTGCTTCTGAAGGAAAACGAGTTTTATTATGGCAAGGCGCTCGAATCGTACGCGAATAAATTTGTAAAGAAAAAATATCATGTGAATTTTGAGGAAATCCTCGATTACGTCAATTTGGAGGCAAGGCTGCGTGAAGGAGAGGTAGTCGAATTTAAATATCAAAAGATTGACAACGAATGGATGTATCTCCGTATTTTGGAGCTTGAAAATACGTCTGACGATAAGTTTGAAACGATATGGATCTTTTCAAGAGGAAAAAATTAGGCAAAGAGAGCCGCCGTCCCCAAACGGCGGCTTTTGAATTTATTGCGGGCAAAAAGGCTTGAAAATTGACCGCGGCTGTGGTATAATGTATAAAATCGACGCGGAGGGAAAATATGAAGGCTGTAATTTTTGATATGGACGGATTGATGTTCAATACCGAGCGCGTGTTTGTTGACGCGTGGAATTATGCCGGCGAAAAGATAGGGATCGGCAAGGCGGGATTTATGATAATGCGCTCGCTCGGGCTTAATAACGACATGGTGAGAAAGGTATGGCACGACGAGTTCGGCGACGATTACGACCATGACGCGCTCGACCGTTATACGGACGAGTATCTTGAGGACTATTACGCGAAAAACGGCGTTCCGGTGAAGAAGGGACTGTATAATCTGCTTGAGTATTTAAGCGGACAGGGCTATAAAATGGCGGTCGCGTCGTCAACAAAAACAGCCGACGTGATGAAACGCCTCGAAAGCACCGGCGTGGATAAGTATTTTTCAGCCGTTATAGGCGGCGACAAAGTGAAAAAATCAAAGCCGGAGCCCGATATATATCTCACGGCTTGCGCGGCGATAGGCGCTGAGCCGTCCGAGACGTACGCGCTCGAGGATTCGAGAAACGGTCTGTTATCGGCGCACAGCGCGGGATTAAAGCCTATAATGATTCCGGATCTATGGCAGTCCGACGCGGAATTTGATAAGATACTCTGCGCGAAGCTCAAGGATCTTGACGAGGCGAAGGAGTTTTTTGAAGGTATTGATTTGAAGGGAAGATAATGGAGGGTACAAAGAACGACTTCTCTAAGGGAAGTATACTGTCAAATATGATATCGCTCGCTGTGCCTATGACGCTGGCGCAGCTTGTGAATGTTTTGTACAACATAATCGACAGGATATACATAGGCAGAATAGGCGACGGAGCGACGCTGGCGCTGACGGCTCTCGGAGTATGTCTGCCGCTCATCACTATGGTTACGGCATTCGCCAATCTCGTGGGAATGGGCGGAGCGCCGCTGTTTTCGATAGAGCGCGGCGCAGGACACAGAGACGAGGCTGAGGGCATCCTGGGAAACAGCGTCACGCTTCTGATAATTTTAAGCGTAATACTGACCGTTTTCGGGCAGATATTTAAAACGCCTCTGCTTCGGCTGCTCGGAGCGAGCGAGGATACGCTGCCGTATGCGAGATCATATACGGCAATATATTTAATGGGAAATATATTCGTGATGATGACGCTGGGGCTTAACAGCTTCATCAACGCCGAGGGATTCGGAAAAACGGGTATGATGACGGTCGTCATCGGCGCGGCGCTTAATATTATACTCGATCCGATTTTTATATTCCTGCTCGATATGGGCGTGTCGGGAGCGGCTGCCGCTACCGTTATATCGCAGTTTGTGTCGGCATTGTGGACATTTCGTTTCCTGAGAAGCGCGAAAGCGGATATACGAATAAATTTCAAAAAGCTGAGGCTTGTAAGCAGACGTGTTAAAAAAATGCTTGCGCTCGGACTTTCGGGCTTTACTATGGCAGTCACCAACAGTCTTGTATCGATGACCTGCAACGCCGCTCTCCAGCGTCACGGCGGAGATTTGTACATAGGCGCGATGACAATAATAAATTCCGTCAGAGAAATTTTTTCGATGCCGGTCACGGGATTTTCAAACAGCGCACAGCCTATCATAGGCTTCAACTACGGAGCGGGCGAATACGGCAGGGTAAAACAGGCGATAAGATATCTGTCTGTAATACTGATAGTATATACAGCCGCGGCGTGGGCGGTGATATCGCTGCTGCCGAAATTCTTTATAGGAATATTCAGCACCGACCCCGCTTTGATGAGAGTGGGAGTCCCGTCGATGCATATATATTTCTTCGGATTTTTTATGATGGCGCTGCAATTCGCGGGACAAAGCACATTCACGGCGCTGGGACGCTCAAAGCAGGCCATGTTCTTTTCCGTGTTCAGAAAGGTAATAATAGTAATACCGCTGACGCTGCTTTTGCCGCATTGGCTCGGCGTTAACGGCGTGTTCACGGCGGAGCCGGTGTCAAACTTTATAGGCGGCGCGGCGTGCTTCATAACTATGATATTAACTGTATACAGACGATTATAAACTCAGAAAATTGGCGGTGATGTTTTGAAAAAAGAATTTTGGACGGAGCTTCTCCGAAAAATAAAGGAGCAAACAAAAAGGCTCCGCAAAAATCCTTATGCGGCAAAGCAAAACGCAAAGAAAAGAATAAAGATCCCGTGGGCGGAAATATTCGTTCCGGTGTTCATAGCCGCTTTTGTCGGTTTTATTTTGGCGGCGTCGTTTGGCAAGGTACTGGATAACGGCTCAAGAGAAAAATGCGAGCGGAATATAAGCAGGATAGCTTCGGAGATCGAGGTAAGACTTGAAAACGACGGCACGGGGTTTTGGTACGATTTAATAAACACAGGCACATCGAGCGCGATCATGACCTCAATAAAGCAGAAAATAGGCGACGCAAAGCTTGACATTTCCGATTACAGGACGGAGCGCGGCGGCGACGGACTGAGAATATACTGTACAAAGCATGATAAAATAGAACAGCCCGTAAAAACTCCGGCATACATTGACACGGTTTTACCGGAAAGGACGCTCGGAAAAATAAAGGGCATATCCGTAAGCGGAACAGGCGAATACGAAATAAATCATATACTGGACGCATCTCAGCCGGAAAAAATGGTATTTGCCAACGGCGACAATTTAAAGCTCCTGTTTGCCGATTTATCGGTGACCCTGATCGGCACCAGCGGCAAAAGACAGTTAACGCCCGGCGAATATTCGATAATAACAGGCGGGTTTGATATGTCCGTACCTGGGGAAAAGACAATAATCATAGGCTATAAAAATCCGGACAGTTGGATAGGTGAGTTAAACGCGGCATACAGTTTCAGCGTAACGGACAGCGGAGACACGGCATAGGGGAGCAAATAAAAAAACGGGAGATTTAGTATTGACAAACGAATGAAAATATACTATAATATTATAGTCGCGAAAGAATGCTGACGTAGCTCAGTAGGCAGAGCACTTCATTGGTAATGAAGAGGCTCACGGGTTCGACTCCCGTCGTCAGCTCCACAAAAAGTCGCATAAACACTACGTTTATGCGACTTTTCTTTTTTGTCCTTATTCAGCACTGATGCAAACTTTTTGCATCAGCGCCCTTCTCAGATTGGAAAAAGTTTGTTTTATTTATGGTATAATTTCGTGTTTTTGTTGAAATTTCAACAAAAGGGCAAACTCTCAACCTATCAAAAACAACCCCTTCTTTTTGTGCATCACGAACAATAGTTGACTATAGTCAACGTGTGCGGTAATATATATTAAGAAGATATTAAAAAGAAAGTGAGGGTTAATAATGGATATAAGAAATCTATGCTACTCTATGGCTACGGCGACAGATATTGCGGCATTGGGGGTTTATCAAGAGTTGCTAGAAGAAACAGAGGTAGAATTAAAAAAGCTGGCAGAGGATGGCAAGATAAAGAAAAAGGCGTATAATGAAGTGCGGGACGTAGTTTTTAATGCGTTCGTTAGGATTTCAGAAATACAGGAAAATTTTACCTTCTGCCAGACATACAATGCCTTATGTGCTGTTTGGAGCAGTCTTATTGATACTAAAATATAAAAGGCCTGCTCAATATAGAACGGCTGTACTAAATCATACTGCTCACTTCTAAAAATTTTTTTGCCCCGCCATTTCAATAATTCACTACAGTTGAGGAGAACTTTTGAAGATAAATTTTCGTGAGTGGACATAAATTACTACAGTTGTGAGGTATTAATATGAGGGACTTTCAAAATTCTCTAAATCAGAAAAATACATCAAGTAACATTGACGTTTCCAGGACGTTGGCAAAGAAACAAAGAAAATCAACTACAGTAAGAAATATACTCTCTTGTTATGAATAAGGAACAGTGGCTTCGTAAATAAGAGATTTAGAGAATTATAGAGCGTAAAGATTTCGTAACATTCCTTTTTACGAAAAGGCCTTGGCACCCAATCATTCTTGCGTTAATATAGAAGAAGGAAGGATGTGTGGGAAATGCAGCGTACTTTAAGGCAAATACTACGAGTAGTGGGTATTTCAAAGCATAAAAGGAATGTGGAAAAGTGGGTGGATTCTGTGTTAAATAGTGCAACTGTTAGTTATGGCAGGAATACAACACTTACATCAAATTGTAGGATACCTTTTGGGGTTATAGATGCAGATTTTGAGTGTAAATCGTTTGTTTTATACAGCGAATACTCAAATACGGACTATGATAGAGAAATAACAGAAAAAGAGGTTTACACGTTTTCTACTTTGTCAGACGAGGGGTTTATAAAGCGTGTCCATAAGGCATACGCAGAGCATTTCGACAGTATCAAAGAATTACGCCTATACTTCTTAAATCAAGAGGTAAGGTTTTGGGTAGAAAACAAGGACTTATCAATGGCAATCATTGGGGAATATAATGATATAGAGAACATAGACAAGTTAAAGGTTTGGGCAGATATATGGGCGCTTGGTTTTGAAGATAGAGACGAGGTATTCATATATACTGATAATATAGACACCATAAAGCGCAAACTGGTAGAATTAAAAGAGGTCTTTAATGAAAAGAAATGGAGTGATGAGCGGGGTTGTTGGGAATATGATACATCGTGTTTGTGGGTTATGTATGGAAAAGAAAAGGCAGAGGTTAATATAATCGGGCGAGAGGCAAAAGGCGAAGAATGGGTAGAGGTCAGCGTTAGAATATAAAATATTGATAATACAAGGGAAAAAGGGCATAATGCCCTTTTTTTGTGGACATAAATGCGTAGAAATGATGCACATATAAACTAACTTCAACATAAAAAATCAAAAGGTGGACAGTAGAAATTATAATATGATGAAAGCAGGAGACAAGGTAGAAATTTGGAAGGGGGCGATAGAAAATGGAAAAAAGAAGGAGCGCCTTGCATGTGTTATTGAGCGATAGAAAAAAGAGAGAGCTAAAAGAGCAAGCGAACAGGTTAGGCATCAATGTTTCAGCCTTGGTAAATCTCATAATTAATGACTACTTCAAAAAATTGAAAGGAGACGAGCAGTGAAAAGTAAAGACGAGGGGTTAAATAAGCGTTTCAATAGTTAAGGATGATAAGACTAAACTACAAAAGGTGGGTGATTATCATGTTCAACCTTACAGAAGGTCAAACATTAGAGGAATATTTGCAGAGTGTAAAAAAGTCGTTTGAAAGTGGAGAGATTGTATTTGTATTAAATCGCGGTCTAAATAGCGATATTTCAATAAACGGAATAGAGTCAATAGACAGGGGTTATGTTCAAAGTGTTGAGAATATTGTTATGGGTTATCTTCGCAATCGTTGGGTTGATAGTAGATTATTGACACCTATCACTGAATACCTAACTATAAAGAGTCCCAGTGAGGTGTACAGAAAGCAGTATTTGGGTTATATTGATGATAGTTTCTTTTATAATGCCCTCGAAAGTTCATTTTATGCGACAGTGCTTGGGAATGATACAATACGCGGAAGGTTTGGGGTTGCGTGGGAATTATGGAAGAACCGCCTACCTATTGGAAACGCGGGAAAAAGTGAAAAACTCAATACTGACCTTCCCTATTTTCTAACTTATTATGGAAGGCGTATGCTGTTAGTTAACCCTATAATGGGAAGGGTTTGGAGTTTAGATATAAAAGGCACACTGGGTAGTTTTTATAGAATAACTGGTTTTGATATAAGAGCAGAAGGTGGATATACCTTCTGGAGTGTTAAAGTTGAAGATGAAAAGTCAAGCATTAAAGGTGGACATAGTGGCAAGTGGGTTGACATAATAAGGAAGGCGTTTGGTGAAGAACATGAATTATTGGTGCCTTATAAATTGAACGAACACAACAAGAGAAGGTCTAATAAAGGGGACAACACTGACTGGAGGACTGTTGATTTAGACCATACAGTAGATGGTCACAATCGCACAATACGGGTACATAATCTTGTTGCCTTGTTGGTGTATGGTTTGGAAGCTGTTAAATACACAATAATGGAGTCGAATTCAATACTGACGATAGACCATAAAAACGGGGTTTATAATGACAACAAGGTAGATAACTTGCAGCTTTTGACACGTAAGTGCAACGAGGATAAGAAAAACGGGAAAGAGTATGAGTATTACGATTACTTTGACCTCTTTATGAATAGGGTGCCAAAAGCCAGGAAGTTGCAGGATGACTTAAATTTTAGAAGGAACGCGGCGTAATTGAGAAAAGGGGCGATGATAATGTTTGGAAAAGTTGTGTATCCATTAAATAAAGTTATAGAGGATATAAGTGTAAACGCTGGGTTTGATATAGATTCGCGTGCAGAGTGGATAAAAGAGAATATGACAAAAGATAATATACGTCCTCGTTGGTTAAATAACGTATATAATAAGTTGGATGATGTAGAGGGTGGAAGTTGTGTGTTGGGTACTTTAATGGTGGTAAATGGGTATTATATGCCAGCAGCACCTTTTGTGAGTAGCAGACAAAAGTATATATTGACAGACGTATTTTTTTATGATAATTTGACAGATTGCATAAATAGAATATATGAGACGATAGATTGTGCCTATCATACAAACTCAACACAACTCCCACCTATTATGCCTTCTCTTTTTATTTATAGTAAAAGTAACGGTATATATGAGAAAAAGGACTATTTTGTGGAGTTATATAGAGAAAAAGAGGGGTTTAAGAAGTATAAGAGGTTAAGTGGTGCAGATGTTCCATTTATTGAGGAGGGTTTGGTTGTAAATACGGAGATATTCGAGGATGCAAACTTTCAGTATATAATGGATACGCTTGTTGAGCAGAGTGCGTATATAAGGGTGCCGGACTTTTATACATTGACATACTATAACTACGAGGATAGAGTGGACGGCTTCAAAAGAAAAAAGATGGTTGAACTTATATATAACCCTAACACAGCGGGGATTTTAAACCATGTGATGTGGGATTTATATATACATCACGCAGACAGCATCGAGGTGTCAAATGGTGTATTTAAGGCAAAAATTCAGGCAGACATAAAGGCATACGACGAGTTTGTATTAAACAACCCTACTTTTGAGTTTGAGGATATGGATTATGAAATAGCACCTATGCCTCATTTTCAAAAGTTCAGGGAGTTCTGCAGTATAGAGTGGGTATATACGTTTGAACGTCAAGGGTTAGTTGGAACAATAGAGGACTTGTTGAACGAAGGAGTGAATGAAGCAAAAGAAGAGGCGCAAGATATGGACGACTATTGGGAGTTTTGACTTTTTAATTCGTGGAGTTATGAGTTATGCAAAAAAGTAGGCATAAGCGTTGAGGACATAGAGAAGTTTAGAGAATACGTTGATGGGTTAGCAGTTGAAAAAGTGCAGAGTGTGGTATTTTAATGATAGTTAAAGAGATACAGGAAAAGCAAGACAAGAAAAATGGGGCGTTGTTATTTAGCCAAAAGATATGGAAGGAAGGGGCATAAATGAGTAATAATTTGGAAATTTTAAAAGAATCGGACTTTGAGGCAGAGGTTTCGCTCGACCTGTA
>CANRJY010000007.1 GCA_947631085.1 uncultured Clostridia bacterium | reverse complement strand
ACCAGAAAAAACCGCTTAAACACTGGGTTTAAGCGGTTTTTGTTTTTTCGTGATCAAGGCGGGTTTTACCGTTTTGTCCTTTATTTGTCCTTTATTTCAAAATCAACTTATTTTTGAACGTGTCAGTATATCTTCCAATTTATCTGCCGCAGCTCTATCGGCTGACTTTATCGCGTGGGTGTAGATATTCAGCGTAGTGGTCTTATCCGCGTGACCGAGGCGCTTTGATACAGTAGCTACATCAACGCCATTTGCTATTAGAAGTGTCGCGGCGGTATGTCTGAGGTTATGGAAATGTATATCAGGCAAATTATACCGTCGTACAAAGTTCTTAAACCAACCTGACAATGACTCAGGATTGATTACGCCGCCGTTTTCGGAAGTGAATATTTTGCCGCTGTCTATCCATTGGTCGCCGAGCGCGAGCCGCTGTTTCAACTGCTCTGCTTGATACGTTTTCAGCAGTTTTATCATACTGTCAGGGACACTTATAATTCGGTTCGAGCTTTTTGTTTTCGGTGTATCTTCGTACACGCCCATATCGGACGAATAAAGGACTGATTTGTTGACGCTTACAAGACCGTTATCCAAATCAATATCGCTCCAGTTCAAGGCGGATATCTCTCCTCGTCTCATGCCCGAGCATAGTGCTAGCATTACCGCTGTACGATATTTGAGCGGTTCGGACTGCAAGCACGCTATGAGTTCGGCGGCTTGCTTTTCATCAAGGCTTACTGCCTCCTTGCGCTCCACCTTGGGCGGCTTTACTCTGTCGCAAGGATTTGACGGTATTACTTGCCACTGTACAGCCGTCTTGAGTATTGACGAAATAAGGCGGTGATACTCGGATATGGTCTTACTCGATAATGTTTTTTTCTCATCAACTGTATCAAACAGCGTCGTACTGCCGAGAACATTAGTTATTTTATTTGCACTGCTTTTAGATATGTTTTTGCCGTTTATACACGCACGAATTGTTGTGAGAGATACTCCGGCTTTTTCGGATAGCTCTTTTTGGGTGATCTTTGCGGTTGCGAGGGCTTTTTTGAAATCAATGTGCGGTTTACATTTCGTATCAAGTCTGACTCCTTCTTCACCGAGGCTGTTATAAAATTCCAAGAGATGATGAGGCTGAAGCTTGGATAGCTTTATATGACCTAACTGCGGAATAATACGCCGCATAAGCTCCTTATACCGAGTAATCGTCCGCGAACGAAGCTGTTTTTCCGCATAATCACTGAACCATAGTGCGGAAAATTCCGCAAAAGTCGTAGTATTACCTCCGAGAAATTGTCCGCTCAGACATTCTTCTTCAAATAATACAGCCTCTTTATTCAGAGCTTTTTTTATCTGTTTGTCTGTCATTCCATTTTTTGGCGGCTTCCATGTTCTTGTTTTAATGATCTGCTTACCTTCGGAATTATAGCCACAAGACACCCTGATTTGATATGTGTTGTTGCCACGCTTGCGAATTGTTGCCATGTTCTTAGTCACCTCCTTCGTCAGATGTGTTCTGTTCGTCGTTGCTGCCTGCTGTTTTAGGTAAGGGGATTTTTTCCAGCTCTGTAAGCTTACCTGCAAGCCAGAGCCTAAAGATGTCGTCAGTTATTGTGTTTGAATTTCGTAGAGCAATCATTTCTTGATATTCTTTGATCGCACGGCTCATAACCCCATCAACGAGATTATAAGTCACGACGCAGCCATCGACTGCGTCCTCGTTGACCGAGCTTGTCAGGGTTGAGTTTGCATGTGGTTGTTGATCCTCCCCAATATACGTGTTAGGTAGACTTGTCTGAATTTTAATCAGCATTTCAAACAAATCTCTGTAATTTAAGAGATCACGTATCTGGGGATTATTTTTCAAGCCGCATAGCCAGTCTAACGATGTCGAGTATTTCTGTGCAATAGAAACCAGCACCCTCAGCGGTATACTCGTTTTTGCCTGTTCATATCCTGAATAGCTGACGCGCGAAATATTTAACCCCTTAATGAATTCGTCTTGCTTCAAATGGAGCTTGGAGCGGAGCTCTTTCAATCTCTGCGAAATTGTAGCCTCATCTATCATTTTAACTTAACCTCGCTTTCTCTTAATTATATTATATATTATAACATATTTTTACATACGTGTCAATAGTCAATGCAAAGCGTTTATAATTGACATATTTAATAATTTATAAAAATATGTAAAGAAATATTAAAATAGTTATTGACATCTTAGCACGCGTATGGTATAATGAAGAAAATAAAGAATGACAAGAACAAAAAATTATAGGAGGTATAATATTATGGCGAATAGAAAAATTCGTGAAGCAGCTAAAGCAGCGGGCGTTCATCTCTGGGAGATAGCTTCCTGCATGGGAATAGCCGACACTACGCTCTCTAAAAAATTGCGAAGGGAGCTGTCGCCGGAAGAACGCGAACAAATCCTTACAATCATTAAATCAATAGCAAAAAGGAGTGACAGTAATGAGCAGTGAAAAAATAGTGCCAAAAATGAGAACCGCTCATCAGGCTGTGATTTTTCTCAAGGAGCTTGACTGCAATACTGCAGTGACGGAAAAGGCTGTCCGCCGCCTCATTGCCGAGAAAAGGCTCAAGTACGTGGCGGTAGGCAGAAAGAAGCTGATCGATGTAAATTCGTTAATAGAGCTTCTTAACGGTTCAACAATATGCAAAGGAGGAAACTACAATGATTGATACAACAGAAGAAACATCGTGTGCAGAGCCCGACAACGCCAATGAAGAAGCAGAAACTCAAAGCGAAGATGATAGCACAACTACCGGGGCAACTCTGCATTATACCAATCCGGCTTTTGCTAAGCTCGCAATAGACAACTTCAAGGATTATTTATCTGATAAAACATATCCTATGCTATTTAGAGATACAACACAGGACGAGCAAAGAATGATAATAAATGATTTATGCCCTATCTTGTATGCCCAAGATATTATAAGATTGGAAAGCATGATAAAAGCCGGTACAACACAGAATAATTTAGACAGCGAGCTGATAACATTTTTTTCTGCAAGCGATCTTTCTCAAAGAACACTCCCGTCCAATAACAACGGTTTTAATGCCGCCGATTTAAGTAAGCTGGAATGGGCTATCTGCGAGAACGGTACAGACAAAATTGATGCAACACAAAAGAGTGGTGTTGTTATAATTCTTCAAAAGATTGAGCATATATTTCATGTTGACGAAGATCGTGCGAGTAAACTTTTTTCCAAAGGAGTAGAAGCTGGTATAATACAAGCGCAGAGAGTAGGTGCCGATTTACCAACACTGCAAACCTCAGTAGCGAAACAGATAATAAAGGTAATAAATTCGACTGCCGATGATTTTTTTAATGAGATACTCTCCCAAAATCTGAGAATACAAGCGCTGTATATGTTGCAAGAGCAAATAGGTATTCATAACATTCTTTGCAAAGAGCAGCCATTCGCACAGCCAAAACGAATTAGTGGTGAGTATGCCGCAGAGCTAGCGTTGGCAACCAACGATTTGAAGCAGATTTTCACGCCTTTGCCGAGCGAAACTAAAGACGCTGATGTTACGGCAGATCCCGGACGCGTACATTATTATTTACATAAAGGAAATGGCGCTGGTGTGTGGCACATAGCACATGACAAAGCACTAAATAAAATGGCAGCCAACCTTGGTGTCAACGCGAAAGAATACAGGATTTTTCGTGAAACTATCGAAGCAAAAACTTCCAAATGCACAGCATACATTGAAGGCGATCTGGTCCCGGTGAAAAATGGTGTGCTTGATATTTCAAAGATCAAGATAACAGAGGGGACGGAACCAGACCAATGGCAATCCGATATAACAACTGCCGCAGTTTTTACGCCATACACTGATAAGGACGGAAATGAAAACACTGACTATACAGAAAAATACAAGGATAAGCACTTTACTCACAAACTTAGCACAAATTGGAATCCGCAAGCTCAAAATCAGGATTATATCAACAACACCGATCCCGACTTTATATGGAGCGTAGATAACCACGTAAGAGCGGTATTTAACGGAAATCAAGATAGCGCTCGGCTACTTTGGGAGGTCTTTAATTTTGCGCTAAGACGCAGCAACATACCGAGATACTTAGTGATTTTCCTAGACGGTTCTGAGAGCGCTCGTGGAGGCGGAGGCAAGAGCACTACCATTTATATGCTGAGCAATACCATCGGACGCGAGCTGGTGTCAGAGCATAGCATAGCCGAGTTGGGCGATCCTTTTGGTCTGTATGATTTCTATGAACGCCAGCCTGTGCTTATTACCGGCAATGAGCAGCGAACAACTAACAAGGGCACAGATCCTGAGATGATCAAGAGGCTTGGACGCGGCGATCCTATCACTGTCAATGCTAAAAACAAGGGGCAATTCCGAATGGTTCATAGAGGAATCACAATCGAAGCCATGAATGATCCCATAAAGCTTTCCGATAGCAGCGGCAGTACGACACGGAAACTACTGATTTTAGAATTCCCCGCTGAGTTTACAAAGGACAAAGATCGTGGCTACATTGATGAATACATCGATAGCGATCCTGTCAAGGAGTACATTCTAAAAAAGGCGCTCAGTCTCGGTCCTATCACCGCATATTCTAAAAAAGGTCTGGATTTATCGGAAAAGCTCAAGCCGAGAATTAACGAGGTTTCATCGAGCGTCGTAACCTTCTTAAATCACTTGCAAGACGAGATTGGAATTACCGGCGATATACAGCCCCTAGCAGCACTATATGACGTATATCGTATATGGGCAAGTCGCATGAACTACGGGGAGTATAATTATGATAACTTTAAGAGATCCGTCAAGACGTGGGTAATCAGCAATCCGGCGTGGCAGCTTGTGCTCGGACGTTCAAAAAGAATGACAAAGACCATGGAGGCGGAAGAATACCTTAAAATTTATGCACCCGAACGATGGACAGATTTCACCACCAGCCCTATGGGCGGTAAGCCGGAAGCGACGGGAAGCTGGAAGGCGAGCAAGCTCAATGCCGGTGAAAGATTTACAGGATACATCCATCGAACAGCGACATTCGATCCGGCAACAGCGGGCGCCGCTCCATATAACGACAAAGATGATCTGCAAAACTACGCTTATTATCAAGCAACTGATTTCTATCGTAGAGTTATTCAGGAAGGTCAAGATCCTGTGCAAGCCGAAAAACAGATTATAAGCTTTAAGCTGTGGCGAGAATACGGGCGCCCGCGTCTCCTTCCTCTCAAGGTTAATACAGAGGATTTTCCCACTGAGCAAAATAGGACGTATTTTAGGTCGCGTAGGAAGAATGACACAATAACAGACGGCAGCAATATAAGCAACTAATATGAAACTATGAGAGCGGACTTTAATTGTCCGCTCTTTAATTGTCTGCTTGATTTTTATTCCTCAAGATTTTCTAAAGCGTACTCGATACATTGATTAACGACTTTGTTAAACGATATATCGTTCTTTTCGCTTATTTCCATAATCTTTTCAAAATGCTCCGGTTTCATACGGATTGTTCTGTTGATTGATGAGATTTTCTCGGTATCTTTTTGTATAACGAATTTTCCCATATATTCACACCACCATTCTAATTTTGTAATCATTGTTGTAATTATATATTGACAAGCTCAGATTTGTAATGTACAATTTAGTAATGGTATAACAATTACAATAGTGTAATTATAGATTTATTATGTATGGGGAAAGAATGTTTTATGAATAAAAATACCTGTTGTTTTTTCGGACACCGCGATACTCCGAGCGAAATATCGGATAAGCTGAAACGTGCAATAATTGATTTGATTGAAAATAAATCTGTTGATTCTTTTTATGTCGGAAATCAAGGCGGCTTTGATAATATGGTGCGAAATACACTTAAAAAACTTAAAATAAAATATCCGCATATAAATTATGCTGTTGTCCTCGCATATATGCCGACAGGGGCGGACGGAAAAGATTATTCGGACACAATATATCCCGACGGCTTGGAGAATGTTCCGCCTAAATTTGCAATAGACCGGCGCAATAGGTGGCTTATTGATAATTCCGATTATGTTATCGCGTACATAAACCGTTCCTACGGCGGTGCGGCGAAGTTTTATGAATTGGCGGTTAAAAAGAAAAAATATGTCATAAACTTGTATGATACAACAGGAGCGCAGCCGTAACGACTGCGCTCCTCAGCTTGTAGACAAAAAGGTCATATTCCATTCAAGGAACATGACCTTTTTCCATATAAACTGTAAAACAGGAAACCGCACAGTCGTTTTCCATTTCCATTGCGCCAGCTTTTTTAAATTCATACACGCAAATCGGAGCGCCGTTTCTGCTTTCACCTTCTCCAAGCCGCGGTACTGCGTGTACCGCATCCCGTGCCGCTCTTTCGCATCAGCAAAAACCCGCTCTATTGTCTCTTTTCGCCTCTCATATATTTTCTTGTACTTCGGCGTGTGCCGGTAATCCTCCGCCAACTCAAGATAATCTTCCCATATGTGGCGCGTTACTGTTTTTTGATTCGCTTTGCTCTCCGTGCATTTATTCCTGTACGGACATGCTCCGCATATCTTCGGATCACTCTTGTATTCCCGGTATCCCTCACGATTTGTTGTACTGTACTTTAACACTTCATTATTCGGACATATCATACAATCATAGTATTCATCATACACATATTCGTATTTTTTGAAAAATCCCTTCTTTGTCATTGGTCTTTTGTACGGCATTAACGGTATCCTTCCGTCATCTGTTATCTTCTTCGCTATCCACGGCGTTTTGTAGCCGGCGTCTATCGCTATCATTTCTATTTTCGGAAATCGTTTTACTACCTTGTCATATACCTCATCAAACATCACGCTGTCATGTATATTTCCCGCTCCCACAGCAAAATCAAGCACAAAGTTATTGTTATCACAAGCTGTATTGGCTACATACGCAAATTGCCGCTCATGCTCTCCCTTATGGAACATTCCGCTTTCAGGATCTGTCTTGCTCTTGGTTATCTGTTTCTTCTTCGCTTCCTTTTTCCGGCGGGCAAGCTTTTTCTTTGAGGTGTTGTCGCGCTTCTTTCCCGTATGAATCAACGGCTCTTTTCCGTGCTCCTTTCGGTCTTTGTCGATTTCCTTCTCCAGTTGCTTTTGATATTTCCTGACGCTTGCATCGACTTCTTCCTTAGTGAATTTCCTCTTATTCGCGTTTGCTTTAATGTGCGTTCCGTCAATGAATACCGCTTTCTCATCGATAAAGCCGCAATCTACAGCCTCATCCACAATGTGTGCGAATATTCTTTCAAAAATATCGGTGCCTTTAAAACGCCGGCTGTAATTCTTTCCGAAGGTTGAAAAGTGCGGAATATCCTCGCCTATATCATAGCCGATAAACCAGCGGTACGCGTTGTTCACTTCAATTTCTTTGATAGTCTGCCGCATGGAGCGTATGCCGAAAAGGTATTGTACCATCACAATTTTGAATAGCGAGACAGGATCTATGCCGGGGCGTCCGCCGTTAAAATCGCTGTACATACCTTCGACTTCGTCATAGATGAAATCAAAATCAATCGCCGCGTCTATTTTGCGCAGGATATGATCCTGCGGTACCAAATCGTCAATACTTATCATGTGTATTTGTCCTTGGTTTCTTTCTCTGTTTCTTTTTTCGTACATAATTTAAACACCTCAGTTCATGATATGTTTATTATATCATAAATTGAGGTGTTTGTATAGTGGTTTGTCTACAAGCTGAAGAAGGCGTTACGCCTTCTTTTTTAGTTTTTCTCACATTGTTTTTCTCGTGTCATAAGATCATTTACAGCACTTCGTGCGCTTTTGCCGTTAAATAGGATGTTGTAAGCTTCCTCGACTATCGGCATGGATACGCCGTATTTTTTGCCGAGCTCGTACGCCGAGCGGGCGGTGTTCACGCCCTCTACTACCATATGCACCTCGTCGAGCGTTTCCTGTAAGGTTTTGCCTTGTCCGAGAAGTATTCCCGCGCGGTGATTGCGCGAGTGCATACTGGTACAGGTCACGATCAAATCGCCCAAGCCCGTCAAGCCCATAAATGTTTCGCGCTTCGCACCCATCGCCTCGCCGAGACGCGCGATTTCCGCAAGTCCGCGCGTCATAAGAGCCGCGCGCGTGTTGTCGCCGTAGCCCAATCCGTCGCTTATGCCGGAACAAAGCGCTATCACGTTTTTAAGCGCTCCGCCGAGCTCCGCGCCGATTATGTCGTCGGTGGTATATACTCTGAAAGCGCCGCTCATAAACGCGTCCTGAATAAAATCAGCCGTTTTCGCGTTTTCGGCGGCGGCGGCGCAGGTGGTCGGTATTCCGCGCGAAACCTCCTCCGCGTGCGACGGTCCGCTCAAAACCGCGACGTCCGCCTGCGGGATCTCCTCCTTATAAACCTGCGATAATCTGAGCAGACTGCCTTCCTCAAGACCCTTTGAAATACTCACGATTATCTGCCCGTCACGAACGAACGGGGCAAGTTGCTTCGCCGTGGCGCGCGCGGCGGGAGACGGCGGCGCGGCTACTATCAAATCCGCTCCGTCAACGCATTTTTTCATATCATGAGTGCAGTATATGTTATCCGGAAGCTTCACTCCCGGAAGAAATTCCTTATTTTCGCGGTCGCGGTTGAGACGGTCTGTTTCCTCTTGTATCCACGACCATAAATAAACGTCATTACCCTTTTCGGCAAGAAGCAAAGCGATAGCCGTCCCCCATCCGCCCGAACCGATTACAGCAATTTTCATGTGTGACCTCCTGTTTTGTATGGTAAATTATGATTTATCTGTGTATCGCAAAATGCGGCGCACAAACCCTTCCGACGCCTACGGCGCCACCTCTCCTAGTAGGGGAGGCTTACACATTTGGCTCCCCTACTAGGGGAGCTGTCAGCGAAGCTGACTGAGGGGTTTATTGCGCTAAATCATAATTTATTCCGCAATATTAATATCCCCGTCATTCTCGCCCGCGCTGTCCGTCGGAGGCGTTTCCGTTGTTTCGAGGGCGGGCTTTTTCGGTTTTCGCGCGAACAGCTTGTTTTCCTCGCCGCGCTTTAACCTGCGTATGTTCGCGTGGTGGCGCAGTACTATCAACAGCGCCATCAGTATCGTTATCGCGAGCACGAAAACATTAAATTCGTGGTTGAAAAACTGTCTGGCAAAGGTCAGGACAACGAATAATACCGCGCCGAGAATTGAGCCGACCGATACATAGCGTGTGCAGATTATCGCAAGAAGCGCCACCGCAAGCGTTATCACGCCGACCTTCCAGTCGAGCATCAGAACCACGCCGAGCGCCGCCGCAACGCCCTTTCCGCCTTTAAATCCGAAATGAATGGGAAAGCAGTGTCCTATTATCGCAAACCAGCCCGCGAGATACGGGAGAGCGTTCATAAGATAATCCGCATTAAATCCCAGCAATACGGGTTCCTGCGTAAAGTTTATTCTCGGCAGAACGTAATATATCGCCAAATACGTCAGAAATATCACGAGCGCCCCCTTCACCATGTCGAGAATGAGCGTCAAAAATCCCATAAACTTTCCGTATACGCGAAGCATATTCGTCGCTCCCGCGTTCCCGGAGCCGCTCTCGCGTATATCCTTCCCCGCCGCCTTAGACAGCAGGATCGAAAAATTGACCGAGCCTATAAGATACGCTATTACCGCCGTTACCGCCGCAATAATTATAACCGATACCATAGTTTTTTCCTCCGTTACATTTTCTTTTCGTTTTTCTCGCGTATGATAAATTTCAAGGGCGTCCCTTTAAATCCGAACGCCTCGCGCACCTGGTTTTCAATAAAGCGCAGGTACGAGTAATGGAACAGCTCCTTCGAGTTTGCGAACAGCACGAACGTCGGCGGGGCGATCGAAGCCTGTGTGCCGTAATAGAGCTTTAAGCGTCTGCCCTTGTCCGACGGTGGCTGTTGCTTATGCGTCGCTTCGTTTAAAACGTCGTTGAGCATTCCCGTTGTAATACGGCGCTTGTGCTGAGCGTTTACGCTGTTTATCAGCTCCATCAGCTTATCCAGGCGCTGTCCCGTTTTCGCGCTGATAAAAATTATCTCCGCGTACGGCATGAACGCAAATTCCTCTCTGACGCGCATCTCGAACGATTTCATAGTCTTGTCGTCCTTCTCGACAGCGTCCCATTTGTTCACGGCGAAAATACACGCCTTGCCCTGCTCGTGCGCGTAGCCCGCTATTTTTGTGTCCTGCTCGGCGATTTTTTCGTTTCCGTCGAGCATGATCACGCAAACGTCGCTCCTGTCGACCGCGGCAAGCGCGCGCACTACGCTGTATCGCTCGACGTTTTCGTTGATTTTGCCGCGCTTTCTCATTCCCGCGGTGTCGATAAACAAGTATTTATTGCCGTTTTTATCGACATAATGCGAGTCTATCGCGTCGCGCGTCGTTCCCGCGATATCGCTTACGATAACTCTGTCCTCGCCGAGAATTTTATTGATAAGCGACGATTTTCCCACGTTCGGTCTGCCGATTACGGCTACCTTTATCTCGTCCTCGTCCTCCTCGGTGTCCGCGTCCTCGGGGAACATATGCGTCACCTCGTCGAGCAAATCTCCCACGCCCAAGCCGTGAGTTGACGAGATTGCTATCGGGTCGCCAAGCCCCAAATTGTAAAATTCGTAAAACTCAAACGGCGGATCGCCTACATTATCGACCTTATTTACCGCGAGAACTATTTTTTTCTTCGCCTTAAGAAGCATTGACGCAACATCGCGGTCATTCGCGGTGACGCCGTCCTTAACGTTTGTCATAAGTATCACAACGTCCGCCATATCTATCGCAAGCTGTGCCTGACGGCGCATTTGAACGAGTATTTTGTCCTTCGAAGCGGGTTCTATGCCGCCGGTGTCAACGAGCGTAAAATGCTTATCGAGCCACGACGCGTCCGCATAAATTCTGTCGCGCGTAACGCCGGGCGTGTCCTCTACTATGCTTATGCGCTCGCCCGATATTTTATTAAACAACGTGGATTTTCCTACATTCGGTCTGCCCACTATCGCTACCAATGGTTTCATATTTTAAAACTCCAATTCCTCTCCGAGTATTTTTTCGATAAATTCATATCCGTCGTTCATCACGGGGATCACTTTCATGCCGAGGGCGTTTTCCACGTCGGCGACCGTCGTGTCGTCAAGAAAAACGTCGTCGCTGTCACGGAGCATACTCCGCGGTATGAAAAGCGCGTCCGCCTTCGGCTTGTCCTTAAGCTGATCTATTATATCACAGCCGCACACCAGTCCCGCGACGTTTACACCGCCGCCGAAAAAGTTGTTTTTTATCGGATATACCGCTATTTCCACTCCCTCGGCTCGCTTTGCTATCTCGTCCGCGAGCGATTTCACAAACGAAGCGGCAAGCTCGCCCGTGGCAACCGCGGCGCTTCTTTTGCGCGGCTTCGGTTTTATCAGCTTTACGGCGCTGTCAAATTCCTCCTTCATACTCGCGACAAGTCCAACGCCGTTTTCGATCTGCGGAAAGCCCTCGTACGCGTCCGCGTCGGGTATCGGCAGTCCTGCGTTTAAGTAAAACTCGTCCGACAGATATACAAGCCTCGTTCCGAGTTTTTTCAGAAAATCATCCTGTATTTTTTCGACCTGCTCCACCACCGCGCGTGACATTTCCGCATTATACGGCTTTATCGGATACAATCCGTCACGGTAGCGCGTAAGCCCGACAGGCACCGCGGAAACGCTGTTCACATACGGGTACAGCGCCGCCATATCCGAGAGCGAGCGCTCCAGCTCCGCGCCGTCGTTTATTTCGGGGCATAGCACTATCTGGCAGTTCATATAGATTTCGTTCGCCGCAAATTTTTTCATTATATCGTAGCATTTTCCGGCAAAGCGGTTATTAAGCATCATACAGCGAAGCTCGGGGTTTGTCGCGTGGACGCTTACGTTTATCGGCGATACGCGCATGGCGATAAGGCGGTCGATTTCCTCGTCCGTCATATTCGTGAGCGTTACATAATTGCCCTGCAAAAACGAAAGGCGCGTATCGTCGTCCTTGAAATACACGGTTTCGCGCATACCCTTTGGGAGCTGGTCGATAAAGCAGAAAATACATTTATTCGTGCAGCTCTGCGCAGTGTCGATAAGCTCCTCGCCGAACTCCACGCCTATGTCCTCGTAGTTGTTTTCAATCGTAATAATCTCGGCAGAGCCGTCCTTTTTTTCAACCTCAAGCGTTATTTCGTATTCGGACATGAGATAGCGGTATTCGAGAATATCGCGGAAATCGCTGCCGTTTATTGAGATAAGCTTGTCGCCGGGTTCGATACCCGCCTCAGCCGCGAGAGACTCCGGCTCAACATATTTAATTGTCGTGTCCGTTTTTCTCATAGCACTATCCCCGCCGCATTATTAGTCTATTATATTATCCCATATTTGGAAGAAATAATCAAGAGGAAATTTACAATTTATAAATTATAATTTACCTTGACGGAACAAAAAAAGCGTCAGGGTTTTCCCTGACGCTTTTTTAATAAATTACTTCTTTTTCTTAGCGCTCTGTCTTGCCTGAGCAGCCGCTGCTTTTGCTTTGACCTCGGAATCTCTCCAAGCGCCATAGAAGCCGCTCGCGATGAATATTGACGTGTATGCGCCCGCGAGTATACCTACGATAAGCGGAAGCGCGAACTGCTTGATCGTCGATACGCCTAAAATGTAGATAAGAACTATCGTGATAAGCGTTGTGACAGTCGAGTTGATCGTACGTCCCATAGTTTCCATAACGCTTCTGTTTACAACATCGGGAATTGACTCACCCTTCTTGCGTCCCTTCATGTTCTCACGAACGCGGTCGAAGATAACGATCGTGTTGTTGATTGAGTAACCAACAACCGTCAGCATAGCCGCGATAAACGTGGTGTTGAGCGGGATATTTGAAATCGCGTATACAGCCGCCATAACGAGCACGTTGATCGCAAGCGCGATAACAGCCATGATAGCGTTTCTCCACTCGAAGCGGATTGCTATATAAATCAGGATACAGATGATAGCCAAAAGCGTGTAGAGTAACGCCTTTCTCTGAATTTCCTGACCGAAGCTTGCCGACGCCGATGACGTTGACATCAAATCCTCGTCAGCAAGGCTGTACTTCTCTTTAAGAGCGCCGAAAATCTCGTTCTTAACAGATTCCTCTACCGGAGGCGTCTTTATAACGGCGATAGTGTTGTTGTCGCCCGTCTGAACCGTCGCGCTTACAGTGTCAACGGTCTTTTCCTGGATTAAATCGGCAACCTCTTTGTTGTCAAATTCGGTGTGCATATTAACCTGCATTCTGATACCGCCCATAAACTCAACATCGTAGTTAAATCCGCCGTGAATTATGAATGCAATAATGCCCGCGAGGATAATAATTGCCGGAATAATGGCAAATTTCCATCTGTTTTCCGTAATCTTCAATGTTTTCATTATTGAGCACCTCCTTCTACAGGCTTAGCCTTTGTATTGTAGAACAGGCTTCTGTTCTTGATGCCGATATTTACAAGCTGCTTTAAGAGGAACTTCGTAATAACGACAGCCGTGATCATACTCAGGATTACGCCGATGCCGAGCGTCGTAGCGAAGCCCGTAACAGCGCCTATTCCTGAAATATAGAGCACGATACATGAAATTATCGTTGTGATGTTCGCGTCGAGAATAGCCGAAAGAGCCTTCGAGAAGCCTGCGTCAACAGACGCTTTTATAGTCTTTCCGAGCTTCAGCTCCTCTTTCATTCTCTCGAATATAATACAGTTCGCATCGACCGCCATACCTATGGACAGGACGATACCCGCGATACCCGAAAGACTCAGGTTGATTCTGAAAAGTCCCATGAACAAGCCGATCAAGCCTACATATATAAGAAGCGATAAATCGGCGATAAGACCGGGGATTCTGTACATGATAAGCATGAACAGCATGATAAGAATAATACCGATGCCCGCAGCCCATAAGCTCGTCGGGAGCGCGTTTGCGCCAAGCTCCGCGCCTACGGTCTCCTGCGAAATAACGTTCATGCTGAACGGAAGCTGACCGGACTTTATCTTATTAGCAAGATCCTGCGCTTCCTCAGGCGTGAAATCGCCGGTGATAACGCACGAGTCGCTGTTTATCTCCTCGCTTACTCTCGGCGATGAAACAGTGGCGTCGTCCATCATGATTGAGATGTAGTTCTTGCCCTCTCCGGATTTTGCCGCCGCTTCTCTTGTGGCGGTCGCGAACTTTTCCTTCGCTTCGGGAGCGAACTGAACCTGTACATAAGCCTCTGCCGTTGCGGAGTTGTTGACCTGTCCGAACTGATACGAAGCGTCTTTAATATCTGTAGCTCCGTCGAGGACAACATTTCCGTCAGCGTCGGTAAACGTAAGCTTTGCAACGTCTCCGAGGAGCGAAGCAGCCTGATCCGTTTCGAATACAGACGGAATTTCAACCGTGACCTTACCGCCCTCGCCGCGCGAGATGCGTGCCTCTGTGTAACCCGCGTTTGTAAGACGCGTCTGGAATATCGACTCCGCGACGTTCATATCCGCCTCAGTCGGATTTGCCGCATCCGCCTGGAAGGTGATAACTGAACCTCCGGCAAGGTCGATACCCTTGCGTATACCTTCGTCCGCCTCTTCCGAGAACATACCGCCGTATGTGAAGCCCGAAATGTTATAGCCCTTGAAGGCTACCCAGTTCAGGAGTGCGGCAAGTACAACCACGGCGCAAAGGATAACAATGCTTTTCTTTTTCATTTGCGTAACCATTCCTTTCTGATTTTTGGACGCGCAACCGGTTACCCCATTGAACGCCCATTATAAAATAGCATAAGGCTATTATAACGCGAACTTGTCTTTTAGTCAATAGTTTTTTGGTATAAAAATATTTTTTTGGAAAATATGTTAAGTGAATTTTATTGACATATCAAGGGTTAAATGGTATAATCTACAATGATTAAGTATGTAAAAACAAATTTACGGGAGAAAATATGATTACAAGCAAACAAAGAGCGTATTTACGCAAAACGGCACAGGGGCTTGATCCGATTTTTCAAATCGGCAAGGACGGCGTAAGCGAAACGCTGATAACCGAAATAGGAAAAGCGCTTGAGAAACGCGAAATTTTAAAGGTCCACATTTTGGAAACAGCCATGCTCGACGCGCGCACCGTCTGCGACATGATCGCGCACCGTTTGGGCGCGGAGCCTGTTCAGGCGATAGGGAATAAATTTGTTTTGTACCGCGAGGCAAGCGAGGAAAAGAACAGAAAGATTGAGCTTCCGAGAAAATGAGAAAAGTAGGTATACTGGGCGGCACGTTCGACCCGATCCATAACGCGCATCTTATAATAGGAAATTACGCGCTCGAGCAGTACGCGCTCGACGAGGTTGTGTTTATGACGGGCGGTAATCCGCCGCATAAGAAAACGGGTACGAGCGCGCGGATACGTTTTGAAATGACGCGCCTTGCCGCGGACGGAGCGCCGCGCTTTGCTGTGAGCGATTATGAAGTAAAAAATGAAGAATATTCATATACCCTCACGACAATGCGTCATCTCACGGAGCAAAATCCGGATATTGAATATTACTTCATAATAGGCGAGGATTCTCTAGATAATATCGGCACATGGTACAAGCCGGAGGAAATATTGAAGCTGTGCAAAATTCTCGTTTTCCCAAGAAGCAGGGGAGAGGACAAGCTTAGTGAAAAGGCGTACAATGCTATGAAGCGCCTTGGCGGTGAAATACTCGTCATAGACGCGCCGATATTCGAGCTGTCGTCAAGCGAGATCCGTGAGCGGGTAAGAAATGGCAAATCGATCCGATATATGCTCCCCGAGCCGGTGCGCGAATTTATTGAGGAAAACAATTTGTACAAATGACGGAAAGGCGAATATAATATGAATAAACTCGGCAAGGACATTGAGGATAAACTGAAAAATTCACTGCCGCCAAAGCGTTACAAACATGTCGCAGGCGTGTGCGCCGAAGCGGTTAAGCTCGCAAACCATTACGGCGCGGACGAAACGCGCGCGTACAACGCCGCGCTTTTACATGACTGCGCCAAAGGCTGCGGCGAGGAGGAGCAATTTCGACTATGCTCCGAATACGGAGTGGAGCTTGATGAAATAACAAAAAAATGCCCGCCGATAATCCATGCCCCTTTGGGAGCTGAAATTGCGCGGCGCGTATATGGCGTAAACGATGATGAAGTTCTTGAAGCTATACGCTTTCATACGGTAGGGAAGGCAAATATGACGCTTCTCGAGAAAATAATCTATATAGCCGATATGATAGAGCCCTCGCGCGATTTTGACGGCGTTGACGAGCTGCGGCGGGCGGCTTATGAGGATATAGACGAAGCGATGCTTATGTGCATAGCTCAGGGACTGATTTACAACGTAAAAAAATGCGCGGTAATTCATCCGAAAACGCTTGAAGCGTGGAATTATCTGCAAATTAATAAAAAAACGGAGGAATAAAATGGACATCGAAAAAAGACTTGAAATCATAAAGGCGGCTCTCGAGGACAAGAAAGCGTCGGATATCGAGATTATAAACGTCGCGGAGCAGACCTCGATCGCGGACTATTTCGTGATTGCGTCGTGTCAATCGTCGATACAGGTTCGCGCGTGCGTGGACAGCGTCGAGGAAAAAATGGAGGAAGCGGGCGAACAGGTACGTCATACCGAGGGCTACCGCGGCGGCTCGTGGATCTTGATGGACTACGGCGACATAATCGTTCATGTAATGCAAGAGGAAACGCGGCAGTTCTACTCGATAGAACGCCTTTGGACGGAGGGAATGCCCGCCGATATAGATGAAGAAGAATAATTGAGGAGTTGATACCGATGGAGTCATATAATTTTAAAAATATCGAGAAAAAATGGCAGGACAAATGGGAGGAAGCGAAAATCTTCCACGCTGAGAACGGCTCGGATAAGCCGAAGTTTTACACGCTTATAGAATTTCCGTACCCCTCCGGCGCGGGTCTGCACGTCGGACATCCGAGAAGCTACACCGCGCTTGACATAATCGCGAGAAAGCGCCGCATGGAGGGCTATAACGTGCTCTATCCAATAGGTTGGGACGCGTTCGGACTGCCCACGGAGAATTTCGCTATCAAGAACAAAGTACATCCGAAAATCATAACTGCGCAGAATATCGCAAACTTCACGCGCCAATTAAAGATGCTCGGTTTCTCGTTCGACTGGGACAGAGAAGTGAACACCACCGACCCGAATTACTACAAATGGACGCAATGGATCTTCCTCCGGCTCTTTAAGCACGGACTCGCGTACAAGCAGGAAATGCCGATAAACTGGTGTACGAGCTGCAAGGTGGGACTCAGTAACGAGGAGGTCGTAAACGGCGTATGCGAGCGCTGCGGCGGCGAGGTCGTACAGCGCAGAAAGAGCCAGTGGATGCTCAAAATTACCGAATATGCGCAGCGTCTTATCGACGATCTTGACGAGGTTGACTATCTCGAAAAAATAAAAACGCAGCAAAAAAATTGGATAGGCAGAAGCGAGGGCGCGGAGGTCAAATTCAAGCTCTCGACGGGCGACGAAATGGTCGTCTACACCACGCGCGCCGACACGCTTTTCGGCGCTACTTACACCGTTATGTCGCCGGAGCACCCGCTTATCGAAAAAATGAAGGATTCAATCACGAATTATGACGAGGTCGAAGCGTACAAAGCCGAAGCCGCAAAAAAGAGCGAATTTGAAAGAACGGAGCTTGCGAAGGACAAGACGGGCGTAAAGCTCGAAGGCATTTACGCGATAAACCCCGCGAACGGCGAAAAACTGCCCGTATTTATTTCCGACTATGTGCTCGTAACGTACGGCACGGGCGCGATAATGGCTGTTCCGGCTCATGACAGCCGCGACTGGGATTTTGCTAAGAAATTCGATCTTCCGATAATCGAGGTCGTAGCGGGCGGCGAGGACGTTCAAAAGGAAGCGTACACCGACGTTTACAAGGGCAAAATGGTAAATTCGGGATTTCTCACGGGTATGACCGTAAAAGAAGCAATTCCCGCAATGATAGATTGGCTTGAAAAGGAAGGCTTGGGCAAGCGCAAGGTAAACTTTAAGCTCCGCGACTGGGTATTCTCGCGTCAGCGTTACTGGGGCGAGCCTATTCCGCTCGTTCACTGCGACAAGTGCGGCTGGGTAGCGATACCCGAAAGCGAGCTCCCGCTCGTTCTTCCGGAGATAGACACGTTCGAGCCCGGCGAAAACGGCGAAAGTCCGCTCGCGAAGGCTACGGATTGGATAAACACGACCTGTCCTCACTGCGGCGGTCCGGCGCAGAGAGAAACAGACACAATGCCCCAGTGGGCAGGCTCGAGCTGGTACTTCCTCCGCTACATGGATCCGCACAACAACGACGCTCTCGCGTCGAAGGAAGCGCTTGAATACTGGTCGCCGATTGACTGGTACAACGGCGGCATGGAGCACACAACGCTCCACCTGCTCTATTCGCGTTTCTGGCATAAATTCCTCTACGACATCGGCGTAGTTCCGACGAAAGAGCCGTATATGAAGCGCACCTCGCACGGTATGATTTTGGGCGAGAACAACGAAAAAATGTCAAAGTCGCGCGGCAACGTCATAAATCCCGACGAGGTCGTTGACGAGTTCGGCGCGGACGCTTTCAGAACGTACGAGATGTTCATCGGCGCGTTTGACCAGTCAACGCCGTGGTCGCAGCAGGGCTTAAAGGGTTGCTACAAGTTCCTCGAAAGAGTATGGAATTTGCAGAATATAATAACCGACGGCGAGGGCTACACCTCCGATTTGGAGAGTAACATACACAAGACGATAAAAAAGGTCGGCGAGGACTTTGAGCGCATGAAGTTCAACACAGCCGTAGCCGCGATGATGAGCCTTGTCAACGACTACAGCAAAAAGGGCGCGATAACAAAGGACGAATACAAAGTCCTCCTGATACTCTTAAACCCCGTTGCTCCGCATATGACCGAGGAGCTGTGGGAAAAGTACGGAGACGGCGGTTTCCTTTCGATCCACCCGTGGCCCGAATACGACGAGGCTAAGACGGTTGACGAGGAAATCGAAATCGTATTGCAGATAAACGGCAAGATTCGCGACAAGCTGACGATACCCGCCGGACTTGACAAAGACGGCACTGTCGAAGCGGCTATGGGAAGCGAGAGAATAAAGAGTCTTACCGAAGGCAAAACGATAATCAAGGTTATCGCGGTACCCGGAAAGCTTGTCAATATCGTTGTAAAATAATAAAAAATACAGGGCTGTCGAAAGGCAGCCCTGTTTAACGGGAGGAATTATATGGATAGCCTTATATACAGCTTAAACGCCACTGTGCCGGTGTTTCTCGTTATTGTTATCGGTTATATACTAAAGCGTATAGGAATGCTCAACGAGTCGTTTGTAAAATGCGCGAATAAATTTAATTTTACGGTCACTCTTCCGGCGATGCTGTTTACGGATTTAATGAATACCGATATAATCGGCGAGTTTGAACCGAAATATGTCGGCTTCTGCGCGGCTGTAACAATTATAGCGTTCGCGGCGCTTTGGGCGGGGGCTAAAGTATTTGTTAAGGATAAACGCATAATCGGGGAATTTGTGCAGGCTTCGTACAGAAGCAGCGCGGCGGTGCTCGGAGCCGCGTTTATTAAAAATATCTACGGCGACAGCGGAATGGCGCCGATTATGATAATAGGCTGCGTGCCGCTGTTTAATATATTCGCCGTGACCGTTTTGACATTTGAAAACGGCGACAGCGCAAACAGGGCTGAGCATATAAAAAAATCGCTTATAAATATCGTGAAAAATCCGATTATTCTCTCAATCGCGGCGGGAGTTGCCGCGTCGCTTATACGGCTCAATCTCCCCGAAATGGCAGACAAGACGTTAGGATTTTTATCTGACATGGCATCTCCGCTTGCGCTTATAGCGATAGGCGCGGGATTTGAGGCGAAAAAGGCTGCGGGATGCGTTAAAAGCGCGTCTATGGCAAGCTTTATAAAGCTCGTCGCACTTCCCGCGGTGTTTTTGCCGGCGGCAATAAAGCTCGGCTTCCGCGCGCAGGAGCTTGTCGCGCTGATTATAATGCTCGGCTCGCCCACAACACCTTCGAGTTACATAATGGCGAAAAACATGGGAAGCGACGGCGTGCTTACCACAAACGCGATTGTAATGACTACCTTTTTCTCTTCTTTGACACTGACATTTTGGATATTCGTAATGCGATATTTTAATTTCATTTTATAAAAAGCCCGATCGGGAAGAAAATCACAAATTTTGACAATATTAAATTACTTGCGAATGAGTTCGGTATTGAACCGAACTCATTTCTTTTGATTTTTACACATAATAATATGCACCTCCGAACGTGTCTGACATTTGGGGGTGCATATCACAAAATCCGCTGTTTCTGATTTCATCCGTAAATTAATTTTTGATCTGCGCCGCGACTACGCTCTCGCCGCAGTAGATGCTCCTGAGCTTCGGCTTTTCTATCTTGCCCGTCGGGTTTCTCGGCACGTCCGCGAATATGATTTTATGCGGGCGCTTGTAGCGGGGAAGTCCCATGCAGAACTCGTTTATTTCGTCCTCGGTACATTCGTAATTCGGCTTTAGCTCTATGATCGCCGCCGCTATCTCGCCGAGACGCTGATCGGGAAGTCCTATTACCGCGACGTCCTTGATCGCGTTATGCGCGCGCAGGAAGTCCTCTATCTGAACGGGATAGAGATTCTCGCCGCCCGAGATTATAACGTCCTTCGCACGGTCTACGAGATAAATAAATCCGTCCTCGTCCTCCTGAGCCATATCGCCCGTGAGGAGCCAATCGCCCTTTAAAACCTCTTTTGTCGCGGCTTCGTCGTTGTAGTAGCACGTCATAACGCCCGGCCCTTTAACGGCAAGCTCGCCTACATCGCCCTGCTTTACGTCGTTAAAATCGGGATCTACGATCCTCGTTTCCCAGCCGTAGCCCGCTTTGCCTATCGCGCCTACCTTGTGGATATTTTCAACGCCGAGATGAACGCAGCCGGGGCCTATAGATTCGCTCAGACCGTAGTTTGTATCGTATTGGTGATTTGGGAACACCTTTTTCCAGCGTTTTATAAGGCTCGGCGGTACGGGCTGCGCGCCTATGTGCATAAGTCTCCACTGACTGAGCTCGTATTTGCTCAAATCAATGCTGCCGTCCTCTATCGCGTCGAGAATGTCCTGCGCCCACGGCACGAGCAGCCATACTATCGTGCATTTTTCCTCAGAAACGGCGCGCAAAATCCATTCGGGCTTTACGCCTTTCAGGAGCACCGCGCGGCTGCCTGAGATAAGGCTTCCGAACCAGTGCATTTTCGCGCCCGTGTGATACAGCGGCGGGATGCAGAGGAACACGTCGTCATGCTGCTGAGAGTGATGCGCCTGCTCCACCTTGCACGAGTGCATAAGGCTTGTGTGGTTGTGCAGAATAGCCTTCGGGAAGCCCGTTGTTCCCGACGAGAAATATATCGCCGCGTCATCGTCGTCGGTGATCTCAACGTCCGGCGCGATCGAGCGCATGAATTTTACGAGATAATCATAGCTTTCTGCGAACGTCGGGCATGATTCGCCGACATAGAACACCTGCTTTACGCGCGGGATCTTATCGCATATTTCCTCAACTCTGCCTATAAACTCCGGCCCGAACACGAGCGCGTCCGATTCGGAAAGCTCCAGACAGTATTTGATTTCCTCCGCAGTGTAGCGGTAATTGAGCGGCACGACGACCGCGCCCGCCTTCAGTCCACCGAAATATATCGGCAGCCATTCGAGGCAGTTCATCAAAAGCACCGCCACCTTGTCGCCCTTTTTAATGCCGCGGCTAAGAAGCAGGTTCGCGAAGCGGTTAGCGCGCTTGTCAAATTCCTTCCATGTGATCTCCTGTCTGCCGCTGAGCATCGGATTTGTTTCGATAAGAGCGTACTCGCGCCAAGTCACGCGCGATTTTTCCATGACGGTAGGATTTATCTCAACCAGCGCCGTCTCCTCGCCGAGCTCGGCGGCGTTTCTTTCCAGTAGTTTTGTTATAGGCATAATAGTTCTCTCCTGTTTTATTATTACTTACAAAACGGGCGAACGCGGTTCGCCCCTACACAAATACGGTTCGTAGGGGCGAACCGTGTTCGCCCGCATTTTACCGTATTTTATTTTTTTTTATTCTTCCTCTTTATTCGCGAAAACGCCCGCGAGGAATTTGTCGTCGAATTTCTTTGTGAACGCCGATACGATCGGTACGACTATGATCGAAACAGCCATAGCCGCGACGCCCATCTCGGGCGCTTTCGACGAAGCAACCTTGAACGCCGCCGCGAATGTGTCCGCGTTAGCAGTAGCCGTGAGCACGATAGTTGTAACCGCGACCGTAAGGAAGCCCGCGATCATGCCTGCCCACGCGCCCGCTTTTGTCGTTTTCTTCGAGTACAAGCCCCAAATGTACGGGCCTATGAAGCAGCCTGACACAACGCCCCAGCTGAACGACATTATGTTGACTATGATCGTAATGTTCATTGTCGCGAATATGTACGAAAGCGCGACGAACAGCAGGCAAAGACCTCTCGTTAAAATCATCTGATTTTTCGGATCATAATTCTTCTTAACAGTCGGAACGAGGTCAACCGAAATTGCCGAAGCCGAAGTCAGAACTATCGACGAAAGCGTTGACATTGAAGCCGAAAGCAAGAGAATAAGTATAACCGCGAGAATGATCGTCGTGCCGATGTTGGGATCGCCCAGAGCCGTAAGGAGCGTGTTCGGGATAACCGAGTCAACGCCGCCCTCGGGGAGCTGATTGTTCAGAACCAGTCTCGACAGCGAGCCGATAAAGTACGCGCCGCATCCGATTATGAGCGAGAATACCGTAGCGACGATCGTTGCCTTCTTTATTGATTTAACGTCCTTAATAGCGTAGTATTTGCTTACCATCTGAGGAAGTCCCCATGTGCCGAACGAGGTGAGCATGATGTTGACGCATAGGAATTTCCAGCTTGCGCCACCCCAAATGCTCGTGATCTGCGCGCCCGTGATACGGTCGCCGTTGTCGGGAATAGCGCGTAAATTAGCCATTAAATTGCCGAAGCCGCCTACGTTCGGGCTTGCTGTGATAGCGATGACCATAGCGAAAACGCCGACGATCATGATAATTCCCTGAACGAAATCGGTGTAAGCCGTCGCGACGTATCCGCCAAGCACGAGATAAACAGCTGTAAGAGCCGCGATTATCAAGAGCCATACGTTAGTTGAAACGCTCGGGAAAATCGTCGTGAACATTGAGCTTAAGCCCTTGTAAACAGCCGCGCTGTACGGCACGAGGAACACGAAGATTATAACAGCCGCGAATAATTTGATCGGCGTGCAGTTATATCTCGCCTCGAAAAATTCAGGCATTGTTTTGACGCTCAGAGTGTGCGTCATTGTACGCGAGCGCTTCGCAAGCAAGAGCCACGCTACAAGACAGCCGAGTATCGCGTTTCCGATACCTATCCAGAGCGAGCCGAGACCTATATTCCAGCCGTGCTGACCCGCATAGCCGACGAAAACGACAGCCGAAAAGTACGCCGTTCCGTATGCGAACGCCGACACCCACGCGCCTATTTTTCTGTTGCCGAGCAAAAATCCGTCAATGCTCTTTGTTCTTCTTGTGCTGATTACTCCGATAAACACCATTATGAGCGCGAATACTATAAGCGCAATAATGGTAACAACTTGTGTTTGATGTAAATTTTGTTCCATGATAAAAAATCCTTTCTTCCGTTTTACTTTTTTTGAACCGTTTCCGCTTATGCGGAACACCGTGTTACAAATACTACATCAATTATTATATAATAAAAATCATCAAAAGGGAAGAGGGGGATTGTAATTTTGTTTATTTTGTTTAATTTTTAACTAAAAATATGTTAGATATGACTAAAACCGAGCGGCAGCCGGCGATATGGTGTGCAAGAAAAAAACACAGCGGCGGGCATTTCGCCCTGCCGCTGTGTTTTATGCTGAAAATCAGAAATTGTGTTAATCCTTGTATGAAGGCATGAAGTCCGGATAAGCTGACGGTAAGCCGTGCTCTGTCGGGTCGAGACCCGCAACCTCGTCCTTCGGGTTTGCGCGGAGCATCTTTGCCGCTTTCAAAATTCCGAACAGCACGCCGCCCAGAAGCGCCGCCCATGCGATAAGGCATACCGCGCCGAGAGCCTGAACTCCGAGAGCGTGAAGTCCGCCGCCGTAGAATAAACCGGGCAGGAACGAATCTCCCAAAAGCGCCGGATCGCTCGCGAAAAGACCAACCGAGATCGTACCCCACAGACCGCATACGCCGTGAACGCTTACCGCGCCGACGGGGTCGTCAACCTTGAGCTTCGTGTCGATAAACGGAATTGCGAGACACATCAGAATTGCGCCGACAAAGCCGATTATGATCGACGCGAACGGTGATACAACGTCGCACGGAGCGGTGATCGCAACCAAGCCGCCGAGGATACCGTTGAGCGTCATTGAAACGTCGGGCTTGCCGTAGCGGATCCATGTGAAGAACATCGTAGTGATAGCCGCCGTACATGCCGCGAGGTTTGTCGTGATGAACACCTTAGCCGCAACCTGTACGCCGCCGTCGGACAAGCCGCCCGATGAAGCCGGGTTAAATCCGAACCAGCCTACCCACAGGATAAGCACGCCCAAAGCGCCGATAAGGATGTTGTGACCGGGTATAGCGTTCGCCGTGCCGTCCTTGCGGTACTTGCCGATTCTCGGACCAAGTATAGCCGCGCCAACGAATGAGAGCGTTCCGCCGAGCATATGTACGATAGCGGAACCCGCGAAATCGTGGAAGCCGAGCTGTGCGAGCCAGCCGCCGCCCCATACCCAGTGACCCGCTATCGGGTAGATAAAGAGCGAGATCATAGCGCTGTAGATGCAGTATGCGGAGAAACGCGTTCTCTCAGCCATAGCTCCCGAAACGATAGTCGCCGACGTAGCGCAGAATACCGTCTGGAAGAACAGCGCCGTATAGTCCATGTTCGCGTCGCTTGCGAAGCCGTTCATAAACATATCGCCGAACGGTATGCCGATGAAGCCGTTGCCCTCGCCGTACATCAGACCGTAGCCTATAACCCAGTAAATAATCGAACCGAACATGAAGTCGGTGATGTTTTTCATTATAATGTTACCTGTGTTCTTGCTTCGTGTGAAGCCCGCCTCAACCATTGTGAAGCCCGTTTGCATAAAGAATACCAGTACGCCGCCGAAAAACAGCCAAAAACAATCGACAGCCATGTTTAAAATATCTAATGTCATAATAAATCAGTCCTTCCTACCTAACTACCGCGCCTTACAGAAGCGCGTCTCTGTCCTCTTCGCCCGTTCTTACCTTGATAACCTTCGATACGGGTGAAATGAATATCTTACCGTCACCGATCTCGCCCGTACGCAATACGCTTATCGCCGTATTTACCACGTCCTCCACCGGAACTGTGCATACTACCATCTCCAGCTTCACCTTAGGCAGTAAATCGACGCTGTACTCAACGCCTCTGTACTTGTGCTTCTGTCCCTTCTGCACGCCGTAGCCGAGCACGTTGTAAACGGTAAGACCGTTTATGCCGATTTCGTTCAGAGCCGCCTTTAGTTCCTCGAGCTTGCTCTGCCTGGTAATGATTTCAATTTTTGTCATTTCTGCCATGACTGAACTCCCCTTTCCTTTATTAAACGGAAAAACGGCGCCTCCGCCCGCTCGATAGAGTGGCAGACACGCCGTTGTGCCGTTCATTTATAGGTATTATTATGCTCGAAAATCAAAAAAATAACGCGTTTTCGAAGCCTTTTGCTCCGACAAACACGCCATTGTGATTGATTTCCTTTAACTGTGCTTTATTATACGCCCGCAACTTTTTATTGTCAAGCGTTTTTTGGAAATTTATAAAATTCCGACAAACGATCAACGTGAATGAAAAATAATTATAACAAAACTGCACTAAATTTCGGAAAGTTATTGACAATGAAATATTCCGGTGCTATAATATTCAAGATGAAGTGAAGGAGGAGAGAGCCATGAAGGCGTGCAGGATCTATTGTAAGCAAAGCCGTTCTCGTATTTCTTCATTTTTTATTTTTGGTTTGGATATTGATTTTATTAACAGCAATGTTGCTTGAAAGCGGCATTGCTATTTTTTTGTATAGTTGAGGAAAGGAGAAATCATATGAAAGCACATCTTATTCTTGAAAACGGCGCGCGGTTCGTCGGGGAGATGTTCGGCGCGGAAAAGAACATAGTCGGCGAGGTGGTTTTCACCACCGGTATGACCGGCTATCAGGAAACGCTCACAGACCCGTCCTTCGCGGGACAAATCGTAACAATGACGTTTCCGTTAATAGGAAATTACGGAATAAATCTCGAGGACAACGAGGCGGAGCATACAAATCTGAAAGCGTTTGTGGTGCGTGAGAAGTGCGATCACCCGTCGAATTTCAGAAACGAAATGAATATCGACGACTTTCTTAAGGAACAGGGCGTTGTCGGTTTGGAGGGCATAGACACGCGCGCGCTCACGAAAATCCTGCGCGACCACGGCGTTATGAAGGGCGTTATAATGTCTGGCGTTCCGACGGACGCGGAAATAGCGTCGCTTATGAACTCGCTCGACAACAGCCATGTAATAATGGACACGACCACCGACAAAATTTACACGATAAACGAAGCGGGCGCGCCGCATATAGCGTTCATCGACATGGGCGCGAAGCACGGTATACTGCGCGATTTAGCCGCGCGGGGCTGTAAAATCACCGTATTTCCCGCAAACGCGCGGGCGGCGCAGATCGAAGCGGAAAAACCCGACATGATTTTCCTCTCGAACGGACCGGGCGACCCGCTTGACGCTCCCGGAACGGTCGGCGTTATAAAGGAGCTTGTCGGAAAATACCCAATATGCGGAATTTGCATGGGACATCAGATAATCGGTCTTGCGCTCGGCTGTAAAACGGAGAAGCTCAAATTCGGTCATCACGGCGGAAATCATCCGGTAAAGGACTTGACCACCGGAAACGTATACATCACAAGTCAGAACCACAACTACATTCTTTCGGATTATCCCGACTGCGTTGAGGAAACATTTGTGAACGTAAACGACGGAACCTGCGAGGGAATACGCCATAAGACGCTCCCCATTCAAAGCGTCCAGTTCCACCCCGAAGCGTCTCCCGGACCGCTCGACACAGGCTGGCTGTTTGACAGATTTTTGAAGGAGGTAAAATAATATGCCATTGGATAAATCAATAAAAAAGGTTCTCGTTATCGGCTCGGGACCTATTATAATCGGACAAGCGGCTGAGTTTGACTACTCCGGCACGCAGGCTTGCCGTGCGATCAAGGACGAGGGTATCGACGTTGTTCTCGTAAACTCAAATCCTGCCACAATAATGACCGACCGCGGCATGGCGACAAGCACATATATCGAGCCGCTCACCGCCGAATACGTTGAAAAAATCATAAAAAAGGAGCGCCCCGACTCAATCATAGCGGGTATGGGCGGTCAGACAGGACTAAACCTCGCCTGCGAGCTGTACGACAAGGGCGTGTTCGACAAATACAACATGAAGGTGATCGGCACGTCAATTCCCTCAATCAAGGAGGGCGAGGACCGCGACAGCTTCAAAAGGCTCATGGAGCGTACAAATCAGCCTATCGCGCCGTCGGAGATAGTGACGAACCTTGACGACGGCATAGCGTTCGCGAAGGAAATCGGTTATCCGGTAATCGTGCGCCCCGCGTACACGCTCGGCGGTACGGGCGGCGGTATTGCGGAAACTGAGGAGGAGCTTATTGAAATTCTCTCGCAGGGACTTCATCTTTCGCGCGTAAGCCAAGTCCTTTTGGAAAAGTCGATCAAGGGCTGGAAGGAGATCGAGTTCGAGGTAATGCGCGACGGCGCGGGAAACTGTATCACCGTCTGCTCAATGGAAAATATAGATCCCGTCGGCGTTCATACGGGCGACTCGATCGTTGTCGCTCCGGCGCTGACTTTGGCGGATAAGGAGTATCAGATGCTCCGCAAAGCCGCGATAGATATTATAAACTCTATCGAAATAAAGGGCGGCTGCAACGTGCAGTTTGCATTAAATCCCGACAGCTTCGAGTACGCCGTTATAGAGATCAACCCGCGTGTGAGCCGCTCGTCCGCGCTCGCGTCGAAGGCTACGGGCTACCCGATAGCGAAAATCGCGGCGAAAATCGCGCTCGGATATAACCTCGACGAGATCAAAAACGCGGTCACGGGCAAAACCTACGCCTGCTTCGAGCCGGCTATTGACTACATTGTCACGAAAATCCCGAAGTGGCCCTTCGATAAATTCTTCGGCGCGAAGCGAAATCTTGGCACGAAGATGATGGCTACCGGCGAGATCATGGCGATAGGAAACACGTTTGAATCGTCGCTGTTAAAGGGCGTGCGCTCGCTTGAAATTTCGCAGTACACGCTGGAGCGCGCGTCGTCTAAGAAACGCTCGACGGTGGAGCTGAAGCAGCGCGCGATAGTGCCTGACGACGAGAGATTATTCGATTTGGCGGAGCTGATACGCCGCAGCTACAATATGGAAAAGCTCGCGGAAATCACGGGCATGGATCCGTTCTTCCTGCAAAAAATCAAGAACATAGTCGAGGCGGAGGAGGAGCTTAAAAAGTACAGGCTCGAGGACGTGACCTACGACATGATGAAGCATTACAAGCGCATGGGCTTCTCCGACAAGGGTATCGCGGAGCTGACAGGCTCGAAGGCGGCGGAGGTATTCAAGCGCCGTGTTGAGATGGGAATTACGCCCGTTTATAAGATGGTCGATACCTGCGCGGGAGAGTTCGAGGCTGTTTCGCCTTATTATTACTCGACCTACGACGAGGTCAGCGAGTCCTTCCCGTCGGACAGGAAAAAGGTTATCGTTATCGGCTCGGGACCGATCAGAATAGGGCAGGGAATAGAGTTTGACTACTGCTCCGTTCACAGCGTAATTTCGCTCGAAAAGGCGGGCGTTGAAACGATTATCATAAACAACAACCCCGAAACGGTTTCCACCGACTTCGACACCTCGGACAAGCTGTATTTCGAGCCGCTCACAGAGGAGGATGTTTACAATATAATCCTGCTCGAAAAGCCGGACGGCGTAATTTTGCAATTCGGCGGACAAACGGCGATAAAGCTCGCGAATTTCCTCGCGGACATGAACGTGCCGGTTCTCGGAACGCAGCCGAAATATATCGACGAAGCCGAGGACAGGGAAAAGTTTGACGAAATGCTTGAAAAGCTCAATATAAAGCGCCCGAAGGGCAAGGCGATATGGAGCGTTGAAGAGGGAATAGCGGAGGCAAACATTCTCGAATATCCGCTTCTCGTGCGCCCGTCATATGTGCTCGGCGGACAGGGCATGGAAATCACGCATAACGAGGCGGATTTGGTGCGATATCTTTCGGACGCGTTCGCGAAGGACAAGAAAAATCCGGTGCTTATCGACCGCTATTTGGGCGGACGCGAATTGGAGGTAGACGCGATCTGCGACGGCGAGGACGTGCTTATCCCCGGCATCATGGAGCATTTGGAGCGCGCGGGCGTACACAGCGGAGACTCGGTTTCGATCTATCCGCCGCAGAACGTGCCGGACAACATAATCGAAAAAATCAAGGACGTAACGTACAGAATAGCGCTTGAATTAAAGGTTATCGGTATGATAAACATACAATTTATCGAGTTTAAGGGCGAGCTGTACATCATAGAGGTAAACCCGAGATCGAGCCGCACAGTGCCGTATATCACGAAGGTCACGAATGTGCCCGTAATCGACATCGCGACGCGCATAATGCTCGGCGAAAAGCTCAGGGATATGGGATACACTACCGGAATCGCACCGAAAACGAACACGGTAGCGATAAAAGTACCGATTTTCTCAACGGAAAAGCTGCCGAGAGTTGAGGTCAGCTTAGGTCCCGAAATGCGCTCCACCGGCGAGGTTCTGGGCGTAGGACACAGCTTCTCCGAGGCTATGTACAAGGGCTTCACCGCCGCCGGCACTACCATCCTGAAGGCGGGTTCGACAATTCTCGCGACCGTACGCGATCTCGACAAGGAAAACTTCCTGCCGATAGCGAAGGAGTTCTCGAAAATGGGCTGCAAATTCGTTTCTACCTCGGGAACGGCGGACTTACTCGAAGCGCACGGCTTGCCCGTTCAGCGCGCGAAGAAAATCTCCGAAGGCGTCCCGAACGTCCTCGACATAATCCGCAGCGGCATGATAGATTTAATAATCGACATCCCGAAAAAAGGCAACGACGTACACTCCGACGGCTTCAAGATCCGCCGCACCGCGATCGAATGCGACGTCACGATAATGACCAGTCTCGACACGGTCGGCGCGCTGGTGAATGTAATGAAAGCCGGATATACGCCGGACAATGTGAATATCATAGCTCTTTCAGATATTAAATAGTAATTTGACGGTCCGGCGGATAAAAAATATCCGCCGGATAAATAATTTTACAAAAAAGTTTACCATAATATATTTATGTAAACTAAAATAAGAATATGAATAATTATATAAGTATACCGAATCTCCCGAACAAACGTTCGAAGGGGGTTATAATCGATTACAGGACTGATAAAGAGGCGATAGATTCGCTTAATTCCATGGGAATTGAGTGTATTTTGTCATGTCGTATAAATTCTCTGTACGAAGCGGTGTGCGCGCATCCCGATATGATGATTCATCACTTGGGCGCGGACAGATTTATAACCGCGCCCGAAGCATACGAACATTTCAAAGCCGCGCTGCCGAACGCCGATATTATAAAAGGTTCAAAACAGCTTGACGCGCGTTATCCCGACGATATTTTATATAACGCGGCTTCGGTCGGAAATTATCTGTTCTGTAACGCTCGTTGTACGGCGTCTGAAATTCTCTCGGAATACCAATGTATGAAAAAAGAAATTCTGAACGTTAAACAAGGCTACAGCAAGTGCAGCATATGCGTGGTTTCCGAAAACGCGCTTATAACTGCAGACAGCGGGATCTGTAATATTGCGCGCAAGAATAATATTGACGTTCTGAAAATAACTGAAGGATATATAGAGCTTGCTGGAATGTCTTACGGCTTCATCGGCGGAGCGACCGGGCTGATAGCTCCCGACGCGCTTGCGGTGAACGGAGATTTGAAAACACATCCGGATTATAATAATATAGTGTCATTTTGTAAAAATTACGGCGTGGACATTGTACAGCTTAAAAGCGGCTCAATTTATGATATTGGTTCCATTTTGCCGATATTTTAACATCCAAGTGAAATAAAGAGCGATTTATCTTACTTGGAATTTATTTTGTATCTATACCCTTTCTTAAATTATTTGAGTAAATAATTGACTTTTTTATATTTATAATTTATAATAATATTATATACATAAATTTAAGGAGAAAAAAGCCATGAAAAGAATTAAAAAAATAATAGGCGCGATGCTGTCATTTACGATTATAATAACATGCTTCAGCGGAATAATAATCGAAAATGTTTGGGCGGCGGATAATTTGCTGCAAAACGGAGGGTTCGAAACTGCCCTGCTCGGACAAGACGGCGACTGGAAATTTACGCAGAGCGGAAACTGGTATAACGAATATAAAGAAGGCACGTCGGAGCAAACGACGGATAAGTTCAGAAGCGGCAGCCATGCCGTCAAGCTAAATAACGGTACCATTGGACAACGAATATATCTTGATGCCGGAAAGACATATACGCTAAGCGCATATATAATTGCCGACGCGGCGACGAGCGTACCTAAAATAGGCTTTTATGACGGTACACAAACATGGCCGAACAGTAATCCGATAAAAAATGAAACCATAAGCGTAACAACCGCTTGGAAGGAATTTACTTTAAGCTATGAATGTACCGCATCACAGGATTATGTAATATGCATTGAGGCATGGGATGCTGGAAATGTTTATGTTGACGATGTTACGCTCGTTTCAAATGAACCCGAAGAAACTGACACAGGTATAATCAACGGAAGCTTCTCAAACGGAACCGAAGGATGGACAATAGACGGCGCCGGTACAGCCGCGGCCGACAACGGTTCTCTTACGGCGTCCGGCACGGTGCGCGTAAGTCAAACGGCAAAAGGACTCGACAACGGAACATATAACTTTACCGCATACGCATACACAAGTGCCATCGACGAAACCGGAACGAGTTATTTTTACGCTAAGTCCAAGGGTCATACAATGGCCTCCACCGCTATCCCCCAAGGCAGCGCAGTTCAGCGTATCATAGTTCCAAATGTGACTGTCAGCGACGGAACATGCGACATAGGAATAAATTTGGAAAATTCGGATTCGGTTACGATTGATAACATATCGTTTGAAAAGACCGAATCGACGTGCCGGCATTTCTATAAAGGCGGCGAAATATCAAAGCTGTCGTATATTGAGAGCAAAAGCGGAAAATTTTATCGCATAGGAAGCTCAACTGCCGCAGATGCGCTTCAAGTCATGGCGGAGAACGGCTTTAATATGGCGCGTATTCGTCTGCTCGACGACCCCGGAAAGGGTCACGGAGACGGAACGTATTACCTCCCCGCGGGATTTATGGATGAAGAGGATTGCTTGGAGCTTGCAAGGCGCGCCCGCGACAAAGGTATGGCTATCGAGTTTACAATAGCATATTCCGATTTCTGGGTAGACGGCGAGAAACAGATGGTGCCGCACAAATGGCAGGAGGAAATAAACGAAAAAGGCATCAGCGGAGCATCTGCGCTTGTATCGTATTTTGAGGGTAAGATATACGATTACACAAAAGATATAATGCAAAAGCTTATCGCACAGGGTACTTGTCCTGAATTTGTTTCTATCGGTAACGAAATTCAGGTGGGAATTTTGTTCAATCAGTGGAAATCAAATAACGGGCTTTACAATAACGCGGATTATTTGGCGAGACTTGTTAACGCGGGAGCTAAAGCGGTACGCGAAACATCACCCAGTACCAAGATAATACTCCACAGTGATAACGGAGGAAAAGTTTCATCGCGCACTACTTTTATAAACATGATTAAAAAGGCCGATTTCGACGTAATAGGCGTATCATACTATCCCTACTACAACCAAAATGTGTCAATAGACACAGTGGTAAGTGAATTTAAAAATTTTATAAATACCTATGACAAAGATGTTATAATAATGGAAACCGGATATAATTGGAATCCGACCAAGAAAGGCGGCTGGGAAGGTCAGCTTCAGGACAGCGGTTATTATCAAGATATTTACGGAGAAAGTAAAAAAGGTCAGCGCGCATTCCTTACCGAGCTGTATTCCAAGCTTAAACAAGCAGCCGGAGGACGCTGCATCGGTGATCTTTATTGGGATCCGGTAATGATACCCGCTACCGGAGTCGGCTGGGCTGTGAAGGAAAGCAACAATCAAACAGACAGCGAGGTCGTCTCCAATTCAACAATATTTGATTTTGACGGAAAAGCCGTTCCCGGGCAGCTTGCTATGAAATATAACACTGACGCTGAGGACAAAATAAACATAACCGGTAAAATCACAAGCAGCGGGACCGCCGTTGCCAATAAAAGAGTGACATTCACGGTAAACGGAAAAAATTACAACACAACAACGGATAAATACGGAGAATATATTGTGGCTGTGCCTTATCCGTCAAGCGAGAAAATCTCCGTATCACTGAAAGGAAGCACTACGGCTTATGATAATAAGGATGCAGTTTATGACGGCGTGTTAATGAGTGGTTTTAATTTCACCGATTTCGACAGCAACACGGAGGCTGATGCCGACATCTTCCCCACTCCCCTGCCGACGCCAACTCCTACGCCTAAGCCTACTCCATCGCCGACACCCAGCCCGAAACCATCGCCTAAGCCAACACCGACGCCGACAGCAGTTCCTACGCCGTCGCCTACACCTACGGCAGAGCCTACGCCGACCGCCCCGGCTCCAACACCGATTGTGACGGCTGAACCTACACCTGTCGCTCCTACCCCAACACCGATTGTGACGGCTGAACCTACACCTGCTGCGCCGACTCCAACACCGATCGTGACAGTTGAGCCTACTCCGGACGCTCCGACTCCAACACCGATCGTGACAGTTGAGCCTACTCCGGACGCACCTACTCCAACACCGGTTGTGACAGCGGAGCCTACTCCCGAGATAACACAGGAGCCCATGCCCACTGCGGAGATGACATCAGAACCCACCGCGGAGCCTACAATAATACCCACGCCCGAGCCGTCGCCCGAACCCGCGCCTACCGAAGCTCCCGTATCTACCGATACTCCTGCAGTATATATAGACATCACGGCATATGTGGATGACAACGGAGCCGTAAGTTATGAGGCAAGCTATAGCTCCAACGGCGAAGAAGCGATGTTTATTGTCGCATTGTACGATAAAAACGGAACATTGGTAGGATGCCGTTTAAATCAAGGCACAGCGGTATTCTCGGAAACAGCGGGAAATCCGTCCGATTATACGGTAAAAGCGTTGCTGTGGAGCGATGACTACCGCGCTTTATGCAACGCGAAAACGATAAAAATAAAATAAATTTCAGAAATTTTACAAAGCTGTCTGTCCTTGCGTCGGGCAGCTTTGTTATTTTTATTTAAAAATTTTTAATAAATTTTAAATAAACTCTTGCAGAAGTTGCTAATTTCTGATAAAATATATGTAATGTTATATACTAAAATGTAATAAATTTGAAAATAAACACTTTTTTTGAAAGGAAGAATGGGATATGGAACGCAAAATACTTGTTATTGAGGATGAACAGAATATAAACGATATTCTTTCATTTCAGCTTTCTAAGGAGGGTTATACGACTATTTCCGCTCTTGACGGTGTAAGCGGACTGGAAATGGCGCTTACTCAAAATCCCGATTTGATACTTCTTGATGTTATGCTTCCGGGACTGGATGGGTATGAGGTGTGCAAAAAAATACGAGAGCAGTCTAATGTTCCCATTATAATGCTTACCGCGCGCGAGGATGAAGTCGATAAGGTTCTCGGTCTTGAGCTGGGCGCGGACGATTATATGACTAAGCCTTATTCCAACCGCGAGCTTACCGCGCGTATAAAAGCCAATCTCAGACGCAGTGCCGTCGAACCGGCTCCCGCTGCGGCTCCTGCCGAGAGCGACGCAAACAGCGTTATTATTTCCGGCGATTTGACTATAAACACCGAACGTTACGAGGTTCTTAAAAATGATAAGGTTGTTGATATAACTCTGCGTGAATTTGAGCTTCTTAAATTCCTCGCGATGCAGCCGGATAAGATCTTCTCTCGTGAAAAGCTGCTTGAAAATGTGTGGGGATATGAATATTACGGCGATGTGCGCACGGTTGACGTTACGGTAAGGCGTCTCAGAGAAAAAATAGAGGATGATCCGAGCATGCCGAAGTATATTATAACCAAGCGCGGAGTCGGCTATTATTTCAATAAATAAAACAGATATGCAATATGCTGAAAATCTGACAGAAGCGCTTATTTCTGTCAGATTTTTGGTATACTTTTGGATTTGAAACGTGAAAGGATATTTTTGATGTTTAAGAGTATAAGATGGAAAATCACGATTTTATTCGTTTTGCTAGTAATTGCCTCGGAGCTGCTTGTGGGCGCGTTCAGTCTGCTGCTTACCGCTGACGCGTATCATAAGGAGTTTGCGCATACTGTAGAATCTGTTTTTAATGACGAGCTGAAATCCGAGCTTAACGCGGCCGCCAATGAGGTTACGATTCCCGAGCCCGCCGACGGCAGCGATACGAATATTATTTTTGAGGAAGCCACACAGAATAATGTTGAAAAACTTAAATCTATAATGAATTACTACGCCGGTTCGCTGGCGGTCGGCTCATCACGATTTTACGACATCATAGACGGTCAGACCGCCGAAGTGTTGTATTCCTCAAATAATTCCGCCGAAACAGATACGACTTCTTCCCTGCTCTCGGCTCTCAACGGCGCGGAGGCTTCCGAGAACAGACTTACAGTGGACTACATGGACTACGCCCTGCCGTTAGGTTCGGAGAACAATATTAAATATGTAATTTATTTCAAGGATACGCAGGAAACATACAAGCAGATAATACACCGCACATTTCTGCTGATTCTTTATACTCTTGCGCTCTCCGCTATCGCCGCGTTCATTATCGGCACTATAATATCGAGATCCGTTACCGTCCCTATCCGAGAGCTTACAATAAAAGCGAAAAAACTGGCGGACGGCGATTTGAAGGCGCTTGAAGAATCCGACACGGACGATGAGCTTGGTCATCTTACAAATTCCCTGCTATATCTCGCCCATACAAGGCAGGAATCAACCGACAGAGCTATGGGCGAAACAACCAAGGTTGAGACGATCCTTCAAAACATGACGGACGGCATCCTTGCATTCGATTTAAAGGGAAATCTTACCCACTACAATCCCGAAGCGCAGAGACTGCTTAACAGAAAATATTTTGACGATATTCATTTTGACCGCTTTTTCAAGGAAATAAACGCGAATATCACCCTCGGCGATTTGCTTTATATGAAACAGGAAGGAAGCATGGAGCGGGAAATTAAGCTCAAAAATCAGTTCCTGCAGCTCAATTTCGCCACATTCAACATGGATAATAAGGTCGGCGGCATAATCGTTATAATACACGATGTAACGCGTCAGGAAAAGCTTGAGCAGGCTCGCCGCGATTTTGTCGCTAACGTTTCGCATGAGCTGCGCACGCCGCTCACAACGATAAAATCATACTCGGAAACTCTCGCTGACATGCCCGACGCGGATCGTGAGCTTCAGGTGCGTTTCTTGGACGTCATCGCGTCGGAGTCTGACAGAATGGCGCGGATAATAAGCGATTTGCTGACACTCTCGGAGCTTGACGAAAATCAGACATTCTACAAAACTCCGGAACCGATTGACATACGCAAGGTTATAGAGGTTATTGTTGAACGCATGGGCATGGCGGCTAAGAAGAAAAATCAAAAGCTCACCTACCGTCCTATAAACGAAGCGCCGATTATTTCCGGCGACCGCGACAGTCTTGAGCGAATAATAATTAATATCATCAGCAACGCGATAAAATATACCGGAGAGGGCGGAGAGATCGATGTTTATTCCAGCAAGGTCTATAAGGATATTGTAATTAAGGTCGTTGACAACGGAATAGGAATAAAGAAAGAACAGCTCCCGCATATTTTTGACCGTTTTTACCGCGTTGACAAAGCTCGCTCGCGCGATACCGGCGGCACGGGATTGGGACTCGCCATAGCAAAACAGGCGCTTGAAAGCGTATTTAACGGTAAAATAAAAATTTCCAGCGAATTTGGAAAGGGTACCGAGGTTACTATTTCAATACCCGTATCCGAATAAGCGAAAGGGACTTTATAATGAAAAAATTCAATTTAAAGGCAATTATTATAATACTGTTCATTGTCATATCCGCCTCTGTCTGCTTTACCGTTGCTCATCCGCACCGAAATTCGCAGCTCAATGCCGAAAGCGAAGCTATGCTGATATCGTTTATCGAAAAACGCGGGATAAAGCTTGCGGAAGGCGCTATAATTCCCGCGTCAGCCGAAATATATGAGGCAAGCGCATCCAATATGCTGACGGACAGATCGCTTTTTGCGGAAAAGCTTTTCGGCGGTACTGCCGCTCTCAACGCCGAGGGCACAGAATATACCTTCGGCAGCGATAAACTGACTTTTTCCGGCAGCAGTTTCACATACTCGCCCAAATCATTACCTTATAAAGAGGAACTGAGCGGTATTAATTTGGACAATGCCGGAAAAAAGGCAAAAAAAATAGCCGAAGAATGCGGATTTGATTTATCCGGCAGCATTATCACATCTTCGGAAGAAAACGGAACATACACGTCCGTTATATCAAAATCCCTAAACGGACTGCCGGTATTCAATGACAAAATATCCATGAGTATGTCGGCAGAAGGCTTATTGTCGATAAACGGAGTATGGTATACCGTATCGGCGGGAGAGAAAAAGGAAACAAAAACAATATCCGACGCTTTGATACAATTCGCAAAAAATCCGGAGCGTCCCGGCGGCAGCATTGAAATCACGGCAGCCGAACCCGGGTATGTCATGCTTTCGACAGACAGCGATGAAACCGCGTTAAAATCCGTTTGGCGCATTACGCTTTCGGACGGAAAAGTGTTTTATACCAATTAAAAAACGGGCTGCTGCCCGTTTTTTTTAAATTTCCTCGATTATCGGCAAAATCATAGGATTTCGCTTTGTTTTATCAAAAATGTACCTCGCGACATCAGAGCGCAGATTTGCTTTCATCGTCGCCCAATCCATATTGCGGCGGCTCAGACATTCTTCCATGCTGTCCTCCGCGACATCCTTGACGCCGTCTATGAGCGTCTCGGCCTCGCGTACATATACAAAGCCTCGCGATATCACATCGGGTCTTGAAACCATTGTCTTATCCTCATGTGAAATAGTAACAACGACTATGATAAGTCCGTCCTGGGATAAATGCTTTCGGTCGCGCAGGACTATATTGCCTACATCTCCCACACCGAGACCATCCACAAGGATTTTACCCGATTGAACCGTTCCCGTCACCTTCGCGCCGGACGCGTCAAGCTCCAGCACGTCGCCGTTGCCGAGCACAAAACAATTCTTGGACGGCACGCCCATCTTTTCGGCAAGCTCCTTGTGTATAACAAGATGTCTGTGCTCGCCATGCACCGGAATGAAAAATTTCGGTTTTACAAGCGCAAGAATAAGCTTTAATTCCTCTTGGCACGCGTGTCCGGAAACGTGTACCTCGGAAAGTGACTTATAAATAACCTCCGCGCCTATTTTAAATAATTCATTCACGACATTTGCCACGGATTTCTCATTTCCCGGGATAGGCGTCGCGCTCAGGATTATCAAATCATCCTTTGTAACCTCCACCTTGCGGTGATCGGAATACGCCATACGCGTAAGCGCGCTCATAGGCTCGCCCTGGGAGCCTGTCGTGATTATAACGATTTGATTCGGTCTGTATTTTTTTATGTTGTCAATGTTTATAAGTACGCCTTCGGGTACTTTCAAATAACCCAGTAATATGGAAATTTCAACTATATTTTCCATACTTCTGCCCGAAACGGCAACCTTGCGCCCGTTTTTCACAGCCGCATCGATTATCTGCTGAACTCTGTGTACGTTGGACGCGAATGTCGCTACAATTATTCGCTTATTGCAGCCTTTGAAAATCTGTTCAAACTTCTCCCCTACCGAGCGCTCGCTCATCGCATAACCAGGGCGCTCAACATTCGTGCTGTCCGACATAAGCGCGAGGACACCCTCGTTCCCGAGCTCACCCAAGCGCGCGAGGTCAATAACATCGCCCACTATCGGAGTCGTGTCTATTTTGAAGTCGCCCATGTGTACGACCGTTCCCACGGGAGTGCGTATTGCCAAAGCCACGGAATCCGCTATGGAATGATTTGTGCGGATAAATTCAACCTTGAAATTTTGACCGGCTGCCACGATATTTCCGGCTCTGACGCGCACCAGTTTCACGTTTGATAAGATGTCGTGCTCCTTCAATTTATGCTCGACAAGTCCGAGGGTAAGCCGTGTGCCGTATACGGGAACGTTTATTACCTTCAAAAAATACGGAAGTCCCCCGATATGGTCCTCGTGTCCATGCGTTAAAAAGATACCCTTTATCTTTGTCCAGTTCTTTTCAAGATATGTGATATCATTAATAACCATATCCACGCCCGGCATATCGTCGTCCGGAAAAGCCATACCGCAATCAACCATTATAATCTCATTTCCGTACTCAATAGCGGTCAGATTTTTTCCGATCTCATCAAGACCGCCTAACGGTATGACTTTCAGTTTTTTAGTTTTTGCCACAAAATATACCTCCATGTTTCTTCGGGACATCAAAATGCCCCTCATATTTCCGAACAATTTTTTTATATTATAACATACCGATAAACATTTAGTCAAGTTAATTTATCGTTATTATAAGATATATGTTTATATTCTGTAAATTTTATCTTTGAGCCGCCATAACTCCCGTTAAAATCATAGCGCATCCAACAAGCTGCATGGTGCCTACCGCCTCGCCCAAAAACATCGCTCCCAAAGCGACGCTCGTAATCGGTTCAAAGGTTGACATAACTCCTGCTGTCGCGGCGCCCTCACGCCGCACTCCAACCTGAAAAAGAGGCGTCGCGCCGAGCGTAACGAGAAATGAAATTAACGCGGAATATGCCCATGCGCGCGGAGTTATATCAAAATCTATCTCTCCGACCGCCATCCCAAAAATAAGCGTCACGGCGCTCATTGTAAGCATTAAGTAAAATGTGAGCTTTACATAATCCATTGAATCAAGACCGGAGCGGTCAATATAAATCACATAAAAGCTGTAAAAGATGCCTGACAGCAGCGCGAGTATGACACCCTTCCTGTCGGCGGAGCCCGCTATATCCACAAACAGAAATATGCCTATCGTAACGAATATCACGGAAAACAGTTTCAGCTTGCTTATTTTCTCGTGATAAATAAACGCCGAGGCGAAAACTATCACAAGCGGATAAATAAAATGAAGCGTCGTCGCAAGTCCCGTCGATATATAGCCGTATGCCAAATATAAAAGCAGTATCGGCAGCGCGCCCCCGAACACGCTCAGGATTATTACGCGTTTAAGCTCTGTTTTTGTGAGATACAGAGATTTCCCGTCCGCTTTTATTATTACATATAAAAGCGGCACTGACAGCGCGGCGCGCAGAAATGTCAGCGTAATTCCGTTCGCGCCGCCGTCGTATGTCGCTTTTGCTAAAATCGGCGTAAGTCCGTATATAAACGCCGACGTTAATAAACAGATTTTTCCTTTTCCCTTCATACGCGCTCTCCTTCGGGACGAGCGCGGTTTATTAAAGCGTTTCCAGCTCGCTCATCCAAAGATTAACGGAGGCGTCGCTCGGCATTCGCCAGTCGCCTCTCGGAGAAAGAGCCACGCTTCCCACCTTCGGACCGTCCGGCAGACATGAACGCTTAAACTGCTGTTGGAAAAACCGCTTGTAGAAAATTTTCATCCATCCGAGTATGGTTTCCAGGTCATATACTCCGTCAAAAGCATTTACCGCAAGACGCAGTATTTTACGCGGACGCATGCCAAAACGAATGAGATAATACAGGAAGAAATCATGCAGCTCGTACGGTCCCACTATATGCTCGGTCTTTTGTGAAATTGCTCCGTCCTTTGGCGGCAGCAGCTCCGGACTTACAGGAGTGGCGAGTATATCCTCGAGCGTTTTTTTGAGCGCCGCATTATCGGTTCTTCTCGCCTCGTAGTCAACAAGATAACGGATAAGAGTTTTAGGTACTCCGGCGTTCACGCCGTACATCGACATATGATCGCCGTTATATGTCGCCCAACCGAGAGCCAGCTCCGACATATCGCCGGTTCCAACTACGATTCCGCCCGTCTGATTGGCTGCATCCATCAAAATCTGAGTTCTCTCCCGTGCCTGCGAATTTTCGTAAGTAACGTCCGTAACTGATGGATCATGTCCTATATCCTTGAAATGCTGATTTACCGCTTCGGTAATATCTATTTCCTTCAGGGTTATACCGAGTGATTTACAGATATTTACCGCGTTATTGTAGGTTCGGCTTGTCGTTCCGAAGCAGGGCATTGTAACGCCGGTGATATTTTTTCTGTCTATACCGAGCGCGTCAAAGGCTCTGACAGATACAAGCAGCGCGAGCGTAGAATCAAGTCCGCCGCTTATCCCTATCACAACAGATTTGCCGCCTATGTGATGAAGTCTTTTCTGCAGTCCGAGAGACTGGATGGTGAGAATTTCCTCGCTGCGTTTTTCTCTCATGCCCTCGTCCGACGGAACAAACGGATATCTTGCGGTGTATCTTGTAAGCTGAGTGTCAGAAGCGTCAAACTCAAGCTCGACTTTAACATAGCCGTTTTGTGCGCCTTGTCCGCTTGTAAAGGTGGTCGTTCTCCTTCTTTCACTTATCAGTCTTTCCAAATCCGGCTCCGCATATACGCATTCATTTGTAAATCTATGGCTGCGCGCTAAAATAACGCCGTTCTCGGCTATTATGTTATCGCCCGCGAATACCAAATCCGTAGTGGACTCGCCAAAACCGGCGTCCGCATACAGATATGCCGCAAACAGCTTTGCAGACTGCGCGCGCACAAGCATATCGCGGTACTCATCCTTTGCGATAAGCTCGTTGCTTGCCGAAAGATTGGCTATAATAGTCGCGCCGGCAAGAGCGTGCGAATTTGACGGCGGAGTTACCGACCATAAATCCTCGCAAATCTCCACCGCGAGCGCAAAGCAAGGCATAGAAGGAGCTGTAAAAAGAATATTCGCGCCGAATGGTACTGTATCAGCTCCGATTTTAACATACTCTACCTCTCTCCCGCCCGCGCAAAAATGGCGCAGCTCATAAAATTCATTATAGTTTGGAATATTTATTTTAGGAATCAGACCCTTTACATGTCCGCGATTTATCACAGCCGCGCAGTTGTACAGCTTTCCTCCGAAAGCATACGGCAAGCCTATAACAGCCGCTATGTCCAAATCACTCGTTTCTTTCGTTATCCGTAAAAGCTCGTTTTCGGCGCCTGATATAAGGCTTTCCTGTAAAAATAAGTCGCCGCAGGTGTATGCGGTTATGCAAAGCTCCGGCAAAACAATCAGCTTTGCCCCGTTTGCCGCCGCATCCTTTATTGCTTTTATAATATTATCCGCATTGAAACGCACATCCGCAACGCGTATTTCAACAGTCGCGCACGCGGTTTTTATAAATCCGTCTCTCATCAGGTTCTCCTTCCCTATTTCGTGCTTTTTATATCGTTTCTGAGAGCTGTGATTTCATCCTCCGTTACCGTCGTCATATAGGAGCGTGTACATTCGGAAATTTTATCAAGATATTCAAGCGCCTTTTTCTTCTCGCCGAGCTTTGCGGAAATTTGGGCGCCATGATAATATCCTTCGATAAATGCCGGATTAGCCTCAATAATTTTATCGGACAGTTCTTTCGCTTTTTTATAATCTCCCTTTTTGTAATAGCAAATTGAAAGATTATCCATGATATCGCGGTCATCGTCGTTGTAAGCGAGCGCTTCTTCACAGAAAGCCGTAGTTTCGTCCAAATCATCGCCGCGCAGGAGCTTGAAATAGCCTATCATGCCGTACATAGCCGTATTCTTATAGCCGTTTTCAAAAAGCTCGTTCGCTTCTTCTACCGCCTCGTCCATTCTGCCTTGTCTGTAATATACCATGCAGCGCTGTTGCTTCGCATGGTTCTTGTCGTCCGGTTTTACGCCCTTTGTTCTGATAATACCGTTTAAAATTGTCTCGGCTTCGTCGTTGTCGCCGGTGCGCAGCAAGATTGCGGAATATGAAACCTTTGTGCGAATCTTTGCGCGATTGGTATCAACAGCCTTTTTAAACCAGCGCTTCGAGCCGTCGTAATCTCCGGCGGCGAATGCTTTGTTGCCGTTCATTTCATAGTATGTCGGCAGCACAGCGTAAATTCCGTATAAAATCAACAATGCCACAGCCGCTATACCGAGAAGGAAATGTATTTTAAACGCTATTACAAGAACTATTATCGCTGAAATAATATATATTATCGACATTTGGATTGCCCTCCTTTTTTAATATAAAAGGGAACTGTTACGCAGTTCCCCGTTGTATGCATTAAAACTCAGCCGTACCTACAGTTCTCGGGAACGGAAGTACGTCGCGTATATTCGACATACCCGTTATATACATAACGGCTCTCTCAAATCCCAAACCGAAACCCGCGTGCTTGTTCGTGCCGTATTTTCTTAGGTCAAGATACCACGAATAATCCTCTTCCTTCAATCCGAGCTCCTTCATTCTGCTTATCAGAACGTCGTAGTTTTCCTCGCGCTGACTGCCGCCGATTATCTCGCCGACTCCGGGTACGAGCACGTCAACAGCCGCGACGGTCTTGCCGTCGGGATTGAGCTTCATATAGAACGCCTTTATCTCCTTCGGATAGTCCGTAACCATAACGGGGCGCTTAAAAATGACCTCGGTCAGATATCTCTCGTGCTCCGTCTGCAGATCCGCGCCCCACTCCACGGGGTACTCGAAATCGTCCGCGTGCTCCTTTAAAAGCTCTATCGCCTCTGTATATGTCACGTGCGCGAATTTGTTGTTTACCACGTTATGCAGTCTGTCAAGAAGTCCCTTATCAACAAACTGATTGAAGAACGCCATTTCCTCCGGCGCGTTTTCGAGACAGTAGTTGATGATATATTTGAGCATATCCTCCGCGAGCTCCATATCGTCCCGCAGATCCGCGAACGCGATTTCCGGCTCAATCATCCAGAACTCAGCCGCGTGGCGCGTGGTGTTCGAGTTTTCCGCGCGGAACGTCGGACCGAATGTGTACACGTTTCTGAACGCCATGCAGTATGTTTCAACGTTAAGCTGACCGCTTACGGTAAGATTTGTCGCCTTACCGAAGAAGTCCTTGCCGAAATCAACGCTTCCGTCCTTGTTTTTCGGGAGATTATTCATATCGAGCGTAGTAACCTGGAACATCTCGCCCGCGCCCTCGCAGTCGCTTCCGGTGATGATCGGAGTGTGAACGTATACGAAGCCGCGCTCCTGGAAGAACTGATGAATTGCGTACGCAATCATCGAACGTATGCGGAATACCGCCGCGAATGTGTTCGTTCTCGGTCTTAAATGCGCGATCGTGCGCAGGTATTCGAAGCTGTGACGCTTTTTCTGCAGCGGATAATCGGGCGTTGACGTACCCTCGATCACTACCTTGTCCGCTTTAAGCTCGAACGGCTGCTTCGCCTCCGGCGTGAGCGCGAGTATGCCCGTCGCCGTTATCGCCGCGCCTACGTTCAGCTTTGACAGCTCCGCGAAGTTGTCCAGCTTGCTGTCCTCTATTATGATCTGCAGATTTTTGAAAAAGCTGCCGTCGTTGAGCTCCACAAATCCGAAATTCTTTGAAACTCTTATCGTTCTTACCCATCCCGAAACCGTGATTTCCTTCTCTCCGTATGTGTCCGTATCACGGAACAGGCTTTTAATAACTGTATCCATAAAATTTCCTTTCGATTTTTATATTTTTTATATAAGATTTATGCCGTTTTCCCCGCATACCTTACGCATCTCGTCGGGCCATACCGAAGCCTGAACCTCGCCGATATGCGCCTTGTTGAGCATCAGCATACAAAGTCTCGACTGACCTATGCCGCCGCCTATCGTGTAGGGAAGCTCTTTGTTTATGAGCTTCTTGTGGAAGTCCATTTCCAGTCTTTCCTCACATCCCGCGATTTTGATCTGTGAAACGAGCGAGTCCTCGTCAACGCGTATACCCATGCTCGAAAGCTCATAGGATATGTCGAGAAGCGGATAGTACACGAGAATGTCGCCGTTAAGCTCCCAGTCGTCGTAGTCGGGCGCTCTGCCGTCGTGGCGCTGACCCGATTCGAGCGTCTTGCCTATCTGCATAAGGAATACCGCCTTTTTCTCGCGGAGCAGTCTGTCCTCGCGCTCCTTCGGGGTGCAGTTGGGGTATATATCCTCAAGCTCCTGCGTCGTCATAAAGGTTATGTCGTTCGGGAAATAATTGTGTATGCCCTCGTACGCGCCGCATACTCTCTCCTGTGTCGCTTTCATCGCGCTGTAAATTTTCTTTACATACTTCTTGAGCGTTTCGACGTTTCTGTCCTTTTTGTCGATAACCTCCTCCCAGTCCCACTGGTCAACGTACATCGAGTGGAGATTGTCAACCTCCTCGTCGCGGCGGATTGCGTTCATATCGGTGTATAAGCCCTCTCCAACGCCGAAGCCGTATTTTCCGAGCGTCATTCTCTTCCACTTCGCGAGCGAGTGAACAATTTCGAGATTTGCTCCGCCTATGCACGGCGCGTCGAAGGATACGGGACGCTCAACGCCGTTTAAGTTGTCGTTAAGACCCGTTTCAGGTCTTACAAACAGCGGCGCGGAAATTCGCTGCAAATTCAAAGCCGCGATTATTTCCTGCTGGAACGTGTCCTTGATGAATTTGATTGCCCTTTCGGTTTCTCTGCCGTCAAGACTTGACTTGTAGCCCTTTGGTAAAATCAGTGACATTTCTTTAATACTCCTTTGCATTAATCTACGATTTCAATATTGTCGAGCTGAGATTTAAGGCTTGCCTTTATCTCCGCGAGATACTCCTGTCTGAGCGCCGCGCGCTCCTCCGTTTCCTCGGGAGTAAGCTCACGCTCCCTCGAGATTTTTGTAAGCTCGCTTATCCTCGCCATTTTCGCCTTATCCAATTTCAGCCCTCCTTTTTTGGAAAACATATCCGCTTCTATATATTGTACTCCATTTTCAGAAAAATTTCAAGACCTTTACCATTATTGTTACGAAAAATATTAAAAATCAGCCGCGTTATACCTAAAAATATACCGCGGTTGAAAATAAAACAATCTGTGGGAGGTTGATTTTTACTTTTTATCCGTGCTTCCGAAGCCGCCGTTGCGGATATCGGAAACGTCGTCGTCAACGGTAATTCCGTATTCGACGAAAATACCCTGGCAGAAACCGTCGCCCCGAGACAGCGTCATGGTTTTGCCCTCGTTTGAGTCGTTCGTTATTTTGCAGAAAATATGCCCCTCGTTGTCGCTCAAATAATAATCGCTGTCGATTATTCCGACGGTGTTGTTCATCTGTATTCTGTATTTAAAGCCCAGCCCGCTTCGCGGGTACAGTTTTAAAACCCAGCCGTCGTCAATTTTTACGCGTATTCCCGTGGGGATTTTTATTGTTTCGCCGGGCGCGAGAGTTATGTCGAACGGAGCGTAAAAATCATATCCCGCCGAGCCCGACGTCGCGCGCTTCGGGAGCTTTATTTTTTCGTAAATCTCCGCCGCGCCGCCCCTTTCGGGAAACTCCCAGTCGGATTTGAATTGTTCAAGGCTTATTTTTTCAAATTTTGCTATTCTTTTCATTCGCTTTTACTCCACATATAAAACTGTTTTGTTAAGTTCCAGACTTTTCTTTACGTCTATTACCTTTTGATTTGAGCTTCCGCGCCACATCAGCTTCACGTCGCGCAGAGCTTCGACATATCTGCCGTCAACGAGCACGTCTATATCGCGTATAAACGGCAGATCCTTTATTTTGTTCCACTCATAGCCCGTATAGAGCCATATCGTTTTATCGGGAAATTTTTCCTTTATCTCCCCTATCAGCGCTCCCATGTCCGCGCGGTTGTGCGTGTGCAGCGGATCGCCGCCCGAGAAGGTTATTCCCGATATGTAGCTGTGCTTCAGCTCCTCGAATATTTCCCGCTTCGCATCGTCGTCAAACGGCAGACCGTCGTTTATGTCCCATGTTATCGGGTTCTGACAGTTCGGGCATTGATGCTCGCAGCCCGACACCCACAGGACTACGCGCAGACCGTCGCCGTTTAGCATATCGTCCTTCGTTATGTTGTGGTATCTCATTACATTGATTTCCTTTCGGCGATCTCAGCCATTTTCGCGGCGTTAAGCCTCGTGTCGCCCTTTACGCGCGAGTATGAGAGGTAGCCGTTCATGCGGTCGATCTTCGTTAAGTTACGGCTGCCGCACTTCGGGCAAACGTCCATTTCAAGCTCCTCGTAGCCGCAGTCGTCGCAGTACGCAAGGGACAGATTTACGCCCTCGTAGAAGCCCATCTTCATCGCGCGGCGGATAAGGCTCTTTATTGCCTCTTTATTGTAGCTTATCGGATACTTTACATACTGAATTTTGCCGCCGTTCGACAAATTCCAGAAGCGGTTTTCGAGGTTCTGCTTCTGAATTGGCGTGATGTCCTCGGTAACGTGGCAGTGGAAGCTGTTCGAAACGTATTCGCGGTCGGAGACGTTCTCAATAACGCCGTACTTCGCGCGGAACTGCGTAACCTGCAAACCGCACAGCGACTCGGCTGGAGTGCCGTAAATAGCGTAAAGCTTGCCGTCCTCCTTCTTAAACTCCGCGACCTTTTCATTTATGTGCTCGAGCGTCTTTAACGCGAACTCGCCATCCTCGACGAGCGATTTTTTATTGTATAGCTCCTGCAGCTCGTTAAACGCGGTTATACCGAACGAAGCCGTAGCTACCTTCATTATGGGCTTTATCTTATCGTGCAGTCCGAGATGACCGCCGTAAAAGCCTCCCTCGCAGTATGCGAGCGGATTTGTCGACGCGCGCATCTCTCCGAGGTAGTCGTATGTTCTCAGATGAAGCTGTCTGATAAGCTGTAAATAGTAGTCGAGCACATCGTAGAACGGCTTGCCCTCCTGGAGCGATTTCGCGTAGATCATCGGCAGATGCAGCGATACCGCGCCTATGTTCCAGCGTCCCACAAACACGGGCTTGTCGTTTTCGTCAGCGGGCTCCAAGCCGCCTCTCTCGTACCACGGCGACAGGAACGCGCGGCAACCCATCGGCGAAATTATCTCGCCGTATTTCTTGTACATCGACGGAACATAGCCCTCGCCGGTCAGGCTCAGCCAGTCGGGATACATCGTCTTTGACGAGCACTCAACGCCCGCCTCGAAAACGTCCTCAAGCTCGCCTCCGGGACCGTGTAAATTCTCATCATATAAGAACACGATTTTCGGAAACAAAACGGGCTTTTTGTGTCCTTCCTTACCCTGTCCGCCCGCATGGACCTTCAGCATTGAAATCGACGCCATTTTCGCGAAACGACCCGTTCCCGTACCGATTGTGACGGTGATAAACGGATAATCGCCGCGGCTCGACGATACGGAATTAAACTTGTACTCCCAGCCCTGGAAGCCCTGCTCGAAATCGCGCCGCACGTCGGCGAGAGCGACCTCCTCCGCCTTCTCGCGGGTAAGTCCCAAACCTATATATTTATCCGTATATTTCTTATACGATTTCTCTGCGTACGGCTCCAATATGAGATCCGCGCTCGGCACTGTAAATCCGCCGTACTGCTGCGACGCCGCCGAGAGGACTATATCTCCGATAACGTCAAACGCGGTATCGAGCGTTTTCGGCTCGTTGTACCAGAGATTTCCCATTTCAAAGCCGCCCGAAAGAACGCTTTTTACGTCAAACAGACAGCAGTTCATGGTGTCTCGGCGCGCGGACATATCGTGGATATAGATATAACCGTCGCGGCACGCCTGAAGCTCCTCCGTGGTGAGAAAAAATTTCTTATATAATTCCTTGTTAAGCTGATTGAAAATAAGACTGCGCTTTGTCGATACGAGCGCGCTGTCGGTGTTCGAGTTTTCCTTGTCGCCGATATACATTATCGACTGGCTCTTTCTGTAAACCTCGTCGAGCATCGCGACGAAATCCTGCTTGTAATTTCTGTAATCGCGGTAGCTTTTCGCGACCTTCGGATTTACCTTTTCAAGCGCGCCCTCGACAATGTTGTGCATCTCGGCGATCTGTATGTCCTCTTTGCCCAAGCTCTTTGCCTTATCCTCCACGAATTTACAGATAAAGTCAATGTCCTCGTCGGAAAACTTTTCAAGCACGCGGAACGCCGATTTATTTACCGCCGTTACCACCTTTTGCACGTTAAATTCTTCCTTGGTGTTATCCTTCTTTATAACCCTCATCTCGTCTTGCTCCCTTCCGTTCAATCTCGTCAAAAATACTGTATTTATCCCGATTTTGTGGTTTTTATGTAAATCAACCACAATATATTGTGGTTTCTCATGTGTGCGAATTTTATTATAGCACCCGTTTTACGGAAAATCAATTACATTGGGTTTGCTAATTTATTACAGTTGGGTTACATAATTCCGAATTTATGTTCGTTTATAAATTTTACCACCATTCAACGGCTCTGTCAAGTGATTTACAACTTTTTCACGAAAAAAGCGGAGAGAAAATTCTCTCCGCAAATCCTGTTTTTTATTTTTCAAGCATCTCCACGCATTTACCGAGACAATCAACAATATGTATATGCTGCGGACATGTTCTTTCGCACTGCTTGCAGCCTATGCAATCCGAAGCGCGGTGTCCCGTCTGAGCGGCTTTGCTATAATCGGCTTTAGCCTCCTCAATCTGACCGTTTCCGAGCTGCTTATTCGCCGCCGCAAATATATCCGGAATATGGATCTGCATAGGACAGCCGTCGGTACAGTAATGGCACGATGTGCAGGGAATCGTGGACGAATTTCCGAGAATACGCTGCGCCTGATGAATAATTTTCATTTCCTCTTCATTTAGCGGCTTGAAATCCTTCATATACGAAAGATTGTCCTGCATTTGCTCTATATTTGACATTCCGGACAAAACAGTGATAATGCCGTCAAGCGACGCCGCGAAGCGAATCGCCCATGACGCGTACGACATATCGGGGTTATACTCCTTAAACAGCTTCTTTATTTCTTCCGGCGGATCCGCAAGACGACCGCCCTTTACAGGCTCCATTATGACGATTGAAACGCCGTGTCTGCGCGCGACCTCGTAATTTGCGCGCGCTTCAACAGATTTTTCCTCCCAGTCGGCGTAATTTATTTGGAGCTGTATGAAATCAACCTCGGGATGCTCCGTCAGCACCTCGTCAAGCAGTTTGGGACCCGAATGATACGAAAATCCGAGATGCTTTATAAGTCCCTTCGCCTTCTGCTCGTTCACAAATTCCCAAATGTGATATTTATCGTAAAGTGCGCGCGTTTTATCCATAATGGCATGGAGCAGATAATAATCGAAATATCCGGCTCCCGTTCGTTCAAGGCTGGTGAAAAACTGCTGTTTTGCTTCTTTTTCATTGGCCGCCATCATATTCGCGTTAAGCTTTGTGGCAAGTGTATAAGAATCGCGCGGATATCTGTCCACGAGCGCTTTTTTTGTGTCCTGCTCCGATGTGCCGTATACATAAGCGGTGTCAAAATAAGTAAACCCCGCATCCATGAACATATCCACCATCTTTTTAACCTGCTCGATATCTGTGACGTCATTTTTCTTGGGCAGACGCATCATGCCGAAGCCGAGCTTCGGCGTTTCTTTTCCGAAATAATCTGACATATTTTTTACCTCCTTGTATTTTTATTATAATTATACTTACGCTGTCAGCAGCGCATGACGACCTCATTTCTCTGCGGGAATGACAGGTATACTTATTTAATATAAATTACCCGAATTGCCGCCGAATATTTCGTATGCGCGCTCAAGCTGAACATCTTCCATAACTTCAAGCTTTGAAAATTCTTCGTCTATTGCAACCTGCGTCGCTATATCAATTATCCCGCTTGGGACTAAATCATGGCTTTGCTGGAAAGTTTTTACCGAATCCTGAAGCTCTTTTGTGTATAAAGTGTTATTCGTGGTAGCCTTATACAGTCCAAGCATGTAAAGCTTCTCTTTTGCCGCCTTTACGCCTTCCCCGCTTTGTCCCACCACATATCTCGTGCTATAGTCGAACTTGGTATACTGAGACGTGTCTACCGTACTGAGCTTGTTGTCTACCTCCTCGTCCGGAAACAGACCTATCCCGTTTATTTTTTTACCGTTGCGCGTCAGATACTGCGCTATTGTAAAATGCAGAACAGTTCCGTTTACAATCGGGAAGGAACGCTGGATGACGGCCTTTCCGAAGGTCTTTTTTCCCAAAAGCTTTCCCGCGCCCGAGTCCTGTATGGCGCTGGCGAGAATTTCCGCCGCGCTGGCGGTATTTTCGTTAACCAGCACTATTATTTCAAATTCGGGATTTTCAAGATCGGAGCTGTATGTGATATCGGGCAGATTTGAACGGGAAACTACGTCTATTATTTTTCCTTTCGGAACGAGCACCTTTGCGATATTGATCGCCGATTCCACATATCCTCCGGGATTATTCCTTAAATCAAGTATAAGCTTTTTGACGTTATTCTCGCGCAGCTGCTCGAGCGTCGCCATAAATTCCTCGTCGGTATCGCTTCCGAAAGATGAAATTTTAACATGTCCTATGTTTCCGGCAAGTATTCCGCTCGTCATCACTCCCGAAACGGTACCTTTATCGATTGCGACCTGTCTTATCACAGAAAAGCTCAGCGATTCTCCGCCGCGCTGCACGGTTATATTAACCTTGGTACCTGCTTCACCGAGAACGAGATTTCGTATCTTCTCAAGCGTCCATCCCTGAACGTCATTATCATCAACCGCCGTAATGCGATCGCCGACCATCAGTCCGGCATTTTTTGCGTCGCCGTCGTCCGAAAAGCCTGAAATATAAACGCCGTCCTCTTTTTCCTCAAGATTGATTCCTACTCCGTAAAACGTGTTATTTGTGCTGTCCTGATAATCAACATATTCATCAAACGTGAAAAACTGACTGTAATCATCAAGACTTCCCAATGTGGACTTGAGAAGCTCAATAAGCAGCGGTGAGTTGTTTTTCAGCAGTTCGGACAATCCTTTTGCGGCTATATCCTCTTTGGTCAAAGTTTCGTCAATATACATTTCCGAAATAAGCTCCGTTACGGAATCAAAAAAATTGTACTCGTTGCTGTATTGCTCCGCAATATCCTCCTCCGGCGCGGTTTCTTCCTCGTCGGACGCCTGATTGTGTATTTCAGAATTTTTTATCCACTCCGCCGATACATATGACGCAGGCATAAAAATCATTATTCCTGCCAAAAACGCGGATATCATTTTTCTGAATTTCATAATTTCTCCCTCACTGTAATCGTCATATCGTTATAGTACATATCACCCTGCATGTCCAGGGTGTATAAAAGCTTCATTATACCGCCGCTTTGCTTGAAATCGTATTTGATTTCAGTGGTAAACAGCTTCATGGGAATTGAACCGAACGGCGTCCCGTAAGGAAAAACCGTCTCCTTTCCGGCGCGATAGATCATGCGCGAATTTACATATCCGCTGCGCTTTATGACCGTCTCGGATTCGCTTATTATAATTGACGTTGAAACGCTGTCACCCTCATAAGCGGTTTTGTACATAATATAAACTTTGCCGCCCCTGAGGTTAAACGTACATTCCGCCTTTTCCTCGGAAAGAGAGGTTTCCCCGTCTGCTGTCTGAGCGTTTTTTACTTCAATTTCATACATAGCATCAATATTTTTCTATATCTATCTTCGTTACCTGTCCGTTTATCTCACGTTCGAGAAAAATTCCGCCGAGAGTTTCAAATCCCGCCGTATCGTCGCTGACGTAATAACGGTACTGCGTTTTATCCGCCGCGCCGCCGTGCGCCGTCTCGCCCGCGAGCTTTTTTTTGAGATATTTCGCGACCTCCGCGCCGGGATTTATAAGCGTAACGCCGTCTCCCATATACTCGCCTATGACCTTTGCGAGCAGCGGATAATGCGTACAGCCCAAAATCAGCGTGTCTACGCCCGCCGCGCGTATTTCCTCAAGATATTCCTCAACGAGCAGCCTCGTCACCCGAGAGTCAAAATACCCGTTCTCAACAAGCGGCACAAACATCGGACACGCGCGGTTAAACACGCTCATTTCGCCGTCGTACGCCTTGATCTGCTTCTCGTACTCCCCGCTCTTTATTGTCCCCTGAGTTCCGATTACTCCAATCCTTTTGTTCTTCGTCGCTCTCACCGCCGCATACACAGCCGCGTCGATAACGCCGACGATAGGAATATCGAACTCGTCCTTTATCGCGGGAAGCGCCGCGGAGCTTGCCGTTCCGCACGCTATAACTATCATTTTAACGTCAAACGTCAGCAAAAACCTTATATCGCCGCGCGTGTACTTCAAAATCGTATCGCGCGAGCGCGTTCCGTACGGAACTCTGCCCGTGTCGCCGAAGTATATTATGCTCTCATTGGGAAGCTCCTCCATGATCTGCTTCACCGCGGTAAGTCCGCCGAGACCCGAATCGAAAACGCCGATGCTTCTGTTATTCATCACTTCGTCCTCTTTTCCGCCAATTCGATCAATTTGTCAAGCAAATCGCTGTAGCCGAGTCCCGCAACGTCCCAGAGCTTCGGATACATACTGATATTCGTAAAGCCCGGAAGAGTGTTTATTTCGTTTATCACAACGCTTCCGTCGCTGTTTTTTATAAAGAAATCCACGCGGCTCAAGCCCATGCCGTCGATAGCCTTAAACGCGCGCACGGCGTAGTCCCGTATTATATCGCGCGTCTCGGGCGTAATATCCGCCGGAGCCTGCGTTTTTGTCGTAGCGTCGTTATATTTCGCGTCGAAATCATAAAACTCGACTGTAGGCAAAATTTCGCCCACCTCGGCGGCTTCGGGATTTTCGTTTCCGAGTACCGCGCATTCGACCTCGCGCCCGTCAATATTTTCCTCAACGAGCACCTTCCTGCCGTATTTAGCCGCGTTTTCTATCGCGGCGAGCAGTTCCGCTCTGTCATGAGCCTTGCCCACGCCTACCGACGAGCCCGTGCAGGCGGGCTTTACAAAACACGGATAGCCCAATTTTTCCTCTATTTCATCGGCTTTTTTGCCTAAATCGTCACTCTTTCTGACCACTACCCAATCAGCCTGCGGTATCTTCGCGTCCGCGAAAACGAGCTTGGAAAACGTCTTATCCATACCGTTCGCCGACGCAAGCACTCCCGCGCCGACGTAGCTTATATTGGAAAGCTCGAAAAGCCCCTGCACCGTTCCGTCCTCGCCGTACTCGCCGTGGAGCACGGGAAAAACCACGTCAATATGTATTTTCTCGAATTTATCGCCGTCAAAAACGATTACCGCCTTATCCGACGCGTCTGGCGAGAGAATGGCTTTTTTCAGGTTAGCGCCGTCGCTCTCCCATTCGCCGCCCTCTATATTTTCAATATCGCCGGTATACAAATACCACGCGCCCTTTTTCGTAATGCCTATTATATGAATGTCGTATTTTTCCTTATCAAGATTATTCAATATCGAAGTGACCGATTTCCTCGATATGTCGTGCTCCGGCGACTGCCCGCCGAATATTACGCATAAGCTCTTTTTACTCATATATAAAATCACACTCCTACTACTCTATAATACAATTTTTTCATCTATATTGCAAGTGGTATATTGTTAAACTTCTGTTAATTTTCGGATTTTTTGTCTTATTCTGACAGTTTTTTCAAAATATCGGTAAAGTAATCGGGTAATTCCGAGGAAAACTCGCACAGCTCTCCCGTGCGCGGATGCGTAAATCCTATAGTCCGTGCGTGCAGAAGCTGTCCTTTCAAATTAAATTTCTCCTTTTTTATCCCGTATGTCTTATCCCCCACGATACTGTGTCCGATCGACGCCATATGAACGCGTATCTGATGCGTTCTGCCCGTTTCGAGCACGCACTCAACAAGCGTATACGACGCGCCGTTTCTGTTCGGGAAACGCTCCAAAACGCGGTAATGCGTTACCGCCTCGCGTCCGCCCTTTACCACAGCCATTTTTTTCCTGTCCCCCGGACAGCGCGCGATCGGCTTATTTATCGTGCCTTCGTCCTCCTTAATAATGCCGTTTACGAGCGCGATATATTTCCTCAGCGCCTTACGCTCCTTAAGCTGTGCCGACAGCGCGAGATGCGCCTCGTTGTTCTTCGCCGCGACGAGCAAGCCCGATGTATCCTTATCTATCCTATGCACTATTCCGGGGCGTATTACGCCGTTTATAGCCGATAATTCGCCGCCGCAGTGATACATGAGCGCGTTCACGAGCGTGCCGCTCGTGTTGCCCGCGGCGGGATGGACGACCATTCCCTGCGGCTTGTTTACGACGATCACGTCGCCGTCCTCGTATACCACGTCGAGCGGTATATTCTCAGGTTCGGCGGACATTTCCTCGGGCTCGGGAAGGTCGATTTCTATTATATCGTTCGCTTTCACGCGATATTTCTTGTCGATCGGCTTCCCGCCGCATAAAACAAGCCCTTCCTCGCACAGCTTCGCCGCGTAGCTTCGTGATATGTCCTCAGCCGCGTCGGAAATAAACCTGTCCGCCCGCTCCCCCGCCGCTTCGGCGGGTACGTTTAAAACTATTTCCATGAGTTAATTCCTATCATATAATATTTCGTACAGAATAAACAGTCCCGCGCCGATCACTATCGCCATGTCCGCTATGTTGAACACGGGAAAATTTATAAAAGCCGCGTCGATATAATCCACGACAAATCCGCGCGCGAGACGGTCTATCGCGTTTCCGAGCGCGCCCGCGAAAATCATTGAAACCGACGTACACAAAAGCGGGTGTTTCGGCTTTTTTATTATCCAATACGCAACCACAGCCGCGCAGAAAAGAGCCGAAACAATACCGAGTATCCACACCTTGCCCTCAAGCATCGAAAACGCCGCGCCTGTGTTTTGAACGTATGTTATCTCAACTATCGGTTTCAGTGAAAATACAGTTTCGCCGATTTGCGCGTTTGTCAAAATAAGATGTTTAACAAGCTGGTCGGCGCCGGCTATCAGAAGCGAGATTATAAGCCAAATCATTACCTTAACTCCTTTACATTTTCAGTTTGAAAGAAAATCGTTCAGATTGCCGCTTTGAAGCGAGCGGTGCCGTACTGAATGTACTGCCCCGAGCAAAAAGCGGTGAGATGGGCGATTTTATTCAAACTTTCCTCCGATATAGTCAAACGCACTATAAATTTCATCCTGAGTTACGTCCGTGGTCTGCATTACCTCGCCGATTTTTACGGGCAAAACAAATTTCAGCTTACCCATCAGCTTTTTCTTGTCCTTCTGCATATATCCCATAACGACGTCGCTTTCGGGTAGCTTCACGCGCGTGCGAAAGCCGTAAAGCTTAAGCGTATCCTCTATCCGTTTCAGCTCGTCAGCCGTGATCATGCCGCGTTTTTGAGCGATATACGACGCTCCTATCATACCAATTCCCACGCATTCTCCGTGCGTCATCTGAAAATCGTAAGCCGACTCGACCGCGTGACCGATAGTATGACCGAAATTCAAGATTGCGCGCAGTCCGTTTTCACGCTCGTCGTGCATTACAACATCCGCTTTGATCGCGCAGTTCGTTTTCGCCATTTTGATAAGAACGCCGCTGTCGAGCGCCTTTATCGTGTCCGCGTTTTCGCAAAGATAATCAAAAAACTCCGCGTCGCGTATTATGCCGTGCTTTATGACCTCGCCCATACCCGAAACAAACTGCTCCTCGGGCAGAGTTTTCAGCGTGTTTACATTTATGTAAACCAATCTTGGCTGATGAAACGCGCCCAAAATATTCTTGCTCCCCGCGAAATCTATCCCCGTCTTTCCGCCCACGGAGCTGTCGGACTGTGACAGGAGCGTCGTCGGAATTTGAATAAAGTCGATACCGCGCATAAAAATCGCCGCCGCGAAGCCCGCCATATCTCCGACCACGCCGCCGCCGAGCGCGGCGATCATGCTTTTTCTGTCGAGCCCATGCTCGATACAGGCATTGCATATACCGAGGATCGAGTTCATATTCTTATGATCCTCGCCCGCTTCAAACGCATACACGGCGGCGTCATAGCCGTTATCGCGCAAAAGACCGCAAACCTCGTCCGCGTAAAGCCGTTCGACGTTAGTATCCGTCACGATTAAAATTTTTCGAGAAGCATTGATCTCCGCCATAGCGTCAATCAGCCCCGCGAAGCTATCCGAAAATTTTATATCATAAGAGCGTTCTCCCAAATCAACATATAATTTTTCCATAATGTTTCTCCTTTTACAATTTCAGCGCCGCGACAGCGTTCAGCGTCATGTCGGCAAAATCACCCTCGCAATAGCCGTAATAGCCCGCGCAGGCTATCATTACCGCGTTGTCCGTACACAGCACCGGCGGCGGGTAGATCACGGCTATGCCGCGCTTTCCCGCCTGCTCCGTCATTTTCGTTCTAAGCGCGCTGTTCGCCGCTACGCCTCCCGCTATCGCTATCGTTTTGTTTCCCGTTTTCAAAGCCGCTTCGATCGTATGCTCGCATAAAACGTCGGTCACGGCGTTTTGGAAGCTTGCGGCTATGTCGGCTTTGTTGTATTCCTCGCCGTTTTGGTTGAGCTTGTGCAGATAGTTTATAACAGCCGTTTTAACTCCGCTGAACGAGAAATCGAGCGAATTATTGTCCATTCTCACGCGCGGGAATTGCACCGCGTCGGGATCGCCCTCCTTCGCGAGCTTGTCTATAAGCGGTCCGCCGGGATAGCCGAGCCCAAGCACTCGCGCGATTTTGTCAAACGCCTCGCCCGCCGCGTCGTCGCGCGTTCTGCCGAGTATTTCAAAATCGGTATATCCCTTCACCTCGACAATGTGACTGTGTCCGCCCGACGCGACAAGACACACAAAAGGCGGCTCCAAATAGGAATGAGCCACAAAATTCGCCATTATATGTCCCTTTATGTGATGCACCGGCACGAGCGGCTTATTTAATGCGTACGCGAGAGCCTTCGCCGCCGACACGCCCACCAAAAGCGCGCCGACAAGCCCCGGCCCGTACGTCACCGCTATCGCGTCTATGTCGTCGAACGTAACTCCCGCGCTTGAGAGCGCCTCGTCTATTACAGGGTCGATCGTTTCTATATGCCGCCGCGAAGCGACCTCGGGTACTACTCCGCCGTATTTTTTATGAAGCTCGATCTGCGTGTTTATCACATTCGACATTATCTCCCGCCCGTTTTTCACGACAGCCGCCGCGGTCTCGTCGCAGGAGCTTTCTATTCCCAAAATCAATATATCCTTCATTTTTTCTCCATTCCGTATAGTTTGAGCTTAAAAGAAAATCGTTCGGATTACCGTTAAGGCGGGCGAGTGCTGTATGCGGATACCGCCCCGTTCGTTTTAACGGTGAGACGGACGATTTATTCAAGCGGCTTCGCCATAATTATCGCGTCCTCGTCGTTATCGCTGTAATAGCGTTTACGAAGCCCTATCGGGACGAAGCCGTATTTTTCGTATAATCCCTGAGCGGCAATGTTGCTTTTGCGCACCTCAAGCGTGAGCAAATCGAGCTTTTCCGCGCGCGCCGACTTTATCATCGCTTCTATAAGCGTACTGCCTATTCCCCGCCTTCTGTAATCGGGATGCACCGCGACGTTCGTTATGCCGCCCTCGCCCGATACGCTCCATACTCCCGCGTAGCCCACGACCTTACCGCCGGACTTAGCGACAAAGTATTCCGCGAGCTTATTATCGAGCTCGTCATAAAACGCCTGCTCCGACCACGGAACGGTAAAGCACATTTTTTCAAGCGCCGCTATCTCCGGCACGTCCGAAGCGGTCATATTTGTTACGGTAATCATTTTTCCGAATCCTTCTTGACCGGCAGCTTTTCAGCCACGTCAACAAGCGCGTCGTATAAAGCCTGCGCCGTTTCCTCGTACTCGTCCAAATCTCCGCCGTAGGGATCGGGGATATCGCCACCCGAGCCGGAATATTCCATCAGCGTATACACCTTGTCCGGCGCGAATTGAGATAAAAGCATTTTATGAGCCTCCGTCATGGTCAATATCAAATCGCACTTTTCAAGCAGCTCCTCCGAAACGGGCTGAGCGCGGTGAGACGACAGATCTATATCATATTTTTTCAGCGCCCGAACGGCGTTATCGCTTGCCTTTTCTCCTCCCGCGGCAAACATACCGGCTGATTCTATACGCACGTCAAGATCGTTTTCCACGGCGATTTTATTCATAATAGCCGCCGCCATAGGGCTCCTGCATGTGTTGCCCGTACACACGAAAAGTATGTTCATAAGCTTTCAGACCCTTCTAAATCATCTTTTTTGGCTCTATTTCTATATAAGATGCCGCAATACGGTATAAGTATATCACAACTGTTTCAAAATTTCTACTGTTTATTTATATTTTTTTAATATATTAAAAAGATATCTGTTTTTTTATAAAAGGCAAAAACAGAGATAACAAACATTGTTACCTCTGCTTTTGATTGGAGTGTTTTAATATTACTTCAAAAATTGCGCCGTTACTGTTTTTTCAATTCCCTGCTTCCCGCCGCGCCGCATCGGGTTACCGCAGCCGCATAAGCGGCGGTAAGGATTCCCGCGATTATGTAGCTCGCGGTCCACGGCAGATTAAATCCGATTGCAGCGTTTAAGATAAAGCTAGATATTATGAACATATAGAACATTCCGGGTATAAGCGCCATTATAAACGGCCGCTTGTTCCGCATCATATATACTGTGATCATCGCGAACGCGAACACTGCTATCGTCTGATTTGCCCACGCGAAGTAACGCCAAAGCACGTTAAATCCGCCCGCGTTTAATTTCGCGAATACCAAAATTGCCGCCACGACCGCAAATATGACAAGCGAGACCCCGAGCCTGTTTGTTTTTTTGGATTGATCTACTTTTATCGCTTCCGCAATTATAAGCCTCATCGAACGGAGCGCCGTATCGCCGGAGGTGATAGGCAGTATGATAATGCCGATTATGGCTATAATTCCTCCGACGCTTCCGAGCAAATCACCCGCTACGATTCCCACTATATCAGTTGGGCTTGTTTCGTAGGTGGCAAGACCGAGCTTCATAACGCCCATAGCCGCCGCTGCCCATATCATCGCGATAAGGCCTTCGGCAATCATCATATTGTAAAATGTCATACGTCCCTCTTTTTCGTTTCGAATAGTGCGCGAAATCAGCGTGGACTGCGTGGAATGAAAGCCCGAAACTATTCCGCACGCGACAGTCACGAAGAATACAGGTATAAAATGAAGTCCCTGCGGATGCACGCCGACAATACCCGTTGTCCATACGTTATCAAGGGGATATCCCTTTATAAACAGACCGATAAACACGCCGATCGCCGACAAAACAAGCAAGCCGCCGAAAAACGGATAAACTTTACCGATAATCTTGTCTATCGGGAACAGCGTCGCGATTATATAATACACAAAGATAGCGCCGTATACTATCCACACCAACGGATTTGCCGCTCCGTTGTCGGTTTTTAAAATTTGCGTTATAAACAAATCGCCTGGCGTATAAATGAACACCGTGCCGACAAGCAGCAGCGTGAGGCATACGAATATATTATAAATCGGATACGCGTATTTGCCGAGGTATTTGCGTACCAGCAGCGGCATCTGAGCGCCGTCGCTGCGCACGGATATCATACCGCACATATAATCGTGGAACGCGCCGCCTATCACGCATCCCACAGGAATTGTCAAAAATGCGATCGGGCCGAAAAGAATGCCTTGTATCGGGCCTAAAATCGGTCCCGTGCCGGCAATATTCAAAAGCTCGATAAGCGAATTTTTCCATGTTTTCATAGGAACAAAATCCATACCGTCGTTTAACCGCACCGCCGGCGTTTCGCGGTCGTCCGGTTTGAAAGCCTTTTCGCATACCTTGCCGTAAAGGGCGCCTCCGATTATAAGAACAGCAAGCCCTATGATAAATGTAATCATTTAAACCAACTCCTTTTGTTATAAATCAATTTCCGCCGCGTCTGTAAGCGGAATTATTTCACTGTGTTTCCATACGAACATCTTCGCCTTGGATGCTCCCTTAGCGTCGGTAAAGCTGAATGTGAGCGGTATTTCCGCTCCGCTTCCGAGCGTCACGCTTTCCATGTCCGTTCCGATCAATCTTCCGTTACCGTCATAAAGCGCCGTTACAACGTCCGCTTCGGTATCGGCGGCGGTATTTTTAACATTCGCGATAAATACGGCGCTGCTGCCGACCATTATGCTGTCTGTAATTTCCGCGCTTACCGTACCGATTTTGAATACATTTTCGTTATACGCGTAGTCAGCAACGGAAAATTCGAGAGTATTAGTGTCCATATCCGTTATGTCGAGCTTTATATCCGCCTGCTTTTCAGCCTTTATCGGCTCTGTGACTGTTTTTCCCGATTCGTCATGCGCTGCCGCACCCATAAGATAGAAGTTGTCGCTTGCCTCAAACTCCGCGTAGGTTTTGCCGCCGTCCTCATATATTTTCGGATCCTTTATTTCCGGCGGCGTGGAATCTACATAGTATTTGAACGTCTTTTCCTCCGTGAGGCTGCGTTCGCTCTCGTAAGCGAGTCTGCCCGATATTGTTACGGAATAACGCTCGCCCTCCGTGTCGTCGTACGGACCGGTACGAAAACTATCCAGGTAATTATCCACTGAGTCCTTACGCGTCAGAGTTAAGCCTTCTGTCTCCTCTGATGTAATCTCGCCGTCAGAGTTCCTGTAGGTTTTCCTGACGTCCGTCATGGAGCGCAGCACACGCATATATATATAATAATTATCAGCGTAAGAATATGAAAAACCTACATAGTCTTCGCTTTCATACTCGCTTCTGTCGGCGGCGTTTTTATCGACAAACATATTTGTGCCGAGCATTATATTGTTATCGTTGCGTTTCATCATCAAACCGCCGTTTTCCGCGCTGCCGCCATCCTCGAAATACGACGGGGTCATAGCGTCGAACGCTGTCCAGTCGCCGTAAAAGCCGGTGTAGGGGATGCTCGCTTTTGTCGTCTTGCCGTCCTTTGACGAGAGGACTGCATAGCCGTCGATCCAAAAACCGTTCGTGAAAATTTCTTTGTTCGCCGCAGTCTGCGCGCTGTCGAGAGTTATTTTAAGCGTAATCTCCTCTTCCTCGTTTGCGGGTATAGTCACACTCGCGGGATTGTCGCCGGCGGGCTCAAAATTCAGCGGCACCGAATCGGTTATCATGTTTTTGCCGTCTTTTTCCTCGTAATTGTCGGTAAAGGCGTATATTTTAATATCATCGTAAGTTATGGGCTGTTCTGTAAGGTTTTGCGCCTTAAATGTCAGAGTTATGTTGTCGTTAAGCTCGTCTTTGAGGCTAAGCTTCGATTTTCCCGTATCACCCTTTAATATTACGGGAAGCGTAAGAGCGTCCTCTAAATTTGCCAAGCCCGCACCCTGATGCCTCGGAGACTCGGGAAGCGTTTTTTCCTCATCTTGGAACACGATGCTTGCCGAGCTCATCAGAATGTTTTCCATGAGAGCGACCTTGTCCGCGCCTGTTACGTCGGGATATGCTTTGTCCGTAAAAGCGGTCATCAGAGCCATTGCGCCCGTTATCTGCGGCGACGCCATGGATGTGCCGGTGTCGTTTATGTACTCATCGTCATTTCCCGCCGAAAGTATATCGGTGCCGGGAGCCGTAATTTCAGGCTTAAGCTCAAGGTCGGCGCCGGTGCCCCAGCTTGTATAGTATGCCATATTCGCTTGGCTCTCCTCAATGCTAACATTTTCTTCCTCAATGGTTTGGATTGTTTTTGTTTCCGCGTTTATAAGCTTTTCGCCGACGGATTTGCTTACCATGATACCCGGTATTTCATCGCTTACCGTGCTTACTACCCCAACATTTTCGTCCGGCGAAACAAGTATAAGACCTACGACGCCCATTTCAATCAGTTTAGCGCTTTTCGCGTCCGTCTCCTCCGGGACTATTGCTATTTTACCAGCAATATCACCCATCGTCTGAAAATCGGCGAGAGTTTCGCCGCAAACGTAATCGTAAGGCTTATCCGAGAATTTTTTAAAGAACAGCTCGTTGTAAGATGAGTGTGCCTGTTCACCGCTGCCGAGCGTTATAATTCCGCTGAAAACCCATAGTTTATCCGCGTCGATCGACGCGACGGATGTAACCGGCTCAAAGCATGCCGGCATATTGCTGTAGATGTAATCGGGATGATCCGCCGTTTCAGGGTGTCTGTCCGAATTGCCTGCCGAGCTGATAAGGGCTATTCCGGTGTTTCGCATATTTTCCGAGGCTTCATACATGAGAGCATTTTCTGACCGGGTTGAACCGATACTCATATTTACCGCGCACACACTCATTTTTGACGCGTCATCCATAGCCTTTATGATTGTTGAAAATGACATGCCGCCATCCTTATCCGCAACTTTCATAAGCACAAGCTGCGCTTCGGGCGCGACGCCTGAAAAGGTTATGCCGTTCATCACACCGTTTTTACCCGCCGCTATACCCGCGACATGACTGCCGTGAATTACCGACGCGTCGTACGTGTCCGCGTCACCCTCGCCGTAATCATAAGCGAACGGAATTTTTTCACTCCTGTAAACCTGATTTACCGATATATCGGCGTTCAGCTCGTTGTTTTCGATAAATTCCTTTATCGAGCTTTTTGTCAGCCTCGGCTCTGCAACGCCGGACGCGAAAAACTCATGCGACGTGTCAAACGCGGCGTCTATGATAGCGATTGCCTGTCCGCGTCCGTCAAAGCCCGCGTCATACATCGCCTGCGTGTTCATCATTTGCGCCCCGAAGCCCGGCTCGCTTTCGCTGTTTGATGCCGGCTCGGTCGGAATTTCAAATTTTTCGGATATGTACACGTTTTTAACGCCGTCAACAGCTTTTATTTTCTCAATGTCGCTTTCATAAGCCTCCATCGAAAAGCCGTTTATTACGCTTGTGTATGTATAGCCCGAGTTAACGTCGGCTCTTACGCGCTTTTTGATGTCGGACTTGACCTCCGACTGCGCGCTTAAAATCCGCGTTTCCTCCTTCTTCGCTTCGGCAGTTTTCATATACGCCGACGCGCCCATTTGTGCCGCGTTTTTCGCCGCCAAAAGCGGATCACCCTCGGTTTCGACAATAAGCGTCACCTTTTCCGCCTCGGCGACGGCGGGCATCGCCGCTGCCGTAATGAACAGCGCCGCCGCTGCCGCTGCGGAAATAATTTTCCTCAATGTCACATCCATAATTTAAACCTCCAATAAAATTTATTATTCTTTACATGCAGTTTATTATATATCCATGCTCGTATTCAGCCTGATCCGCGACGTAAATTTTTCTTTGTCGGCATTATATCGAAAGCTTGCGCTGCCGCCGTATTTATGCGCGGTATGCGCTATGCTTCGCAGGCCGTGGCCGCCGTCCGAGCGGTCGCTCAAAAATGCCTCCGCGGGCGAAAATCCGTCCTCAGTCAGAAAATGGCGGTTCAGACGAACTCCCTTGCATGAATTGGATATCTCGATTGCCAAAGAATTGTGAATCGTTCCGATTTTTATATTGATCCATCGGTTTTCGGGATATTTCCTGCAGGCGTTGATGGCGTTTTCCATAGCGTTGCCGAACATAACGGTCAAATCTGACGGTTCAATGCTGACCTCGCCGCACTCCGCCTGCACTTCGCATTTTATATTCTCATCTCTCGCAAGCCCGATATAATACTGCAGCAAGCCGTTTACCGTCATATTTTTGCAGTAAATCTCGTTATCGCGGCTGACGGTAGTATTGACAGCCTTTGAAAGGTAATCCTTTACCTCGTCTATCTGTCCTCTGTTGAGCATATCGCTCAGGGAATTATAGTGGTGATGCAGGTCATGGCGCATTCGCCGCGTGCTTTCCATATCGCTGACAATTTTTTCGTATTGAAGCTGCTGGATCTCCATCGCTCTCCAGCGTTCATTGTCTATCTCCCTTCGCACCGACTCCTTGAAAATCATCCAGTATATCAATACTTGGTTAAACATCATAAAGAGCAGTAAAGGCAGGTTCAAGCGGACATACAGATTGAAAATGTCCGCTTTGCCGAAAACCGTATCGCTGTAAATCGTCAAAGCAAAATATAACACTGTGGAAAGTGTCGCGGTCAAAAACTCATGTTTCATGTCCTTCGGCTCTATCATTTGAATATATTCCCTGACCGGACGGATAACAGCCGCTATCATCAGCGGCAGAAACAGCGCCGTTGTAACGGCGTACAGCAGCAGAAAGCTCGTTGAATACGGATACAGCGCTGTACTCGGCATACCGTGATATAGGCATGTATGTATCAAATTGACCAACAAAAACTCAGTTTCTGCATAAAACAGGACGATAAAGAATACCATAAGCTTCTTCATCAGCGATTCTCTCACCAGCCATATGTACGCCGCCAAAACGAGCAGTATCGCGGCGGACATGAACGAGTTCGCGTGAATTATATACTTCGGGTATCTGTCCACGTCGCGCAGACAAACCACCAGCGAAAACAATATTGCGCTTATCACCGAAAAAACCAGCATCCCGATAAAGATTGTCTTTCTGCGAAAACGGTAATCCTCTTGCTGGAAAGATAAAAAGAGCATCAGAGCGCACGGAAAAAGCTGTATACAAAATCCTGCGGTATTCTGCAGAAAATCTATCATATTTATTCCCCCTTAAAACCGTTTCGCCGAGAGATCCTATCAAACACATAATCGTCATACGCGGCGCGGATAGCGGCGCTTTGGCGTATCGTAATCGGCAGCTTTATTCCATCCCTCATAACACAGGTGCCCGTTCCCATCTGCACAATATAATCCATATTTACAACTATTCCGCGGTTGATCTTCAGAAAGTTATTGTTCATTTTTTTCTCGAGTTCGCTGAAGGACATCCTGACTTTCAGCCGCCGTCCGTCGGAAAGCGATACGTTAACGGTATGATTATCGCTTTCAAGAAGGCATATCTGATCCAAAAAAACCGTATGTCTGTCCCGTCCCACCATGAGCGTGATGCGTTCCGCATTTTTCGTTCTCGACGCAGTCAGCCGCCGGAAAGCCTCAATAATTCCCTCTGTGGTAATTGGTTTTATCAGATAGTGAGTTGCGTAAAGCGAAAAAGCTTCCACCGCGTACTCCCGACTTGCCGTCACGAACACTATACCTGTTTCGGGGGAAATCTCCCGCAGTTCCTTTGCGATATCAATACCGTTTTCGTCAACCATATAAATATCCAGGAAAACAATATCAAACGGACGGGATCCCCTTGCCGCCTTCAACATAGACGAGCCGTCCGAAAATTTCTCCGCGCTTTGCGCCGGATCCCATTCCTGCAGCGCGTATTCAAATTGCTCCAACTCCCTCAAATCATCATCACAAACCGCGATCCGCATATAATATTCCTCCCGATAACTGTTTATATAAATAATTATACAAACAAGATATTTTCCCACCTGCCGTTCTTTTTTGTTTCACATATATTATGAACAGCCTGTTTTACGCCAAAGAACCGTAATTATTATATCACAGCTTTGAGATATTTTCAATATATCATTTTGTGCTTTTACGAAATAAAACATGCTTTTTACGAAATAATCGTGTATAATATATGAAAAAATGCAAAAATACCGTAATCGGCTTATATGATTTCAGCTGTCTTTTAAGTAACATCCATAAATTTCAAATTTTTGTGCAGTAAATTAAAAATTCACTTGAATAATTCCGCGCTTTGGTATATAATACCTCTGAAGTGGAAAACACTTATTAATTTTACAATATTGGAGGAATTTAAATATGGCAAAGGAAAAGGTCGTTCTGGCGTATTCGGGAGGTCTCGATACGTCGATTATCATTCCGTGGCTTAAGGAAAATTACGATTATGACGTGATCGCGGTATGCGGCGACGTCGGTCAGGGCAAGGAAACTGAGGGTCTTGAGGAGCGCGCTAAAAAGTCGGGCGCGGCTAAGCTCTATATCGAGGATCTTCGCGACGAATACGTTGAGGACTATATCTTCCCCACTCTCAAGGCGGGAGCCGTTTACGAGGGCAAGTACCTGCTCGGCACGTCTCACGCACGTCCGATCATTGCAAAAAGGCTTGTTGAAATAGCGCATAAGGAAGGCGCTGTCGCGATTTGCCACGGCGCTACGGGCAAGGGCAACGACCAGGTTCGTTTCGAGCTCACAATAAAGGCTCTCGATCCGTCGCTCAAAATTATCGCTCCCTGGAGAATTTGGGACATCAAATCGCGCGAGGATGCCGTTGACTACGCCGAAGCGCACAACATTCAGATACCCGTTACAAAGAAGGATTTATATTCGCGCGACCGCAACATCTGGCACATCAGCCACGAGGGCATGGATCTCGAGGATCCCGCGAACGAGCCGCAGCTTGACAGCCTTTTGAAGCTCGGCGTATCTCCCGAGAAAGCTCCCGACGAGCCGAAGTATATCACTATCGGCTTCGAAAAGGGCGTTCCCATATCGCTCGACGGCAAAAAAATGGCCGCTCGTCCGCTCGTTGAGGAATTAAATAAGTTCGGCGGACAGTACGGCGTGGGTATCGCGGACATAGTTGAGGACAGACTTGTCGGCATGAAGTCGAGAGGCGTTTACGAAACCCCGGGCGGAACTATTCTCTATACCGCTTTGCAGGAGCTTGAATATCTCTGCCTCGACCGCGACACACAGGCATTTAAGCGTCAGTCGGCGATAAAATTCGCGGAGCTCGTATATGACGGAAAGTGGTTCACGCCGCTTCGCGAGGCTCTTTCGGCTATGGTCGACTCTATGGAGGAAACGGTTACGGGCGAGGTACGCGTAAAGCTCTATAAGGGCAGCGTAACTCCCGCGGGAGCAAAGTCGCCGTACTCGCTCTACAACGAGGATATCGCGTCATTCGGCGACAGTCACGAGCTGTACAGCCACAAGGACAGCGCGGGATTTATAAACCTCTTCGGCTTACCTCTCAAGGTTCGCGCAATGATGAAGAAAAAGAACGGATTGGATTGATAATATGGCAAAGTTATGGGGCGGACGCTTTCAGAAAAGCACCGACAAAAAGGTTGACGATTTCAATTCGTCCATACGCTTCGACAAACGTATGTATAAGCAGGACATAAAGGGATCGATCGCCCATGCGGGTATGCTTGGGAAACAGGGCATAATTCCAAAGGAGGACGCGGATAAGATCATCGCGGAGCTTAAAAACATATTATCCGATATAGAAGCGGGCAAAATCGAGTTTGAAATCGACGCCGAGGATATTCATATGAATATCGAAAAAATCCTCACCGAGCGCATCGGCGACGCGGGCAAGCGTCTCCATACGGGACGCAGCCGCAACGACCAGGTAGCGCTCGATATACGGATGTATCTTATGGACGAAACGAAAATCGTCGAGGAAATGCTCATTCACGCGCTCAATGTATTCGTCGATTTGGCGGCGGAGCATACCGAAACGATAATGCCCGGTTACACGCATCTGCAAAAGGCTCAGCCTATCACGTTCGCACACCACTTAATGGCGTATTTTGAAATGTTCAAGCGCGATTTGTCGCGTCTTTCCGACTGCCGCAGACGCATGAACGTCATGCCCTTAGGCTCGGGAGCTCTCGCGGGTACGACATACCCTCTCGACCGTGAGTCCGTAGCGGCGGAGCTCGGTTTTGACGGAGTTACAATGAACTCGCTCGACGGCGTTTCCGACCGTGATTTCGTAATAGAGCTCGCAAGCTGTCTTTCCATCATAATGATGCACATGAGCCGCTTTTCGGAGGAGCTTATTCTTTGGTCGAGCCACGAGTTTTCGTTTGTTGAGATGGACGACGCGTTTTCGACTGGCTCATCAATTATGCCGCAAAAGAAAAATCCCGACGTCGCCGAGCTTATACGCGGCAAAACGGGACGCGTGTACGGTCATCTTATGGGGCTTTTAACGACAATGAAGGGAATACCTCTCGCGTACAACAAGGATATGCAGGAGGATAAAGAGCCGATTTTTGACGCGCTCGACACCGTGAAGCTCTGTCTGCCGGTGTTCTGCGACATGATCTCGACCATGACCGTCAAAAAGGACAATATGCTGCGTGGCGCGAAGGGCGGATTTACAAACGCTACCGACGCGGCGGATTATCTTGTAAAAAAAGGTCTGCCGTTCCGCGAGGCTCACGCGGTGATAGGGCAGATGGTATTCTATGCGATAGAAAAAAACAAAGCTCTCGACGAGCTTACATTGGACGAGTTTAAAAGGTTCTCCGATATAATAGAGGACGATATTTACGACGCGATAAGCATGGAAACGTGCGTAAACGACAGAAAAATAACGGGCGGTCCCGCAAAGGAAACCGTCGAAAAAGCTATATCCGACGCGCGCGGATTTCTGAAAAATTTATAAAGCCAACAAGGGGCGGTCAAAATCTGACCGTCCCCGTTGTTTGAATAAAAAAGGGTGTTTCTTCACATTTTAAAAATAAGCTTCGCAAGTCCGCGCAGACATTTGGGAACTTTCATCACTACGATTTTCATAAAAACTACCTCCTTTTACCACTTAAACAAACAAAGATAACCGAATAGAATAAGTAAAATCATTTCTGTAACGGCAACGAGCGCTATGGGGAAAAACATTCCGGCGATAACGCCGAGACAAAATGATAATGCCGTCAATCCCACTGCCTTCGCGCTGCCGCGCATGCAAAAGTTAATCATACCGTATCACCTCATATAATATAATATGTGCATTATTCCACGGTGTGAGTATAATTGTATTGATTTTTGAAAATCTTTATAGTATAATGACTGTGAAGGGTAAAAAACTGTTGACAAATCGGTCATAGTATGGTAATCTATATACATAGAATACATATGTATGCTTCCGAAAAGGAGGGATTTGCATGGGTATAGATATTGGTTTTTTATGGATAGGAGCGGTTATCGTATTCGTCGTTATTGAGGCGGTAACGTATCAGCTTGTGAGCGTTTGGTTCGCCGTAGGCTCGGTCGGAGGATTGATTGCCTATATGCTCGGCTTCGGTTTCGGCGTACAGATGACGGTCTTTCTTATACTGTCCGTGGTCACGCTCTTGTGCCTGCGTCCATTATCTATGAAGCTCTTGAAGCCCAAAGGGTTTAAAACAAACGCCGACAGTCTTGTCGGCAAGGAGGTGCTGATCACGAAAGCGGTCAGCAATGTAGGCGCGTCCGGCGAGGGCAAAATAAACGGCATGACCTGGACTGTGAGAAGCGAGGACGGCTCCGATATCGACAAGGGAGCTGTTGCGGTTGTTAAAAAAATTGAAGGAGTAAAGCTCATTGTAGAAAGGAAAGGTGACTGATATGGGAATATTTTTTGTAATAGCGCTGCTGCTGATTTTGCTGATACTTATAATTGCGAACATAAAAATCGTGCCGCAGGCGCACGCGTACATTGTGGAAAGACTCGGCGCGTATAACGCGACATGGTCTGTGGGACTGCATGTAAAAATTCCGTTTATCGACAGGATCGCGAGCCGCGTAAATTTGAAGGAGCACGTTGTTGACTTTCCGCCGCAGCCCGTTATCACAAAGGATAACGTAACGATGCAGATCGATACTATCGTGTACTATCAGATCACAGACCCGAAGCTGTTCACATACGGCGTTGAGCGTCCTATGATGGCGATAGAAAACCTGACCGCGACGACGCTCAGAAACATCATAGGCGACATGGAGCTTGACGAAACGCTCACCTCGCGCGACACGGTAAACACCGAAATGCGCGTAATTCTCGACGAGGCGACAGACCCGTGGGGAATTAAGATAAACAGAGTGGAGCTTAAAAACATCATGCCTCCGGCTGAAATCCAGGACGCGATGGAGCGTCAGATGAAAGCCGAGCGAGAACGCAGAGAGTCAATTTTGCGCGCCGAGGGTGAGAAAAAGTCGGCTATCCTTCTTGCCGAGGGCGATAAGGAATCGGCGATTTTGAGAGCCGAAGCGAAAAAACAGGCGGCGATACGCGAAGCGGAAGGTCAGGCGGAAGCGATTTTAACCGTTCAGCAGGCTGTCGCGGAGGGTATAAAAAAGATAAACGAGGCAAAGCCGTCAGAGGGTTATCTCGCTATGCGCTCGCTTGAAAGTCTCGAAAAAATTGCCGACGGCAAATCAACAAAGCTGATAATCCCGTCCGAGCTTCAAGGACTCGCGGGGCTTGCGGCGTCGGCGAAAGAGATATTCAAAACGGAATAAAACAACAAAACAGTCCGCAGTGCGGACTGTTTTTTACTCATTCAGAAAGTCAACCGCCGCCTGTGCCAGTACGGCGGAGCCTATGGGGAGCGCGCGCTCGTCAGCCTTGAACTTCGGGCTGTGAAGCGGGTAACACGCGCCTATTGCCTTATTCCCCACTCCCAGCTTAAAGTATGCTCCCGGGACGCGTTCGCTGAAATATGAGAAGTCGTCGCCCGTCATCGACGCTTTTTCAAGCGTAACCACCTTTTTTACCGATTCAAGCTTTTTTGCGCTGCCCACCACAATTTTATTCATATTCCCATCGTTTACAACAGGCGGGAAAAGCTGGTTAAATCTAAATTCGGCCGACGCGCCTATTTTTTGGGCTGTTGTTTCGGCAAGCTCGATAAGCCTGTCCCGAAGTGCGAACCGCGTTTCATTGTCAAGCGAGCGCGCAGTGCCTGTAAGGACGGCGGTGTCCGGAACAACGTTTCGGCATGTACCCGCATTAAACGTGCATATCGTCACGACATACGGATTGTTTGATTTTATATCTATATTTTTATATGCGTCTATAATCATCGCTCCCGCGGTGACCGGATTGACACATTTTTCAGGGACGGCGCCGTGTCCGCCCACACCTTTAATAACTATTTCAAAATCATCCGGCGAAGCCATTACGGAACCGTCCTTGATTTGGATATTTCCAACTTCCTCCAACGGTTCCGCGTGCAGCGCAAACGCTCCGTCAACGTGCGGATTTTCCATAATTCCCTTTTCTATCATCGGCAGCGCGCCGCCGTTACCCTCTTCCGCCGGCTGAAACACGCATTTTACCGTGCCGCGAAGCTCATCGCGCATATCATAAAGAATCCTCGCCGCTCCGAGAAGGCAAGCCGCGTGAATATCGTGTCCGCAGGCATGCATCATACCTGCGTGTTCCGACGCAAATTCAACGCCGCTGTCCTCGTTTATCGGAAGCGCGTCGATATCGGCGCGCAGCAAAACGGATTTTCCTTCGCATTTGCCGTTAATTTGAGCGACAATTCCGGTTTCCATCACAGTTTCATATGGAATTTCATATTCATCCAGTTTGTTTTTTATAAACGCCGACGTTTTAAAGGTATCAAACTCTATCTCGGGAATTTTGTGGAGCTCCCTTCGTATTTTGCAAAGTTCATCAGCCATGCTGAACGCCTTTTGTTCAATTACGTTTTTCATTTTATCATTTCCTCAAATTCGTCCTCGGAAATCACCGTCACGCCAAGCTTGCGCGCTTTATCGAGTTTGCTTCCCGCCTCCGCTCCGGCAAGAACGTAGCTTGTTTTTTTAGACACGCTCGACGATGTTTTACCGCCGTATTTTTCAATAATTGCCGAAGCCTCATTTCGCGTATACTTTTCAAGCGTTCCGGTGAGGACAAACGTTTTTCCTTCAAATCTGTTTTCCACGACCGCATCCGCGCTGTCGTCAACACAATTTACTCCGGCGTCCTCAAGACGCTTTATAAATTCCAAATTCTGCGGTTCAGTAAAAAACTCTGTTATCGAAACCGCCATCTTTTCGCCGATTTCATCAATTTGTGTTAGCTCCTCGACCGACGCGGCTCGCAGATTATCGAACGTTTTATATCTTGCCGCCACGATTTTTGCCGCCTTCTCGCCTATCAAGCGTATTCCGAGCGCGTTTATCAGGCGGTAAAGCGGATTGGTTTTTGATTTTTCAAGCGAACTGATAAGATTTTGCGCCGACTTTTCGCCCATTTTGTCCATATCCGCGATTTCCGCAGCGGTGATATAATACAAATCCGCCGCCGTTTTTATAAGTCCCCTGTCGAGCATCTGTTCAACTATCGACGGTCCCAAGCCGTCAATATCCATAGCGGGACGCGAAACGAAATGTATAATATTTCTCAGCCGCTGCGCCGGACAATTAACTCCCGTGCAGCGATACGCCGCCTCGCCCTCCTCGCGTACGACAAGCGCGCCGCACTCGGGACAATGCGACGGCATATGGAACTCAATTTCATTTCCGCTCCTGTCCTCGGTGAGCACCTCAACGACAGCCGGAATGATATCCCCCGCTTTTTGAATTACGACCGTGTCGCCGATACGGATATCCTTATCCTTTATATAATCGGCGTTATGAAGCGTAGCGCGCGACACGTTTGAACCGGCAATTCTGACTGTATCAAGAATTGCGAGAGGCGTCAGCACTCCCGTTCTGCCTATTTGAATTTTAATATCCCTAAGCGTTGTGGTCTGCTTTTCGGCGGGATATTTGTATGCTATTGCCCAGCGAGGGAACTTTGCCGTAGAGCCCATTTCGGTGCGCGAGGCAAAATCGTTTACCTTTATAACGGCGCCGTCGATATCAAAATAGAGATTTCCGCGGTTCTCTCCGATTTTGAGGACCTCATCATACGCATCCTCGATTGTTTTAAACGCCTTATCCGCGAGAATGGTTTTAAATCCCTGCTCCTTCAAAAAACGCAGTCCTTCAATATGGCTTTTTATTTCAACTCCGTTAACACGCTGAATATTGAAAACAAATATATCAAGTCTGCGGCTTGCCGCGATTTTCGGGTCAAGCTGTCTGAGCGAGCCCGCAGCGGCGTTCCGCGGATTTGCGAAAAGCGGCTGTTCGGTGCTTTCAAGCATATCGTTTAGCTTTTTAAAGTTATCCTCCGACAAAAAGACCTCGCCGCGAACCTCTAAAAACGGTATTTTATCCTTTAGTTTCATAGGGATAGAGCGTATTGTTTTTAGATTTTCGGTAACATCCTCGCCCGTCATTCCGTCTCCGCGAGTGGAGCCGCGTGTAAATTCGCCGTTTTCGTATTCGAGCGAAACCGATAACCCGTCTATTTTATGCTCGACCACATATTCGGCGTTACCGACAGCTTCTCTGACGCGTCTGTCAAAGTCGAGGATCTCCTCTTTGCTGAACGCTTTTTGCAGGCTTTGCATGGGAACCTCATGCGTAACCTGCGCAAACGAGGATACCGGTTCACCGCCCACGCGCATTGTAGGCGAGTTGGGTTTTTTCAGCTCGGGATATTGTTCCTCCAGCTTTTCGAGCTCAACAAGCATAGCGTCAAACTCAAAATCCGAAATCTCGGGATTATCCTCCACATAATACTTATAATTATGATAATTAAGCTGTTCGGTAAGCTCTTCGATACGTTTTTGTGCTGTATCCACGCGGTTTTGCTCCTTTCATTGTAATATGGCGCTTAATTGAAAAATGTCGGTTGACATACTTTTAATCAATTTGCCTATTATAATATAAATATTTGATTTATGAATTTACCTGTTAAATACCATTCCATCAATACAATTATCGTATAAGAATCGTTTAATTTCATCAGTCTTTCCCGTTTCATAGTATGCGATCAACAATTTGTAAAACGCCCTATTATCCTCTTGTTTAACTGTGATTATGCCTTGACCGTTCTGTATCATAATTTTATTGCCTATAAGCATAGCAAGCCGTTTGTTTCCGTCATAGAATAATTGCATGCGCATTAACAGCAGCGTCATATCCAAAGCGCGTTCAATTTCTGATATACCATTTTTTTCCATAACGGCATTTATTTTGTCTCGTATATTTTTTTCTTCGGGCAAATCGGGAATCCGGTTTGTACCGCCGATACGCACCTCGTCACGTCGTAAAAACCCTGCGTTTATCACGGTAAATTTTCCTAACAACATATGCGTATGTTTAATAAAATCAAGGTCAAGCTCCAAATTTATATTTTCAAGAACATACTGCCACGCGTGCTTTAAATCATTTATAGCGTTGATTTCATCTATAGTGTAACCGGATACAGCTATTCCGTCATAGATAGTCTGTGTATCCGGATAGGTCACTCCGATGCCTTCAAGGTTTGCACTTTTCCATATATAATCAACAATATTTCGCTTGGCAAGGAATATATTTTCTCTTTGGGTCATATTAAATTTTGGCTGCATAATAACACCTCGCTTCTTTTATATTATATCAAAATTCAAACCTTTTGTCCATACTATAAGCATTAATTTTTCCGCCATGCCGATGATTTCGTTTAAGCCGTCATATTTTTCGCTCCGCTCTGTGATTTGTCACGGCATAGGTGTTTTTGAAATCTTATATATTGCCTCGAACCACTTGCAATATCCGTCGCTTTATGATATTATATATCATGTTAATCGGACAGGAATATGGAGGTGCAAGCTGTGAGCAGAATATTTTGCATTGTCGGTAAAAGCGCGTCGGGCAAAGATACTATATATAAAAAAATATTATCGTCACACTGCGCAAATTTAATTCCCGTGACTCCGTATACTACTCGTCCCATGCGAACAGGCGAAAGCGACGGGGTCGATTATAACTTTGTGAATGAGCAACAGCTGCGGGATTTTGAACGAGAAGGACTGGTTATAGAAAAGCGCAAATATTTCACAATACAGGGAATATGGTATTATTTTACACTTAAATTCGATATCGCGGACGACAATGATTATATATTGATAACAACCTTGGACGGCGCCATCAGCATAAGAGAACAATATGGCGACGATATGGTTCATATTGTTTATTTGGTTATCGACGACAAAACAAGATTGCTGCGATGTATCGACCGCGAATCCAAGCAGCATAATCCGAATTATATGGAGGTTTGCCGCCGGTTCATAGCCGATGAAAAGGATTTTTGCGACGAGAAAATCAACTCATTTAAGCATATTCATTACATCGACACAAGTCTCGATGTGGAAACCTGTCTGAAAAAATGGGAAGAAATATACGGATGACATATTACACGGAGGCTTTACAAATGAATGTAAAAGACAAAATACTCCTCTACGCCATAACCGACAGAACGTGGCTAAACGGCTCTTCTCTCGCGCAGGCGGCAGAAGCGGCGCTGAAAGGCGGTGCGACTATGCTTCAGCTGCGGGATAAGGGAGCCGATACCGAATCGCTTATAAAAACCGCCCGCGAATTAAAGCCGATATGTGAAAAATACGGCGCTCCGCTGATTATAAACGACAATATTGACGCGGTCATCGCTTCAAACGCCGATGGAGTTCATCTCGGTCAGAACGACTTCCCTATCGAGGAGGCACGGAAAATACTCGGAACGGATAAAATAATCGGAGCGACCGCGCGAACTCCCGAGCAGGCAATCGCCGCCGAAAAAGCGGGCGCGGATTACCTCGGTTCGGGTGCTGTGTTCGGCACATCGACCAAGTTGGACGCGGTCAAAATGAGCCGCGAAACGCTGCAATCGATTACCGCCGCCGTGAATATACCCGTAGCCGCTATAGGCGGCATAACAGCCGAAAACATACTTAAATTACGAAATACGGGCATAGCGGGCGCGGCAGCGGTATCGGGAATTTTTGCGCAGCCCGATATAGAAAAAGCGGCATCGAACCTTGCGGCGCTCGCAAAGGAGATAATCAAATGAAAAAATCGTTGACTGTAGCAGGCTCGGATTCCGGCGGGGGCGCAGGCATCCAGGCTGATTTAAAAACCTTCGCCGCCCACGGCGTTTACGGCATGAGTGTGATAACATCGGTAACGGCTCAGAACACGCTCGGCGTTACCGATATTTTTGATGTGTCCCCCGAAAATATATCCGCGCAGCTTGACGCGGTATTTACCGATCTTTTTCCCGACAGCGTAAAAATCGGAATGGTCTCATCGACCGAAATTATTGAAATTATAGCGAAAAAACTGACTCAATATAACGCGAAAAATATAGTTCTCGACACCGTTATGGTATCGACAAGCGGCTTCAGACTTCTCCGAGAGGAAGCGGTCGATGCGCTCGCAGCGCTCCTCTTCCCCATAGCCGATATAATAACCCCGAATATTCCCGAAGCGGAAATTTTATGCGGTTTTAAAATCGACGACAAATCCGATATGCTGCGCGCCGCCGAAGTAATACGCGGCAAATTTAGTGTCCCCGTGCTTTTAAAGGGCGGACATCTCAAAAACAGCGGCAGTGATTTGCTGCTTGCGGACAAACCTGTATGGTTTGAATCGAAAAAAATAAACAATCCAAACACACACGGCACAGGCTGTACACTGTCGTCGGCTATAGCGGCAAATCTCGCGCTTGGACAAGATATCGGCGACGCCGTAAAAAACGCAAAAGAATACGTTACCGGCGCACTTCGGTTTGGTCTTGATTTAGGCGGCGGCAGCGGTCCTCTTAATCATATGTATAGATTTTTTTAATATTGCATTTAAATAAAATGCAGTGTCCATTTTTGTGAACACTGCATTTTATTATTCTTTAACAACCGCATTGTAAAATCAATCGTTATCTTTTTCCCATTTAATGATAGAGCCGTCAACCGCGCTGATTTCCGCGCTGTACTCGATCCTGCCCTGTCTGAACTCAACCTCGTATTCCTTCACGCCATGCTCCATATCTGTCTCGACCCTCATACCGGTAACCTCAGACTCGCTGAGTCCCGCTTTCTGAAGCGCGATCGCCTTTGCCTGATCAGCGGTTATTTCGCCCGCCGTAGCCGCGGCGCCGCTGTTTGCAGTGCCTGAGGAATTGCCTTTATTGCCGCCGTAATATTTTTCATCAACGTCCCAGTCAAGCAGCATGCCGTCAGAAGCCCTTATTTCCGCGCTGTATTCAATATTCTTGCTGTCCATTCTCATATCGCTGAACTCAATATCATATTTGCGTATTCCGTCGTCCATCTCAAGACGGGCTTTTTTCAATGTTATATCCGCCTCATTTACGCCCGCTTTTTCAAACGCGATTGCTTTTGCCTTGTCGAGCGTTATCTCGTCCGCAGTCGGAGTGAGTCCCGTATTAAGCTGTCCGCCGCCCTGCTGCGGATTACCGTTATTTCCGTTATCATTGGTATTTCCGTTGTTATTACCGGGGACGATTACATCCGCGTCGGTAACCGTTGTGCCTTCGTCCTTTAACTCTATCCGCTTGTCATTCTCATACCAATATACGGTTTTTCCCATCAGCTCACCGATAGCTCTGACGGGCAGATAAGTCGTGCCGTTATAAAGCATCGGATAAACCACATTACCGTTCACATCCTTGAATGTCCGTGTAACTCCGTCAATGACAATAGTGAAATCCGGACGAAGCTGCGATTGAACAGTCTCAATAAATCCTGCCGCCGCAGCGCCTATGCCAAGGCTTACCGCGCATAAAGCCGCCGCGGTTAAAATTGTTATCTTTTTCATAATATTTGTCTCCTTTCTGCCTTTCTATGTTATATATTATATAATATTATTTAAATAGTGTCAATACCTTTTGGCATATTTTTTTAAATTTTTAGTAAAATGTACTAACAAAAACCGTTCTTTTCAGAACGGTTTTCATTTTACGCTATATTCAGGCAAACTTCTTTTTTATGATTATATCGACTTTCTTGCCGATAACACCAACTATAACGTCATCGGCGAGATTCGCGATTATGGATTTTTCCAGTTCGTCCCACGCCTCTGTTTCCTTGTTTCCGCCGGCATACTGCTTGTAGCTGTTGAGCGACCACGCGTTTGACCATGTATCGTTGTATATATGAGGCACGCTCGCGCCCATATCGTAGAAGTTGTAATACTCCGCTCCGCCCGTAACCTTTGATGTTTCAAGGTATCCGTCGAGCATTCCTTCCGCCACGAGCCTGATTTTATTTATTATTCCCTTTGACGCGGCGTTTTCACCCGATTTTGAAAGAGCGAGAATATCCTCCTTATCATACATCGAAAGCCGTTCCGCCTTGATTAACGCGTGAAGCTCGAAATCGTTTCCGTTGTTTTCGATCCAAAAATTACCGCTTCCGACCTCCAGCAGCTCCGGAAGCATTCCCACCAGCTCTTCCGCCAAAAGTCTTAACTGCAGCGCCTGCTTCTGAGAAAGCTTATTGTACTCCGCCGTTTTTTCAACCTCGTTAAAAATCGCGGCAAATGTCGCCTTATCGCTTGAAATTGTGCAAATATCAGTTTTCATAATTTTTCCCTCTTTCTATATTTTATGAATTTAAAGCCATTACAAGCTTTAAGATATTTTTATTGTTTTCATATTTATAATCCATGCTCTCTGTCATTTTCTTGACCATGAAAATACCCAAGCCGCCGATTTGTCGCTCCTCAGCGGACAGCGTTATGTCGGGATCCTCCTTTTCAAGCGGATTATACGGTTTGCCGTCATCTACAAACATTAGATTCAGCTTTCCGTTTTCAATCGAATACGAAATTTCAGCCGTTTTCGCTTTGCTGTAATTTACTATGTTTGAGGCTATTTCATCGATCGCGATGCTTACCTTACTTGAAATTTTAGGAAGAACATCGAGCTTTGATGTAAGCTGCTGTGCAAATTCGCTCACAGCCGCGCCGGCATCCTTATCCGGAATAAACATGATTTTCTCATCGCCCTTAACGAAGTTGAGCCTGAAGCTGACCATTGTTATATCGTCAAACTGCGGCGCGTCGCCCACAAAACGGTCTATGTCGCGCTTTATCGAATCGCAGAGCGATTTTACATCAAGGTCGCTTTCACCAAGCGAATTAAGAAGGTTTGTGAGCCTGTCTTCTCCGTAGAGCTGGTCGTTTTTGTCCGTTGCCTCGGTTACGCCGTCGGTGTACAGATAAATTCTGTCGCCGGGCGAGAGCTGTATTTCCGCCTTTCGGTACTTGATACCGTCCATACCCGCAAGAACAAAGCCCGCGCGCATCTTTTCATAATCAAATTTACCGTTAGCGCGCTTTATAACCGGCGGATTATGTCCCGCGTTCGCCACGCTCATAATACCCGTTTTCAAATCGACAATCGCCATCCACGCCGTTACGAACATGCCCGCGTCGTTGTTTTCACAAAGCTTCGCGTTTGCCTGAGTAAATATTTCATTTACCTCCAAACCGCTTTCGGCAAGGTCTTTTATGATGGTTTTTGCTTTCATCATAAACATCGCCGCCGGAATACCCTTGCCCGATACATCCGCGATAAGAAAGGCGATCGTGGAGTCGTCAAGCATATAGAAGTCGTAGAAGTCGCCGCCTACCTCCTTAGCCGTGTCCATCCGCGCGTAGATATCAAATTCCCTGCGGTTGGGATACGGCGGAAATACCGACGGAAGAGCCGACAGCTGAATTTGCTTGGCGAACTCAAGCTCCGCGTCAATTCGCGCCTCTGCTTCCGCTATATAGCGCTTTAGCGTGTCAACGGTGGAGTTGATATCGTCCGAAAGCGACGCAAATTCTTCGTTCGCGCGCACATCTACGGTAACGTCGAGGTTGCCGTTGGTGATTTTTGAAAGCGCGAGGTTTACCTTCATCAGGTTGTCGATAATGAGCTTCTTTATGAGGAAGTACACAAGCGCGAACAGAGTCGCGAAAATCAGGATTTCCATAAACGCGCTCAAATATACCGAAACATCGCGCATGAACAGCGCTTCCGTTTCGGAAAGCGCGCCTACGATATAATAGCCCTCCACAAACTCGTATTCGCAGAAATGAGGCTCGCCTTGAACATCCATATTAATTATGGTTTTTTCCGCGTATTTCTCGGGATCGATCCTAATTCCGAGACTGGCGAGATTATAGCCGGTGTAATCCGTTCCTTCGCTGACGATATTCCACTCGTCGTCGCATATCACGATAAAGCCGTTCTCGCCTATGTGACGGTTCGTCGCTATTTTTTTTACGGTGCTGTCAATATCGGCTCTGAACTGGTCTGCGTCGTAGCCTACCTGCAAAAATCCGCCGTCTTGGAGCGACACGCCGCCGTATTTGTAAGCGACGCTGCTGTCATAGGACTGCGGGCGGTACTCCTGCACGAACGACTTCTGCGTGCCTCCCAATAGCACAAGAAATTCCGCCGACTGCTCGCCGCTCGCCATATCAAAGCCGATATATTGCGGAACGTTTGTGTTCACGATTATGCCGTTATCGTCGATAATGTGAATTTCCGCGACCTTGTACTTGTCCGCGAGCGACTGCAGAAACTCCGCGCTTTTATCGCTCGACGCCAAATATTCGCTCTTTACGAGGTTCGTTTTGTTCAGCAGATTTTCATCCGACGTATCTTGAATATCTTGATTTACGTCATCGATGCTACGCTTTATAACAGACTCGGTTTCGGTGTTCGACATTTGGCTTTGCAGCATATATGTATATGTGCTCGTCAGCGCGTACGCGATAACAATACAGATAAACAGCCACATCTGGAACGTTCTCGATATATGCTTTCCCTCGGCGGGCGCGGAGGTTTTGCTTTTGCTTATCAGCGATATGATAAGCACCGCAGAGCCGACCGAAAAGCCGTTGCAAAGCATCATCGGAAGCGAGCATATCTTTACAAAATTGAACGCGGTGCTCGGATCGTTCGCGTTGGTGAAGAATATCATCAACATATGAATGACTTCACACAGCATTCCAATGCCCAAGCCGTAAATCCAGCCGGGCTTTTTGTCGTCAAACATGAACTTTCTTAAAGCCGCCGCGATAAATCCCGCGAGAGCCGTGGAAATCGAGCACGCGAGCTGCGTATATGTTCCGGTAAGACCGAAGAACGCCGAAATATACCTGTACAAGCCGCCTATTATACCCGCGATAATTCCGGCGGGCGCGCCGAAAATAAGTCCCGCGCAAAGAGGAGCGGCGTCTCGGACGTTCATTATCGTTCCGTCGCCTATGTCCACTCCGCCCAGGCTTGAGCTTGCGAAAGCCGCCATCGCTCCGAACAGGATACCGATCAACAGCTGTTTGTTTCTGTAGGAAAGCTTGCCCAGCGGCGTTTTTTTGTCGGCGATATATACAAGCACCGCCAAAATAGCGTTATAAAGGGCTGTCAGTATAAGTTTAAAAACCATGAGTCACCCTCCTTTGGAAGTATTACTCGATCGTGAGAATATCAACAAAGCCGGTAATATCGAATACCTCCATGATGGTTTCGTTAACGCCGGTAATTTTCATCTTGCCCTTTGCGTTCATAATCTTCTGTGCCTTTAGCAGAACGCGAAGACCCGCGGATGAAATGTATTCAAGCTCGTTAAAATCGAAACAAAGCTCCGATGCGCCTTCAAGAGCGCTGTCAAGAGCCGCCTCGAGCTCGGGAGCCGTAACCGTGTCGAGCCTTCCCGATAAAGCAAGTGTAACTTTTCCGTTTTCGTTTGTCTGTTTGATTGTCATAATAAATCTCTCCTTTTATTTTTTCTATAATTATAGCAAAGATTTGCTAAAAAATAAATACAAATTAATAAAATTTACAAAAAATTGATTTTTTCACACTGAAAATCAGAATTTTACCGCGCCTATCAGATTTTTCGCGTTCGGGAAAAAGGTTTGTCTGCTGACATTGATCAGAGTTTCCTTAAGCTCCTTCGGAGTGGATTTATTCACGGCTGACGCAACTGTAAATTTCATCATTCCGAACGCGGTGAGCAGACCGTTCATTTGTTTCATTCCCTCTTCGCCGAGCGAGCCGAAACGCGTCTTTACCAAGTCATTCCAAAGCCTTAATCCCATTTCGTAATCAATTCCCATTATCTGCACCGTTCTTTGGGGCGCTCTGCTTCCCGCTATTACATGCGTCAGCGCCATTCCCATGTAATCGAAAACGGGGTGGCCGTACGTCATATCAGCCAAATCGATAAACACAAGCTCGCCGTCCTGAACCATTACGTTGTTCGGATGAATATCGCCGTGGACAAACGTGTTTCTGTCGGGAACGCTGTTTATTATTTCATGCAGAATTTCGATTTCCTCCGCCGAAAGAAGCTCCGCCATTTCATCCGCCCATTTGTTATATAAATCTTTTATACTCGATAAGCGGTTTGTATCCGCCTCGGTGGTATGTAGGGTGTTTACAAGCGCCACATATTTTTTTGAATATTCGTCGTATTTGTCGGGATTCGCGGCAAGTACGTTGCCGAGCGTATCCGCGTTTAAAAGCTCGAATACGGAGCCGTAGCTGCCGTTGCATTTCACCACGTCAAACGGAATAGCGGTCGGAATACCCGCGACAAACGCGTTTCTCGCGTATTCTATTTCGCGCTCGATTTCGTTAAGCGGCTCATTTTCGGAATACAGCTTTAATATGGTATCGCCGTTAAGACGGTAAACCGTGCCGTGTCCACCCTTCCCTATTATCTCGCAGCCCTCGACCGAAATTTCACGGAACGCTTTCTTGACTTCGATAATGTCAATAAATCCCGTGATACTGAAAATATCATATACCTCCGGCGACGCGTTTATAATTTTTGAATCCTCCACAGTCTTTTTAAGCTTTAAAACAACTCTTAAACCCGCGCTTGAAATATATTCGGTCTCCGCCGCGTCAAGAATCACGCTCTTTGCGCCGCATTCTTCAATAAGAGAAAATATCTCCTTGTCAACGTCGGGCGCGTTATTTGAGTCAATTCTCTTTAATAATGTTATCGTTAAAATGCCGTCATTACAAACATGTTCCACATTAACATCCGCCTTTCAAATCATAGTTAAATATTATTATACCACTTTTATCCGAATATTGCAACAAAAAAACGCAAACGGCACCATTTTTGACACGAATGGACCGTGCGCGTCACAAAATCCGGTTTTGCGGCATGAAAAAACGTTTTTTACAAACATATAAAGCCGATTATTATATTTATAACTAAAAATCAACGGTAGCATACCCTACCGCCGATAATTTGAAATATAATAATTTTTTAAAACAAAGGTTTACAGGCTCAACATCTATTTCAGCCCAAGCTACGCGCGAGGGTGCGCCTTTGAATACACATCCTTGAGCTTGCTGTTTATAAGCTTTGAGTAAACCTGCGTAGAGGATATGTCCGCATGGCCCATCATTTCCTGAATCGAGCGCAGATCGGCTCCGTTTTCCAAAAGATGCGCCGCAAACGAGTGTCTCAGCGTATGCGGCGTTATTTCCGTTTCTATTCCCGCTTTATGCTGATAGTATTTTATTATCTTCCAAAATCCCTGACGCGATATGTGCGCGCCCGAGCAGTTTACGAAAAGCGCCTTTTCGCCCTCGTCTCTTATCATCATCGGGCGTGCCTTGTTTATATATTCGGATAATGCCTCAAGCGCCTTATTTCCCATCGGAATAACGCGCTCCTTTTTATCGGAGCGGCAGCATATGAAGCTCATTTGAAGATTCACGTCATTCATTGTCAGATTTATAAGCTCGGATACGCGTATGCCCGTGGCATAGAGAAGCTCAAGCATAGCCTTGTCGCGTATGCCCTTATTATCCGTCGATTTCGGCTGCTCCATAAGAAGCTCCACCTCCGCGCTCGACAGTATTTGGGGCGGCTTCTTCTCCACATGCGGCGCTTCCAAATTGGAGGTTGGATCGGTTTTTACCATACCGTTCTGAGTCATGAACACATAAAAAGAGCGGAGCGACGCTAACGTCCGCGACACTGTGGAGCTTGCTCTGCCTTCCTTCTGCAGCGACAGCAGATATGACAAAACCGTGGTTTTTGTCGTTGCCGCCAAATCACTTACTCCGCTGTTATTCAGATATGTAATATATTGTGTAACGTCTCTTTTATACGATTCAACAGTATTCAACGCTTTATGCCTTACATTGGTCATAAAGTCCGTATATTCTTCAACATACGTCTGCATTTTACCTGCATCCTCCTCCGATAGTTCATTATGTAACTTTTGTAACTCAATTACGTTTATATTTCGCGTTTGTTTCTTATCTGTGTCAATTTCAATACAATATTATTATATCATACTTTTCTGATTTGTCAACATTATAGTTGAGTTTTTCGCTTATCCATGCGGTTTTTACGGTTTTCTCCAACCACAGAATATTGTGGTTTTTCTGTAAAAAACCACATTGTTTTTTCCATATATTGTGTCAGAAATATTACAAAGGAAATTTTTAAAGTTTTTTATATTCCTATTATTCCTGTCTTTGGAAATATTATACATAAAAAAAGGAGATTTTTGTAAAAATCTCCATTAATAGTTATACATACCCTCTAGGAAGCCGTGAAGCGTATCATAGCCGTAATACAAATCAGGACACCATTTTCCTCCGAGCTCCTCAAGAGTTTTTACCGTTCCGGCCCAGCTTAAATTTTTAACGACATAGTAACGGTCGTGCGGCTCTCCTATCGGAGCTATTCCCACATATGCCGCCATATGGTTATAATGCGCTCGAATACCGTCCTCCGGAGTGGCGAATGCTTCATGATCCTCCGTTCTGTCACCCAACGGATCTTTTATCTTTATGCCGGCCCAATTATTCATCTCCGGCAGGACCGCGCCGCCGTAGTTTCCGAAAGCGGTTTCCTTTGCGGCTTGAGCGTACATTATCTCGGGACGTATCCCGAATAGCTCGCCGTATTGCCAGTATATGGGAGCGGCGTTTATAAATATGTCAGCCGCGCCTCTGTCCCTTGCCCACGCGCATGCCTGATCCACTGTGATCTGCGCCGCGCCGAGCATCGGAGTTGACGATTTTCTTACACCCAAATCGCTCCAGGATAGCGTCATGTTTCCTTTTGTCACCTCGAGAACCTTTCGTACGATCGTACAGACCTCGGCGCGCGTCATAAAATCTTTTGGACGTATCATACCGTCCGAACCGGCAAGATATGCGCGTTCAACAGCTATATCTATCAATGTTTTATAATCGCTTCCGATCTTATTCGCATCCGAAAAATTTTCGGCTGTTATGCCGGGATTTCGCACGCTGTCAACGTTCAGTCCGGACGCCCGCACGAGAGTAGCGGTAAACTCCTCTCTCGTAACATACTCTTCAGGGTTAAAATATAAACCCTTTTTCGGCATAAAGTCTCCTATGGCAGCGCTGTAGCCGTATGACCAGTTATCCGGAGACATATCCAAAAAATCAGAGACAGGTTTTGCCGGCAGTCCGAAACCGTCCGTCAGCATCCGCGCCATCTGAGCGCGCGTAAGATTGTCGCCCAGCATCAAATTACCGTATTCGTCTCCCGTCATTATATTGTTTCTTACGCAATAATCCACTGCCGCGGCAGCCCACGAATAATCATCCGTTCCGTCCGCCGAGCAAGCTATTATAAACGAAGCCGCAGCGGCAGCCGCTATGCACGTTGCTATTATTTTCTTCATTCGAATTTCCATCTCCTTAGTTATCCCGAATATAGCAAAATTTATTATACTACATTCCCGTCGTTTTTTCAACATATATTTAATTAACATTTTGTAAATTCTGCTCCTTCTCATTCTCCGTGCCGCATATTATCGACCGAAAAAAATCCTTTATGATGAGAGCGATCCCCTTTTTTTCAACATCCTCCGTGGAAATTATGTCAACCTCGGTCAATGTTTTGCCGCCGGATGTAAAGCGAATAACACCAAGCTTATCTCCCTGCGATATCGGTGCGCACAGATTTTCATTTAGGACGATCTCACTCTCCACGGAGCCTTCCTCACCTTTTTTGGTCAATCTCGAATATGTGTCAGCCGCAACGGCATTCACCGTCTCAGCTTTGCCTTTGGCGACAGGCACCGCTTCAAGCGCGTCTCCCGCCGTTATAAGAGTGTTTATGCTGTAACCCGCGAAGCCGTAATCGAGGAGCTTTTTTGCCGACCCAAAGCGTTCCGATGACGTCGGCGCACCCAAGACAACCGCTATAAGCTGCATACCGTTACGCTTTGCGCTGGCGGAGAGACAGCAAAGAGCCGCGGACGTCGAGCCGGTTTTCAAGCCGTTTGCGCCGTTGTAAAATCGGATAAGCTTATTGGTATTTGCAAGCTGGAATTTACCGCCGCGCAGTTCGTCCATCCAAATCGATGTGTAATCAAATATTTTCTCGTGTGATATAAGCTCGCGGGACATTATAGCCACATCACGCGCGCTTGAGTAATGACCGTCCTCATCCAGACCGTTTGTGTTGACAAAATGCGTATTTTCCATCCCGAGCGATTGCGCGCGCTCATTCATTTTTGCCACAAACGCGTCCTCGCTGCCGCAGATATGCTCTGCCATAGCCACGCAGGTGGCGTTTAAATAAAGGATACCTGTCTCAAAAAACCCAGTGTTTATCAAGTATTATCGTTGGAACCTAAAAGCTATATTTAAGTCTCCGTTGGCGGAAACCTCAATTTTATCGACCAATTCAAGCATCATTGTTCTGTCTAAATCGTCGATGTCAATGTAGTTTGCAAACTTTTCTATCCAGTATTTTTGACCAAGATTTTGCTCGGTATCTTGCTCCGTGAGCTGTTGGAGCTGTAATTCCAGTTCGTTTTTTTCGCTGTTGTACTTGCTACGGTACTGTACATATTCTTCGCGGGAAATCAGGTCATCCAAATAGTCTCGATATATCTTTTCTATGTATATCTTGACTGTGTCCAGTTTCTTCTGGATGTGTTTAATTTGTATCTCAGATTGGCTTACCTGTACCTTGTTGGCGCTGTCCTTTAGGTATTGAACGTCATTCGGTTGTAAGATTTCTCTTGCTGCTCGTTTGATTTCCGAAAGCACAAGCTGTTTCAGCTCTTCGTATTTGCACGCGTGTTTGGTACAGCCCTCATGCCCGTATCTCTTATAGGTGGAACATTGATACCCGACCAATTCATGTTTCTTATTGAAATACCTTGTCATATATCTGCCGCAATCCGCACAATACAGTTTATTGGAGAACAAGTCAATGCGTTTCTCTATGCCCGTTTCCCTTGTTCTCATCTTGAGCGCTCGCTGTGTTAAGTTCCAAGTATCCATAGAAATAATTGGCTCGTGCATATTATATACCTTAATACGCTCAGCGTCGGGAACTACGACCTTCTTCCTGTTTTTATAGGATATTGACGCTTGCTTGTTTTGCACAACCGCGCCTATATAAACTTCATTTTTTAGGATTAAGTCTATAGTTTGTGGCGTCCATTTGCTGTCGGGTTTATTCCTTGGGTTGCGATACGTTGACTTCAACACCTCGGATTTATACTTGCTGGGGATTAAAACGCCTTCTCTGTTTAATATTTTTCCTATTCGCGCTTTCCCATAGCCTTCCAAATACATGGCGAATATTCTTTTGACGATATTTGCGGCATATTCATCTATGATTAACTTGTGGTTATCCTTGGGGTCTTTTATGTACCCATAGGGTGCCGATGAACCTAAATACTGTCCCTGCCTCATTTTGGTTTTAAATACTGCCTTTACGTTCTCCGACAAGTCCTCACAATACCACTCATTAATCAAGCCGTTGATTTGACGAGCCTTCTTATTGCTTTTGTTTTGTGTATCAACATGGTCAACCACTCCGATAAATCTGATACCGAGAGCGGGGAAAATATCGTGTAGATAATGTTCCATGTGCTCCATGTTACGTGTAAATCTGGACTGGGTTTTTGCGATAACAATGTCAAATTTGCCGTTTCTGGCATCCGCAATCATGCTCTCGAAACCCGGTCTGTCGTCAAATAATCCGCTATAATCGTCGTCCTGATAAACCTTATAAATAGAAAAGCCTTGATTTATGGCGTAATCTTCTAATAATATACGCTGATTGATTATACTTTCGCTATCGTCTCCTTTATTAATTTTATCGACATCTTCTTTCGACAGCCTACAGTATAAGGCTGCCCGACTTGTCCCATAAGCGTTCATAATAACCTCCTATTTCTTAGTTTTTTTTACAAAAAATAGAAAGTTACATATCATAATATACCTATTATATATTGTACACAACTTTCTACTTTCTGTAAAGCCCTTCTCAAACTTTTTCTGTTATTTTTTTGTTAATTATGATATTTTTCATACATTCTACAAGAGTAGACCCATTAGGATTATATGTCACTGTTATATTCCTTTGTGTGTCAGTTTGTCTATTTTCTTGTTCTCTTATAATAACCACCTCATTTTTTTCTGTTTGTTAGTCTATAATATTATGGCATACAGTTAAATATTCCAAGTATAATAATTGCATATTTATCCAATATGTCCCCTACTTCCCGCTACTTCCCAAAGCACCGTCACCGCGCTTGGACGATATCTCCTTGAGCGTCTCATACGGTATCTCCTGCTCATCCATGTCCATGACAAGGTGTACGACAAGCTGTGCTATGGCTTTTTCGGCGGGATATATTATAGCATCATCTGCGCCGAATCCTTCTGCTATCCATCGCTTATCCTCTGACGCAATCACTATCGGTACGTCATTGGTATTGGTTATAACGATAAATATCTCGCCTCTATAGCTGCTGTCTATGACTCCTGCGCCGTATTTCATGCCGATTGAGCCTGTTGAGCCTCGCTCTTGTACTTGCAGATAATATTTATCGCGTACCGCGCAGGCTATTCCCGTAGGAATAGATGCGGTTGTGTGCGGAGGTATCATTATGCAATCCTCATCAAAGCAGGCGTATATGTCGTAGCCTGCGTCTTCCCTGTTTTTAGTTGGAATAATAGCATTGGGTCGTACCTTTGCCCAATATAGTTTGTTTGCTCTAACTTCCATTAGTAATCCTTTCTTGGCTTTACAGAGGGCGTTTCTAAGCGAAACACCCTCTATTGCTATTCTGTTTTATTTTGCTCGTATAGCTGCTGTAGATGATTCTGGACTTCATCGTCGAGCAGGTATTTGAGATATAGCCGTTGATACTCCATAAGGTGTATGTGCATTTCGTTCTCTATGAAGCGTAGGATGCGGTGGTAGGTGTCATTTACTTTGTCCATAAGTGTACCTTCCAGTCGTCTTCAATAGATGCCGCTACATCTATCACGCGCTGATTACTGCTTCCGCGCCATTTGAGCTTGTAGTCCTTAAGAGAGTCAACGTATCTGCCGTCTACCAGTACGTCGCATAGCTGCGCAATATAGAGTCGTATTATCCTGCTGGCAATAGAATCCTCAAAGACATATGATAATAATTCCTCCCACGTATAGCCAGTGTATAGCCATATCTTCTTTGAATTGCCGAATCGACTGCGGATTTTATTCAATAATTCCCATACGGCTCCTACGTTTTCTTCAGCCAATGGTTCGCCGCCTAAGATACTGATGCGTTTGATGTGGGGCTTGTCAGCTAAATCCAAGAACTTGTCGGCAATCTCATCAGTCCACTCTTTACCACCATGAAAATCCCACGTCTCGGAATTGAAGCAGTTGGGGCAGTGGAAATGGCAGCCCTGAACAAACAGGGCTACGCCAATTCCTTCACCGTTACTTATATCCATTTCCCGTATTTGTGCATATCTCATACAGTTTCCTCGTGTACGTGGTCGTCAATATGCACGTAGCGTTCCTTGATTTCCTGTGTTCTGCCTTGATTCCAGAAATTGGCTCCAATGTCTTTGATACCTTCGGTTTCCCGATATTTATTAGAGGAATAGACTATACAATCATATTTGGGATAGATTTGCATGTATAATCTCAATCATGGTTGAATTTGAATTTTTTACGAATAATGTCCGTATCTTCTGGAATAAAGGTAGTTGCCATAGAATATAATGTCTGATTATGTCGGCGCGGTATGGACAAGTCCATTCTTTTCTTACCTATTATATGTACGCCGTCTACGCCGTACTGAGCAAACTTGTGACATATGCTGGTTAACTCTGATTCAGTCAATACTCCGCCTGATATAAGGAAGCGTCCTGCGGCAGAGTTTTTTGAAAACCATCCGTCGTCCAACATAAAGATAATTAGCCCTCTGTAGTCCAATTTGTAGATTGTGTCTTGAATGGACATGTGTGCATATTTTGCAAATGTTGGGCTTGTTTTAGTGGAAAATCCATATGGCTGCTGTACGTTAAACCCCGCTTTCTTTATGCGGTAAAGTCCTTGTTTGGCTATTATAGCGCTTCCCAATACGGTCATTTTCCAAGTCAAATACTCAAGTTCGTCTTCGGCGTGACTTTCGCGGTAATAATAATTATGCTTTCCGTTTGGCTTAAAGTTACCATCGCCCAACTTACCGCCGAGAATAATCTGTTCTTGCAATCCAGTCAGATTAAAAACAGGATTTATCTTATTGGTAAGTTTATAGCGTTTTCTAACTTCATAAACTTGGTTCAGCGTTACACCTATCTTATCTGCTATCTGAACGCAAGTGTATTTATCAAATAAAGCTATCGCTTGTTCTGTCTGTTCTTTGGTTATTGGTGCTGCGTGACTAATAATATTTCCTTTCTACTATCCCAAATATGTTATTATTATAGTCGTTGAGCGTCCTCCATCGGCATTATCCGTTAAGGAGTTTCGTTGCGTATGAGGAACTTCCATCCTCGGTTGTCCAATCCTTCAGTTTTTTATGGTCTGTGCTTTCGCTGTGCCGCGTTCACGCTTGTCATTTCTAACTACGTTGTAGCACTGAAGACTCTAAGGAGTTTCCCGCAGTTTAAATAATTTAACGTGGACTACATTAGATTAATCCACAGGTGCGGCGAGCCACGTTCATCTTTGACTGGTCTGTGTTCCCGCAGTTAGGACACTCCCATGACAGAGTGCCGTCTTTGTCAATAATCTTTATCTCGCCATCGTAGCCGCATACCTGACAATAATCGCTCTTGGTGTTCAGTTCTGCATATATAATGTTATCATATATAAAGCGCATAACCTCTAATACCGCTTGGGTGTTGTGCGTCATGTCGGCGGTTTCGACGTAGCTTATCGCACCGCCCGGACTGAGCTGTTGGAATTTGCTTTCGAGAGCCAGTTTCTCAAACGGATCAATCTCTTCAAATACAGGCACATGGTATGAGTTGGTGATATAATCTCTGTCGGTTATGCCCTCGATTGTGCCAAAGCGCTTGCGTAGGCACTTGGCAAATTTATATGTGGTGGACTCAATCGGCGTACCATAGAGGCTGTAATGTATATTCTCTGCCTCTCGCCATTGCATGCACTTATCGTTTAATCTCCGCATAACGCACAAGCCAAACGCCTCTCCTACTCCGCCATCTGTGTGGCTGTTACCTGTCATATACTTAACACATTCGTATAAGCCTGCATATCCCAGTGAAATGGTAGAGTATCCGCCATGAAGTAAAGGATCGATAACCTCGCCCTTCTTTAATCTGGCTAACGCTCCGTATTGCCATAGGATTGGAGCAACATCTGATAACGTGCCCTCTAATCGTTTGTGCCTGTACTGGAGGGCCTTATGGCAAAGCTCTGTCCGTTCCTCAAAGATGTTCCAGAATTCGTCCATGTCTCTGCCCGACGATAAGGCTACATCTACAAGATTCAGTGTGACAACGCCCTGATTGAAGCGCCCGTAATATTTTGGCTTGCCGTTTTCGTCAACGTAGGGAGTGAGGAAACTTCGGCAGCCCATGCAGGGGTAGCAGTTGCCGTTGCCATTTGGATCGATTTTGAGTTTCAGCATCATCTTCTCCGATATGTAGTCAGGCACCATACGCTTTGCTGTGCACTTCGCCGCAAGCTCTGTCAAATACCAATAGGGCGAATTTTCATATATATTGTCTTCTTCAAGCACATAAATCAGCTTCGGGAACGCGGGAGTTACCCATGCGCCTACTTCGTTCTTTACACCCTCGATTCGCTGTTTCAGAGTTTCTTCTATAATAATAGCAAGGTCTTTCTTAGTCTGAGGGTCGGAGACTTCGTTGAGGTACATAAACACCGTCAGAAACGGTGACTGACCGTTGGTTGTCATGAGAGTGATAACCTGATATTGAATGGTTTGGACGCCTCTACGGATTTCCTCGTGTACTCGGCGCTCAGTAATTTCATCTATCTGAGCCCCGCTTGTATTATCCATACCCATCATGTCTTTAATCTCGTATTCGACTTCCTTGCGAATTTTCTGTCGGCTAACGTCTACGAACGGTGCTAAATGCGACAGCGTTATGCTTTGTCCGCCATACTGACAGCTCGCCACTTGGGCTATAATCTGCGTGGCTATATTGCATGCCGTCGCAAAAGAATGAGGTTTCTCAATCATTGTGCCGCTTATGACCGTACCATTCTGGAGCATGTCCTCGAGATTGACTAAATCACAGTTATGGAGTGTGCGTTGACCGAAATAGTCCATGTCATGGAAGTGGATTATACCTTCATCATGCGCTTGAACTATATCGGGCGGAAGCAGGTAACGCCTTGTAATATCCTGACTGGTTATGCCCGCCATATAATCTCGCTGTGTCGTCACGAGGGTGGCGTTCTTATTAGAATTCTCATTCTGCCAGTAGTCGCTCTCGCCGTTAAGAAGCTCTTGTATCTCGTTGTCGGTGGTATTGGCGTTATTACGCTGAAACTCTCTGATACTGCGATATCCTTCGTAGGCTCTGGCTGTAAGTTTCTGCCGTTTGGCTATCAGTTTATCAAAAACAAGCTGTTCAATTGTGTAGATGTCGAGTTCGTCCTTGTCCCGATTTTCATTATAAATTTCATCGGCTATGTCCTCGGCTATTTTCTGTTTGACAATACCGCTTCCATTTTGCATAGCCTTTAAGATTGCGTTGACAATTTTACTCTTGTCAAAATCTACCGTTTCGCAATTTCTTTTTACTACCTTCATTGTCATTCCTCCTGCTGTACCTGTGCGTTGTCTGCTTCGGATACGGATTTCATTACTTTCGACAATACCCTCTTTATTGCCACCATGCCGAGCACTATCAGTCCACCGATGAATAATACTACTGAGCTATAGCTTGCTGTAATGGATTCAAGCGTGGTCTCGTATTCGGCATACAATATACCTCCAGCCCAAAGCATTAGCTGAACACCTATATAGAGTATTAGGATTTCTCCTATAGCTTCTAACGCTCGTTTAAATTTATCTTCCATATTTCCTCCTATATCTCATCCTTCAACACGTCAGCCACGTCTTGCAATAACCTACCGCTTACGGGCACCATATCCGTCTCTTTGTAGCCGTCGAGAGCCTTGATTATTGTACTTAAAACAGCCATTTTATTTGGATCGGATTTCGTCCTCGGACACCATTTACCGTCTGAATCTATCCCGATAGTGTCACAATTTACACAATCGGGTACGATTTCTTCCTTACAGCGGAGCCTGTCGGGGTCTTCGCAGTTTTTGATAAAGGTGTTGAGCTTATCAACAATCTCGTCTATCGACGGCTCAGAGCCATCGGGCAGAGAGTTGTTTGAGATGGTTATATCCACAACGTTGTCCATTTCGGCGAACTCTGTGTCGTCTGACGCAATTCGTGCCGAGATTGACGGTAAGCTGTCGCCTCTCAGTTTCATGCGTAGCACTCTTGTGACTGCGTCCGCCTCTATACCGATAACGACTATGCCTTTGTCGTGATAGCGCTCTTTTATGCTCTTAACACCCGGAATATCTACTATATAGATGTCACTCCTGTCCACCTGAGCTTTAGTAGCCCAGTAATAATTGCCGTCGTAATATGTCTCTGCGACTACATAGCCGCGTTCTTTATCAAGTTGATAAGTTTCAATATCTGAAAAAATATGAGAGTTCGCGTCGGTAGGGTCAGAACGCTGGCGGCGTGTTGTGTGGGAAATCAGGCGCTTATAGCCGCATTTATCACACAAGGCGTTTACAATAGTGTCTTTGCCCGAGCCTGATTTCCCTACTATTAAATAGATGTTTTTCAATTATGCCTCCTTATTCCGCTGAAACATACTTCTTGACACCGTTAGCAAATTCGTCGCTGATTGGATAATCGACCGTAAGCGAAACGGGCTTGCTCAGGTCAAGGCTCATGATACCCATGATTGATTTGCCGTCAACACTGAATCTGTCGCTTGTCAGTATGACATTGCCATGATTCTTGCTTGCCAGATTGCAAAAATCCTTTACGTCGTTAATCGTGCTTAATTTGATTTTGGTTTCTTTAAATTCTGTCATTGTTAAAAATCCTCCTATATTTCTCTAATTCCTCCGGCGAGGCTTGCCGTGTTGAAACCTCGCCGCATTCCTTCTCGTACCTGAGCAGTTGCTTGAATGTGTCCATTCTGTCCAGCTCATGCATTCGTTGTTTTGAAAATCTTCTTGATGTTCGTTCTATCGCCGTTGTACAAGTCCTCCCTATTCTGCCAGATATACATTGTAATTGCCCGTAATGGCACATGACTCCGAGTCGGAACTTGTCAATACGTCAATTCTGTTGCCCTGAATAGCACCGCCTGTATCACGAGCGACACGATAACCGATACCCTCTATGTACACTCTCGTTCCCATTGGAATAACACTGGGGTCAGTCGCTATGGCGTACCCGACAACGTCCCACAGATTATCGCCCATGGCTGTTGTTGACCAGCCGCCGTTCTCTCCGGGGTCAGGTGTGTATCCCGTCACGTAGAACGAGCCTAAGTAGCTGCCTGCTGAGCCGCTGTTTGATGAGGTATCACTTTCGTCCGCTTCATATGTATCGTTGCCGTAGTCATGGTTCGGATTGAATTTCTCTATGTAGTTCAGATCCTGCGTCAGGTAATCGCTGTAGCACCAACCCTGAGTCTCGCCGTCCCATGTCTCCCACCAGTCGCCTGTTTTATCAATACCGATAATTTGCAGCTCTGTTCCATACGGGTGTGCGGTTATAATGTTGTCGGCAATCTCGGGCGACTGTCGGCAGTTCAGACCGCTTTTGGCTGATACATACCACGTCTCAAAGTCAGAGGCAAAGCAACCTATAGAGGCTGCCGCTATCGCCGTGACCGATACAATTGCTACTATTGCTTTTCTTGTGTTCTTTCTTTTAATTCTCATGTTTTTTCTCCTTTTTACTTTTGTTTCTTATTTTTTTTACATGACTCGTAGTTGACTGATAGTCAATAAATTGCTCAAAAATGGCTTATTTACTGCGTTTTTTAGTTGACCCATAGTTGACTACAGCTCGTACACTATGTGGACACACTCGTCGCAGCCTACACATTCCCCATCGTCATTCATGTAAAAATAATCAGGCTCGCACGCGCCGCAGACCGGACAATATTTTATATCACGCTCATATGAGCTGTAGTAGCCATCTTCTCCGTAATTGCCTGTTAGCGCTTCTTCCATAGCCAGTATTGCGCGAGGGTCATCATTTCTGTACAGCATGGTTATTCCTCTCCTTTGGCTTAAAGATGTCGATTTCCACAACATTTCCCTTTATCACCGTCTTTTGGTAAGCATTACAGCCGTATACGGGCTTATCAACCTGTTTCCACGGCGCGAGTATTTCATCATACTCGGTATCGACAATACGAATGTCATTGTACTGTATCCTATCGGTAAACTCGACTATAGAGCAAGGCTCGTCCATGTAGCGGATCTTATCTGACAGACGCAGTTTCATATGGATACGGTGCGTATGCACCTTTGAGGTAGAAGCATTAATTTTGACATTCTGCGAAATATTGATGAAAATTATGTCCTCATCGGGAAATGAAAACGTGTCGTTGTTGTCTAAAACCAATTTAAGCATCGGCATCCTCCTCGGGTATGTTATAATTTACTCTGACTATTGCCCCTACGGGTTCAAGTTTTATTAGCCGCCATGCTCCGTAATCAATATCAAACAGTTGTCTAATAAATGCCGTCGCATTGGCGTGGCTGTTTAGGTTCGTGAATATGTCTTCCCGCTTATCTCCTGCGATATTGCGTATTTTGAGTATAATATTGGCTTGCTCGCCTGTCTGCCTGTCGTCGGAAAAATTGTGAAAAACGGCAATATACTCCATAACTGCGGGTCGTTTTGATTTCACTCTAACTTTAGGTCTTTCTCTTGGCATATTTCTCCTTTCTTGGTCGTTGGTGTTAAATTTATCTTCGCCTCTAACTTGAGAGGGTTCACTGACTGAGCAATCTCTTTACGCTTCTTGCCGGATACGTCTATGAGATAATACTTGTCTCTGTATATATTCTTCGTTATTACGATATATCGCAGCGTTCCGTCAGCGTCTTTGTATTGAACCCAGCAGGTTTCGTTTGGTTTGAGGTGTTTGGATACGTCGGTCATCGTAGATAAAAGTCCCCGATATATTCTACCGCTTCGTCCATACTGTCAAATATTCTGTCGCAGAAGGCTTCGTCCCACGGATGTAAAGATAACTTGTCGGCGTTGATACCGATTATGGGTATGTCATGGTCGTGGGCGACCGCCAGTTCTGCCGTCGTTCCTTGTGACACCGAGCTGTTAAAATTCACGATAATCAGATCTGACGACTTAACATGACGCAAATCAAATTTCATAACTTCTCGCTCGGAAGCATGACGCGGGTTCTCAAAGTTGTAGTAATCGGCGGGGTTGACAATTTGTAGTTGAGCGGCACTGCCATAAACAAATGCGTTGCTTTCTGTTAGCGCTGCCGCTATGTTTTTACGCCAACCCATATAGTCATCATACGATAGCCCACCCATCGCTCCTGCGAGGTATATTTTTAATGCTCTGATACAACATTCTCCTTTCGTTCAAATCTTGCTTTTAATAATTCCGCCACCGAAAGACAACTCTTTCATGTTCATGCGGTAGGTCATGTGTCCCGTAACATTCTGTCTCGGTTCCTCTATAGATAATGACGGAGTTATAAGTAAGATATTCACTGCACATCTTTGTCTGTCTTTTTATGAGTTCTATAGCAAGAGCTACAGCTTTATCATAATTTGGAAACCATATCCACGTCTCTTTGTGTGATAATGGATTTGGTTTCTGAGACTCATAGACAATATACCCGATGGGATTGGTTTGCTTAGTATATTTCGTTTCGCTTATTGTATATCAGCCTCCTCGCTGTAAATAAAACTGGTATTTTATTTATTTTAATTGTCGTCTATCAACACCAAATTGTCCTTCTGAACGGTGGTGATGGCATTCGTTAATCCGTCGTATCTCGGTTCAAAATGCTGCTTTACTTTTCCATGCTCGTTGTATCTGCCCCTCATGGCAACACAGATTGGTAATTCGGCTATGTAGTTATCTTTCTGAACCGTAGTAATGGTGTTACACAGACCATCTTTTCTCAGCGTATATTCTCTCATATTACACCGCCGTTCTTTTATTCGCCCTGCTTCATAATCTTTACGAATTTGCTTGGCATACTCGGTTCGCTGATATTTCAATGCCGCATATATCTTATCTCCGCAGACAGTATCTATTTCTCTGTCTGCGGACGGGTAAAATTTTCATCAAAGCACACATAATCATGATTATACTGTGCTTTATATAAATGCTCCGCGAGAAGTTCGACACAGTTTGTTATTATTGAGTTACCCGCCTGTGAGTAGAGTTTGCTGTCAGACACCCTCACCGATGAGGCGTTATCAACATCGGCATCGTTAAAACCCATGAGCCGCCAACATTCTTTGGGCGTCAGTTTACGGATACGGATGCCAATGCTACGTTCGTAGACTTCGATTTTGGGGCAATTCCCATGACCCGCGGTGTGCGTAGGAGCTATGCCATTTGCTGAAACGACCATCCCATCTTGCGAAGAACTTAATGACCCTACCTGTAAAATCTTCGGCATACGATTTCCGCCACTACATGTATCTAATGTCGGCGATAAGCATTCGGCGTTATATATACGTTCTGCTTGCGGATTGGGTTCGCGTTGTGTGCCATATATCTGACCCACCTGTTCTAACACAGCTGTTTCTTTTGTTGCGATGCTTTCATTTATTAAACGAGGGTCTTTATAGTCGCGGGCGGTTAAACTTGGACAAAAATCGTTATATTCTCGGCACTTCCCTTCGCGCTTGGCTTGGCACGGGTCGTATAACAATGCCGTATCGCTGTTCAAATTTGTTATAAATCTCTGCATTGCTTCGTCTGATATATAATATTTATCCGCGACTTCTGCTTCCAACATATCCTTCAGCCTTAGTCCATTATCAAAGGGCTTCGGGAAATCCATTTTGCCGGTGTCTATGTCCTTGCGTATCGCAAAAGCGAACACTCGTTCTCTGTTCTGCGGAATGCCGCAGTCTTTACCATTGATAACGCTCCAATATGTATTAAAGCCGAGATCGCTCAATATCTCAATCAGATTGTTAAAATCATTGATAAACTTCTTGCTCACAAGATTTTTGACATTCTCAAACATTATGTACTTTAGAGCTTTGTCGCTATCCACAGCTTGCTTCAATAATCGTATGTTCTCCCAAAGCAGACTGCTTCGCGTGCCGCTATCAGGACTTAACCCCTTCATTTTGCCGGAAACGCTAACATCAGTACAATTATGGACGATAACTCCTTGTACCATATAACTATTGTCGTTTTCAACTTCCATATTATATACCAGTCCACTATATTCCTCTTTAATCACATCATTAATCGGACTCCATATATAACCGTCTTCATAAAAAGCCTTGTCTTGGGCGTTAATGTCTTTTTTGAACACAAGAGAATAAGTATCTTTTTGATTAACTATTCTTCCTTCTATTACTGTAGTCTTAGGACGTAGAGTGAAATACACCGAAGCGGGGCGATGGTAAACTTTGGCAACAGCGGGGCGATGGTAAACTTTGGCAACGCATTCTGCTATATCATATATCAATTGTCTGCTAACAGAAGAAATTTTGTAAAGTCCTTTATGAAAACAACCATCGGCATCTATATACCCATCTAAAAATGCTGATAATAAATTAATCGGCAAATCCAATATATCGGCGGTCAAATGTTTGTTCCCAGCACCTTTACCAAATTGTTTGCAGTATTCGCCTATTTCTTTAAAGGCGATGTGAATATTGTTTACCTTTTTGTTCTTTACAATATTGTATCCCCAATGTAATCTATCCAAATACGGAACTATTTGGTATAATTCCTCATCATTAGCACATATAATAATACCACCTTGATTTCGTTGCCATCCGTCTCCTATGTAACGTCCGATAATATACCAGAAATCTTCATTCTGAAATTGTTCGGATAATTGATTATCGTTGTATTCATGATTCCAAGACAGTCCTTCGGTACGCTTAGTAATACCATTCCATTGCGGCAATTTTTCGTTTTGGTTAATTGCCGTGCCAACATAGTAATCTTCGCTTAATTCTCGCGCCTTTATCCACTCTGGTTCTTCAAAATACCGTACACGTCGGCGTTTAGATTCTGACCATTTATAACCACGCCTTCTAACATAAAATGGATGGTTTTCGGTACAATGAATATCTTCACTTGGCATTGTTTTTATTCTGTACAAGCCATCCGCTTCATTTGTCATAAGTTTAGACACACGTTGATATTGATTTGTATGTGTTAGCACATAGTCTCCCTCATTAATAGTTTCAATAGGTCTATAACCATCTGAGGTTAACACTAATGTACCTTCTACAAAACAGGGAAAGCTACACGTCCATAAATCGGCATAGGGCAGTTCCTTTATTCTACTGATGTCGCCTAAGTTGTTGCTTAGTTTAGAAGCGAGCCAATATCGTTCAATCGCCTTGCTTTTACGTTTGGCTAACTTGAACCAGTCATACGGCTTATTGTCCTTGGGGTCATAGCCGAGGTTTATGTCCGTCAAATCCTGCGCCATCTGTTCTTTCGAGGGGTAGTCGGGATATTCGTTTATCATTTCCTTTGTTAAACCACAGTGTACCGCAGCATACGATACGACCGCTTCCTTATCTATATCCGAGGTTGTCAGCACGTCTACATCGAATAAGCCGCTATTTCTGAAACCTCGTTCCTGAGCGCCAATACCCGAAAACAGGATATTGGCTGTTAATTTTATCTTTTCAAAATCGTTATTTTCCATTCATCATAGGAGCAAATCATGATTTTCTGTGCGCACAAATCTCGTTTCCTCCTTTATAAGATTTCTAATAAATTCACAATTTTATGCCACACGCTTGATGGCTATTTCGCCGTATTGTTCGGACAATTCACATCCCACAAACCGTCTGCCATTTTCTTTGGCAACTAAGCAATGGCTACCGCTACCGGCACACGGGTCAAACACAATATCCCCTTCATTACTATTGTCCAGTATAAGTTCCTTGAGTAAGTCGTGATTTTTTTCGGTTGGATGAAGTTTACTACGACCACACGGATATTCAAAAACGGTATTCTTACATCTGGCGTTAAATACGCCGCCCCTCTTTTTAAACCACACAGCATTTTCGATGCCTGACAAATAAATATGTTGTCCATTCATAGGCGAAGGATTGGTTTTCTTCCATATTAATTGTCTAACCGTACCTCTGTGTTGTGCTTGATATTTTGCAAAAAAAATTATGTATAGGAGAAATTTGCTCTTTGCCGCAGAATATTATAATGGTTCCTTTTGTCACCCTATAAACCTCTGATAAGAAATCGTTTAAATCAAACGCAATTATATCTGCCTGTCCTTTATCGAGTTTTCTTAATCCGTTACTATCCCTATTAACTTCGCCATAAGGAATATCTGTAAGAGTCAAATCAACTGAATTATCAGGCATTGTTTTCATGTATAACATACAGTCAGAAATATATATTTTGTTTAACTCCATTTATCTCCTTTCTTAATTTATCCATTGAATAACCGTCTGTCCGGCATATCCCTTCTCGAATTCGTACCAAGCATACGCTACAGCACTTCCGCCTCCGGCTTTCATCTCGTCAAACATAGCGTTCTTCGCACATAATATACGGCTACTTGATACATAGACGCATCTGGGCGGATACTTTTCAAACAATGCTCGCCGTGCCTTTCCCTCGAGAAACTGAATTTTAAGAAACATGAACACTCGCTTACCGTTAGGTATAATCTCCATAGCGTGCTCGATAAATTCTTTAGCATATTTGTATGGTGGGTTTGTAATTATGTCGCCGTTCCATTGCTCGTTATATGCAAGGAAATCAATCTGTCCATCACCGTAACCCCTGTCAACCAAATCTGTTGACCACACGTTATAACCGTATTTCTTAAGTCGTTCCGATAAGTGCCCGCCTCCGCAAGCACATTCCCAGACGTTATCATCAAGCTTTACGCCACCATCGTTGATAAGAACATCAATGGCTATTGGATCTGTAGCATAGTAGTCGTCAGATTGCCGTTCCTTATCAGTATGATTGCTCGCTCCGAGCGTTTTGAAAATACTGTTTTTGTTTCCTGTCCAATCTTTAGTTATAGTTTCTGTCATTGTATATCTTTCTTTGCTCTCCTTCCGCATGATTGTTTCTCTATGCAATAGCCGTACAGTTCACATTTTGGCTTGAAATAATGCTCTATTACATACGCCCATTCGTCTGAGTATTCCGACAAAGCCGTACATATATCGTCCATCAGGTTTTGGAATTCCCAGTACGCTCGGCTACACATACGCTGATGTGACATATCGATCAGGTTACGCAGATTAGTTCGTACCACAATACGAGTTGCCATACCAAGCGGAAGCAACATGGCGCAGTCTTCGCGTGGAATCCCCAACTCCTCAAGGGCTTGTAACGAATGAGTAATCTCTTGCATTGTGTTTTCGTAGATTGTGCTGGCACCTGATTTAGCCAAAATACTGACGGGGGTTACATAATCGAATCCGTTTTCATAGTCTATGTACCGTGTACTGGCTTGTAGGCGCGTCGGTGAGCCGCCTATATGAGTGTAAAACTCACGAATGACTCTCGCGCTGTAATCGTCAAGCACCATGTATACCTGTGGGTATTCGGCTACGCGTCCATGACCGCTTTGCAGACAATCAAGCCCTCGCTTATAATTCTTCTTCGCGTCGGACACATCTGCGCCCCAACATACGCCTGCTTCTTTACCCATCAGAGTAATCGGCAATTTGGTGGTTTCTTGTTGAATATGTACTTCTCCTATAGTGAAACCCTCCTTACAGCCCCATAAGCTCGTTGATATCAGCGTCGTCTATTACGAAGAACTCTGACCAACTGCCAAAATCTATCCATATACGACCATCATGTCCCCATATGCGTTGATAATGACATTTGTAATTATTATCGTCTAAGAATTTGCTGATGGCGTTATTGACTTCATCTTTGGTCTTTGCTGTACACAGCAAGCGTTCTTTGCCTTCTGAATTTTTAAAATATAACTTCATGTATTATATTTCTCCTTGTGAACAAATTTAGGTTTTATTGAGTGTTGTCATTTTTGTTGTTACGCACTCATAAATAGTGGTATTAACAGAAACCACAACAACGACCACTTACCTGTCACATATATCCCAATGCTTATTGGAATTGCTGTTGCAATCCATGCTACTGCATATGCTTTCCACATTATTTATTTCTCTTCCTTTCTGGCTCGTCCAGTCGCGAGCGGTATTCTGTGTAGTACCACATCAGTTCGATGCAGAATTTCTCGATTGCTTCCTTCGCTTTTTGAGAAGTTGAAAAGTATACTGCAAATTCACTTCGTGTCCGACTATCACCGCAGACATATAATTGACCTTCGTCATAGTCAAAACATATCCTGTATTTTACGCTGTCATCAAACCAAACAATGGAATTATCATTGAGCGCCTGCCATTGCTCCAGTCGGTCATGTAGTCGCTTCGCGCGCTGTCTATCGTGAAATAGTTTTTTATCATTTACATAATCACCGTTGCAGTGTTTTCCGTTGTCATAAACCCTTCTTGTATCCACAACGTCGGGTTCTTCGCCGTAGTTTGTCGTAGTATAATATGTTTCCCCCTCGTCTACCCGCTCATATCCCGTCCGCGCCCGCTCCGGCTTAGTCAGCTTCGCCAGCTCGTTTTCCTCGGCGTACACTGTAATTTCCTGCCCGTCAGCTTTTAATATTAATTCTTTCATATTTATACCTCCATCGGTTTAAAATGCTTTGCGCTTCGCCAAAGCCACTGACCGTGTTCGTATATAAGGAACATCGGATAGCCGTTTTTGTTTCTTACGGAATAGATAGTGGTCTCTTGTTCCGTCTGCTTGTTGTATAGAGTAAAAATCATTGCTGTTCCTCCGTAAGTAGATTCATGTCATATCCGCTTTCTATAAATCGCTTGGTCAGTTTACGCGACCTGTAATTGCCCAGATATTCATATATTTTCTCCATTTCGTCTTCCGTGAAGTCTGTTTCGAGATATTCATTGATACTGCGCCGAAGTGATTCGTCGTTACACGCTTCTCTGGACAAGCCCGACAGAACTCGGCACTTGAGTTCCGTCTCAGAACGGCAATCCCCGATCCGTATATACAGGTTGGTGTCACGGGAAATAATGCATTCGCCCCACGGATTGAGGTAGCTCCCGTAAAATGATCCGAGCAACTTATATACGGCTGGGTCTATTAGTTTTGGCATGAAGCCGCCTCCCTACTTGTTTTCAATATATACTCCTGCGGCTTCATCATGTCCTACTACCGCATATACATTGCCGATTTCACAGCCGTCACCGATGGGGTTGTCATTGGGTAAAATAGTGTATACTTCGGCGTCAGGGGAAAATTGGTTTAAGAGCCGTGTTAATTCAAATACTTTCATATTTTTCTCCTTTAATAGAAGCATTGCCTTATCGTCTTTTCCCAGTAGTTTTCAAGATATACTACATCAGGCTTATTATTCCTTGTTCTTGCGCATATGCGGTCAATGGCTGCATATTCAGCAAACTTAAAGTCTTCATTGACGTGCGACATATACACCTCCGCATCAGGCGAAAATCGTTTCAGTTGTTCCATTAACTCTGATACTGTCATATTTTTTCTCCTTTCAATAAAATCGACAATTGGTTGGATTATTTTGCCTTCAAAAGCCTTTGCATAGCAGTGTTTCTGCGGAAGTTCGCTTTCTTCTTTACTGCCACGTTCACCGTTTTGACATTCCCTAAGTGAAAACATCTCTGTCTCATTCTTGTCAGCCCGACATATATCAAATTTGAGTTCAGCATATATGTATGAGCCTGCGGAGTGAGTAGGATAACGGTATTCACCGACGAACCTTGTGACTTGTGTATCGTGATACAATACCCCAAACCTATATCCTGTAAGTCAGACCGAAAATATTGAACTATCACTCCGTCAAAGTCGATAATAGCGTAGTAATTAGAAATATCTACTATTTTACCGGTCTCACCGTTGGCGATGAAAACCTCGTCGGTGTCTTCCGAAGAAATTGTCTCAAAACTTTTAGTCGCTTTGGGATTGTATTTTAGCGCATGGTAATTATTGACGTTTTGAATGACTATATCGCCGACAAAGTAACATGTATCCCCTACTTTTATGAATGGTTTTGTTCCGTAGTTAGGGTTTGCTACTTTCTGAACGGCGTTGTTAATTGCTACCGCGCCATAATCACCCTTTTTATATGCGGTTAAAACCTGAATGTCATCAACCTTAACGCCCTGAGATAACAGCTTCTTATATAATGCGACGGCGTTCTTAACGATATATTCACTGCTTACATTGATAAAGGCATAATCCTTATTCGTTCCAAACCATGTCATCCGTTCAGTTATGTCGGTTAAATACTCTTTACAGTTACGAACATCCGTAGCAACCTTCATCAAACCGCCCTCGCCGTAACGAAATACCTTCGTGAGCGTGACTGTGGGGATGATACCTGTTTCCATAAAATCATGTAGCAAATTACCACAGGATACAGACGGAAGCTGAGCATTATCGCCTATCAATAATAATTTGGTATGGGTGAAGTCAATGGCTTCTAAGACGTGCTTGAATAAGAAAATGTCCGTCATGGAAAATTCATCAATAATGACAATATCGGC
>CANRJY010000006.1 GCA_947631085.1 uncultured Clostridia bacterium | reverse complement strand
CAATAAAATCAAAGGCAATTCCGGCGAGCCGATGGGTCAGCCGCCATACGGGTATATGAAAAATCCGGACAATCCCAAGCGCTGGATAATAGACGAAGAAGCCGCTTCGGTGGTGCGGAGGATATTTCAAATGACTATTGACGGCTTTGGTACGGAACAAATAGCCGAAACGCTCGAACGCGACAAGATACTTACACCTATGCACTATTGGAAATCCAAAGGCTTCGGCAGAGCGGGCAGAATAAATGAATCAAATCCATACGGCTGGGGAAATACGACTATACGGAAAATTCTGCGCACTCAGGAATATTGCGGCGATATTATCAATTTCAAAACGTACACTAAATCATACAAAAACAAGAAACGCATTGAAAATGATAAGGAAAATTTAGTAATATTCAAAGGCATCCACGAGCCGATAATCGAGCGTTCCGTGTGGGAGAAGCTGCAGATGAAAGTGGGCAAAACGCGTAAACGAAAGAAATCAGACGGTGAAAAGAATATGTTTTCGGGCTTGCTCGTGTGTGCGGACTGCGGCAGCAATTTGTGGTATCACTTCAACCAGAAAAATCCGAGCATTGAATATTTCAACTGCTCCGGCTACAACAAAGGCGGCAGGAAGATTTGTCCGTCAACGCATTACATACGGCTCGATTTTCTTGAAAAGGTTGTACTCGGTGAAATCAGGCGGCTTACGAAGTTAGCGACAAAATATGAGAGCGAATTTCTGAAACTTGTTATCGATCAATCCACGAAAGATGCGGAGCATGAACGGCAAGTTAAGCAAAAAGAGTTAAAAACGCTTCTCGCCAGAGATAAGGAGCTTGATGTTCTGTTTGAGAAAATCTACGAGGATAACGCTATGGGACGCCTTTCCGATGAACTCTTCGGTAAGCTGTCCGTAAAATATGACGCGGAGCAAAAGGAGCTGAACAAACAAATTAACGAGCTTCAAGCGGAACTGGACAGCGATAAAAATAAAAGCGTTTCCACTGACGAATTTATGGCGATCGTCTGCAAATACACGCGGGCGAGAAAATTAACGCCGAGAATGCTTAACGAGCTTATAGAGAAAATAGAGGTTTATCAGGCTGAAATAATCGACAGGAAGAAAGTACAGCGGCTGAAAATATATTACAACTGTATCGGCTCAATAGAGATACCGGACTTTGATTTGATACCGGACAATACGGTGACAGTAAACACGCGGCAGGGCGTGGATATAAATTTCGCGGGCGCTGCCTCGTAAACAAAAGAAAAATGAGTGTTCTTACAGCTTTAAGTTCTGTAAGAACACTCGGTATGGTGCAGATGACAGGACTTGAACCTGCACGTCGGGGACACCAGATCCTAAGTCTGGCGCGTCTGCCAATTCCGCCACATCTGCGGACAACATGAATATTATAGCAAAGTAACTTTGTTTTGTCAAGAATATTTTTCCCGCCATCAATGTTGCCTGTCTCCGTTTAACAGCCTGCCTATCACGTTTTTCGTGCGCTTCAAGACCTGCTGCGCGGCGGCGCCCGTGAATATGCCGGTTATAATTGCCGATATTATCAGTATCGGCGCGTACCATAGTATTTGTACGGTGCCGGTTATCAGTACGGCGGCGGCGAGCTGACCTATGTTATGCCCTATCGCCCCAATCACGCTCACGCACCACAGCATGCGCTCCTTCAGGAATTTTAGCGAAATTGCCATTACAATATAGCACAGCGCGCCGCCCGCGGCGCTGTACGCAAGGCTCATCATTCCTCCGGCGAAAACACTGCCGAGGATTATCCTAAGTATCGTGACCATCAGCGCTTCGCGCCGCCCGAGAGCCGCCATTGTGTAAAGCGTCACCACGTTCGCGAGCCCCAGCTTTATGCCCGGGATAGGCGCGAGCGGCGGGAGCTGCGCTTCTATTATAAATATTATAAGCGCCGCGGCTGCGAGCATCGCCGTTACAGTAAGTCTTTTCACGCTCATTTTACACGCCTCCCGCAACGGCGTCAAGCTCCGGCGAGCCGCCCTTTATTTCTATCGTGATTTTATGCGGCAGACACACTATCGGCACCGCGCCGTTATCTATCCAGCCCTGATTTACGCATACCTTGTCGGGGCAGTCCGCGCTTATCATTCTTATCCTTCCGCGCTCCGCACGCACTCTGTTTGTGTTGCCGTTTTCGGTTATGTCGAACTCTATCGGCTCCGTGAGCTTATCAAGCTCTATTTCGCGTATCACTTTACCGTCGAGATACACTGCCGCAATCTTGTTTTCCGACGTCATCGCGCCTCTTATCAGCATGAGAGCCGCGCACGCGAGCACTATAGCCGCAAGTACTAAAACCGCTTTTTTACTGTTCATACTCATTCCCCTCTATATCATAATAACGCTGATTTTAAAATCTGTCAATAGCGTTTATGACGGGAGGATGAGCGTTATTCTCCGGGCGCGACAAGCGGCGGGAGTAACTTGCCGGTTTGTATATCGTAAAACGGTATGTCATTCATATTCGCGTATATACGCGCTGTCGAACCGGCGTATCCGTACATCTGCATACCCGGGTTTGCCGGAATTGAGCCGTCCTCGATCACTGTATCGGCATTTTTTACTGTCACCTTTACAAGTCCCGCGCAGTCCGAGAATGCGTCCTTCGCAAGCTCGCTAAGGTTTTCTCCGAGCGTGATCTCGGTAAGAGCGCCGCAGCCGACAAACGCTCGGTAATCTATTGTTTCCACGAAATCAAGATTTATCTCCTTTAACGCATCGCAGCCGACAAACGTGACCTTTTCTATCGTTTTTACTCCCTCGGGCAGCGTTACGCTTTCAAGCGACGAGCAGTTCGTAAACGCGTATGAGCCGATTTCGGTAACAGTGTCGGGAATATTTATATTTTTCATTCTCCCGCAGCCGTCAAAAGCTTCGATGCCTATAGACGTGATCCCCTCCGGCAAAGACACGCTTTCCATTACACAATCCATAAACACCTCGTCGCCTATGGCGGTAATTTTAATTCCGTCTATTTCGGACGGGACGGTAAGCGCGCCCGCTTCCGTGCCGTAATACGCGCGCAGAACGCCGTTTTCGTCAACAACCCATTCCTTTGTTATCTGCTCGCCCGTTTCAATATCGTAAAACGGGATTTTATTTGTCAGCGCAAACATCTCCGCGCCGGAATCCGCGTAGCCGTACATCATCTTCGCGGGCGGCAGGTTTTCGCTTATTTCGCGGTTATACACCGTCGCCTTTTCTATGCTGTCGTAATAGTATGAACCCGCGCCAACCTCGGCAAGCTTTTCTCTGTACACGACCTCCTTAAGCTGCGGGCATATTCTGAACACCTGTGAACCCATCTTTTCCACGTTTTTGGAGTCAAAATATGTAATGTGAGAATTTCCGAAAGCGTAATTGCCGATTTCCCTTACCGATTCGGGAAGGTCTATGTGTTCAAGCGAGGAACAGCCGGCAAACGCGCTGCTGCCTATGGTTCTAAGTCCTTCCGGAAGCGTTATTTCGCTCAGAGTCTCACAGCCGGAAAACGTACTGTCCTCCAATGCCTTAACTCGGGCGGGGATTGTGACCGATACAAGATTTTCATTATCGCTGAACGCTTCGCTGCCAATCGAAGTAACCGTTTTCGGTATATCGATCTCCGCAAAACCGCAGCGTCGGAACGCTCTGTTTCCAATCGTTTTAAGCCCCGACGGCAGCTTCACCGACGCAAGAGCTCCGCAGTTGCTAAACGCCCCGACAGATATTTCCGTCATTGTATCGGGCAGCGACACGCTCTGAAGCTGATTACACGAATTAAAAGCGTATTCGCCGATCGTTTTAAGCGATTTGGGCAGGGTGATCCCCTCCAGGTTTGAGCAGGACCAAAAAGCGTAACTGTCAACAGTCGTCACCGAATCGGGAAGAATTACATATTTAAGGGTTTCATTGTCCTCAAACGCTCTCTCGCCTATTTTCGTAACCGCCATTCCGTTGACGCTCGACGGAACGGATACGTTTTCATCGCTTCCCGTATAGCGCGTCAATACTCCGTTGCTGACCGAAAAGTCACTTGCCGGAGCGGGCGAAACCGATGGTATAGGTACAGGCGTCGGTGTCGGCGTGGGCAAAACGCCGGGCGTGGGTGTCGGCGTGGGAATAGGTGTCGGCGTGGGCGTGGGCGGCGAGGATTTTATCGTTATTTTGTCCGCTAACGGCTCTTGATTATCATTCCACAAAAATACCGTTGTGCCTTCAGGAACATTCTTAAGAACATATCCCTCCATTGGAACCGCTATATCACGTTTTTCAACATTTATAAGCGTTCCGCTTTCATATTGCGCGATATACACCGCCGCGTTTACCGTTTCACCACGATTGTTAGCTATTTCCACTCCGTTTTCCGTAGCTGTCATTTCTAAGGCAAAGCCGTCAAGTGGATAGAATTTCCATCCATTCTTATTGGCAACTTTCTCAGCAAGCGAACCTATATAACCATATATTGACATACCCGCATTTTCATTTTTTGCCATACTCGGAAAAACATCTTTGTTATATGATTTTATCTTTTTTATATTGCCGCACTCCCAGAATGTTCTATTACCGGGCAAGACAAGCTTTTCTCTTAAAATAATTTCCTCTAATGCCGTGCAGCCGTAAAAAGCAGTTGTTCCGAGTTTTTCAACATTATTTGTATCTACTTTTTTTAGCGATGTACAATCACCAAATGCAGAGTCCCCAATTTGTGTCAGTGAGTCCGGAAAATCAATGTTTTCAATAGCTTTACAGCCTCTGAAAGCGCTGTTATCTATTAATATAAGACTTTTCGGTAATACTACTTCATTTAAGTTCGTGCATTCCCAGAATACGCCGTACTGAATTTCCGTTACATCTTCCGGGATATAAATGCTCTTAAGCTCTGTATGTTTACTGAATAAACTTTCGCCAAGTGCTGTTACTTTTTTACCGTTTATTGTATTCGGTATAACAACGTCGGCAAAGTTTCCGCTGTAGCCTGTTATAACTCCGTCCTCAAATGTAAAGTATGACGCAGGAGTCGGTGGTTTGTTATCCGGAGTCGGCGTCGGCGTAGGAGTCGGGCTTGGAACCGGAGTCGGTTTTGTGATATCCTTATCAGCCGGAAGATTTCCCGTTCTGACCTCCGTAACTCCGTCATGGACGGTTTTCACATACGCCGCCGTTTTGCGCGCGTCGTATTCATCGTTGTTTTCGCTTATATAGTAACTTATATGCGGCGGCTGATTATAGCCCGCGTTCTGGCAAGCGACCTGCATACGGTACGCCCTGTCGTGCATGAGCGTGTAGAGCTTGTACTCGGTCGGGATAGTCGTCGTGTATACGACAAGGCTCGCGTCGTCCTGTCCGCGCATAACTATTTCCTCGCGCCAGTCGCCGAGGATATCCGCGATAAGTCCGGCGTTGTTCTTTGTGCCGTTATTTGTCGTGACGTTTTTAAGCGTCGTTATTCTGCCCATATTATCGGAAATTTTCGCCCAGTTTCCGCTGTCGCTCGAGCCTGTACCGTCAAACAGTTCATCATACACATCTCCGTCCCAGAAAACGCGCTGATTAGCCGAGTCGGGTCTGTAGTCTGATTCCCGCACATCCGTATCGCCGTAGGAAACGTAATTGCCCGAGCCCCACAGCTCGAAATAGCCTTCGCCGTAGCCGACATTCGCCATCATACCGCGTCCCTGGTCGCTGTCCGAATCAACATGGAACAGCTCTTCGCCGTTTTCCGCTTTGTAAAGCGTCATTCCGCCGCGATGCTGCTGTCCGTCGTTACCGGTTGTGCTGCCGGTTATTTCACCGCCGCCGTAATCCTCGTGAACACTGAAATATTCAAGTCCGTCATGCGTCGGATCGTAGTCCGCGAGATGAAGCGCGTCGCCGTGACCGCGTCCCGAGCACCACAATACAGACAAATCATTGTCGAGCGCGAGCGAGCCGCAAAGAACCTCGTCGCATCCGTCGCCGTCAACATCTCCTACTGTCAGATTATGGTTTCCGTTTCCCGCAAACTGTCCGTTCCCATTTTTTGATGTGTCAAAATCGGCGACCTGCACGAGCTTTTTATCGACGAGATTATACGCCGTAACGGTGGTTTTAGCGTAATATCCGCGCCACGCGAGCATGGACGGAGTTTTGCCGTCGAGATACGCCACGCCCGCGAGATAGCGCTCCGAGCGGTTGCCCCAGTTGTCGCCCCATTCCCGCACAGTGCCGCGCGGATGCGGATAGTAAACGGTGTCGAGCGCGGCGCCGGTGTCGCCTTGGAATACGGTGTAAAACTCCGGCCCCGACATAACTCGTCCGCCCGTGTCGTTTACGCCGCCCTCACTGTGGCGGTAATCGGCGGTATTGTCGGTATTCTTTATCTCGTCGATAAGAGACGCGGACGAAACGTAACTGCCTTTGCCGTCCTTCGTTCCGGGCGCTGTTTTCATCGCCAGCTCCGCCTTGCCGTCGAGGTCGAAATCATACGCGGCGATCTGCGTGAAATGCGCGCCCGCGTTTATGTTTATGCCCATATCGATACGCCAGAGCTTCTCGCCCGAAAGCTCATAGCAGTCTATGTACACGTTTCCGTTATGATTCGCGCTCTTGCCCGAATCAAACGAGTTGGACGGCTCCCACTTTAAAATAAGCTCGTACTGTCCGTCGCCGTCCACATCCGCGGGGGTTACGTCGTTGGGCGAATATGTGTATTCGTCTCCGTCAAGGCTCACGCCGCCCTCCGGACGGTCAAGCGGTATCGTGAGATACTGATTTTCCCATACGGGCGTACCCTCGGCAACATCTCCGCCTTTTTGTACCACCTGATATGTGCTCGTTTTTGTGCCTTTGGGGTCGGTGTAATTCGTGGAATTTGACACTGTCGCGACATAGCCGCCGTCGCGGTACACGTCAAATTCGGTGTCATAATTCTCCGTACAGAGAAGTCTCCATGACAAATAAACTCCGCTGCCCGTATATACCGCGACAGTGCCTCTGTCGAGATATTCCATCTGAGCGGCGGAAGAAGCAGCCGACGAAACCGCCGGCTGCACCGCCATGGAGGTAAGCAGCGTTACCGCTGCCAAAAATGATAAAATCTTTCCCCTTTTTTTCATTCGATATACCTCCAGAAATATTTTATTAGGAATTGCTTCCATTATATTAGACGTATGTTTTTTAAAAAAGTTCCGCTTTTTTGAAAAAAAATTTATTTTTTTTGAAATTTTATTCAGAAGCGCAAAAAATCCCGTTTTAAAGCGCTATATCCTTTATTATCTCGCCCGCGGCAATCAGTCCGGCGACAGCCGGAACGAACGCTGTGCTCCCGGGGACGCTCCTGCGTCCGTTTTGGGGGGCTTCTTCGGCGGCGGACACGCGTATCGGCTCTTCTTTGGAATATACCGTTTTTAATTTCTTTATTCCGCGTTTCTTAAGCTCGCGGCGCATGGTCCTGGCGAGCGGACATACCGAGGTTTTATAAATATCCGCCACCTCGAAGGCGCAGGGATCCAGCTTGTTTCCGGCGCCCATGCAGCTTATTATCGGCACTTTGGCGCTGTCCGCGCGCGTTATCAATTCTATCTTCGCCGTTACGGTATCGACCGCGTCGATTATATAATCATATTTCGACAAATCGTAATCATCGGCGTTTTCGGGGAGATAGAAACAGCGGTGCGCGGTTATTTTGATGTCGGGATTTATAGAGAGGGCGCGCTCCTTCATAACGTCGACCTTGTATTTCCCGACTGTTTCCTCCGAGGCGATTATCTGCCTGTTGAGGTTGGTGAGGCTTACCTTGTCGCTGTCGAATATGTCAAGCGCGCCTATGCCGCTTCTGACAAGCGCCTCCGCCGCATATCCTCCGACGCCGCCTATGCCGAAAACGGCGACGCGCGCCGCGGCGAGCTTTTTCATGCCTTCCGCGCCCAAAAGCAGCTCTGTTCTTGAAAATCGGTTTAGCATATTTTTTCCTCCAAGCTGTATTTTATTGTATTTTATCACACGGCGCGCATAAAATCAACACTTCGGCGGGCTCGGAAAATGCTGTGAATATTATTCCAAATAATGTATTGATATTTTTTTGATTGTGTGATAAAATTAGTTATAGTTATACATACTTAAGATGTTGGGGGGACGGAATTTATGTCGATACTCGAAAAATTAAATCAGAGCAAACCGAAATCGCTTAATATTATTATAGTCGGCACCGGCAAGGTAGGCTCTACCCTCGCGGGAAAGCTTACGGACGAGGGCTGCGACGTTACGGTAATAGACCAGAACCGAGAGGTCGTGGACAAGCTCTCGGATATGTACGACATTATGGGAGTCGTCGGCAACGGCTCGAGCTACAAAACGCTGATCGAAGCCGGAATCGAAAATGCCGATCTCATAATCGCCGTTACGGAAAGCGACGAGCTTAATCTGCTTTGCTGCGCTCTCGCGAAGAAGGTCGGCGACTGCGCTTCGGTCGCGCGCGTGAGGAATCCCGACTACGGCGATGAGCTGAGTTATCTTTCGGATAAACTCGGGATCTCGATAATCATAAATCCGGAGCTTGAGGCGGCTAACGAAATCACGCGCCTTTTGCACTTCCCTTCAGCCATTTCCGTAAACTCGTTCTCAAAGGGCAGCGTGGAGATCGTTAAATTCAAAATCCCCGCGGGCAGCCCGCTTGACGGCATGGTTCTTTCGGATCTACAGAAGGACAGGAGCATGAACGTGCTCGTTTGCACAGTCGAGCGCGGGGATGAGCTGACTATCCCGAACGGCAGCTTTCGTCTGCAGGCGGACGATATAGCGTCGTTCGTTGCCACTCCCGCGGCGGCGGTCGCGTTTTTCAAAAAAATGAAGATGGATATTCACAAGGTCACGTCGGTTATAATCGTGGGAGGCGGAAAAACGTCGTATTATCTCGCGCGTCAGCTTGTAAAATCCGGCATGTCGGTAAAAATCATAGAGAAAAACCCCGAACGCTGCGAGGAGCTAAGCATGCTGCTTCCGGAGGACGTTATAATCGTAAACGGCGACGGCACTGACGAATCGCTGCTGACGCAGGAAAATCTTGACAGAACGGACGCGTTTATCCCGCTTACAGGTATCGATGAGGAAAATGTTATACTCTCGCTCTACGGAATGAAAGCCTCGCCCGGGATAAAGGCTATAACAAAGGTCAACCATATCAATTTTTCAAGCGTAATAAACGAGCTTGCCCTCGGCAGCGTGGTATATCCGCGCCGCATGACAGCCGAGAAAATAATAAAATACGTCAGAGCAAAGCAAAACTCGCTTGAAAACAACGATATCGAAACGCTTTACCACCTTTCGCAGGACAGGGTCGAGGCGATAGAATTTAACGTCCACGAGGGACTCAAGCATATAAATATACCGTTAAAGGATATGCGTCTTAAGAAAAACCTTCTTATCGCGTGCATTTACCGTGACGGCAAAGCGTTTATTCCGGGAGGCGGCGATATATTCGCGCCCGGGGACAGCGTTATAATAGTAACCACGCACAAGGGTCTTAGCAGTATAGAGGACATTTTCGAATAAAGGCGGAAACGAGGGATAACAATGAATTTAAAATCGGTTGTATACATACTCGGCTGGATGCTCAATATCGAGGGGGCTCTGATGCTGATGCCGTTTCTCGCGTCGCTCGTGTACGGCGAGCATGACGGGATCGCCTTTTTGACAATAGCGCTTCTCTGTATTGTCATAGGCACTATTATTGTGTTCAGAAAGCCGAAAAATATGACGTTTTTCACGCGCGAGGGATTTGCCGTGACGGCGTTTTCCTGGATACTTTTAAGTATTTTGGGTTGCCTGCCGTTTGTTATAAACGGCGATATTCCGTCGTTCACGAACGCGCTTTTTGAAACCGTATCCGGCTTTACCACTACCGGAACGAGTATTCTCGATGATGTCGAGGCGCTTTCTCACGCGTCGCTTCTTTGGCGCAGCCTTACGCACTGGATAGGCGGTATGGGCGTTCTTGTTTTTCTGCTGGCGCTTATCCCGATGACGGGCGGCTCGACGATGAATATTATGCGCGCCGAAAGCCCGGGACCGACAGTGAGCAAGCTTATGCCGAAAATCAGGCAGACGGCGTTCGTGCTGTACGCGATTTATTTGGCTTTGACAGTCGCGGAATTTATCGCGCTTGTCATAGCGCGTATGCCTGCGTTTGACGCGCTAAATACGGCGGTCGCAACAGCCGGAACGGGAGGCTTCGGCGTGAAGGCGACGAGCATGGGCGGATATTCACCCGCCATACAATGGGTCGTCGCAGTGTTTATGATGCTTTTCGGCGTCAATTTCGGAGTGTATTTTCTGCTTATAACAAAACGCTTCCGCGCGGCGCTCGTTCACGAGGAGGCGCGGTATTACCTGCTTATAATTTTGGGAGCGGTCACGGTTATAATGTGCTCGCTCTATGCGTTTAACATATCGCCTGAAATGGGCTTTATGACGAAGCTGCGCCACGCGTTTTTCCAGGTCGCGTCGGTCATAACGACTACGGGATTTACCACGCTCGATTACGAGATATGGCCGCAGATCGCGCTTGTCACTATGGTCACACTGATGTTTGTGGGCGCGTGCGCGGGAAGTACCGGCGGCGGAATAAAGGTTTCGCGTGTGCTGATATTCTTCAGGACGGTAAAACGCGAAATCACGCTTTTCTTCCATCCGAAACGCGTTATGCCGATAAAGGCGGAGCAAAAACCCGTCCCGCCCGAGGTGGTGCGCTCGGTGAGCGTTTTCCTGTCGGCGTATGTGCTGGTTTTCGTGATTTCGGTACTGCTTGTTTCGCTCGACAACAACGATTTTACCACTACCTTCACGGCTGTCGCGGCTACGATGAACAACATAGGCCCTGGACTCAGCAAAGCGGGTCCGACGGAAAGCTTCTCGTTCTTCTCGCCGTTTGCGAAGTATGTTATGATGTTTGATATGCTCGCGGGAAGACTGGAGCTTTATCCGATGCTTATAATGCTGATGCCGGACTTTTGGAAGGGAATGCTTCCGCACAGAAGATAAAAAAATACGGACTGAGAGATATTGAAGTAAACCCCAAAGTTTAGAAAAAATAATATTAAATTAATCGGTAATGAGTTCGGTATTGCACCGAACTCATTACGTTTAATTTCACTATTCCGATTTTCACCTTTACTCAATTCTTCCAATAATCGGAATTTAATTCCTCCTCGTACTGGCGCGTGTAAAGGCTGTAATAATAGCCGCGCTTCGCGAGCAATTCTTCGTGGGTGCCGCGCTCGATTATAGCGCCGTCCTTTACCACAAGGATAATATCGGCGCGGCGTATAGTGGACAGGCGGTGGGCTATCACGAACGAGGTTCGTCCCGTCATCAGCTTTTCTATCGCTTCCTGAATATATTTTTCGGTCATAGTGTCGATAGAGGAGGTCGCTTCGTCAAGCACAAAGATGCGCGGGTCGGCGAGAATGGCGCGCGCGAAGCTGATAAGTTGCTTTTCGCCCGTTGACAGCAGATCGCCTTCCTCGCCCACGTCGCTGTCATATCCCTTTTCCATCCGCTTTATTATCTCGTCCGCGTGAACGCTCTTGACCGCGTTTTCTATTTCCTCCATAGTCGCGTTAGGATTGCCGTAGCGAAGATTTTCCAAAATCGTACCTGAAAACAGATGCGGAGTTTGAAGCACATAGCCAATATGACTGTGCAGCCACAGCTGCGACCGTTCGCGCACATCGCGTCCGTCAATAAGAACTCTGCCCTCGGTGGGTTCAAAAAAACGGCAAACAAGATTTACAAGCGTCGATTTGCCCGCTCCCGTTTCCCCGACGATAGCGACGGTCGTTCCCTGCGGCACATGCAGGCAGAAATCCTTGAGAACAGTTTCGTCTCCGTCGGGATAGCGGAATGTCACATGGTCAAATTCCACATCTCCGTGAAGCGGCTCCCAGTTTTCGCGTTTTGCCGTAAAGCAGTCGCCGTAGCGTCTCGTTACCTCCTCGCTGTCGCAAACGTCGGGACGCGTGCGCATTAAACGGGTGAATCTCTCCATATTCACTCGCACGGTCACAAGGTCGGACATGGCGTTTACAATCCAGCGTATCGGCTCGATAAGTCCCTGAGCGTACGACATGAACACCGACAGAACGCCTATTGTCATAACGCCGTCAAGAGTTATGATTCCGCCGCGCCACAGTACAGCCGACAGCGCCATAGACGCGGAAAAGCTGATAAGCGCGGAAAACATCGCTTTATAGCGGGCGGCGTGTACGGAGGTACGGCGCATATCCTGAGAGGCGCTTTCAAAATCGTTTTGCATTTTATCCTCGATAACGAGCGTTTTCGCCGTTTTAGCGCCCGTTATGCCCTCGTTGAAATTGGAGGTGATCTGCGAATTTATTTCGCGTATACGACGGTTCAATACGAGCAGCTTTCCTTGAAAATACACAGAAAACAGCGCTACCGGCGGCGCCAGCAAAATCACCCACAGCGCGAGCCGCCAATTTATTGTAAGCATAGCGATTATCGCGCCGACTACATACGTTCCGCGCCATATGCAGTCGATACTGTCCCACGCGGCGAGAGAGCCGAGCCTGTTGGTATCGCTCATAACTCGCGCGTGGATATATCCGACGCTGTTTGTATTGAAATACGACAGCGACAACGTTTGCAGATGGTTAAAGCTCGCGCGTTTCAAATCGCGTCCGACATACATCTCTATCTGACACGCCTGATATGAGGACACGGCGTTCAGCAATACCTGTACAGCCAGCACTCCCGCATAGGCGCATATAAAAGCCGTCAGCCCGTGAAGCGTGCGCGCCGCAACAAAATGGTCGATTGCGTACTGCTGGAACAGCGGCAGTATTACGTCACCCACAGTGCCGACGAGCCCGAGCAGAAGCATGGAAAAAAATATCGCGCGGTACGGACGTATATATTTCCACAGCTCTCCCAAGCCGAAGAATGGCAAATGAAGGTGTTCCTCGCTGTGTTTCATCATTCATCCGCCTCCTCTTCGTTTTTAAGCTGCAAATTGAAAATATCACGGTAAATACCCGGAACGGATATAAGCTCGTCATGGGTGCCTATCTGCGATACCCGTCCCTTATCGAGGACCATGATTTTGTCGGCGTGCATCAGCGTCGTGATACGGTGAGATATGAGCACAACGGTAGCGTCGCCCAATCCCTCGCGCAGTCCCGCGCGTATTTTCGCGTCCGTTTCGGTATCGACCGCCGACAGCGAATCGTCAAACACCATGACCGGCGACCTCTGCGTAAGCATACGGGCGATCGCCACGCGCTGCTTCTGTCCGCCCGAAAGCGTAATGCCGCGCTCGCCGACTATCGTGTTATAGCCCTTCGCAAAATCGAGTACGGTATCCTCAAGACACGCTATACGCGCCGCGCGGCGCAGTTCGTTCCGAGGCAGATCGTCATTTGTAATTCCTATATTCTCGCCGATAGTGCGCGAGAACAAAAACGGCTCCTGCAGAACCATACCGATATTTGACCGCAGCCAATCCAGCTTGATTTTTTCTATAGGAACTCCGCCTATGGTAATGCTCCCCTGTTCGGGAGGCAAATCATATAAACGGTTAAGAAGATACATAAGCGTAGTTTTACCGCTTCCCGTGCCGCCCAAAATCCCGAAGGTGGTGTGACCGGGTATGGTGAAGCTTACATCATGCAGCACCGGCGCGCTGTCATAGCCGAAGCTGACGTGCTCGAATCGTATATCCCCGTCAAGCGGCGGAGTAAGTGAATCGGGTTTGTCCTCCTCGACGGGCGACGACATTATGTAATATATGCGCTCCAGTGAAACGCCCGTTTTGCTCATATCCGAGATCATGCGTCCCAGATTTCGCACCGGCCATACAAGCATGGAGTTATACGATATAAACGCGATAAGCTCGCCTGAAGAAAGCGAACCGTTTACGCAAAGCGCCGAGCCGAGAACTACCATAAGCATTATCTGCAATCCCGAAAGCGCGTCGCCTGTCGCCCAGAATTTCGCGAGTATCATACACAGCTTCATCCACGCGTCCGTGTATTTGTTGTTCTGCTTTTCAAATCTGTCCTTTTCATACGCTTCGCGCCCGAAAGCTCGCACGACGCGCACTCCGGTCAGATTTTCCTGCGCCAGCGTTGACAGCACGCCCTCGTTTTCGTCGCATATCGTAAACAAACGCCCTATCCGACTGTGGAATACCGCCGAAAAAGCGATTATAACGGGAAATGTAATGACCGCCACCAATGTGAGCTTCACATTCATCGAAAACATGAATGCAAGCGATAGAACCAAAAGCAGAACAATGCGAAAAACATTCACAAGCTGATCGCTGACAAATTGCTTTGTGGTATCCACATCGGAGGTACACCGCTGGATCATATCGCCCGTCTGATTTTTCATATGCCACGAAAACGGCAGATGCTGAATATGCCCGAACAGGTCGTCGCGCATTGTTTTAACGAGAGTTTCCGCCGCCTGCGTGTTAGACACGGTCGAAATATACCGAAACACAGCCGCGATACCCGCCGCCGCAAGCACCGCGAGCGCGGGCCACCACAGATGCGCCCTAAGATATTCCCGTCCGCCTACGGCTTCCAGCAGCTTCGCCATGCTCGCGGGAAGCGCGGAACTGCCGAGCACGCTGTCGATCGTAGCACGCATGATCTGAGGGGAAAGCATATCGAGAAGCGTTACGGCGATGGTTGCCAGTACGCCGATCAGGAAAAACCGCTTGCTCCCCCGCATAAAATGCCACAGCATATGAAATTTATTTGCCGTTTTTTTGTTTTCCATCGTATTCCTCCCAACATACAGAATAATCCAAAAAAAGAGTCGGACAAGAGAACGGGCGTCCCAGCCCATCACCTTATCCGGCTCGTTATTTCCTACGAATAATCCGCCTCCGCGTGAACAAGTGTATTATAGCATAGAGGATATGGAATGTCAAGTAGAATTTATAAAACTTATTTTTTAGTCAATCGGTATTTTATAAAACATACGTCCGGCTTTTTTGTTTATGTACCATACGACCTCGTCATTAATTACGATCGGCTGACAATCGCTTGACAGACGCATATCCGGCAACGACTGCACGCTTGATATAACTTCTCCGTTTCCGTCAACCTCTACATATTTTACACCGTTATCCTTTGACGGTTCATAGTTAAACTCTTCCCATAAGACCATAAATCTGTCGTCATCAAGTTTTACGAGATACGGCGTGCTTCCGAGTTTGTTATTATCCGGATAATCCGTCAAATATATCTGTTTCGCTTTTTGCGTTTGATTATTATCTCTCTTTGATACCAGCAGCACAATATCGCGCTCGTCTTTATCAAGACCGAATATATTAAAGCTGTCGTAACCGGATGCTTTTGTGTGGTCGATGGTGTTTATCGCGACCAGATAGCTGTCTTGCGAAAATTCCAATCCTCCGACTGTAACTCCCGTACAGTTAGCCCCTATCGGACCCGGAATTTCAAACAGTTTTTGCGTTTCATAATTTTCATCGCTCAATACGGTCATTACAATGCTTCTCGGATACGCGTCCCCGTGATCTACGAGTATGATATCGCCGTTTTCATTGATCTTTATAAATTGATTAAAGGAATGACTTACATAACTCATTGAGTTTGTAATGATTTTCATACTTTCTATATCGACCTGATATGCCATATTGGATTGATGATTCAATCCGTCTGATGAAGTATACATTTCATGACAGGTGCGAACATAAAGATAACCGTTGTTTTCCGCCATTCTTAATGTTCCCGCATCAAACGGATGTATCGTATTATTCCCCTTATAATCAGCGGCGCCGATTTTTTCCCAATCCTTTGAGTATTTCACTGTTTTAAATGTTACTTTATTGTCATCCTCTTCATTATTATTCTGACCGTACACTATAAAATTATATTTCTCTCCCGAATAAAAGCCTCCAAACAATTCCAATTCATACGGGATCTCGTATGTGGTAAGCAATTCGTCGGTCTCCGTATCATATGTATCCACATAAATTTTGTCATTTTCCGCGTCAATAACACTGAATGTACCATCTTCGTTGTCACACATATATGAGCGTATCACCGTAGACCATCTGTCGGTGCTTTTAGATGTACTCATTAAACGGCTCATTTTACCGTTCCCATCAGTCAGCACGCAGCCATTATCCAATCCGGTATATAAATAAATACTGTCTTCGGCTTCATCCCAATAAATGCCCAACGGTATAAATTCACCCAAATCCCGTAGTTTGTAGTAATTATAATCGTTTATATTATAAGCTGTAATATCAATTTTTTGACCGTCTATTAAAAGTGCCGACGTAGTTTCTGCAGCATACACCGGCGATATCCACCATCTAATCTCGTCTGCATATCCCGAATAAGCCTTTTGAGTCATAAGCTCTACTTGGTCTGACTCCGCATTCCACTCCACATCAAAACAGCTTGTCGTATCTCTTAAAGCATACGCCAAATCTCTGAGTTTAAAATAATTATTTCCATTAATGTTATATCCGTCTATAGACACACGCGAGTCATTCAAATAAATACTTGACTCGGTTTTCACAGCATCGGCCGCATATGCGCAGACTTGGATTCCTGCTATTGTAAGTATCACAGCAACAAATATAGTTATTGCCCTTTTTTTCATAAAACCCACCCTTTCTTTAAAAATTCGACCAAAAATATAACGCATAAATTTTAAGCGTTGTATTCAAGTACACCACCCTGATTAAATACAGCACACAGCGTATAACCCCAATCATATAATCGTCAAAATGTATACGATATATATTATATTATCATTTATGCCGTAATTTGTAAAGATGTAAATCGGATGTTTTTTAATCAACGTTCAGGCAAGCGGAAGCGGCAAAATGGGTATCGGCTTTTCCGCGGCAGCAGAAGAAAGAGAATATCAGCATTACCGGCGCGATCGCCGTCGCGCCGGCATAATCGTATTCCTGTAATTACGACATAAGTATAAGCGGAGTAATTTCTGTTCCGCAGCTGCGGTGTCTATATAAACAGATGTATATCAAAATGAAGTGAGCCTATCAGAAAAAAATGATGTCGATTTTAATTGAAGTGAAAGGATGATTCCCACCTCAACCGCCGGTTGACAAAAAACTAACCGAATAATGGTAACATAGGCGCGGTAATTGCCGCGCCTTTTCCTCTTACCCGCAAAATCATACCACATGCCAAAAATCCGCTGACAAATAACGCATTGTGTGGTAAAATAATCTCAGAGGTGATTAAGATGAAAATAACGCTTGAGCACGCCGATTTAACCGAGCCGGAAATCATCATACACGGGCAGACCGAAAGCACGCAGGTGCGTAATCTTATCGAATTGCTCGGCGGCAAGCAGCAGAAAATGTTTTTCTTTAAAAATGAATATGAATATATCTTTGATATATCAGATGTGTCGTATTTTGAAACGGACGGCAGCAAGGTGATCGCACATATAAACAAGTTCGCATTTATATGCAAGTGGTTCATCGGCTCAAAAACGGCTTAACCATGCAGGTTTTAGCCGTTTTTTTCGTGCTTGAAACGTCACTTATTTCCCCTATTTTTTCCGAGTTCTAACGGAAATTCTAACGAGTGAGCGAATATTCTCCACCCGATACCCCCAATGCTTCGGCGGCGGGGGGTTATTTTGCGGATGGGATTTTTTATATTTCTATTTACTTTTTGGGATTGATATGGTAAAATATACTTACCACATATCTTTATTGAATAGCTCTTTATGATAACGGCTACGCTATGGAAAAGGCGTAGGCTTTGATTACTATTCCGTTATCAAGAGTTATTTCGGATGAAGATGTGTGGTAGCATTCAGTCAAAGACCGCGTTTTTTAATGCGCGGCTTGATGGGTTAATGAAGCCGCGCATTTTTTTGCGCGAAATTTTCAAAAATCAAACATATGTGAAAGGAAGGTTTTGTATGAAAAAAAGAATTTTGAGCATTATGCTCATGTTTTGTATGCTCGCGGCGTTTATGCCGTGTATTGCGGGCGCGGAGGAGCCGGTCATAGTGGAAAGCGGCACATGCGGGGCTACCGACAGCGACAATGTAACATGGGACAGTTGACAGCAACAATGTACTCACGATAAGCGGCACGGGAAAAATAAAGGATTTTCGTGAGGAGCGCATGGTGAGCGAGCATGAGTCCGATTATGTTGATATAAACAGACCGTGGCCCTATACAATTACGAAGGTAATAGTTGAGGACGGAATTACCGGGATAGGTTATCGCACATTCGCGGATACGGCCATACAAAGCGCACAGATAGCCGACAGTGTAGAAAGCATAGGCGACAAGGCGTTTTACGATTGCGACAGTCTCACGAGCGTAAATATCTCGGACAGTGTGACGAGTATAGGCTCCGACATGTTTTATAACTGCCGCAGTCTGGAAAATATAGAAATCCCGGACGGCGTGACGAATATAAGCTCCAATGCGCTTTACAACTGCAGCAGTCTCACAGACATAAAAATTCCTGAATCGGTTACGAAAATCGATTCAAACGCGTTTTACGGATGCCGCAGCCTGACAAGCGTGGAATACGAAAGCACCGACAAACAATGGGGACGGATCGATATAGCGATAGACGGCAATGCCCCTCTTCTCACCGCCGCGCTCAAGTGCGGCGGCACGGAGCTTGAAAAGCCTTTAATAACGCCGGATCCTGAGGCGGCAAAAAGCGGCACATGCGGAGCTGCCGACAGCGATAATGTAACCTGGGAGGTAGACAGCAACAACGTACTCACGATAAGCGGCACGGGCGGGATAAAAAATTTTTATCGTAATATACCTACTCCGACAGGAGGTGGAATCACAGACTCGACCGGACCGTGGCCCAAAACTGTTACTAAGGTGATAGTGGAGGAAGGAGTGACGTCGATAGGCGCCAATGCGTTCAGGGATTGCACGAGAATACAAAGCATACAGATAGCTGACAGTGTAAAAGATATAGGCGAAAAGGCATTTTATAATTGCGATAGTCTGGAAAGTGTAAATATCCCGGACAGCGTGACGGCTATAGGCTACAATGCGTTTTACGATTGTGATAGTCTGGAAAGTGTAAATATCCCGGACAGCGTGACGAGTATAAGCTTCTATGCGTTTTGCGACTGCAGCAATCTCACAGACATAAAAATTCCGGAATCGGTTACTGAAATCGGGTCATACACGTTTTCCGGCTGCCGCAGTCTGACGGATATAACATTGTCGGGCGCTCTCACAAATATTGGCAAGGGAGCGTTTTACGGCTGTTACAGTCTGGCGGACGTAGAATTTAGCGGCACTGTACGACAATGGAGACGTATGGCGATATTGGAGGACAATGACTCCCTTCTCAAAGCCGCTCTCAAGTGCAGCGACAGCGAACCCGAGATCACGCCCGCGCCCAAGCCGACAGACCCGACTCCCACGCCCGACCGGCCGTCCGAGCCGTCTCCGACTCCCGTTCCTCCCCTGGAGGTAGAGCCGGTTGTACCGGAGGTAGACCGCGAGAATAACACGGTTGAATTTACAGTCAGCGTGACAGATCCCTCGCGCGCGGCGGAGCTTGAAAACATAGAGCTTTTCGTAGCCGAATATGACGAACAGGGACACATAATCGGTATAACGATCGGTACAAAATCCGCCATAGTGGACGGAGCAATAACCGTCAGCGCGGAGATCCCATCGTCTGACAATTACAAATTCCTGCTCTGGGACGGCAGCAACGCGCCGTTGATGAACGCGGTGGATGACATAGACGAAATCTCCGCGCAGTAGCATATACATACAAAAGCCCGCTCCGAAATGAGCGGGCTTTGCTTTTTTAGTCAAAAAATGCGGTGTTCTTTGTCGCTCACATAACGGAGCGTATGTCAAAGTTGACCGTTTATACAGCGCGAACTGCCGGCGTCTCGGACGAGTTCTTTATGATATCGGCAAAATATTTATGGAACGCGGTATCCTTTGTAAGCTCAGGGTGAAAGGATGTCACAAGCATATTTTCCTGCCTTGCCGCAACTATATGTCCGTTAAGCTCACATAGGATTTCAACGCCGTCTCCCGCGCTTTCTATCCACGGGGCGCGTATGAATACAAGCGGCACGGGATTCGGAGACACTTTCTCTATTACGGCTGTGTCGCTGAAGCTGTCGATTTGTTTTCCGTACGCGTTGCGTTTTACCGTTATATTCATTGTTCCGATATGGCTCTCCTCGCCTTCCACATTTTTTGCGAGGATTATAAGTCCCGCGCAGGTACCGAACACCGGCATGCCGTTTTCTATCATGGATTTTAACGGTTCAAGCAGATCCAGTTTACGCAGTAATTTTCCTATTACCGTGCTTTCTCCTCCAGGGATGATAAGCCCGTCAAACGGCTGCTCTATGTCTTTTTTCTGCCGTATTTCAAACGAGTCGACGCCTATACTGCAAAGTGATTGCTTATGCTCGGCAAACGCGCCCTGCAGCGCTAAAATTCCTACCTTCATCATTTGCCGCGCTCCGCCATAAGCAACGCAATTTCATTTTCATTAATGCCGACCATAGCCTCGCCCAAATCCTCGGAAAGCTCCGCCAAAAGATTGTCGTCCTCAAAATTCGTTACAGCCTGCACTATTGCCGCCGCGCGCTTTGCCGGATTTCCCGATTTAAATATTCCCGAGCCTACAAACACGCCCTCCGCTCCAAGGTGCATCATCAGTGCCGCGTCCGCCGGCGTAGCCACTCCGCCGGCTGCAAAATTCACAACGGGCAGTTTTCCGTTTACATGAACGTACTCGACAAGATTATACGGCACCTGAAGCTGCTTTGCCGCCTCGTACAACTCGTCCTCGGACATATTCTGTATCCTTCTGATTTCCGACATCATCATTCTCATATGACGAACCGCCTGAACAACATCGCCGGTTCCAGGCTCGCCCTTTGTTCTTATCATAGCCGCGCCTTCGTTAATTCTTCTCAGCGCCTCGCCCAAATCCTTAGCGCCGCACACGAAAGGAACCTTAAAATCTCTTTTGTTGATATGGTATTTGTCGTCTGCCGGCGACAGCACTTCGCTTTCGTCTATATAATCTATTTTTATCGCCTGCAATATTCTCGCCTCCGCGAAATGTCCTATTCTGCACTTCGCCATAACGGGAATCGAAACAGCCTCCTGTATGCCCTTTATCATCTTCGGATCGCTCATTCTCGACACGCCTCCCGCGGCGCGGATATCTGCGGGTATCCTCTCAAGCGCCATTACGGCGCATGCTCCCGCCTCCTCGGCTATGCGAGCCTGTTCGGGCGTGGTTACATCCATAATTACGCCGCCTTTAAGCATCTGCGCGAGATTTTTGTTTAATTCAAATTGTGTACTCATTAATCTTTTCCTCCTTGACAATTTTAAATTGTTTATATATAATTATAGCGAAAATTGACACTATTAAAAGTGTCAAAATACATATTTTTTATGAGGTCAGATTAATGTACAATTTTACACTTTCATTAGATGCGGCAAGCAAATCTCCGCTCTACGAGCAGCTTTATGAATATATCGCCGAAGAAATACGAGGCAGCCGTTTGAAGGAAAACGAGCGTATGCCGTCAAAAAAAGCGTTATCGGCACATCTCGGAATAAGCGTAAACACCGTTGAAACGGCGTATGAAATACTTGTCCAGGAAGGATTTCTGCGCTCCGTACCCCGCAGCGGATTTTATGTAAGGCACGTCGAAAAACCGATAAGCGACGGACATATCACAGCCGAAAACGAGCCTCCGAAAAAGGAAAATTATAAAATAGATTTCCGCACAAACGCCGTCGATACGGGATCGTTTCCGTACTCGACCTGGGTAAAGCTTTCAAAGGAGGTTATGTACGAAAATCCCGAGCTTTTAAACGCCGGAGAAGTCAAAGGCGATTATGAATTACGAGAAAATATAGCTAAATATCTGCATGAATTTCGAGGCGTCAAATGCTCGCCCCGTCAGATCATAGTCGGCGCGGGGATCGAGTATCTTCTAATGCTCCTTATCGAGCTTCTCGGAAACGGCAGACGGTACGCCGTGGAAAATCCCGGTTACGGAAAAATAGAAAGGATTTTTACAAACAGCGGCTATGCCGTAAATTATATCGAGCTGGACGAGCACGGCATTTCCGCGGAACAGCTCGGCAAGACCGACGCGGACACCGTATATATAACCCCGTCCCATCAATTCCCGACCGGCATTATCATGCCCTTTGACAGAAGATGGGAGCTTTTGAGCTGGGCGGATAAATCGGATGACCGCTATATCATCGAGGACGACTACAACAGCGAATTTAATTTTTCCAAACGTCCCGTAACGGCGCTTCAGGGCATGAATAGCGAAAATGTCATATATCTGAACACATTTTCGCGCGTGCTGGCTCCGTCGATACGCATAGCCTACATGGTGCTTCCCCGAAAACTTCTCGCGCTTTATGAGGAGCGTTTTTCACATTACTCATCGACTGTTCCGCGCTTTGAGCAGCATACGCTCAGCCGCTTTATCGCGGAAAATTATCTCTCGCGTCATTTAAACCGTGTAAAAAATATTTACAGGAAACGGCGTGACGCGCTCATCTACGCTCTTACGTCATCCGGCGCGGATATAAGCATAAGCGGAGAAAAGGCGGGGCTGCATTTGCTGTTCAGCTCGCCGCACGCTGGACAAATACTTGAAATGGCAAAAAAATACAGCATAAAGCTGTATAATTCCGATGATTATTATTTTACGCCTCAAAAGAACACTCATAATACCCTTATCGCAGACTATGCGGGAGTGAGCGGCGATGATATTGAATATTTTAAACAAGCACTGCGCGCCATAGCTAAGGAATTATCATAACGAAAACACGTCAAAACCGCGCCGCGCTGCTTCACACCTCGCGGGCCAGCAGTTCTCTCAATTTTTCAAGGAATTGTTCCGCGGGTTTTGAAAATACCTGATATCGCTTCCATATAATGTTCATGGTTGTCAATATCCTCGGCTTCAGCGGCACAAAACGCAGATTTCCCACGCCGCCCGTATTTACTATCCCTTCAAGGCAAAGCGCGCAGCCGAGCCCCTCCTCCACCATGACAGACGCGTTATACAAAAGATTATATGTCGCCGTTATGTTCAGCTTATCGAAAGTCAGCGCGGTATGTCCGGCAAGCTCGTTATTTTCCAGCGCTTGTCTTGAAATTATAATCGGCATGGACAGCAGCTCTTTTACGTCAATCTCATCCTGTTTTGCAAGCGGATCGTCCCCGCGCATAAGCAAACCCCACCTGTCTTGAGACGGCAGACTCAGAAAACTGTATTTCTGCGTGTCGAACGAGCCTATAATCAAGCCCAAATCAATAAGCCCCTTATCAAGCTGTTCTGTTACCTCCTGCGCGTTGCCGCTTGAAATATGATAGCGTATGTTCCACCCCTCGTTCTTCAGCAGATTTGCCGCGTCCGCGATTATTTTAATGCCACGGGTTTCGGCGGAGCCTATTCGTATCTCGCCCGAAAGGCTTTCACTCGCCGCCATTTCCGATCTCGTCTTATCGACAAGGCTCATTATCTCCTCGGCGCGTTTATGAAAAAGCACGCCCGCCTCAGTTAAAGCGATACGCCTGCTGCCCCTAACCAACAGCGTTTGTCCCATTTCTTCCTCAAGCTCCATAAGCTGACGCGACAAGGTCGGCTGCGAAATATGAAGCGACTGCGCCGCCGCGGTTATATTGCCTTCCCTGACTACCGCAAGAAAATATTTCAGAACTCTCAATTCCATAAAACGCACCTCTTTTCTTATTACATTTTACAGCGGCATCCTATTTATGTCAAGCATATCTGACCGTTTAATATAATTATTTGCTATTATAATTAAAGGACTGCGCCGTATTTTGACGCAGTCCCGCATTTTTTATCAGAAATCTACTTCAGTTCCGTAGTAGGTGCAGATAAACAGCTTTTTCATCTGTTCGGGCGTTATGCTTCTCGGATTTGAACCCGTGCATGCGTCCCCAACAGCAAGCTCCGCTATTTTATCTATTTTTTCATTAAATTCATCCTCGTTTACGCCAAATTCCTTCAGAGTTTTAGGAATGCTGAGCGCTCTGTTAAATTCCTCGATCTTCGCTATAAGCGCGTTGACCTGTGATTTCTCCGATGTGCCGCCGAATCCGGCGCGTCTCGCGATATCAGCATAACGGCGCATCGCCTCCGGCTCGTGAGCGTTGTACTTTATAACGTAAGGCAGATAGATAGCGTTAGCGCATCCGTGCGGAATGTGTCCCGTCGAGAATGCCGCGCCCGTCTTGTGCGCCATAGAGTGAACGATTCCCAAAAGCGCGTTCGAGAACGCCTGACCCGCAAGACACTGAGCGTAGTGCATCTGCTCACGCGCGTCCATATCGCCAAGATACGACTGCGGCAGATAATCGAATACCATCTCTATAGCCTTAATCGCAAGCGGATCGGTGAACGGCGAATTAAGCGTGGAAACATATGCCTCTATCGCGTGCGTAAGCGCGTCCATGCCCGTATACGCAACCTGCTTCGGCGGTAAGGTCGAAACAAGATCGGGATCAACTATAGCCACATCCGGCGTAATTTCAAAGTCCGCAAGCGGATATTTTACGCCCTTCGCGTAGTCTGTTATAACCGAGAACGCAGTAACCTCCGTAGCCGTTCCCGACGTTGAGGGAATCGCGCAAAACTTAGCCTTTGTTCTGAGCTTCGGGAAGTTGAACGGAACGCATAAATCTTCAAAGCTCGTGTCGGGATACTCATAGAAAGCCCACATAGCCTTTGCGGCGTCTATCGGCGAGCCGCCGCCTATCGCCACTATCCAATCCGGCTCGAAATCTCTCATTTCAGCCGCGCCCTTCATAACCGTCTCAACCGACGGATCAGGCTCTACGCCCTCGAAAATTTTAACCTCCATACCCGCTTCCTTCAGGTACTCTTCTGTTTTTGCAAGGAAACCTCCCTTTCGCATCGAGCTGCCGCCCGTTACGACTATCGCCTTTTTACCCTCAAGGCTCTTGAGGTTTTCAAGCGCGCCCTTGCCATGATACAGGTCTCTCGGTAATGTAAATCTTGCCATAATTTATTTCCTCCTTGTATTATTGTTAAATTTTTATCAATTTGGCAAATATATTATATCACCTTTATTTTATTTTGCAATAGTTTTTTTAAAATTTTTCGGTTTTTTCTAAAAATAACTTACTTTTATATGCTTGCCCATTTGTTTAAGACATTCCGACAGCTCCCTGACGAGATTCATTTTAATATTAAAATTTATTGGCAGATCCGGATTTTGATGCGCCGGATTAACTGCTCTGCCGACATAGAAGTTTATATCGGTCGCCTCCTCAAACAGCAGACGGCATATCATGGATGCTCCGTCGCGGCGCACACTCCACTCGTCGTAGCATCTGTCCTCGCCGAGGTGATCCCTCGCGTATTCGAGGACTTTATTGACCGTAATAACACCCTCTGTCACCAAATCTACTCCGTCTATTTCGGCTGTCGGCGGCACGTCGGGGGTTTCAAAGCTCAGGCTTGCCCTGATCTGTTTGCCGAGATACTTGGCAGCTATCGACGATGTTGTTCCGCCGCATATGATATGCTTGCCTCCCTTTGAAAAGAACAGAGCCATCATTCGGTTGCAGTCGTCGCGGTTTGCCGGCGGCCCGAAAAGCAAATTCATCGGCACTCTTTTGCGCACTCTTATAACGCAGGCGGTGGCGTCGTCGCCGGGTTCGCCTCCGTAGAGCTTCCAGCATTCGTCCACAAGTATTGTGGACAGCGTTTTCGCCGTATAGCCCGCCGGAGCGAGAGCCTCCATAAACTCGATTATGTCCTCCCGCTTCCAGCCGAAATTATACGCTATTCCTATTCCCGCATGCGGACAGCCGTCGCTCATCGCGATAAATATGTCGTTTTCTCGGAGCTTTATTACGGATTTGAATATCTTCTTGCCGTCAATATTCATTTCGGTTTTCGAATAGTCATAATTTTCGTTATCGCGTATCAGAATTACATGCGGGTTATCGTACTGAATAATTTCAGCGGTGGTATTTTCTATAATATGTATGATAGTAAACGTGGAATACGCCACGCCTCTCTCGGAGCATACCGGCAGCGTTGCCGCTATTGTCGCGACACATTCCTCTATCGGCAGCCCCTCTGCCATCATTGTTGAAATTATCTTTGACGTGAGCGTGGACAGTATGCTCGCTTTCACTCCGCTTCCGAGCCCGTCCGCGAGAACCACTATCGCCGAATCGTCCTGCTCGACGATCTCGACATGATCGCCGCAGAGCTGCTCGCCGTAGTGGTTTATGCTTTTATATCCTATATCGGTACATAAATCATTCATCTGCAATCGACTCCTTCAGCTTTGACAGCGCAATTTTGGTTTCGGCAGCCGTCTCTCCGAGCAGCGACGCAATATCCTGAACAATGCGCATCTGCTTTTCAACCACCTTGTCCGCTACCTCTATGGTTCTGCGGCTGATATCCTCTTTCTTTTCGCGTTCCTCTTCCTCATTTGTAACGTCGCGTAGAATACATATCATCATATGCGTATCCTTATCGTAAACCACAGTCTGTTCGACGTACCTCTCATATTCGGCGAGATAAACGCGCTTATCGCTGACGCTTCTGCCGGTTCGCAGCACCTCAAGAAAAACACCCGGATCGAGAATACGCACAACGGGATCGCCGAGCACGTCCGAAGACGAGCGTATATTCATGATTCGCCTTGCGGCGGCGTTTATCTGCTGAACCTCAAGATTTTCATTCAACACTATAAGTCCGTTCGGCGTGTTTTTCACGATCGTGTCAGAGAAGCTTTCCGCCTTGTCCTTGAGATACGGCAGACACATTGAAATTTCAGCCTTGCCCTGATATATCGCCACAGCCTTTTCGCGGCAGGTGTCATAGCCGCATGAACCGCAGTTAAGCTCCTGAGACGGTTCAAATTTGCCCATTTGGCGAAGTATATCCTTTATCTCATACTCGTCCGGCATTTTCGCGGCGCGGTCTATAGCCTCAAAATTCTTTCTGAGCGACATAACGTCGGGCTGCTCAACGCCGAAATCCTTCTCGCCCGCGAAATTTGCCACGGACAGATAATCCTTGACCGGACTCCTGTGGTATTTTTCCATAACGGGACCGCCTATACAGCTTCCCGCGCATGCTGACATTTCAATAAAGCAGCGGTGAACTCTGCCGCGCTCAATATCTCTGAGCGCCGCTATGCAGTTTTCCACCCCGTCGATCGCCATATATTTATATTCCGGCGCATCCTTTGCCATAGTTTTGAGTATGCCTCCGGCGGTCGGGAAAAACCGCGCAAGACTTTCCTCGTTTTTGCGTATTTCCCGTTTCAACTCTATATGCTCGGCGTTGAGCCAGTTTGTAAGCTCCTCAAACGTGAGCGCCGCGTCTACCGTATCGCCGTATGTTTCAGCCTCGTCCTTCTTTGAAACGCACGGCCCTATAAACACCGTTTTCGCGTCGGGTATACGGCGTTTTATATCTTCGCAGTGAGCCTGCATCGGCGAGAGCACGTCCGCGAGATAGTGCAGCTCCCTTGGGAAATATTTCTGTATCAGCAGATTAACGGAATGGCAGCACGAGGAAATAACTATATCCTTTTCACCGTCCTTAAGTATCCGGTCATATTCGCGCTTCACAATAGTAGCGCCGACAGCCGTTTCCTCAACGTCCGCAAAGCCGAGCTTTTGGAGCGCCTCTCTCATAGACTCTATCCCCACGCCGTCGTAATTTGCGATAAAAGACGGCGCGAGGCTTACAATGACCGGCTCCGGACACTGAAGCATTACCTTTACCTTCTCCGTATCGTCAACTATCTCCTTCGCGTTCTGCGGGCAGACCACAAAGCACTGTCCGCACAAAATGCACTCATCCTCGATAATATGAGCCTGATTTCCCGAAAAACGTATCGATTTAACGGGGCAGTGGCGTATGCATTTGTAGCAGTTTTTACAGTTGGATTTTTTTAGTGTAAGACAACTTGGCACGTCAGTCACTCCCTTTTAATTAATTTTCTTTAATACCTTTTCTTGAAAAAATTCGCGAAAACCCTCCGGTGTTACGCCTGTATAAACATCATCGTCCACCTGTATCGTAACTCCCACTCTGTTGCAGTTTCCGCTGCAAAATTGTCCTGTAAGCGTAATTTGATTTTCTAAATGATTGACTGCTATGGCATCCTGAATAAGTCCGACGATTTTTTCCGAACCCTTCAGATGACACGACGAGCCCACGCATATCTGAATAATCATTTTTTACCCCCTCGATCAGTTATGATTTACTTCCAAAAATTTAAAAGCTCCCGATGAATATGTCCGTTCGACGCGAGCACGTCGGAATTTTTAAGCGGATTTATTTCACCGCCGTCATAATCGGTAACAGTTCCTCCCGCCTCCGTCAAAATCAGCATACCCGCCGCAAAATCCCACGGCTTCAAATTCTGTTCCATATAGCCGTCCGTTCTCGCCGCCGCCGTATAGCACAAATCGAGCGCCGCAGAGCCGCTGCGCCTGATGTCCAGCGATGTTTTGAATATATTTTTAAATACTTCAAAATTCCTGTCCGCGCGCTCCTTCTCGTAGGGCGATGTTCCTATCGAAATAAGTCCTTCCGATACGGAGCCGGCGGACGAAGCATGTATCCTGACGCCGTTCAGATAAGCCCCGCAGCCTTTTTGCGCCGTAAACATTTCCTCCGTAAAAGGATTATACACAATACCCGCCTCTATCGCGCCGCCTGAATACAGAGCAAGCGAAACGGCGCTCATGCGGTAGTCATATATGAGATTTGTGGTCCCGTCAATCGGATCCAATATCCATATATCGCCGGACGGATCGATCCTGTGCCGCTCTCCTTCCTCGCCCAAGAGCTGTATATCCGGATATACCGCGGACAGCTCTCGCTCAAGCATATCCTGCACGCCCGTGTCCACAGACGTTACAAAATCGGCAAATCCCTTTTGGCTCACCGACCTTATAAGGGATTTGTCGTTAATTATATCCCTTGTCCGGTAAACAAGCGATTTTACAAAATCCATATCTATTCGCATATTTATCTCCGATCCCGTCAAATTATTTTATTTATATTATTCTATCATATCCGAGGCGTAAGGGCAAGAACTATTTCCGCATTCAGACAAAATACGGCAGCCCGTTAAGGCCGCCGTATGTTTTTTTCTTATATAATTACAGCTTTGAGCGTTATTTTTCCGCTTCGTATGCTATTTTGCGATTTTCTTTAAAAATTTCTCATGCGCCGCGCGAAGCTCAACCGCCTTTTCCTCGGGAGCGGTCGGGTTGCAGTGCGCCCACGCGCCCGTCTCGGACGACGCGTTGTACTTTATCTTATCCGCGCTTCTCATCGGCGGATAGAACGCTATATGGAAATGGTAATAATCCGATACGTCCTCGCCGTTTACGGGGTTCTGGTACATGCACATCATGTACGGGAAGGTATAATCGAACAGGCTGTCGAGCGTACCCGCCGCTTCTTTTAACGTCTGCGCGAGGCTCGTCTTTTCCTTGTCCGTCATCTGCGTGAGGTTCTGTATATGACGCTTCGCCGCTATGTAGATGCCGTATGGATACTCGCAGTAGAACGGCAGGAACACGATAAAGTCGTCATTTTCGAATATCACGCGGCTTCCCGCCTGCTTTTCGTCCTCAAGCATATCGCATATAAGGCAGCGTCCGCTTTCCTCAAAATGCTCCTTGCACGAGTCAAGCTCCAACTCTATCTTCTTCGGAATTACCGAGTAGCCGTAGATCTGACCGTGCGGGTGCGGCATTGTAACGCCCACAGCCGCGCCTCTGTTCTCGAAGATGAAAACGTACTTGATATTCTCGTCCGAGCTTATTTTTACAAATCTCTCCTCCCACAGGTCAACAAGCTCTCTGATGTGGTCTGTCGGCAGCTCCGGAAGCGTTATCGTGTGATTGGGTGAATAGAGAATTACCTCACACTTGCCGTAAGCGGGCTTTGTCTTGTAAATTCTCGTTTCAACGTCGTCAGGCTCGGGCGGAGTCTGCGAGAGCGCGGGAAAGTCGTTGTCGTATTCGAGCACCGAAAAGCTCTTGGGTACTTTGTCGTTATCGGGACCCGGGCAGAACGGACACCAGTCCTTCGGCATCTGCGGTCTGTTCTGACGGTGCGACGCAATCATAACCCAGTCCTTTACGAGCGGGTTCCAACGTAATTCAGCCATAAAATTTTTCCTCCTGTTAAATAAAATATTCATATAACATTATTTTACACCTTTTAGAGCTGTTAGTCAATAGAAAAATCCGTTCCGAACAGGAACGGATTTATTAATCAATATTTATCGCTCTTTATAAGCGTGCCGATACCGGTTTTTGTGAATATCTCCAAAAGCAAACAATGCGGGATGCGTCCGTCTATTATATGCACGCCCGTAACTCCGGCTTTTATCGCATCGAGACAGCCGTGAATTTTGGGAATCATGCCGCCGTTTATCGTGCCGTCGCCGAGCATTTCCTGGATCTCGTCCTCGTGCGCCTCGTAGATAATGTTGCCTTTCGCGTCCTTCAATCCCTCGACGTCCGTAAGCAAGATAAGCTTTTCAGCCTGCACCGACGTTGCCACCGCCGCCGCAACCGTGTCGGCATTTATGTTGTAGCTGTTTCCGTCGTCGTCCGTACCGATAGGCGCGATTACAGGGATATACTGGTCAGACGCGAGCAAATCTATCAGACAATGCTTGATATGCACTATATCGCCGACATAGCCTATATCAGCCTTCTCGCCGTCAACCTCGGTATACTGCTTTTTGCACTCGATAAAGCTGCCGTCAATACCGCTTATACCGACCGCGCGTCCGCCCTTCGTGTTAAGAAGCGCGACGATTTCCTTGTTGGTCTTGCCGATAAGCACCTGCTGTGCCACACTCATTGTTGTTTTATCCGTTACGCGCAGACCGTTTACGAATTTGCTCTTTATTCCGAGATCGTTGAGCGCCTTCGAAATATCGGGTCCGCCGCCGTGTACCACGATCGGCTTCAAGCCTATATATTTGAGAAGCGTTATATCCTCCATTACCGAGTTTTTGAGCTCCTCGTTGATCATAGCGTTTCCGCCGTATTTTATAACTACCGTTTTTCCGGCAAATTTCTGAATGTACGGCAGCGCGTCGATCAGTATGCCGGCTTTTTTGATAAGTTCGTCCATATTCATAGTTTTATACCTTTCTACGCTTGAAAAAAAATCGTTCAGATTGCCGTTTTGAGTGAGCGGTGCCGTATGTAGATACTGCCCCGAGCGAAAAGCGGTGAGCCGGGCGATTTTACTCAAGCGTCCCAATATTATAAGTAGTAACCGGGCATATCCAGTCCCGTTTTTTCGTCTAATCCGAACAACAAATTCATATTCTGCACAGCCTGCCCCGCCGCGCCCTTTACTATGTTGTCGAGAGCCGACACAACGACCGCGCGCTGTAAGCGCTTGTCATAGCATACGCCGATATCAACGAAATTCGAGCCCGCGACATGCTTTGTTTCGGGAATTTCACCCGTATCGCAGACACGCACAAAAAACTCGTTTTTATAGAAATTCCTGTAAATTTCCGCAAGCTCCTCCGCGCTGCTTTCGCGGTTCAGGTTTACATAAACCGTAGCAAGTATGCCGCGCTTGATCGGGATAAGATGCGGCGTGAATGAAAGTATAATGCTCTCGCCCGCTATGTTTGAAAGCTCCTGCTCTATTTCCGACGTATGTCTGTGCGTCGCGACCTTGTATGCCTTCGCGTTTTCGGTACATTCGCAAAAGCTGGTCTGAAGAGCAAGTCCGCGTCCCGCGCCGGTCACGCCCGATTTCGCGTCGATTATTATATTCTTCGTTTCGGCAATTTTCGCAGCAAGAAGCGGAGCCGCGCCCAAAATCGAGCACGTCGTATAGCAGCCCGGATTTCCGATAAGCCGCGCTTTTTTTATTTTTTCGCGGTGAAGCTCCGGCAGACCGTATACCGACTCCGCCAAAAGCTCGGGCGAGGAATGCTTTTCCCCGTACCACTGCTCATATACGGCGGCGTCGTCGTATCGGTAGTCGCCGCTTAAATCTATTACCTTCAATCCCCTGTCGATAAGCGACGGAATAACGCTTTTCGAAGCGCCGTGCGGGAGAGCCGTAAAAGCCACGTCGCACTTTGCGACCTCGTCCAAATCAAGCTCCCTGCACTCCATATCGAGAACGGTGCGGAAATTTTTGTACACCTCGCTTATTTTCTGTCCCGCGAAGCTCTTTGAGCCGAGAAACGATATCTCCGCCTCCGGATGGCGCTCCAAAAGACGCACAAGCTCCACTCCCGCGTAGCCGGTAGCGCCGAGTACCGCTGTTTTTATCATAATTTATCCCTCTTTCGTCCTAAAAAATTACCATATCCTATTATAGTACAAAGCTTTTCGTTTGTAAAGCCCTAATTTTGTCAAGTTTTTGTAATATTAGTCGCATGTTTTGTAATATTAGTCGCATAATTTTAAACTAAGCTGCGTTGAATTGTTACATAATGCACTGTATAATAATAATTAGCGTATTATGTCAACATAGGTTACATAATATAAAATATTATCGAAAATCGGAAGGTGAGACAAGTGAAGAACAGGATTCTAAATATTATCTGTTTTATTTGTGCTGTTTCTCTTATGCTGTCATGCTTTACCGCCTCAGCTATGTCTCCCCATTTGGACAAACCCGTCGGAAAAATGTCGGCTATATACGGCGAGGTATTTAATAAATATCTGTTAGACTACGGTCCCCTCTCAACAAATATCCCCGGAGAAACTATTTACGGCGAATACGGATATCCCGTCGCGCCGAGAGGCGTAATATACGGTGAGGTCGTAAATTTTGACGCGAATGAAAATCCCTACCTTGTAATATATACCGTTGATAACTCCGTGTGTGAGACGGCTTGTCACATATGGCATTTTGATGAAGAAACAGAGGAGGCAAATGAAATAGCCGTTCTCGCGAAAAACTACGCCGAGCTTCCGGCTGAGATGAACGGTGAGTTTAACGTCGGCTGGAAAGGTGACAAGCGATATATTTCATATAAGGTGTACATGAATCATGAAGAGATAAGCGCCGATTACTACACTGTTATAAACGGCGACACATTTATGTATGTAAACGACCCCGAAAATGTTACAGAGGTCGGTATTGCAGATTTTAACGCCTTTTATTTCCATCCCGGGGTTGATGTGTCAAACGGCAACAGACTGCTCACAGACTTTTTTGACAGTCTGAAAAATGCCGCTGCCGACAGCGTAACCTATGAGGATATAGCCGAACGCCTGAGCGATAAAGACGAGGCGCAGGTTGAAGCTACGCTGAGTAATGCTGCGAAATATGATTATTTTGATATTGCAAATTACAGCTCCTTTGTGAGATATGAAGCGGCACTTGACTCGCTCAAGCTAAATTCGGACAGATTTTATCTGATTTCCAATATGTATAATCTCGGCGACGAAATCTATTATGTAAGATTTTCAACCGATAAAACATATTATAATTACGCACTTCTGCGCCGCAGTCCCGACGCCGAAAACGGTTATCAGATTTTAAAAGTATGTACGGACTGTATCCCTCTCGCGGATATTGAGCTTAGGGAGATAAAAGAAAAATACAAGCGCAACATACTTTTGTATAAGAAGGCAAAGGGCAATATAAAACTTGAGAGAAAAAGCAAATATATAAAGGATACGCCTATGCCGACAACAAGCGTGGACGCAGGCTCCGCCGAGGCGAAGCCGAATTCCGAGCCTAAAATAAAAATCACCAAGATGATAGGACGTCATATGCGTCTGCCGGTCGCATGTATAGGCGGCGGTATATCAATAGGGTTGCTCACCGCATTATGGCTGTATTTATCAAGCGACGACGATAAAAGCAAATAACGGCAAATAAAAATCCCGAAATATTTCGGGATTTTATTATTTTTCCAGCTTATGTATCTTCGCGACCCTGTCAGCATGCCGTCCGCCGAGAAACTCCGCGTCGAGCCACGCGTCAACTATCATAAACGCCAGCTCGCGTCCCGTAACTCTGCCGCCCAAGCAGATTATATTGGCGTTATTGTGCTCCTTCGCCATTTTCGCGCTGAAAACATTACCGCAAAGCGCGGCGCGTATTCCGTCAAACTTGTTCGCGGCGATTGAAATTCCTATTCCCGTGCCGCAGAAAAGTATTCCGCGCTCATACTCGCCCGAGAGCACCGCCTCGCACACGGGCGCGGCGCAGTCGGGGTAATCGACGCTGTCCTCGCTGAAAACGCCGAAATCCTTGTACTCTATCCCCCGTTCGGCAAGATGCTTTAAAACGTGGTTTTTAAGCTCAAAGCCGCCGTGGTCACTTCCTATTGCCAGTTTCATGTTCTTTTTCCTCCAGTTCTCGCTCCGCCTGCGACTTCTTCATATAGAAAGGAACTAATTCCGCGTAATTCATCGTTTCGCCGCGCTTCGCCTTTTCCGTTGCTATCGCCGCGACCGAGCCCGCCCTCTGTTGAGCCGCAGACGCGGGAGCAAAAAACGCCCTTTCGCCGAGCCGCTCAGTTATATATTCGCGGTGCATTTCGACCGCGTCGCCGACGAATATGGTTTCCAAAAGCTCGCCGCAGCTTTCCACACATTCCTCAATGCTCAGATCCTCCGGCGCGCTTAATTCTTTAAATCCGTCCTCGTCCCAAATATAGCTCGCGGTATACACATGATTGCGCCGCGCGTCCATGATAGGCACGATTATATGCTCCGCGTACGGCAGATTATACGCCATCCCCTCAAGCGAGCCTACGCCCACAACGGGCTTATTCACGCTGTGCGCGAGAGCCTTCACCGTCGCAACGCCTATGCGAAGCCCCGTGAACGAGCCGGGTCCCACCGCCGCCGCGAACACGTCAATGTCCCGCACAGTCAGCTCCAAATCGTCCATAAGCCGCTCGACCATCACCATGATTTTCTGCGAGTGCGTTTTTTTGTGATTTAAAATATACTCGCCGAGAAGCACGTTATCCTCGACAACCGCCGCCGAAGCGACAGCGGAGGACGTGTCTATTGCCAAAACCTTCATTTAACTTCCTCGATATCTATTTCCCTGTAATTCTCATGCTTGCCGTAATCCTTCGAGATTTTCACGTTATACCGCTTTTCGGGCAAAATTTCGTCAATCAGCTCCGACCATTCTATCACCGATACGCCGTCGCCATAGACGTACTCGTCATAGCCGATCTCGTACATTTCGTCCGGATCGGCTATCCTGTATACGTCGAAATGATAGAGCGGCAAGCGTCCGTAATATTCATTGACTATCGTAAATGTCGGGCTTGTGACAGGCTCGTCAATGCCTAAGCCCTCCGCAAGTCCCTGCACGAACGCCGTTTTGCCCGCGCCGAGCCCGCCGTATAGGCAGACAGTGTCGCCCGCTTTGAGCGTTTCCGCGAACGAACGCGCTATCGCGAGCGTTTCCTCATAGCTTTGTGAAATATGCTTCATCAGAATAATCCCGAAATCGTTCCGTCGCCGTCAATATCTATCTTTTCGGCAGCGGGTATGGGAGGAAGTCCGGGCATTACCATGATGCTGCCCGTTTCAACCACGATAAAGCCCGCGCCGTTCGATACGCGCACCTCGCTCACGCTTACCTCAAAGTTTTCGGGTCTGCCTAAAAGAGCGGGGTTATCCGAAAGCGAATATTGCGTTTTCGCGACGCATATCGGCTTTTTGTCAAGTCCGAGCTCTTCGAGGCGCTTGATCTGCTTGTTCGCCTTTGACGAGTAAACAACACCCGCGCCGCCGTAGATTTTCTTTACTATAGCCTCGAGCTTGTCCTTGATCGGCGCGTCAACGTCGTAGGTATAGTGAAGCTCGCTCTCGCCCGCGTCGATCGCCGCGATAACCTTTTTCGCAAGCTCTATGCCGCCTTCGCCTCCCTTCGCGAATACCTCGCTTAAAGCGCAGTCCGCTCCGCTTTCTCGGCAAAGCTCGATTACCGTGTTTAATTCCTCGTCGCTGTCGGTGTCGAAGCGGTTGACCGCGACAACTACCGGCGCGCCGAAGCCGCGCATATTTTCGATATGCTTCTGCAAATTCACGATACCGCGCTTTAACGCGTCAACGTCGGGATTTTTCAGATCAGCCTTCTTTACGCCGCCGTTATATTTGAGCGCGCGCACCGTTGCGACTATTACGACCGCGTCGGGCTTAATTCTCGCCATGCGGCACTTGATGTCCATAAACTTCTCCGCGCCCAGATCCGCACCGAAGCCCGCTTCGGTTATAGCGTAATCCGAGAGCTTCATCGCGAGCTTCGTCGCCTTGACGCTGTTGCAGCCGTGAGCTATGTTCGCGAACGGACCACCGTGGATAAAGCATGGGGTATGCTCGAGCGTCTGCACAAGATTAGGCTTTATCGCGTCCTTTAAAAGCGAGGTCATCGCTCCCTGCGCGTTCAGATCCGACGCTTTTACGGGTTCTCCGCTTCTCGTGTAGCCGATTATGATATTGCCGAGACGCTCCTTTAAATCGTTCAGATCCGACGCGAGGCAGAGAATTGCCATAACCTCGGACGCGACGGTTATCATAAATCCGTCCTGGCGCGGAACGCCGTTTATCTTGCCGCCCAAGCCTACTATGGTCTGACGCAGCGCCCTGTCGTTCATGTCAACGACGCGCTTCCAAACTATATTATTAACGTCGATATCGAGCTTATTGCCCTGGTGAATGTGGTTGTCGATCATAGCGGAAAGCAGATTGTTCGCCGCCGTTATAGCGTGCATATCGCCCGTAAAATGCAGATTTATGTCCTCCATCGGCACGACCTGACTGTAACCGCCGCCCGCGGCTCCGCCCTTAACGCCCATAACGGGTCCCATAGACGGTTCTCTGAGCGCCAAAACGCACTTTTTGCCCAGTCTCGACATAGCGTCGCCAAGACCGATCGTGGTTGTGGTTTTGCCTTCGCCCGCCGGAGTCGGGTTTATCGCCGTTACGAGGACGAGCTTGCCCTCGGGGTTGTCCTTTAATCTTTCCTCTGTTTCGCGTCCGAGCTTCGCTTTATACTTTCCGTAATATTCAAGCTCGTCCTCGGGAATGCCGATCGACGCGGCTATTTCCTTTATGTGCTTCATTTTTGCGCCCTGCGCTATTTCTATATCCGATAGCATAATAAATTCCTCCTTTGTTGTTTTTTATTAACCTCAAACAGAGCTGAACGTATCATCCAGCTCTGAAATTTTTATTGCTAAACTCAGTTGATAAATCAGTTGTTATTAAAATAGCCTCTGTCCTCACGAATCTTTCTAAGTAAAAGGTCGAGACGATGCTCCGCGTCGCTTAAGATATCGTCAACATACTGGTCTGTGTCTGTCTTTATTTCCATAGACTTTTTCTGCGCTTCATTAACAAGCTCATTAGCCGTCTCATATGCGCGCTTTGTAATCTCGTGCTCGTCTATGAGCTGCATCTGAGTTTCCTCGGCGTTCTTCTGAATGGTTTCGGCTCTGCTTTCAGCCTCCGACAGGATTCTCTGTCTTTCTTCCTTTACCCACTTGGCTTCTTTCAGCTCATCCGGATAAACGAGACGGATTTCCTGAAGGTAGTCGAGAAGCTCGTCCTTGTCAACCATAACCTTGCCTGTCAGCGGCACAGATGAAGCCTTGTCTATAGCCTCCTCCATCATGTCAACAATTTCCATGATATCCATTTCTGAGTTCATCTTATACATTCCTTTCATTCATATATTCAAGGCTCGCAAAAGCTTACCTATATTTTTGCTCTATTCTGTCGGTAATCTCCGGCGGAACCAATCCGGCAAGATTACCCTTGAAGCCCGCCAGCTCCTTCACCATACTCGATGAAATATACGAATATTTTGAATCCGTCATCATAAATACTGTTTCATATTCGGGATTGAGCGCCTTGTTAAGGAGCGCCATTTGAAACTCATACTCAAAATCCGCCACGGTGCGAAGTCCTTTCACTATGACCGTCGCACCCTTCGATTTCGCAAAATCGACCAGCAGCCCCGAAAAGCTGTCAACATCGACGTTAGCTATGTGATCAGTCACGTCCTTGAGCATGTCCACTCGCTCATCGGCTGTGAATAAAGGCTTTTTGCTCGCGTTATTCAAAACGCCCACGATAACCTTATCATATATTTTGCTCGCCCGTTCTATTATATCCAAATGTCCGTTTGTAACCGGGTCAAAGCTGCCCGGATAAACCGCAATTCTCATTTTTCGCTCCGTAAACAGTTATATACGTTCTCCCGTATTTGCGTTGTTTTAATATTTCAAGCCCTTCGGCATTGCCGTAAAAATCGGTATTATCGCTTTCAAGGACGATAATTCCGCCTGTATTGAGCAGTCCGTATTTTACGATATCCGCGAGAACAGGCTCGATAAAGCCCTTGTTATACGGCGGATCGAGAAAAATTATATCGAATTTTTCTTTCTTTTCCCCCGCGCCTCGCATATAATCAAAGCAGGACTTATTCACGATAACGCATTTATCGTCAAATCCGAGAGACGTCATATTTTTCTTAATAATATCGACGGAGCGCCTGTCGATATCCACGCATACCACGCCGCGCGCCCCGCGCGAGATCGCCTCGAAGCTCAAAGCGCCGCTGCCGCCGAACAAATCGAGCACCAGCGCGTCGGAAATGTTATTCTGAATTATGCTGAACAGCGATTCCTTCACTCTGTCCGTTGTCGGACGAACGTCATCGCCCGCAAACTCGATCAGCTTATGTCCGCGCCGTGTTCCGGAAATAATTCTCATAGCTCCTCCGATACTATCGTATTCTATATTTTATCTTAAATTTATCAAAACGTCAATATTTTATCCGTTTTTTCACATACTTTCAATATAATATCAACAATTTTGTAAACTTTTTGATATATTTCAATCGATATCCTCCGTGAAATCGGGAATATTTTCGCCTCTTACATAGTCGTTTTCGGGAACGGGGATATTCTCGTCCATCTCAGGACCGATATAGAAGCTCGTCTGCGTACACTGATTATACGCTGTGTTCTGGAACGCCACGCTCAGGCGGTACACGCTGTCGTGCATGAACGTGTAGAACTTGTGGTGCGTGATGTCGGTCGTGGTATAGATGCGAAGCTCGGTGTCGTCCTCGTTTCTCCATACCGCCTCCTCGCGCCAGTCGCCCAAAATATCAGCCTGGATACAGGGCGTACCCTTCTTCCAGTTATTTGAAAGAACGCCGCTCGGATTTAAAATCGTCACAAGCTTGTTGTTCTCATAATCCCACTTGTAGATTTTCGGATAGCCCTTTAATGTTTCCTCGTTAAACTCATGGTCGAGAAGCTCGCGTATCAAGTCGCCGTCCCACCAAATCGCGAAATCTATCGACTCGGGGCCGTGCTCGTTGATCATTTCGCCCTCCATTGTGAATATGCCGTCGTCCATTACCCAGCACTGATTTCCGATATAGCGCGGGTCAATTTTCGCGCAAAGACCGCGAGTGGTGTCGCGTCCGGTGTAGTTGCCCCATATGATCTCGCCCGTAGCGGGATCGCGCACCTCGTAGCCGTATTCCGCGCTCTCGTGCTCGTGAATTTGGAAGAAATCGAGGTTTGGCGTTTTCGGCGTGAAATTGCCGAGGTTCATGCAGTCGCCGTGCTCAAGTCCGGTAGAGTAAATGCCCGTGCCGTCGTGATCGACAGCCATCGCGCCGTATACGATCTCGTCAAGACCGTCGCCGTCTACGTCGCCTACGCCCAAATTATGGTTGCCCTGATTGGTGTATTCTATGTTCTGATGCTTGTTCGCGAGGAACTTCCAGCGTTTTACGAGCCTGTTGTCGATCATATCGTACGCCACGAGCGCCGTCGGACAGCCGTGGTCGTAATAGCCGCGGCACATAACAACGCTCGGATTTTCTCCGTCAAGATACGCCACGCACGCTAGGAAGCGATCAACGCGGTTGCCCCAGCTGTCGCCCCACTCGCGCACGTTGCCGCGCGGCGGATCGTAGTCCACGGTGTCGATAGCCGCGCCCGTGTCGCCCGCGAATACCGTCAGATATTCCGGGCCTTCAAGTATAAATCCGTCCTTGTTTCTGTAGTCCGCGTCCGCATCGCCGATAACATTACCCTGTCCGTCCTTCGTTCCGTCGGCTGTTTTGCATATCAGCTCCGCCTTGCCATCGTTGTTGAAATCATAAACCATAAACTGCGTATAATGCGAGCCCGAGCGGATATTAACGCCCAAATCAATGCGCCAGAGTTTTGTTCCGTCCAGCTTATACGCGTCGAGCAGACAGTTTCCCGTATAGCCCTTATGCGAGTTGTCCTTGCCGTTTGCGTCCCAGCGCAGTATGATTTCATATTCGCCATCGCCGTCGAGATCAGCGACAGACGCGTCGTTCGCGGTATATTTGTATGTTTTTCCGTCGGGCAAAGTTATGTCGGCGGGCTTATCGAGCGGAATTGACAGGTACGGAGCAGTCGTAACCTTTACGTCCGCGCCCTTCTTTTCCGATTTGCCGTTCAAAACGGCTTTTATTGTATAAATATCCTCCGCTTTTCCGTCCTTATCGAGGTAATTTGTTGAATCCGTAATAACATCTGATATGCGCTTGCCGTTTCTGAGAACTATAAAATCTATGCCCTTCGCATACTCGTAGGCGTTTAATCTCCAGCTCAGGAATACGCCGTTCTCGGTGAGCATCGCAACGGGAGCGCGTCCGAGCGTCTCCATTTTGCGCTTTTTCGGCTTCGCTTCCATGTCGATAGTAACCTCGGCGCGCTGAGAAATACCGCTCGTCGTTACCGCTTCTACCGCGTATACAAAAGGCACGTTTGTCGTCACCTTATCGTCGATATACGAGCAGTTTTCCGCTGTTCCGATAAGCTTGTATATGCCGTACGGCGCTTTCTGATAAATATTGTACCATAACGCCTTTTCAAAGCCCTTCCATACGAGCGTGACCGAATTTTCCGTTTCGCGCGCGTCAAGCTCCGTAATTTCGCCTTCGATTTTGCCGCCGTCAACAACGCATACCTTTACCGTTTTTTTATCGTCTGTCTTGAATTTATGCGCGTAAAGACCGCATACGGTGTACTCGTAGCTCTTGCAAAGCTCCACGTTCGTATCGGTAAACGTTTCCGTAATAACGTCCTCGATTATGTCGATATCCCTGTTTTGAAGGTTCTTTCTCGCGACTCTGTAGCCGATAACGTCGTCAACTTTATCCCACAAGAGCGTTACGGACTGTTCTTTCCTTCCCGCCGCGATCTCGGCTTTAACCTCCGGCATGGCGATATTTTTCTTTTCCGCTATCTCAATACAGCTCACAGCCGTGTGGCGGCTCGGCATGAATTTGAACGTCATAGTGCCGTCCGTCACTTCAATATCATATATCAGTTCATTAACACAGCCGTCCATTACCCACGAATGCTTCACAATTCCGTTTACCTCGCAGACAACGACAACGTCACCCTCGTCAACATAGTCGCCGACAGCCACTCTTACGACATATGTACCGTTTTCTATATCAACTCTGAACTCGTTATCGGGTGCGAGCAAAAAGTCCCTGTAAAGCTCCTTTTCGCCGATTTTTCTTTCGGCGCCCTCCGCGATGGATTTAAGTCCGTAGCCAAGTCCGTTTTCATATAATGTATTCGGATGGATTTTTATATAGCCGTCAATCGGCGGCTTGATGCCAAAATCAAAGCTTGCTTCTCTCATTGAGCGTTTACCTCTTTTCGGAAATTTTATTCATTATTTCTATTATACAACAAAACTCCGAAATAATAAAGCCCTTTTTTGAATTTTCTGTCCGAATTTTTAAATTTTTTGCTTTTATTCCGATAACAGGTAATCCAAGCTTCGGAAAGTATACCCGTTTTCGCGCGCGTAATCTATAATTCTGCCGAGCGCTCCGGCGTTGTCGGAGGAAACGGCATGGAGAAGAATTATCGCGCCGTCATGCAGATATTTCGTCACCTGCTCGTACGCGTAATCCGCGCCCTGCTGGCAATTCACGTCCCAGTCCTTGTATGCGAAGCTCCACATTATCGTCGCATAGCCCATATCGCGCGCCGCCGCGAGTGTTCTCTCGCTGTATTCGCCCTCCGGCGGACGCATATACTTCATTCCCGTTCCATATAGCTCCATACACCGCTCGCTTAAGCCGTCAACCTCGTCACGCATAACCGATATACTCTGCTTCGGCAGATTTACATGATTTATCGTATGATTTCCGACGATATGTCCCTCGTCGAGCATACGTCTGATAAGATCGCCCTGCCCCTCGAGATACGGACCTGTCACAAAAAACGCCGCAGGGACTTGCTTTTCCTTCAGCGTATCGAGTATATCGTCCGTAAATCCGTTTTCATAGCCCTCGTCAAACGTCAGATACAGGTTCTTTCCGCCGCGTTTGTCGATATAAAACCCGCCGTTTTCCTCCAAAACGCGCTGCTGCTCTACGGGGATCTCAGGCGGCTCGCCCTTTTTGCGCACAAGTCCCCAGCCGGTTCCGTTGTTATCCAAGCCGTCATACGCATCTTCGTTAATTTCCTTTTTTACCGGCTGCTCCGTCTCGATTGCCTCCGGTTTCGAAGTAGGTTCGGTCTTTGTATTCGGTTGAGCCGCGCACGAGCACAAAAGCGCCGCGCAAATCATTATTGTAAGTATTTTTTTCATGACATAATCTCTCCTTTTTAGATTTATTTTTACAAATTTAGTAAAAATAATTTATAATTTTATAAATTTATGTTGAATTTTAAGAGAAAACGGTATATAATAGTATTGTATGTAATATAGTTTAGGGGTGATTTTATATGGTTTATCAGGATGACTTCGAAAGAAGACGCAGAGAGCGCCGCAGACGCGCTCGTATTCGTAAAAAGCGCATACGCGCCGCAATTATTCTCGTTGCTCTTATAGGAGTTGTCGCTCTTTCCGTTCTTGCGATAAGCACAATACGCAAAAACAATTCGGATACCGACAATATAGTTTCATCGGACAATCAGGGTACCACAGACGTAACTCCCACAATGCCAGCTGCGGAACCGACGCAGCCGCCCGTAACAACAGTATCGTCGAACATACCGCCGGCGTCGGAGGAAAACGATTTAATTGAGATTATCGCCGATGCAAATCAGACAAAGCGCTGCTATCTTACATTCGATGACGGCCCTACCGACAATATCACACCCCAAATTTTAGATGTGTTAAGACGCTACAACATCAAAGCTACATTCTTCGAGGTAGGCTCCATGATCGAAGCAAATCCCGATATGGCCCGCCGCGTATATGACGAAGGTCACCTCATCGCAAACCATTCCGGCGGACATAATTACGATAAAGTATATGCCTCCACCGACGCGTTTATTACCGAGGTAAACGGTTGCTTCGAAACGATCAAAAGCGTAATGAACGGCGAGGATCCGTTCCCGCTTTTCCGTTTCCCTGGCGGCAGCTATAACGCGGGAGACCATGCCGAAATCAAGCAGGACTGCAAGCAGGTGCTTGCTCAGAACGGATATTATTACTGTGACTGGAACAGCCTGAACGGCGACGCCGAGGGAAGAACAAAAAATGCCCAGGAGCTTTACGAATATTTCGTAAACTCCGCCGAAGGCTATAACAATCTGATCGTACTTATGCACGATGCCGCCACAAAGCAAGCGACGGTTGACGGTCTTCCCCTGATGATCGATTATTTGATTGAACAGGGCTACACCTTCCACAGGCTTGACGATATCGACTATCAGCCCGACACGCCCGATGTTTCATCTTCGGACACGGACGATTCCGGCGACGAAAGCGACATGGACAGCTATGAATACGGAAGTACCGGCAATACCGTAAATAACGGCGGTTCCTCATCGGTAAGCAACAGCTCATTGGGTACGACGACTCGCACCAGCGTAAACGGCACAAGCACTGTTACGACAAATTCATCATCCAATTAAAAAAATACAAAACGCCGCGGCTTTTAAAGCTCCGCGGCGTTATTATTTCGGCTTTATGCGGGAATATTTTTGAAAAAAAGTATTGACAAATAAAATCGTTTCGTGTATAATGTAACTTGTTGTTACGGCGGTATAGCTCAGTTGGCTAGAGCATGCGGTTCATACCCGCAGTGTCAGTGGTTCAAATCCACTTACCGCTACCAAAAAATGCCTTGAATCAAGGTGTTTTTTATCCGGGGTGTGGCTCAGTTTGGTAGAGTACTTGAATGGGGTTCAAGGGGCCGCTGGTTCGAATCCAGTCACTCCGACCAAAATCATAAACCGCATAAACGCTAGGAAATCAAGCGTTTATGCGGTTTTTTCTTAAAATCTGTTTGCATAAAACGGCAAATAATTGTATAAAAAAGTTCGTCAAATGTTCGTCAGAGAATGTGATACAATAGAAAGTACGGTGTGAACCGTCCTTTTTTACATCATATCTTGCAGCGCCTTAATCATTTGCTTAAGCTGCGTTCTTTCCTCGTCCATTACCTCTGACGCGCTCGTCATATTGCCCGTCCGAGCAGTTTGGCGATGCTATTTCATGACAATTCTTAATGCGTCACAAAGAACATAACGGCAAAGAGCGCCGCGATTACCCATGTTCCCGCTTTTACGTTCCTTATCTTTCCGGTAAACATACTGATAAGCACATACGAAATCACTCCGAAGGCGATGCCGTAAGAAATATTGTAGGTCATTGGCATCATCGCCAAAGTCAGAAACGCCGGAACCGCATCCTCTGTTTTCAGCCAGTCTATGCTTCTGGCGCAGTTCATCATCATAATTCCCACATAGATGAGCGCCGCCGCTGTCGCGCATCCGGGTACGAGCATCGCGATCGGACTTAAAAACATGCTGACAAAAAACAATGCTCCCGTCACCATGGCGGCCATGCCTGTCTTACCGCCCTCCGCAATACCTGTGGAAGCCTCCACATAAGAGCTTACCGTGGATGTGCCGCAGACCGCGCCGCATGTGGTGGCTATGGCGTCCGCAAGCATCGCTTTATCCAGGTTGGGTACTTCCCCATCTTCGGTCAGAAGATTTCCCCTGGCACAGGCTCCGTACAAGGTGCCGATAGTATCAAACATATCCACCAGACAGAACGCAAGCGCGGTCGTCGCAATCAATACGGCAAGCTCCGTTCCGCTGTGATTTGCCAAATACGCAGAAAAATCAAAGCCTTCCGTAAAAACCTTGCCGAACGCATGCGCGCCGAAGTCCCCGAACGCCGAAAACGGGTTCAAATTCAGATTTGCCGTAAAGCCCTCATAAAATCCGGGAACAGTAAAACCAAGAAGATAGTACAGCACTGTTCCGCCGAGTATGCCCCAAAGTACAGCTCCCTTTACCCGCTTGCAGGTCAGGACTGCAATCGCGATCAACGCGGCAATCGTGACAAGCATCGGCATAATATCCTTCCATGCAACATTTCCAGAAAGAAGGTTGAAGGATGCAAGGTTGACATAGGTTGAGGGATCCGCCACCACTATTCCCGAGCTCTTAAGCCCGATGAAGGCAATAAACAGTCCAACTCCCGCGGGGATCACCATCCTTACCGACGTCGGGATCGCCTCAAATATTTTCTTTCTCAGCCCCGTCACCGTAAGCAGTATAAACAGAGTTCCGTCAAGCAGTATAAGTACCAATGCGTTGGCGTAGCTTAAACCAAAGCCGAAGCACACCGTATAGACGAAAAAGGCATTGGAGCCCATAGAGGACGCCTGCGCCAGCGGCAGGTTCGCCAAAAGTCCGATCAGTACCGTTCCGATACAGGCGGAAATAGCCGTCGCGATATAGATAGCGTTGTATGACACCCCGGGAAGCTCCGCGAACATGCCGGAATTGACCATGAGGATATATGCCATGGTCATAAAGGTTGTAAGTCCTGCCAAGGCTTCCGTTTTCATCGAAGAGCCGGCTTCCTTTATATGAAATATTTTTTCAGCTGATAACATCGCTCCTTGCACCTCTCTCTTTCTTTTAAAAATTTATTCTGTCGTATAAAACCGAACCGTATGCTATATTTTTATGATAAGGCTGTTTGCGCCGTCCGTATGATCGTAACTGAACCCGCTGACCGAAGCCATTACAAGCTTAACGGAAAGCTCGTCGCCATCCTCCATAGGATCATAACGCTCCCCGTGCCATGCAAAACGCATTTCCAGGCTGTCTTCCTTTTCCGAATACTCCGCCGAGACTGTGATAGGAAATTCCGCTCCCTGCGCCGGAACAAGATTTTGCGCCAAAATTTCCTCAAATACACGGCGAAGGCTGTCCACCCGCTTTTTTGACAGAAAATTCTTTTCTCCAAACTGCCGGATACTCTCCGACATGGCGATAAAATCATAGTCCAAAGAATCCACGGAAAGGGTGAGAGTTTTCAGTCTCTTTACAAAGGCGCGGGTCTTATCACGCTTCGGGCTGTCAAAAATCTCATCCGGAGTTCCTTCCTCGTAGACCGTACCCTCATCCATATAGAAAATTCGAGTGGAAACATCATGGGCAAACTGCATTTCATGCGTAACAATCATCATGGTAAGCCCTTCCGACGCGAGCCGCTTCATGACGCTGAGCACCTCGCCAACCATTGTCGGATCAAGCGCCGACGTCGGCTCGTCAAAAAGCACGATCTCGGGATCCATGGCAAGGGTGCGGGCGATCGCCACTCTCTGTTTTTGTCCGCCCGACAGCTCGTCAGGGTAGCTTGTCGCCTTCTGCGCCATTCCCACCATGCGCAAAAGCTTCATTCCATACATGAGCGCTTCCTGTTTCGGCACGCCCTTTAACACAGTCGGCGCGAGAATCACATTTTCAATTACCGTCATATGCCCGAACAGGTTGAAGGACTGGAACACCATGCCCATGCGCTGCCTAAGCATATTAAGGTTTACCTTTTTATCCGAAGTATCCTCTCCGAAAATTTTGATCTCTCCGCCCGTCGGCGTCTCCAGACGGTTGATGCAGCGCAGCAGCGTAGATTTTCCGGTGCCGGACGGTCCGATGACCGTTATTACGTCGCCCTTGAAAATATCCGCGCTGACGTCTCTGAGCGGCGTAATATTCGGATAGATTTTTTTAAGATGAGAAATAGAAATAACAGGTTCCGTGCCGCGCGTCACTTTCGTCGGATTTTCGTTTTCTTGCGTTGTGACGGGCGTTTTTTCGGTGTTCTCGATCATCGCCGTGAGCCGGCTTGCCCTTTTGCGTCGAGCGTTCGTGCCGGTTCTCATTTCGACAATACCCAAAAGCGAAGTCAGCGCCCATGCCAGTACGAAGTATATAGACGCCGATGCTATAAGCGGGAAGAACGCCTCAAAGGTACGGCTGCGGATAAGGTCGGTAGCTTTCGTAAGATCCTGCACCGCAATATAGCCTACCACCGAGGTCATTTTGACCATGGAAATAAACTCGCCCTTATAGACCGGAAGTATATGACGTACCGCCTGCGGGGCGATGATTTTGGTAAAGGTTTTCACGCGGCTGAAGCCGATCGCCGTGGCTGCCTCCCACTGTCCTGCGTCAACGGCGTCTATGCCGGTACGCATCATTTCAGATACATACACCGCGAAATTAACGGAAAACGCCACGATTGAAACAATGATTCCGTTAAGCTGCGCCTTTGCAAATACCACATAAAACAATATCATCAGCAGCACAAGCACGGGTATACCTTGAAGTAGGCGTATAAATCCCGCGGTAATTCCGGAGACCGCCGAAAAACGGCTCCTGCGCAAAAGACACAGCCCGAAGCCCAGTATTGTGCCGAACAATGCCGCAAACACAGAGATTACAAAGGTCACCCCAAGGCCTGAAAGGATCATTTTCCAGCGGCTTTCCTGAATAAACGTCTTTTGAAAGCTCTCGTATAAGCCGCTGAGGAAACCGCCGCTTGTCTGCGTTGAAGCAATTCCAATATCCTCCGCCCGAACAATAAGCACCGTTCCGCCTATATAGTGCGGCTCGGCGAGATCAATGCTCTCCCTGCGTTCGTCCGTTATGCTGATGGAACCGGAAACAATATCGGCTCTTCCGCTTGCAAGCATGGGAATGAGCGCGTTAAAGGTCCCCTGCGTAGTCTCAAGCTTCATGCCGAGCTCCTTTGCGATAAGAGAAACCAGCTCCACCTCCAGTCCAAGCGACTCGCCGTTTCCGCCGACATAGCTCATGGGCTCCAGCGTGGAATCGTGAACATATCTAAGGGTACCGTTAGGCGCATCGTAATCGCCTATGTCTATTGTCTTTTTGCTCTCGTCCGCACCAAACCATCTTTCACGAAGCGTCTGCAATGTTCCGTCGTTCTCATATTTTTCGATGATGGCATTCACCTGCTCCGTCAGCGGGCTGCCCTTTGGCAAACCAAGTCCGTAGCTGTCCGGCGCTACCTTTTCGGGAAATATTGCAAGCTCGGGCTGACGCGCCACAGCGAGCTCGGCTATCGGCATATCATTTATTATCGCATCCAGCGTTCCCGTCTTCAGCGCCAATAGCTGCGAGGAAAAATCATCATAATATTGGGGAATTGTGCCGTCCACAACCTCGTCAAGCAGTTTGTCTTGAACTGTTCCGGTCATCATTCCCACTTTTTTGCCGGAAAAGTCCTGAAGGCTCTGATACCGCGCGCCGTCGGAGCTTTCCGCGCAGCCCCCAAGGAACAGACATATCAGGATAATCGGAAAAAGCCAGTAAAGGCGGAATTTCTTATTCAACCGTATCACTCCTCTTTTTTGTGTTCTGAATATTTTATTGTTTTTCTTCATGATTTGCTCCTTTTCAGTTTATTTTCGTCAAGCATCCCGACGCTGTGCGCCGCATGCGCTACCTGAACCTGCAGGCAGGAAACGCCGGCGGAAGTCATAAAGAAGTCGAGAATCGCGTTGACTGCGACCGCCAGTGCAATCGCCCCCTCGGGAATGCCAAGCTGCACAAACATAACCGTAAATACGGAAAGCGCCCCGCCGGGAATCGGCGGTACCGCCATGGAAAGAAGACCTGTCGTCAAAACCGCCATGATGAGGATTTGCGGCGTAATGGGAACGTTATAATACTCAGCCATGCACAAAGTCAGCATGAGAAGTCCGACCACAAAGCCCGGCTTGTAAAGTACCTGTCCCAGCGGAATGGCAAAATCCGCCACCTTTTTGGGAATGCCCAGATCCTTTACGCACGTTTCCAAATTCGTCGCAAGAGCCGCCGCCGAGGAAGCCGTCGTCAGGGAAATCAGATAAGTCGGCAGCATTTTCTTCATCAGAAGAATGGGGTTGACCTTCAATCGCACCGCCAACACGAGTACATAAAACAATGTCAGCAGTAAACACCCAGGTATCGCTATTGCAAACGCCTTGAACAGGCTTGAAAATCCGCTGTCAAAATCGGACAGCATAAGGTTAAATAGGCTTAAAAACACGAACACCGGAATAGTTTTTCCCAGCGCTCCCATAAGAAACTGTACGACCTCGTTCACCTGCATCATGATATTTTGGGCTGCCGATACCCGCTCGCCCAAAATTAAAAGGGCGGCTCCCACGCAGATACCCAAAAAAACAAGCTGCAGCGCGTTCCCGTTCAAAAACGGCGAGATGATATCCGAAGGCACTATCCCCAGCACCATCTGATATACTTCCGAAAAATTACCGGAGATCTCACTTCCCGCTTTCGTTGTAATCGGAAACAGCAGGCAGCCCGCAAGCGCCGTGACCGCCCCTAAGGCAAATGTCCCCACAACCATTTTTAAAATCAGTTTTTTGCCGATTCTGCCTACCATCGTCAAATCGCCGATGCCCACGATCCCGCAGCAGACCGCCAAAAACACAAGTGGGGATGAAACCGCGCGGAGCGCTCCCAAAATCATATCGAACAGCGGCTGCGTGACCGAAAGCGCCGCCGTCTGCATTCGCGGGAAGAGCCTTACGGCAGCTCCCAGAACTACCGCCAAAAAAACCGCGCACAAAAGCAAAGCCGGCTGCCCTATTGATGATTTTCTTTTCTTAGGATTGCAGACAAGGCAGTTTTTCCCGTCCTTATAAGCATATGTAAAAGACAGTCCCGCTTGCGAGAGCATATTGTTGCTTAATAAAAATGCCTCGTTGTCATCCTCCCACGCGTCCATTACGGGACCATCCACGCTTATTTTCAGAAATGCCCGTCCAAATTTCTGCCCGCAGTCCACATGGACCAACGCGCCCTTTAGGGACTCAAGCCAAATGCCGAGAATCTCCTCTAAGGACAGGCGGATGCGGATAATATCCTTTTTATCCGCCCCCGCCTCCGAAAGCGTCTGCACACAGATCGCGGACACCGCGTCAATCGTCTGTTCCGACAGATTGAATTTTTCACTGTGATTGCTTATCATAACTTTACCCTTTATTTACCTTTCTTAACTACCACCTTTATGTCCCCGTATCTTTTTCGGCGTGTTAATCTTTAAGGGTGGAATCCATCCAGTCACAGGACGGCATAAAGCTTCTGTCCGTATAGGCGTCGTCCGCCACATCCGAAAGATTTTTTACAGTAATATTCTGTCCGGACATAACCTGCTCCTGCGTCACAACCACGGACGGAATTTCCATCCACATGCCGGGGTTTTCATAATAGCAGGAAGCCGCTTTGATATCGTCGTACCGATCCGCCATTTCCAAAGCCAGCACTCGGCAGGCAAATTCTCCGTTCAGCGTCCAGTTGGTCGTGGCGCATGCCTTCCAGTTTTTGCCCTCTGCCATAAGCTGAATATCCTCGTCACAGATATCTGCCGATACCATAGGAATATCACTGCCCAATTCACTCAGGGCTTGATATACTCCCCTGGCATAAGCGTCATAGCAACACCATATGGCGTCTATTTCACCGTTATTGTATTTTCCGATAATGTTCTTTGCCGTCTCCTGCATGGAAGATACCGGATTTAGGTGATCCTCCGGAGCTATCTGCTCCAGCGTCTTTATCCGTCCATCCGTTTCGTAAGGCTGATAGCCTACTTGGCGGCGGTCAAAAGCGGCAATATAGTTTTCTTCCTGTACCTGAAGGATATTGACCGGTTCATTTTTCGCCGTTTTGTCCGGATACATGTCAAGGATCTCCTCCACCAGAGCCGACGCAAGTCCGGAATCCTGTTGGAACAGCTGAACCACGCCGTCAATCGTTTTAGTTTCCCCGTTTTCATCTCTGAAAGATGTATCGAAGGTTGCTATTTTCAGATTCGGGTATTCTTCCAACACGTCCGTCAGAAATTCCCACGAATAATCTACTCCGCCATGCGACACCAGCAGTCCGTCATAGCCGTCTTTTGCGCATTGTAAGATTCTGTTTTTCCATTCCTCGTCGCTATCCTCGCAGAAAAAAGTGTCCGCCTCCATACCGAGGGCTTCCGCCGTCTTTGTAAAAGACTCCGACCACAGTTCAAATATAGGCGAGGACGACATATACATGATATACGCTACTTTCTTCCCTTCCACCGGATTATTTCCCATCGGATCATTTCCCTTTGCGGCACAGCCTGCCAAACAGGCTGTTATCAGGACGGCTGTCATAAGTAATGTGATTATTTTTTTCATTTCCAATCTCCTTCATGTTTCTTTAAATATTCTGCAAAAGCCTACGTTGTTTCTTCATCATTATTCGCTTCCTTTTTCAACAGCATTTGATCTGTTTTATGTCTAAGAAGCAGCAGCATATCCAGCTGATCCGAATCAATGACCAAACCGTTTTCCCGAAACAGCAGCAGAAGCTTCCTTCGGTATTCTTTTTCGCTCAGATGTGTATATTGTTTCGCAAGCTCATCCAGCTTTTGTCTCAATTCGGCATTCGTATCCAATTCCCAGTTGAATTTTGCGGCTTCCTCAAAGGAAAGCGTTTTCTTTTTCCAAGGCCATTTCATATCAGATTTCCTCAAAAATACATAATGTGATAATCCTATAAAATATCAGTGCGTTTCCCGCCGTAAACTTACAGAAGTCCATGATCCCTTGCCAGGTTTTCAATGCTTCTGTCATAGGTTGCTTCCGCTTCTTTTGAAAAGAAGCAGCCCGGGACTCCCTCATTATTGTCACGGTGGTGCGCCACGCAAGCGCAGCATTTTCCATGACGCGGGCAGTCATAAGTACACGGGCAAGGTCTGTTGTTGTCACAAGTATTCATAAATAATCCCTCCTAAATTTTTATAAAAATGATTTTGTTGCATATTAAGCCCCGCTTATACACAATAAATATAACACGGCAACATTAAGAATAGGAAAAATTATCGGATTTGGTCATTTTGATTCCGAAATTGGTCACGGATTCAGAATCACACAGGCAGTACAAATGCCTTCCTGAATTTTATAGTTAATATCCCCCTGATACCTGACAGATGAGGAAATAATGCTGTCAATTCCGATACCCCGCGCAATCGGCAGCCCGTTTTCCAGCTTTAAATCCGCGCCGCAGGGATTACTGACGGCAATCACCGTTTTATTCCCCACATTTCTGATATGTACCCGAATAGGGCCGGAGCTTTTCAGTGCGACGCATGCGTTCAGCGCATTTTCCAAAAGATTGGCAAGGATCGCCACAAAATCCACATCGGCAACTTCCGACTGTTCCGGAGTATCAGCTTGAGCAATATATTCCACGCCCGCCTTTTTTGCTTTCTCCGCGTAAGAGCCCAGGATGCCGTTGACTGTGGCGTTCGGACACCATGCCGGAAATTCCGGCGCTTCTTTGTTATGCCCTAAATATGCTAAGATTCCCTCTGTGTTACCCTCCCGTGCCATGGCCGCGATTCGCTCGGTGTGATGACGCAGATTGTGACGTATCCGCCGGCTCTCCTGCTCATTTTTCCTCGCATTTTCCACATAGGACATCAGGTACTCAACATTTTGCCTTACCAATTCGTCCCTTGCTTCCTTTCGCATCTGATAGATGTTGCTGATTATCAGGATGTTAGCTAAGGCAAACGAGCACACAAGCAGTGAAAAAAGGAGTAAGGTGTTTGGATTGATTCCGTTATCCGCACTGATTTTTGACAGAAGTATCACAAAAGTAAAAAAATATATTGCGGAGACAACACTCAGCGATATCCAGTTTTTTGTACGAAATCCGCTGACATCGCGGATGAGCGGTCTGCCGTATTTATGATACGCGAATAAAATCGCAAAGCAAATAACGCCATAGAGCACACCTCGTATAAAATACACAAAAGCGTCCGAACCGTTCGGCACAAGCAAATAGCATCCGTAAAATGAAACGGACAGCGAAACGCAGAAAACGCATCCGTATGTTATCCAAAGATAGCATTTCTTCCAAAATCCGTCTGCCGACGCACATATAAAAATCCCCCAAAAGTACAGATACGAAAGCATCAAAGCAACAAGCATTCTCCACGGCTTTGACAGAAAAACAAAGCAGAAACACAGATCCAAAAAAAGGAATATACCCGCCGACCCCCACAGCAGCGCCGTCTTTTTTAACGAGTATTTTCTCTCCTGCAGCAAAAGTCCCGCCGTCAGATGCGTTGCAAAAAACAACAAGCTGACAAAAAAGGCAATTATGATTTTTTGAATTGACGGCATCAGTTTTCCGCCTCCTTTAAGTAAAAATCAAAATACTCCTGCTTTAGCTCGGAGCGGCACCGCCTCGGAACAGGGATGAGCGTCTCGTCATCCATAAGCAGATCCGTACCGGAAAAGCAGCGAACATGATTCAGATTGACAATATAAGAACTACCGCACTTTGTCATGCCTTTTTTATCCATAATACATTCCTGAAGCTGCGCCGACAATAACCACACAGAAAGCTTTTTACCGGAGGCAAGGGAAAACACACGCCGTTTGTCTTTGGTTTCTATGTACAAAATATCCTCCAAAGCGACGCGGTGCAATTCTCCCTCGCAGCGAAGAATGATCCATGTTTTTTGCTCGCGCATGGTAATTACCCGTTCTAATGCCGCGTCAAACTGTTCCTGTGTGTAAGGCTTGCAAATATAGTCTGCGGCATGTATGGAAAAAGCGTCAACCGCATAATCCGAGCTGGTCGTCAGAAATACAATATCGGTATTTTCACTAAAACGCAGGATATCACGCGCCAATTCCGTTCCCAGCATATCGGGCATACAAATATCCAAAAGCGCAATATCGGGACCGCCTGATTTATCAAGCGCTTCCAGCATTTCAAACGCGGACGAATATACGTCAAATTCGATACTGTGCTCACAATGTGCCGCTGTGTAAGCCCGAAGGTTATCCGCAATCTTTTCCCTCTCTCTTACCTCATCATCACAAACAGATATTTTAAGCATAGTTCCGCTTCCTTTCTTTGATGTGCCGAGGGTTGGTTAATTCAGCGTTCCGGCACGCCTCATTGATGTGAAAATTTTCTTATCGACAGATAGCCTTTCAAAATAAAACTCAAGAATCATGCCGTAAATGCAGCAGTCTTTTCTGCATAATTCTACATAATATATTATATACCAACATTCGTATCTTTGCAATAGGACTTTTACGCAAATCTCATTTTCGATCACATGTCACATCGGACTGTCAAAAACAAAAAATTGCCCGAAGCCGACCTCCACAACAAGGTCGTTTCCCGGCGTTCCGATTATTGTCATACATTTCACAGCAAGCGGTGTGTTCGTGTACACAAACACTAAAAAATGAGAATTTGCCATATTTCCATTTGTACTTGTTGGGGGTAATTCACCATGCCCCAAGCACAAAGGTTTACATTTATGCGTTTCTCTCCTCGGTCATGTCCGCGTTTGTATCTGACAAAACTTGACATTTTTGTGACTCTGTGGTATATTATCAGTAGAAGCTGTATCTATAACTACGTCTTAAATACAATTTAATTTTCACATAAAATTCTAAAAAAAGGAGACCAAAAAAATGAAGAAGAAAATCACTTTACTCACAGCAGCAATAGCTGCGGCTCTCGCGGCGGGCTGCTCCGGCGGAGCGGGAAACACCGCTTCTAAAACAACGGAGATAACAAACACGGGAATCCTGACAATGGCTGCGGACTACCAAATTCAGATCACCGCGGAGGACGGCACTGTTTACACCTACGCCGTTGACGACACGACGCAGATCGACGCCGAGGACGAAAATCTCGGCGACACGGTAGAGGTCACGTCAATGGGCGATGCGGAGGGCGTGCATGCAGACAAAATAATCGTATCGCAGACAGCCGATCCCGAAACCGCGCCGGTTGAGGTGCAGACCATTTACGGTCAGGTTTATGACAACGTAAACGCTTCAATCACCGTCACCACCGACGACGGCAATAACTACATAATCAAGAAGGACGATAATACAATTTCCCACACCGCCGAAGGCATATCCATAGGCGACTATGTTGAAATCGCATACTCGGGCGATCTCATGGACGAGTCTGCTGTCGCGCACAGCATTATCCCCATAACCGAGGCCGAGAACCAAAATGCTGCCGCAGCGGCAAACGCTATGACGTCTAATTCTATGTCACGGGCTATGCCCGCCGGCGACGATGATGTTATTCGCTACATCACGGGTACTTGCATAAGCGACACGATGAACGCGGTTCAGGTTGACTACTACGGCGTGACCTATAACGTTCCCAAAGACGATACAACGCTTGTTTACGGCAACATCGGAGTAGGCGACAGGATAAGAATTTTCCACAAGGGACACCTGCACGACGGTATGCACGCAACAAAAATAGTTCTCATCGAAAAGGCGGAGCCGGCTCCCAAGCCTCAGGATGACTTTGACACAAGAAAGCTTTACGGCAAAATTACGGACGCGTCGAACGCCTCAATTATGATCCGTAACGACTACGGCGACGAATGGTTTATTCTAAAAGATGACAATACAAAAGTCAATTCCGATATTTCTGTCGATACGCCCGTAGAGGTGATTTGCTACATCAACGGCAACGGCGCTTATCAAGCAACGGTTATTAACTGATAATTCAAACAGCAAAAATCCGAGGGTTTCACGCCCTCGGATTTTTTATTTTGCTTATTATTTCATCAGATACGCGTCAACCGCGTCCGCCGCCTGTCTGCCCTCGCGTATCGCCCATACGACGAGGCTCTGTCCTCTGCGGCAGTCGCCCGCCGCGAATACTCCGCGAAGGCTGGATTTATGATCCTCTTCTTTCGCGAGAATATTGCTCCTCGCGTCCGTTTTGAGCGTAAGCTGCTTTATAAGTCCCTGCTCAGGCCCCAGGAAGCCCATCGCGATAAGTACAAGCTCGCACTCTCTTACCCGCTCGCTGCCCTTTATCGGAACGGAAACCATTCTGCCGTTTTCGTTTTTCCACTCAACATTGACGGTGTGAACAGCCTTTACCCTGCCCATATCGTCGCCCTCTATTTTTGTCACCGTGGTAAGATACTCGCGCGGGTCGTGTCCGTAAAGCTCTATCGCTTCCTCCTGACCGTAGTCCGTTTTCTTGATTTTTGACCATTCGGGCCAGGGGTTGTTCGGCGTTCTCGTCTCCGGCAGCTCAGGCATTATCTCAAGCTGCGTAACGCTCTTGCAGCCGTGGCGGATCGACGTTCCGACGCAGTCCGTACCCGTATCGCCGCCGCCGATAACGATTACGTTTTTGTCCTTCGCGCTTATGTACATCCTGTCCTCTAAGTTCGAGTCGAGCAGGCTCTTTGTGTTGGCTTTTAAGAAGTCTACCGCGTAGTGAACGCCCTTTAAATCCGCGCCCTCGACCGTAAGCTGTCTCGGAGCGGTCGAGCCTGTGCAAAGCACCACCGCGTCAAATTCGTTTACCAGCTTTACCGCCGGATAGTTCTTGCCTATCTCGGTGTTCAGCTTAAACGTCACTCCCTCTTTTTCCATCAGCTTTACGCGTCTGTCGACTACCGATTTATCGAGCTTCATGTTGGGTATCCCGTACATCAGAAGTCCTCCCGCCCTGTCGGCGCGCTCGAAAACGGTGACTTTATGCCCCATCTGGTTTAGCTGGTCGGCGCACGCAAGCCCCGAAGGGCCGCTGCCTACTACGGCTACGCGCTTGTTGGTAGATTTTTCCGGTCTGCGCGGCTTTACCTTGCCCTCCGCGTACATCGTGTCGATTATATGGCACTCGATATTTCGTATCGTTACGGGCGGATCGTGCATACCGAGCGTACACGAGCCCTCGCAAAGCGCGGGGCATACGCGTCCGGTAAACTCGGGAAAATTGTTCGTAAGCGACAATCTCCTGTACGCCTCGTCCATGTTGCCGCGGTAAACGAGATCGTTCCACTCCGGTATCAGGTTGTTCAGGGGGCAGCCCATCGACGTATTGCCGATCAGCTTTCCCGTATGGCAGAACGGAATACCGCAATCCATGCACCGCGCGCCCTGCAAACGCAGCTTTTCCAAATCAAAATGCGTATGAAATTCCTTCCAATCCTTCATTCTCTCCTTAGGAGGTCTGTCCTCGGGGAGACGACGGTCATATTCTAAAAATCCTGTTGGTTTTCCCATTTTCATTCATTCCCTTCTACAAAGGCTGAGATAAAATCGTTCAGATTGCCGCCGAGGCATCAGGGTGCCGTACAAAGGTACTGCCCCTGAGGTTTCGGTGGTGAGATGGACGATTTTAGCCGGCCGCCTCCTGTTACGCTATTTCTACATTCTTGCCGGTTACCGACTCGAACGCGATAAGCATCGCCTCGTCGCGGTCGGTGCCTTTTTCAAGCTCCTCGTCCATGACGGTTACTACCTTCTCGTAATCGACAGGAATTACCTTTACGAAGCTCGCCGTTTCCGCGTCGAAGTTATCGAGTATCGCCTTCGCGGTGTCGCTTCCGGTGTATTTTACATGGTTTTCAAGCATTTCCTTTAAAATCGCCGCGTCCTTTTCGTCGAGCTGTTTGAGCGATACAAGCTCCTTGTTGCACTTCCTGTCAAGCTCGCCCGACTTGTTGTAGACATACGCCACGCCGCCCGACATACCCGCCGCGAAGTTTCTGCCCGTTTCGCCGATTACCGCGACACGTCCGCCGGTCATGTACTCACAGCCGTGATCGCCTATGCCCTCGACGACGGCGGTCATGCCGGAGTTTCGCACGCAGAAGCGCTCACCCGCGAGTCCGCGTATGTACGCCTCGCCGCTTATCGCGCCGTAGAACGCCACGTTGCCGATAATTACGTTCTCGCTCGGATCAAAATCAGCCTCCGCCGGAGGAACAACGACGATCCTGCCGCCCGAAAGTCCCTTACCTATATAGTCGTTGCTGTCGCCCTCGAGCTTCATAGTAACTCCCGGAGCGAGGAACGCGCCGAAGCTCTGTCCCGCGCTGCCGACAAAATCAAGCGTGATGCTGCCGTCCGCAAGCCCCGCCGCTCCATTCGCGCGCGTTATCTCGGACGATAGGATCGTGCCGGTGACGCGGTCGGTGTTATGTATCGCAAGCTTTGTTTCTATCTTTTTGCCGTTCTTTATCGCGGGCTCGCAGATTTTCAGAAGCGTGTTCATATCGAGCGCCTTTTCGAGCTTGTGATCCTGCGTTTCGTTATGATAACGCTCATAGTCGTTCGAGCAGATTTTCGGCTGATAGAGAAGCGACGATAAATCGACCTCCTTCGCCTTCCAGTTGTCCTCTATGTTCTTTTGGCTCAGTCTCTCAACGTGACCTATCATTTCATCGACCGTTCTCACGCCGATTTTCGCCATCCATTCTCTCAGATCCTGCGCGATAAACCTCATAAAATTCTCGACGTATTCGGGCTTGCCGCAGAAGCGTTTTCTGAGCTTCGGGCTTTGCGTCGCAACGCCGACGGGGCAAGTATCGAGATTACATACTCTCATCATAACGCAGCCGACCGAGATCAGCGGACCTGTCGCGAAACCGAATTCCTCCGCGCCGAGTAATGCCGCGATAGCAACGTCGCGTCCCGTTAAGAGCTTGCCGTCCGTTTCGACAACAACTCTATTGCGCAAATTATTCATCAAAAGCGCCTGATGCGTCTCCGCGATACCGAGCTCCCACGGAAGTCCCGCGTGGCGCACGCTCGTTCTCGGAGCCGCGCCCGTGCCGCCGTCGTAGCCCGATACGAGAATTACGTCTGCTCTGCCCTTCGCGACGCCCACGGCTATCGTACCTACTCCCGCTTCTGAAACCAGCTTTACGGAAATTCTCGCGTCGCGGTTCGCGTTTTTAAGGTCGTGTATAAGCTGCGCCAAATCCTCGATCGAATATATGTCATGGTGCGGCGGCGGTGAGATAAGGCTCACGCCCGGAGTCGAATGTCTCGCCTTCGCTATCCACGGATACACCTTGCCGCCCGGCAGATGTCCGCCCTCGCCCGGCTTCGCGCCCTGCGCCATTTTTATCTGAATTTCCTTAGCGTTCTGCAAATAGTGGATATGCACGCCGAAACGTCCCGACGCGACCTGCTTTATCGCGCTCGAGCGGCTGTCGCCGTTTTCGTCGGGGATATAGCGTTCGGGACGCTCTCCGCCCTCGCCGCTGTTTGACTTACCGCCCAAACGGTTCATCGCGATAGCGAGACACTCGTGCGCCTCCTGACTTATCGAGCCGTACGACATAGCGCCCGTTTTAAAGCGCTTTACTATGCTTTCAACGCTCTCCACCTTGTCGATAGCGATCGGCTTGTCGATGGTCTTGATATCGAGCATACTGCGGATAGTGCATTGATGCTGCTGGTGGGCGTTCATCTCAGCCGCGTATTCCTTGTACAGCTTGTAATTTCCCGTGCGGCAAGCCATTTGCAGCTTGTATATGCTTTCGGGATTGAACATATGGTACTCGCCCTTCGCGCGCCATTTCCAGTTGCCGCCCGTTTTCAGCGCCTTGCGTCCCGTCACCTTGTCGAACGCCTCCTTGTGGCGAAGCAGCACCTCTTTTTCGATATGCTCCAAGCCAATGCCGCCGATACGCGTTGTCGTGCCTGTGAAATACTTGTCAACTACGCTTTCCTTAATGCCGAGCGCCTCAAAGATCTGCGCGCCCTGATATGATTGGATTGTCGAAATACCCATCTTCGACATTACCTTTACTATTCCGTGCGTACACGCGCTGTTAAAGCGTTTGACCGCCTCGTCAAGCGTGAAATCAAGCAAACCGTCGTTTATGAGATATTCTATCGACTCATACGCCATATACGGATTTACTCCGTTCGCTCCGTGACCGATAAGACACGCGAAGTGATGAACCTCGCGCGGCTCCGCCGTTTCGAGCACGATAGAAACCTTCATGCGCGTACCCTTGCGGATAAGATGATGATGCAGTCCCGACGATACGAGCAGTGCGGGGATAGGCGCTTTCGTTTCGTCAACGCCCTTATCGGAAAGGATTATGATATTATATCCGTTTTCAATCGCGATATCGGCGGCTTCGAAAATCGTGTCCATCGCCATTTCCATGTCGTTTTCCTGCTGCGTGTTAAAAAGCGCGGGAATCGTTATCGCCTTGAAGCCCTCCAGGTTTATGTTGCGGAGCTTCATCAGTTCCTCGTTTGTGAGTATGGGGCTTAACGCTCTTACCTTGCGGCAGTTAAGCTCCGACGAAGTGAGAAGGTTCTGCTCGCAGCCGAAAAGCGTGTATGTCGATGTTACGATCTGCTCTCTTATCGCGTCTATAGGCGGGTTTGTTACCTGCGCGAAAAGCTGCTTGAAGTAGTTGTAAAGCATCTGCGGCTTTTCCGACAGCACCGCGAGCGGTATGTCCGTACCCATAGCGCCTATCGGATCGTCGCCCTTTTCGACAAGCTCCTTTATTGTCGAGTTTATATCCTCCCATGTATAGCCGAACGCCTTTTGGCGCGTCAGCAGCGGAGTTTTATCCTCGGGATCGTTCTCGCGGTTTACGAACATATTCTCCAGTACCATAGTGCTTCTGAGAAGCAAGTCCGCGTTGATATTTCCGACCGCGCTCTCCTTCATATGGCTTACGAGGTCATGCCACATATCGCCCTCTTTGCCCGTATCAAGCGGCAAATCGTCAAGCTCGACGAGCGTTTTGTTTACCCATTCGGTATACGGCTTATGCTGCGCCTCGTACGCCTTTATTTCCTCGTCGGAAATGATTTTGCCCTCCTGCGTGTCGATAAGCAGGATTTTTCCCGGGTGCAGACGTTCCTTCTTTATAATGCTCTCCGTCGGAACATCGGTCACTCCTACCTCCGACGCGAGAATGATCATATCGTCCGACGTCACGTAATACCTCGCGGGACGCAGACCGTTCCTGTCAAGCGTCGCGCCAACGTAGCGTCCGTCCGTGAACGCCACCGCCGCGGGACCGTCCCACGGCTCTGTTATGCAGGAGTGGTATTCGTAAAACTTTTTAAGCGCCGGATCCATTTCCTTATTGTTCTCCCACGGTTCGGGAATTGTCATCATTATGGCTCTGGGGAGCGAAAATCCCGACAGATGCAGGAATTGCAGATAGTTGTCGAGCATAGCCGAGTCCGAGCCGTCCTCGTTTATTACAGGCAAAATTTTATCCATGTCGTTCTCAAATTCGGGAGTCGCGAACATTCTCTCGCGCGCCTTTACCCAGTTGACGTTGCCTCGGATCGTGTTTATCTCGCCGTTGTGGATAAGATAGCGGTTCGGATGCGCTCTTTCCCAGCTCGGGAACGTGTTCGTCGAGAAACGCGAGTGAACGAGCGCGATCGCCGTTTTCATATCAACGTCCTTCAAATCAAGGTAAAACTCATTCACCTGGTCGGGCGTGAGCATTCCTTTATACACAAGCGTGCGCGCCGAAAGAGACGCGAAATAGAAATAGTTATCCACGCCCTTTTTGCGTATTTCCTTTTCCGCGATTTTGCCGATTATGTAGAGCCGTCTTTCAAAGTCGTCCGCGCTCATTTCCGAGCCCTTGCCGATAAAGATCTGCGCTATATACGGCATGGCTTCGAGCGCGCCCTTGCCGATACATACGTCGTAAACAGGCACGGTGCGGATACCGAGCACCTTCTGTCCCTCGCTCTCGATTATCGCCTTGAGCTTTTCAAGACCTTCCTCTCTCGTGTCCTCATCGGGCGACAAAAACAGCATACCCACGCCGTAATCGCCCTTTTTCGGGAGCTTTATCCCCTCGTTTCGGCAGACCTTTTTCATAAACTCGTGCGGCATCTGAATAAGTATACCCGCGCCGTCGCCCGTTTCGGGATCGGAGCCTACGCCGCCTCGGTGAGCGAGATTTTTAAGAATTTGTATCGCCTGGTCGATTATCTTATGCGAGGTTTTGCCCTTGATATTGGTGATAAAACCGATACCGCAAGCGTCATGCTCAAACTTAGGATCGTAAAGTCCCTGCTTTACGGGCAATCCGTTATATTCCATATTGTTCACTCCTCCAAATACGCAAAAAGCGCTCCAAACAGTATACAGCTATACTGTTTGAAACGCCTTTGTTTCATTAATAAATATTATATCACACTAACATTCTTATGTCTACTGAGATATTTTACAAAATTGCCTTGATTTTTTCCATAGCTTTTATGGTATTTTCCAGTGTGTTGAACGCGGTAAGCCTTATGTAGCCCTCGCCGCTCGGCCCGAAGCCCGCGCCGGGAGTTGTTACCACGCCCGCCTCCTTCAGCAGTTTATCGAAGAAATCCCATGACTTCATGCCTTTGGGAGTTTTTGCCCAGATATACGGAGCGTTCACGCCGCCGTAAACCTCCAAGCCCGCCTCGGTCAGCGCTTCGCGGATAATAGACGCGTTTTTGAGGTAATAGTCGATATTTTCTCTTATCTCTTTATGTCCCTCGTCGGTGTAAACCGCCTCGGCGGCGCGCTGGATAACGTACGGAACGCCGTTAAACTTCGTACACTGCCGTCTGTTCCATAAGCCGTTAAGCTCCGTGCCGTCAAGCTTCAGCTCGTGCGGAACTACAGTATACGCGCATCTCGTACCCGTAAAGCCCGCCGTTTTTGAAAAGCTTCTGAACTCGATAGCTACCTCCTTCGCGCCCTCTATCTCGTATATGCTGTGCGGCACGTCGGGATCCGATATAAACGCCTCATACGCGCTGTCGTAAAGGATCACGGCGTTGTTCTTCTTCGCGTACTCGATCCACGGCTTTAACTGCTCTCTCGTCGCGGCAACGCCCGTAGGATTGTTCGGGAAGCAAAGATAGATCATATCCGCCTTTTCGTCGGGTATCTGCGGCATGAAGCCGTTTTCCGCGAGACACGGCATATACACGAGATTATTCCAGTGGTCGGCTATATACTCTCCCGCGCGTCCCGCCATAGCGTTCGTGTCAACATAAACAGGATAAACGGGATCGCACACCGCAACCTTGTTGTCCTTCGAGAAAATGTCGCCGATATTGCCGCAGTCGGACTTAGCTCCGTCCGAAACGAATACCTCGTCGGGAGCGATATCTATGCCGCGCGCCTTGTAGTCGTGCTCGACTATTGCGTTTCTTAAGAAATCATAGCCCTGCTCGGGGCCGTAGCCTCGGAAGCCCTCGCTTGTTCCCATTTCGTCGGTAGCCTTGTGCATAGCCTCGATAACAGCGGGAACAAGCGGACGCGTAACGTCGCCTATACCCATTTTGATAACCTCTTTATCGGGGTTCGCCTCCGTATATTCGGCTACCTTTTTCGCGATCGTCGAGAAAAGGTAGCTTCCGGGAAGCTTTAAGAAATTGTCGTTGATTTTTGCCATTTTTATTTTTCCTTTCATATGTTAATTTGAAATTTTTTACATTATAGTTCGATTTCCCCGTCGAAAACGAAGCGCGCGGGACCTGTCATGTAGATGTTGTTTTCCGCTTTATCCCATTTTATGTGGAGCGTTCCTCCGAGCAGAACGAGATCCGCTTCGTCGCCGACCAAATCGGACAAATTCGCCGCGACCATCGTCGCGCACGCGCCCGTGCCGCAAGCCAGCGTCTCCCCCGCTCCGCGCTCCCATACGCGCATTTTAATCGTATTTCTGTCAACGATCTGAGCAAATTCGGTGTTTATGCGCTTCGGGAACAGCTTGTGGTTCTCGAATTTCGGGCCGAGCTTTTCTATCTCCAAGCCGTCAACATCGTCGATATATGTAACAGCGTGAGGATTACCCATCGAAACGCCCGTCACGAGATATTCCTTTCCGTCAACCTCGACAGGCTGTTGGATAAATCTGTCCAAATCGGAATTGATAGGAATGTTTTTCGGCACAAGCTCGGGACTTCCCATATTGACGCAAACCGTGTCAACCACTCCGTTCTCGTCAAGATTGAGCTTTAAAATCTTAATTCCCGCGAGCGTTTCAAGCGTGATCTCGGTTTTGTCCGTAAGCCCCTTGTCATGGACGTACTTACCGACACAGCGCGTAGCGTTTCCGCACATCTCCGCCTGCGTTCCGTCGCTGTTGTACATATCCATACGGAAATCCGCCTTATCCGACGGACAAATCAAAACAAGTCCGTCCGAGCCTATCCCGAAATGCCTGTCGCTCACAGCCTTCGCGGTCGCGTTTATATCGTTCACGGTTTCCTCGAAGCAGTTTACATAAATATAATCGTTCCCCGCTCCCTGCATTTTAGTAAATTTGAATTTGTTCATATTATCTCCTTCATATATCTAATATTTGTTTAGCCGTATCCACAAATCTCGCGCCGGTGTCCATACTTCTTTTCTGTATAAATCGGTGCGCCGATTGCTCGGTCATGTTGTGCTTTTCTATCAGATACAGCTTTGCCTTCTCTATAATTTTTTCCTCCTCCGGCGTGCGCGCGGCGCGTTGTTTTCTGCGCGGCATATCGCCCGTAAGCACCTCGATCGCCGATATAAGCTCCTGACGGCTTATAGGCAGAACCGCTGTGAAAATATCGCGGTTCGCGATAAGCTCCAGTCTCTGCGCCTTTACGAGCGCAAGCAGACGCTGGTTCGGAGCTAAATCGCGGTATACGTCGTCCACGACCGCGTCGGGCAGCTTGTAGCCCATAATCACAAGCAATTCGCCCAGCCCCGAAACGCCCCGCATAAGCTCGGCGCGCGAGCGGCATATCATAACGACGCTGTGACCGCTCCCGTCGAGCATACGCTTTATTTTACGCGCTGTTTCGTCTTTGGAAAAAGCTAAAACAACTCTCAAGCCCGTAAACCTCCCTTAATCAGTGTGCGAAATTAATATTGTATCAAATATTTCTCTATCTCCCACTGATTAATCGTTTTACGGTATTCGTCATATTCCTCCGCTTTCGCGTTCAGATAGCTTTTCGCGAAGCTCTTTCCCAAAAGCTCCGTGAAAAATTCCGATTTTGACGCGATCCTTATCGCCTCGTTCAGGCTTATCGGCAGCTTCTTTATGCCGAGCGCGTCCCTTTCGCGGTCGGTCAGATTATATATATTCATCTCAATGCTCGGCGGCAGCTCGAGACCTTCTTTAATTCCGATAAGTCCCGCTTTAAGACAAGCCGCGAGCGCGAGATACGGATTTGCGGTAGCGTCCGGCGAGCGAAGCTCGAAACGAGCCTGTTCCTCCTTCTTAGCCGACGGCACGCGCACGAGCAGACTTCTGTTGTTCTCCGACCACGAAATATAGCACGGCGCGTCATAACCGGGTGTAAAGCGCTTATACGAGTTTACGATAGGATTTGTAAGGCACGCCATATCGGGGGTATATTTCAATACTCCCGCCATAAACTTATACGCGATATCGGACAGCTTCTTGTTATCCGCGCTTCCCGATCCGTTAAAGAATACGTTCTTTCCGTCCTTCCAAAGCGACATAGCAATATGCATACCGCTTCCCTGCTCGCCCTGAATGGGCTTTGGCATAAACGTCGCGTGCAGTCCGCTGCGCTTCGCGATTGTTTTTACGACCGTACGGAACGTGACAATCCTGTCCGCCGTCGTAAGCGCGTCCTCGTATCTAAACACGACCTCGTGCTGTCCTCTCGCGGCTTCGTGGTGCGACGCTTCTATCTGATATCCCATATCCTCGAGCGTCAGACAAATCTCTCTGCGGCAGTTTTCGCCGTTATCTATCGGAGCAAGGTCAAAATATCCCGCGTCGTCGTTCGGCTCGAGCGTGGGATTGCCGCTGTCGTCGGTATTAAACAGGAAAAACTCGCATTCGGGTCCCACCTTCATGGTATAGCCCATTTCGGCGGCTTCGCTCATCACCTTCTTCAAAACCATTCTCGGATCGTATTCGAGCGGCTTTCCGTCAGGCGTGTACACGTCGCAGATAAGACGCGCCACCTTGCCGTCGTGCGGACGCCACGGAAAAATCGTGAACGTGTTAAGGTCGGGGTGCAGATACAGATCACTGCTCTCAGCCCCCGCGAAGCCCATAACCGCGGTGCCGTCGAACATACACTCATTGTTCATCGCCGCCTCAAGCCTCGATGTAGTGATCGCCATATTCCGCAAGTGTCCCACCATATCGGTGAACTGCAGACGGATAAAGCGAACGTCCTCCTCATCTACCATTTTCAGTATGTCCTGTTTGGTTAGCATGACCATTCCTCCATATATACATATTTAAAAAGGCATTCGTCGCCTACGGACGAACACCTTTGTTCCTGTTTAATATAATACCATGATATAAAATGTTTGTCAAGGGTAATTTTTCTTAATTTAATGTAAAATTATAATAATTCGTTGCAAAAAACGCCTTTATGATATATAATATTTGCGCTGAAAGGAATGATTTTATGAAAAAGCTTATTTCGGAGCATATTTTGGGCGATATGCGTCTTGAGTATATACTCGAAACCGACCGTAACTGCGTAGGTCTTTGCATCGCTCCCGCATCGACGGAATTTGATATCGTAAATACCGACCGCGTGATAAACGTGCAGTCACTCGCGGAATGCAAAATTATCGGCGACGATTATTCGGGCGACTACTTCGGCGGCGAATCAATGAAATACAGCGGCACGATACGCCGCATGAAATACGATAAGCAAGAAATCCGGCGCAAAGGCGGCATAACCGAAATTAAAACGTATCTCAAATCCGACGACGGCTTAGAGATAATTCATACGCTCTCTCACAGCGGAGGGAGCTATTTGACCGTCGGCACGGAATTTGTGAATAATTCCGCTAAAACAATCACGCTTGAAGCGCTATCCTCGTTCGCGTTTTTCGGTATCTCTCCGTATTCGGACGGAGCGGGCGAAAACACGCTTACGCTTCATCGTCTGAGAAGCAAATGGAGCATGGAGGCGCGTCTTGTGAGCGAGAGCTTCGAGGATTTACAGCTCGAGGACTGCTGGTGCTACGGAAATTCGAAAAATATTCGCTTCGGTCAGGTCGGCTCTATGCCTGTGAAAAATTATTTTCCGTTTATGGCGGTCACCGACAGCGCCGCGAACGTCACATGGGGCGTTCAGATGGGCGCGGCTTCGTCGTGGCAGATGGAGGTTACGCGCGGAGACGACTGCGCGGCGATAAGCGGCGGACTTGCAGACCGCGAGTTCGGTCACTGGATGAAGAAAATCGCTTCGGGCGAAAGCTTTTCGGGAAATACCGCAGTTGTTTCGGTATGCATCGGCGGAGTTGACGACATTTGCCCGCGCCTTCTCGAAGCTCAGGAAAAGGCGCTGTCCGTTCCCGAATGTGAGGAAACCTTGCCGATAATTTTCAACGAATACTGCACAACATGGGGCTGTCCGTCGCATGATAATATACACGGCATACTCGCCGCGCTTGACGGCTTCGGCGTTGATTATTTCGTGATTGACTGCGGCTGGTTCAAGGCGGACGGCGTTCCGTGGCACATCAGCATGGGCGACTACGAGCCGTCAAAAACGCTTTTCCCGAACGGTATCGGCGAAACGGTGAAGCTCATAAACTCGCGTGGTATGAAGGCGGGAATTTGGTTTGAGATAGAAAATGTCGGAAGCGCGTCGAAGGCGTATCATTTCACCGACCACCTTTTAAAGCGCGACGGCATAACGCTCACCACGGTGAACCGCCGTTTCTGGGATATGAACGACCCGTGGGTAAAGGAATATCTCACGGAGCGCGTTATAGGTTTTTTGAAAGAGCACGGCTTTGAATATATGAAGGTCGATTACAATGAAACAATAGGTATCGGATGTGACGATCCCAATTCCCTCGGCGAGGGACTTCGGCAAAATATGGAAGGCACGATTGAGTTTTTCAAAAAAGTGCGCGAGGAAATACCAAATCTTGTTCTTGAAAACTGCGCCTCAGGCGGAAACAGGCTCGAGCCGCTGTTTATGTCTCTCTCGTCTATGGCGTCGTTCTCGGACGCGCACGAGTGCGTCGAAATACCGATCATAGCGGCAAATCTGCACCGAGCAATACTTCCCCGCCAATCGCAGATTTGGTGCGTCATACGCAAAAACGACAGTCTAAAGCGTATCGCGTACTCCGTCGCGGCTACTTTTCTCGGCAGAATGTGCTTATCGGGCGACGTTACGGAGCTTACGGACGCACAGCGCGAAATGATAACGGACGGAATTGCGTTCTATAAAAAAATCGCGTCCGTAATAAAGCGCGGCAGAACCGAGATCATAAGCCGCCGCTCAAAAAGCGACCGCCACCCCGAGGGCTATCAGATCGTGAAAAGATATAACGATAAATATATGCTTCTCGTCGTCCATACCTTCGCGGGCGAAATGCCCGACGAAATAAAAATCCCCGCGGGCGGCTGTATCGCGGGCGTATACTCCGATAAAAACGCAGTCACGCAAAGCGGCGGCGAAATCATAATAAAAAATCCCGAGCCGTTCAGCGGCTTCGGAATACTTCTCGAGAGGTCAGATAATGATTGATAAAATAAAAAACAGCTATGAACATACGATTTACGCCTGTTATATAGGTTACATAACTCAGGCTATCGTGAACAATTTCGCGCCGCTCTTGTTTCTGACGTTTATTGCGGACTATTCTCTTACTCTGAGTCAGGTCGCGGTAATAACGTCGGTGAACTTTTTTGTGCAGCTTTGCGTCGATTTGCTGTCGTCAAAATTCATAGACAAAATCGGATACAGAAAATCGGTAATCGCGGCGCATATCATGTCCGCCGCCGGAATAGCGGGACTTGCCATGCTTCCGCAGATTATGAACGCATACGCGGGAATAATAATATCTGTAGTGATTTACGCGGTTGGCGGCGGCATTATCGAGGTTCTGATAAGTCCGATCGTCGAGGCGTGTCCTACGGAGCGAAAAGAAGCGGCAATGAGTGTGCTGCATTCGTTTTACTGCTGGGGGCAGGTGGCGGTTGTGCTGCTTTCGACTGTATTTTTCAAAATTTTCGGTATAGAAAATTGGAAGATCCTCGCTTTTGTTTGGGCTGTGATCCCGCTTTTAAACGCGGCGTATTTCGCGGCTGTACCGATTTATTCCGTGTCGGAGCAGCGCGGGACGGCAAGCGTGAAATCGCTCGTCACGAACAGATTGTTTTTGCTTCTCGTTCTGCTTATGACGGCTGCAGGAGCGTCCGAAATGGCAATGAGCCAATGGGCGTCGGCGTTCGCGGAGTCGGGACTGGGAGTAAGCAAGGCTGTCGGCGACCTTGCGGGACCGTGCGCGTTTGCGGCGCTTATGGGAACAGCTCGGGCGCTGTACGGCAAATTCAGCGATAAAGTAAAGCTCGAGCGCTTTATGCTTGTCAGCGCCATGCTGTGCGCGGCTTGCTATATTGCCGCCGCCGTTTCAAAAAATCCCGTTATAGCGCTTATCGGCTGCGCGGTATGCGGTTTTTCCGTCGGCATTTTTTGGCCCGGGACGTTCAGTATCGCCGCGAAACGTATGCCTTCCGGCGGAACGGCTATGTACGCGCTGCTCGCTCTCGCGGGCGATCTCGGCTGTTCATGCGCTCCCGCGGCTGTCGGTTTTGCGGCGGACAGACTCGGAGGAAATCTTAATTTAGCTTTACTCGCTGGCGCTGTTTTTCCGCTGCTGATAATAGGCGCGATTGCGGTTTTATCCGTCAAAAACGCGGATAAAATAAATTAAATAAAAATTTTTATAAAAATATTGACAAACAGAAAATTATTTAGTATAATAACAAAGTCGTCAAAAAATGCAGAGGTGGCGGAATGGCAGACGCGCACGTTTGAGGGGCGTGTGGTGTACACCGTGCCGGTTCAAGTCCGGTTCTCTGCACCAACGGCAGGCAGACCGTATTTTTACGGTCTGTTTTTTTCGTAAATTTATTTTCCCGTTATTGATATTTTTTCCTATTTATGGTATAATTAATAAAAGTATATTTTCAAACAAAATCTGATGAAAACATTTTTACAAGGAGAAAGACTATGGATAAAACAAACAGACCTCGCGGACGCGAGAAAAACGTTACAGGCGGAGGCGCCGGAGTGCATCGGCGCGGCGAAGGACTTGGCACAGGTAAACCGGTAGGTAATGCCGGACGGCCGCCGCAGGGCGGAAATTCGGGCGGCAACGGGCTTCTCGGAAGCATGTTGGGCTCCGCGCTCGGCGGAGGTCAACAGGGCTTTGGCGGCGCTCCGCCCGGAAACGTCAATCCAAACCAATTCGGCGGTATGGGCGGCATGCTCGGACCGTTTATTTCAGGACCCAACCGCCGCAGAAACAGCGGATGCGGGTGCGGATGTTTGATACTAATTATTATTGTACTGTTTCTTTTCTTCGGCGGCGCGAGTATGCTTTCGAATATGTTCTCAATGATGGGAACGGGCGTTCCCAATTCGTCTCCGCTTTACGGCGGTTATTACGGCGGCTCCGGAAATTACTCGAGCTACGGCGGTTATACGGAACAGACAAGCGGCGGCATGAGTGATCTGCTCGGCTCGCTTCTCGGAGGAACAAATACGGGAAGCTACGCGTCAAGTCCGTGGAACGGCGGCAATACCGGCACCCTTAATTATTCCGTGGCAAGCGGCTCACGCGAAAAGCGCACCGTTATTCGCGGAAACGGTCAGGACACAGTCACGATTATGGTATATATGTGCGGAACCGACCTCGAGTCAAACGGCGGCATGGCCACGTCGGATATGCAGGAAATGGCGGCAGCGTCGCTTTCGGATAATATTAATTTGATTGTTTTCACAGGCGGCTGTAAGAGATGGAGAAACAACATACTGAGCAATCAGGTAAATCAGATCTATCAAATTAAAGACGGCGGTCTCGTGTGCCTTAACCAAAACGCCGGAAACGAATCCATGACAAATCCCGACACGCTCGCCAACTACATACGCTGGTGTTCGTCAAACTTCCCCGCGGACAGAAACGAGTTGATTTTCTGGGATCACGGCGGCGGCTCTATAAGCGGCTACGGTTACGATGAAAAACATCCAAACAGCGGCTCTATGACGCTCTCGGGCATAAATCAGGCTCTTTCGGAAGCGAACGTGGAATTTGACTTCATCGGCTTCGATGCGTGTCTTATGGCAACGCTCGAAAACGCGCTCATGCTCAGCAAATACGCGGATTATATGATAGCGTCCGAGGAAACGGAACCCGGGGTCGGCTGGTATTACACAAACTGGCTGACGGCTTTATCGCAGAACACGTCGATGCCGACGCTTGAAATAGGCAAGCAGATAAGCGACGATTTTGTAAGTGTGTGCGCGCAGAAATGCCCCGGTCAGCAGACCACTTTATCCGCAGTGGATCTCGCGGAGCTGGAAACCACCGTTCCCGACGCGCTCTCCGACTTCTCCGAAGCGACGAGCAAGATGATACAGGGCAATAACTACAAAGCCGTTTCCAACGCGCGCAGTCAGACAAGGGAATTTGCTCAGTCCTCGAATATTGATCAGGTCGATTTAATAAACCTCGCGGACAATATTGACACAAGCGAAAGCAAGAAGCTTTCAAAAACTCTTACAAGCGCGGTAAAATATAATCTGACCTCGTCAAACATGACTCACGCTTACGGACTGTCGATTTACTTCCCGTACAAGCGCGCGTCAAAGGTCGATGATATGCTCGAAACATACGAAAAAATAGGCATGGATGAGGATTACGCGCGGTGCATTAGTCAGTTTGCAGGTATGTCGGTAAGCGGTCAGGCGGTATCGGGCGGCACAGGTTCGCCTCTCGGTTCTCTTCTCGGCACGCTCGGAAATTCCGGCGGCGCAAGCATGAACGCCGATACTATCGCTCAAATTCTAAACGGACTTGCCGGCGGCAGCTACGGCGGCATTTCAGGGCTTACAAGCTCAAACACAGGCTTCCTTTCAAGCCTGCTGGGTGAAGGACGCTCGCTTGACGACACCGTTCAATACCTGGAGGACAACATAATCGACGAAAACAACATCGTTTGGAGCGAAAATTCGGGCGGTCAGACGGTTCTTAAGCTTTCATCAAAGGAATGGGATTTGGTTCAGAATTTGGAGCTTAATATGTTCTACGATGACGGCGAGGGATTCGTGGATTTAGGTCTTGACAACGTATACGAATTTGACAACGACGGCAACCTTATAGGCGAAAATGATAATACATGGCTGTCGATAAACGGTCAGCCGGTAGCGTACTATTTCATGAGCGATATAGACGACGGCGAAAGCTATACAATTCTCGGCAGAGTTCCCGCTATGCTGAACGGTACAAGAGTGGATTTAATACTCTCGTTCGACAGCGAAAATCCAAACGGCAGAATACTCGGCGCGAGAACAGATTACGACGAGGAAACGACCGAAACCGTAGCGAAGGGTCTTACGGAATTAAAAGCAGGCGACAGGCTCGATTTCCTGTGCGACTATTACAGCTATGACGGCACATATCAAGACAGCTACTACCTCGGCGAACCCATGACGGTAACGGACAACATGCAGATAAGCAACACTGACATTGGCGGCAGCACAAAGGCTACATACAGAATTACCGATATTTACAACAAGCAATATTGGACGCCTCCGATGCCGTAAACACAAAAATAAAGCCGGCGGAAATTTCCGCCGGCTTTCTGTATTTACTCTCTCTCCATGTTTACCTTCATAAAGTCCTGATTTTCAAGCATCTTTGTTATATTATCGTTGTCCTTGCCCTTGATTTTTCTCATTCTCGCCTGCTTCAGCTGCTGCAAAGACGCAATCGAACCGGGTCCGGCTATGCAGCCGCCCTCGCATATCATGCCCTCGATTATGTCCTCGGTAAGCTTGTTCGCTTTCATCATCGCAAGCCCTACCTTACATTCCTTTATACCGCTGCACGGCTTCGCTTTTATTTCATTTACATCGCCGCCAAGCTCCGCTACAGCCTTCATCACAGCCTCGGATACTCCGCCGGTGCCTGAGAAGCGTCTGCCGAACGACGTTGCCGCAGTTTCTGACTCCGGACATTGTGTCGGGTCGATATGGCAAGCGTCAAGCATCGCGTTAAGCTCCTCGAATGTAAGCACAGCGTCAGGCTCGCCCTCGACTTCGGTTTTTGCCTCCGCCTTCTTTGCCATACACGGACCTATGAATACTATGTACGCTTCGGGAATATTCTCTCTTACCCATCGAACGACCGCCACCATCGGCGAAACTGTGTTTGACATTCTCGCCGCAAGCTGCGGATAATGCTTGCGTATCAGGCTTACAAATGCCGGACAGCAAGACGTTGTCATTTTTCCGCCCTTCGCGTGAACCTCTATAAGCTCCTTTGCCTCGTTATATGAAACGGCGTCTCCTCCGAGAGCAACCTCAAAAACATCGTAAAAGCCGAGCTGCTTCAAGGCTGTGGTAAGTCTGCCTATAGTGACCTCCGGTCCGAACTGACCCTCAACCGCCGGAGCCGGAACCGCGATAACCTTTTTATCCGACTGGATATGAGCTATGACCTCGGTAATCTGCGACATATCCGAAATTGCGCCGAACGGGCAAGCATCGGCGCAGTGACCGCAGTGTATACACTTAGCCTCGTCTATAATCGCGAGCTTGTCGCTACCTATGGTAATGGCGTTGACTTCGCACGCGCGTTTGCATGGACGCATCAAGTCCGCTATCGCGTGATACGGACACGCCTCGGCGCATTTTCCGCATTCATGGCATTTTGACTGGTCTATGTACGCTCCGCGCGGAGTAATTGTAATAGCGCCGAACGCGCACGCGGATTGACAGCTTTTCATCATGCACTTTTGGCAGTTCTCCGTAACCTGGAAGCGGTTGATCGGACATCCCTCGCACGCGGCGGGGATAACCTGTATTACGTTGTCGCTCACCTTGCGATGCTCAATATTATGAGCCGGAATAGGCGCTCTGCCCGTGGCAAGACGTATTCTCTGCCGTATAATTTCTCTCTCTTTATAAACGCAGCAGCGGTAACGCGGAGTTGCCGTCGGTATAATCTGGAACGGTATCTGCTCCATTGTTTCCTCGTTCAAATCGCCTCGGAACATATGCTCCGAAACGGCGCGCAGCACTTCGTATTTTATCTGCCTTGTATCACTGTTTCTTTCCATAATTTTCCCCCTTCTTACAAGGATCGTCTGTTTTTACTTCTTATTTAAATATACACCTTAACACAGCAAAAGTCAATAAAATTTACAGGTTATTTTTTCTGCCTCAAACATTCGGCGTATAAAATTACCGAAACGGGCATTTTATATATAAAAGGCTGTATTTAAACTGTTATGAAACATAATTGTTACCATTTTACAAAGAAAGAATAATTTTTTTATATTTTTTTTAAAAAAGACTTGATTTTTTAACAATTTTGTAATAAAATATGATCATAAGCTATGTATACATCTTTCAGGAAAGGAAGGGCGAGATTTATGGATATAAACGAAACAATGAAAATCAATCTTGAGTTTGACAAGGAACAGGAAGTCCGCGAGATTGTTGTCAAGGTTTATGAAGCGCTGAAAATTAAGGGCTATGACCCCATAAGCCAAATCGTTGGTTATATTCTGTCGGGCGACCCGACATACATAACCAGCTATAACGGCGCAAGAGGATTGATAGTCAAGATAGAGCGCGACGAGCTTTTGGAAGAATTTACAAAAAACTATATTAAAAATCTTTAAAAGTAATATTATCATTACGAAATACCGCGGAAGCAGTGCTTCCGCGGTATTTTTTATATGATTACTTATTATTCTTTCGGCAGCTCCGTTGAAACCGGTTCATCCGATTCCGCCGGAATATCTGTGGTTTCCGGCTCAACGGTCGCGTCGGGATTTTTCGTTGCTTCCGGCTCGGCTGTCACGTTGGGGTTCTCCGTTGCTTCCGGCTCGGCTGTCACGTCGGGATTTTCCGTTGCCTCCGGCTCCGGAGTCATTTCCGGAGACGGAGTATAAAGCGCGGCAATCTTCTGCGGGCTTATTGCCGTAAACGCATACATGCCCTGCGCGTAATTCTTATACCACATAAACATCTTATATGTGCTGTCATATTCTCTCACCTCGCGGTCAACGTCGGTAAGGTCAAATTCGAATTTTATCTCTTCCGATAAATCGTCCTTATCGGAAACCTGAACCTTTACAAGCCTTCCGTTATGGTCGTAAAGAGCGCCTATGATCGCAAATCTATCCTCCATCGTCTCACCGTTATATTTTATAACAGATGTGATTTTTTCCGCTTCGATCATATGCTCTATCGCCAATTCGGGCTCGGGAGTCGGTTCCTCGGTAGGCTCCGGAGTTGCGTTCGGATCCGGAGTAGCCGGTAAAACGGATATATAACCGTCCTCATATAGCGCGTTTACGAATAAATTCATATCTAAAACGCCCCAGCCGTATTCGTTGTCCTTTCCGGGTTCTCCCAAATCTATCGCGGAGCGTTCAAGCAAGTCCGTCAGCGTATCTCTTGTTATATGCTTGCCTGATTTATTTGCAGCTTCGACAGCCAAAGCCGCCGCACCCGATACAAACGGCGTCGCATAAGATGTTCCGGCTCCAAGCGAATACTTTATTTGGGGATTTGTATTTAATATAACTATATTGTCAAACTGATGGGCGGGGTCAGAACCAAATCCACCCGCCGCCACGATGTCAACACTGCTGTTATACTGTGAGAATTTCGAGCGCTCATTATCCTTGTTAACTGATCCCACTCCTATTACATTGTTAAGTCCGGCAGGATATGAAATCAAATCGTTTCCGTCATTTCCCGATGCCGCGAAGATAAGAAGCTCCTTACCGTTTTTATCGATGCTGTTTTGATTTGCCTTGGCAAATCGTTCATTCAGCGAGTTGATCGCCTCCTGTTCCATAGGCTGCAAGAGCTGACCGCTATCGTCCTTTGTCGGAGAGCCGAGGCTCATGTTTATAATATCGCAGTTCTGCTCCACAGCCAACTCAAGCGCCATAATTATTCCCTCAAAGTCAAACTTGCCGTCCTCTGTTACCTTGATTATTGCAAGCTCGGCATTATCCGCCACTCCTGCGACTCCGATACCGTTGTTGCGCTTCGCCGCTATAATGCCAGCAACAGCCGTTCCGTGACCAAGCGTATCTGTAACGTCATTCACATCAGCCGCGCCGTCAACCGTATTATACCGATAGAATATCTTGTCAGAATCCAAATCCTCATGTTCCACTATGCCCGAATCAACAATGGCAATTTTTACGTTTTCACCGCTGAGACCCGTTTTCCACGCATACGGCATATGCGTGTTCTGCAGCGACCACATATTTGGATAATAGTAATCGTTCGGAGTATCATTATCGCAAAGCCTGAAAATATAATTGGGGAAAATATCTTCTATATTTTCTTTATCGGTAAGATTTTCCGCTTCCTCTTTTGAATTTACATGGTACACATTATCGATTATCTTTTCCGCCGAAGTATTCTCCGTATCGACCGGCGCGTTTTCGGCTACTTCCACGATATAGCCGTTATATTCGGCAGCCAGCGCCGAGCAGCATGAAATCGTCATAACAGCCGCCGCGCAGGCAATTATTTTCTTGATCATTTGTTTTTGCCTTCTTTCTTAAAAATAAAGTTATAAAAATTATATCACAATTAATATAACATTTCAATAAAAAGTTATTTTTTTGTATAAAACGGCAAATTGTATATGACAAATTTTATTTTTCTTGTAAATGACGGAAAAATATTGTATAATTTATTTATGGGACATATACATCAACGCATAACGGAGGCATAAAATGAAAAGCTTTGACATACGCACAAAAATATATTTCGGCGAAAACGCTCTCGACAGGCTCGCGGAGCTGCCATATAAGAAAATTATGATCATAACCGACCCGTTTGTGGCGAAAAGCGGGCTTTTGCAAATGGTGACGCTGCGGCTTCAGGAGGCGTTCATCGATTTCGAAACCTTCTCGGACGTGGTTCCCGACCCACCGCTCGATAAAATCACGGCGGGTGTTGAGGCGCTTCTCAAAATCAATCCCGACTGTGTCATAGCCGTCGGAGGCGGCAGCGCTATCGACAGCGCCAAGGCAATACGCGAGTTTGCGGAGCGCGCGGTAAAAAGACCGATCGCTCTTATCGCAATTCCTACAACCTCCGGAACGGGCAGCGAGGTCACAAGCTTCGCGGTCGTGACCGACCCCGAAAAAGATGTAAAATATCCTTTGGTTTCCGATTCCATGCTTCCCACAGAAGCAATTCTCGACGCGGATTTGGTTAAAAGTGTTCCGGCAAATGTCACTGCCGACACGGGTATGGACGTAATGACGCACGCGATAGAGGCATATGTCAGCGTGAACAACAACGAGTTTTCGGCGGCGCTCGCGGAAAAGTCGATTGAAATATGCGGAACATTCCTTCTGCGCTCGTATCTCGACAACAACGACGCTCACGCGAGACGAAAAATGCATGTGGCTTCGTGCCTTGCGGGGCTCGCCTTCAACAGCGCGTCTTTGGGGCTTAATCACGGAATCGCCCACGCGATAGGCGCGAGATTTCACATTCCGCACGGCAGAGCGAACGCCATGCTTCTGCCGCATGTGATAGAGTACAATTCCGGCATAGACAAGCACGCGAGAAGCCGAAAGGATTATCCGAAATGTGTTGAAAAATATGTGAATATCGCAAAGCTCTTAGGCGTTAACAACTTTAATGAAATAACCACCGTCCGCGCGCTTGTGAGCTGGATCCAGTTTATGATGAAGGAAATGAATATGCCGATGTCGGTCTCGCAGTGCGGCATCGACAGATCGGAATATTTCAACGCCATAAGCTCTATGGCGGAGAAGGCGCTCGCCGACGCCTGCACGAAAACAAACCCGCGCAAGCCCTCCAAAGAGGAAGTTATGCTTATATTGGAGCATTTATATGAATAAAATAACGCGGGGACGGATAAATATCCGTCCCCTGTTTTAATTCCTCCGCAAACAAAAAAAGTCTCTGAGAACGCCTCAGAGACTTTTTTCATCCCTCAAGGCTGTCCCCGTTGACAGCTTCTTTCGTTATTCGGTTTTCACAATGCTTATTCGCGTATGTAAATACCCTGCTCCTCGATATAGTCGAGAATGTTCTGTACCGTTTCCTCGGGCCAACTGTCGTTCACGCTCTGCTTCGCCGAGTTTTCCTCTTCGATTTCATCGGAAATCTTTTTGATTTCGTCATACATATTTCCCGCCTCCTATCATTTTTAATAAATAAAGTATATCACACTTTTTTGAAAAAAACAATATGCAAATTTACCTAATTAAATTGACACAAATTGAAAAGTGTACTATAATATTTACGGAAAGGCGGTGAAAGTATGGATCAGCTTGAAAAAATCATAAACGCGCTTATCGCGGACAAAGAGTATTCGAGTCTCAAAACGATGCTCAAGACAATGAACGAGGCGGATATCGCTGAAATTTTCTCAAAGCTTCCGCCCGAAAACATGCTGCGCCTGTTCCGTCTTTTGCCTAAGGACTTAGCCGCCGACACGTTCGCGTTCATGGATGCCGACGAACAGGAGCTGCTTATCCACAGTTTCTCCGACAGCGAGCTGAAGGAGGTATTCGACGAGCTGTATATCGACGATGCTGCCGACGTTATCGAGGAAATGCCCGCGAACGTAGTAAAACGCATACTCGCGAACACCGATGCCGACACCCGCAAGCAGATAAACGAAATATTAAAGTACCCCGAGGACAGCGCGGGCAGTATTATGACGGTCGAGTATATAAGTCTGCGTCCCGATATGACGATAAACGAGGCTATTAAGCGTATAAGGCGCGTTATTTCAAAGGCGGAAACAATCTACACATGCTATGTTACCGATAACAACCGCCGCCTTTTGGGCTATTTGTCTGTAAAAGATTTGCTCTTGGCAGGCGAAAACGAAACGGTCAAGGATATTATGGAAACCACTCCGATATGCGTCCACACCTCCGACGACGAGGAGGATGTGGCGAAAAAGATGGCTAAGTATAATTTCGTAACAATGCCTGTAGTTGACGATGAAATGCGCCTCGTCGGAATCGTCACGTTCGATGACGCCATCAGCGTCCTTCAGGATGAAACCACCGAGGACTTCGAGAAAATGGCGGCTATCGCGCCCGGCGACGACTCGTACTTTAAAACGTCTGATTTTCTGCACGCAAAAAGAAGAATTGTATGGCTTCTGATACTCATGCTTTCGGGTATCATCACCGGAACGATAATTTCAGGATATGAAAGCGCTCTGAGCACGGTTCCTGTCATAGCGTCGTTTATTCCGATGCTGATGGGTACCGGCGGCAACTGCGGCTCGCAAAGCTCCACGCTTATTATACGCGGAATGGCTGTTGACGAGATCCGCCCGCGCGACTTTTTTAAAGTCATATGGACAGAACTGCGCGTTTCACTTCTCACAAGCGCCGCGCTCGCGGTTATAAACGGATTGAGAATTGTAATAATGTACCATGATATACGCCTCGCGGCGGTGGTAAGCCTTGCGATTGTCGGAACGGTCGTCATGGCGCAGCTCATAGGCTGTTCGCTGCCTATCGCGGCAAAAAAGCTGAAGCTAGATCCCGCGGTAATGGCGGCTCCGCTTATCACGACAATAGTTGACGCGGGTTCTGTGCTCGTGTACTTTACCATAGCGGCGCGGTTCTTTCATCTTTAATTAAAAGCATATCAAAAAGCCGATTCCGAAAAATAATATTTCGGAATCGGCTTGAATTTTGTATAATTATATTTTTGTTAATTTATTATTTCAACATCCTCTCCGGTCGGATAAAACTGAAGCGCGTCTTGAATTGTACGAAATGCGCCTGCATTGTTCCAGCTGTTTTTCATTCGCATTTCCGCCGCGGTTACAACCGGATATTGGAACAATCTTTTTTGATGTGTGTAGTTAATCCAACTGTTGACAATATATCCGTCATTAATTTCGGTAATGGGATAAACTATATATCCGCGGTAATTCTCTCCGTCATTCGGCACGGAAAACTCCGCAAAAACATCTGTGTTTGTTTGCTCGCCTGATAACAATAAGCTGTCGGCGGTATAGGTTTTATTACCGAGGAAATAATACGGAGCGGCAAAAGTTTTTCCTTCCTTATCATATAGCACGCGTCCGCTCATTTCGCCGTCAGCCGCCCATCCGTTCTGAGTTTTATATGCCGTCCATAGCTGAATTGATTCGGTGCCGTAAAATTTCGGAGCGGAAGTCCAAAGAAAATGATGGAAAATAATCCATTTTTCTCTTTCTGCCGAAACCTGCACCCCGACTCCGGTAATACGAAGCTCCTTTGTGTCATAGACGGTCTTTTGATCAATATGCTTTATGCCGTCTTTGATATACTCCGTCGTTTCCGTTCTGCCGTCATTGACGGGCTTATCCGTCACATCGGCAACTATTCGCACCGCGCCGCCGCAGCTTTTAATATCCTCCGGCGTCAAATCATTCAAAACATATTCCGGAAAACCAAGCTCCGCCAAATGATTTTTTATGTTTTCCGCATCGTCATCCGCGGACGAATCGACAATATTCCACCGCATAGGATACCTGCCGCCGAACAGATACCCGCACGCGCAGCCGATAATAAGCGTAATAACAATAATTGCGGCAATAAATCCGTCGCTTATCCTGACCGATGACGTTTTGATTGAATATCCGGCCTCATCAAGCTCCTTTGAAAGCATATAAACGCTTCGTATGATTAATAAATACACGATAATCATTACGGCGGCAATTATCAGCCCGTTATAATTAACGGCAGATAAAATGCATATAAGCAAATACCAAATAATCAGCGCGGCAGCCCGCCCCGCCTTAGGCGGAAGGTTTACTTTCTTTTGCACAACCCTAAGTCCCTGCCAAAAACAGAATATATCGGCTAAAGTCAGGAACATGTTAAACGCGTTCATTACCTCCGTGACCGGAGCGGTAAGCACTAAGCTTCGTATAACGGTCGTATTCAGAATCAGCATCGCAAATAAGTATACCATTCTGATTGCGGTTATCGCGAAACACATTCCGAATTGCTTATTTTCGCGCCGCAAAGTACGGAATCCCAAAAAAGCCAATACCATTCCGACAGCCGGCAAAATATAATTAAGCCATAAAAATTCCGGTATAATTGCACAAAGAGTCATTCCTATGAGGATTCTGTGCATTGATTTTCTCCACGGCGTTACTTTAGCTGCTATATCATCGGGCGGAATGTCAGGAACACTGCTTTCGAGCATAATTTCAAATTCCCTGTTGTCTGTCGGCTCATGCTCGTAATTACTCATGCGCTTCACCTCCCAACGCCTTACGCAGCTGTTTTTTCATGCGATACAGCTTTCCCTCAACCGCTCTCTCCGTCATGCCAAGCTCGGAAGCGATTTGAGCGGTTGACTGTAAATAATAATATTTTCTGTAAAACAGCATTCTGGAATTTGGCGGCAGGCGGCGCAAAGCCATGTTGAGCGCGGTTCGGCGCTCTTGCCTCATAATCATCTCTTCCGGATTCGGTTCGGGCGACGGCGTGTTCTCAGAAAGCTCTTGCACGTTACCTCTGCGGGAATTTTTTCTGGCATAATCGAGCGCGGTGTTTCTCGTGACCGCTGTTAACCATGCGCGCCAGCTTCCCTTTGCCGCGTCAAACTGCTCCGCTTTTTCCCAAACGCGCATTACCGTGTCCGATAAGCAATCCTCTCTGTCCTGCGGATTTTGCAGAATAGGCGCTATGACATATCTTATGAGCGGTCCGTAATACAGGAGCAGTTCATCCATGCCATTTTCGTTTCTTTGCTTGAGCAAATCAATTATATCCTGCTCCCTCACGGCATAGCCCCCTCTCGGATTTATCTCTATTCAATTATACGCAAGTTTTCAAAAAAACCCACGCTTATTATTTTATTTTAATCCTTCCCCTCTCCACGGCGTCTATTACCGCCGCTATTGCGCTTGAATTATTGTCTACCGTTATGTAATCCGCCGCGCGCCTTACCATATCCACGGCGTTTGCCACAGCGATTCCCACTCCCGCCATTTTTACAAGCGTTAAATCATTTTCGTTATCCCCTACTCCAATGGTTTTTTCGCGCGGGATATTCAGTATGTCCGCAAGCTGCATAAGCCCCTCGCCCTTGCTTGCGCATTTTGGCAGCAGTTCGTAATAATTCGGGCTTGACCGCACAAACGAGTATCTTTCGGCAAATTCCGATTCGAGCAGCGACGCTTTTACCTTCGGCACGTCCTCAGGCTCCGTCATAAACAGCACCTTCATCCACGGCTCATTAATATCATGATAATCCGCGAACATATCCGGCAGTTTTTCAAGCCGCTTATGCTCCCAAACTACGCTGTTAAGCTTTGCAAAATAAATTCTGTCCTCCGTGCAAACCTCTATTCCCGCTTGCGGGAAACGATTTTCCACAAATTCGAGAACCTTTATCGCTTCCTTGTCAAGTCTTGCCGACCATATCAGCCTCTTTTGCGCAAAATCATAAATTCCGCCGCCGTTAAAGCATACCATCGGCGCATTCGGTTTTATATAATCGAGCATCAGCCTCGCCCCGAGCGGCACGCGTCCCGTGGCAAAAGAAAACAATCCTCCCTCGGACTGAAAATAATCTATGGCCCGTCTGTTGCCGGCGGAAATTTTCTTGTCCGTGGTCAAGAGCGTATCGTCAAGATCGGTGCAAAGCAGAATGCCGCTGAATTTCCCCATTAAATATCCTTCTTCCCGTTGTATTTTATATGCATTTTATCATATTTTCCGCAATTAATCCATACATAAACTGCGACAATATACACCGGCAAATACCGCTTTTAATGGTAAATTTAACTATTTCATCATATTTTGTAACATAAATGTTATTGTATTTCGGAAACTTCTATGTTATAATTAAGATACACCATTATAAATTTTTTATAAATCAAAGGAGGATTTTAAAATGGAATCATTAGCAACAATGGCGCCGGAGATATCGGAGGATATGATGGCCGGCGTATTGGGCGGAGGTATTCTCGGTATGTCACTGGGAGTAATCATTACCATAGCTTTGGTATTATATGTAATTCAGGTTATCGCTTATTGGCAGATGTTCAAGAAGATGGGCGAGCCTGGCTGGAAAAGCATTATTCCGGTCTACAACAGCTACATTATGTTTAAAAGAACATGGAAGCCTATGTGGTTCTGGGTAAATCTGCTGATCGGCTTTGTAGCGGCTCTGCTTTCGAATCTGAATACCAGCTTCGGTCCGAGCACGGTTATAGCGATTATCTCGGCAATAGTGCTGATTATCGGCATCGTTTTCGGAGTTATCGCAGACAACAAGATTTCAAAGTCGTTCGGTCACGGCGCGGGATATACCGTAGGTCTTATATTCCTGCCGATGATATTCACGCTTATTCTCGGTTTCGGCAAATCGCAGTACAAGGGCGCTGATTTATAATTATGATATAAAAATGCTGCGTTATACGCAGCATTTTTTCTTGTCCGCAATATACGCCGTGACATAAAAATCACGCAAAACGGCGTGAATGATGCGTTTTTTGGCATAAACCGATATGGACAAAATCTTTATTTTGTGATAAAATAAAAAATGCGGTTGTGAACTTCTTGTTTTACAGCACAATAATGAAAAGAGGTTATGTGATATGAAAAAAATATTTGTACATCGTGTTATGGCTGTTTTGCTTTCGTCCGCGATGCTGCCGGCGTCTGTGCCGGTGTTCGCGGCTGACGAAGGCGAGGCTTATATACACTGCGCCGCTTATTATGATAACAGCGGTATGCTCATCGGCGCGCATGAGATCAAAGGCGCTTTAACCGAGGATGAAGTCGATACGCTTGTTGATTTGTATGAGCCGGACAACGCCCAAAACGCTAAAGTCTTTGAATGGACAGAGCAGCTTGAACCGATAAACGACAGCGGAAGGACTATCGATATATCCGATGAGCCTGAGATCGTCATTCTGCACACGAACGATATGCACGGCGCGCTGGTAGGCTCGTCGTCGGTTATAGGCTCGGACAGTGTCGCGGCGCTCAAAAAGCTCGATAACGCAATTCTCGCGGACGGCGGAGACGCGTCGCAGGGCGTGGCTCTCGCGTCGCAGTCAAAGGGCGAGAACGTAATAAAAATTATGAATGCGGCGGGCTACGACGTTATGGCGGCGGGAAACCACGAGTTTGACTACGGTCTCGATCAATTCGCGAATCTCCGTTCAATAGCGGACTTCCCTATTATATCGGCAAACACTTATGCCGGCGAAAATCTGCTCTGCGCGGGAGAGGACAATAACGGCGCGAACGTAATTATAGACAAAAACGGCGTAAAAGTCGGCATTTTCGCGCTTACCACACAGAACACGAGAACATCTACAAAGCCGGAAAATCTGACCGGCGTTGAGTTTAAGGACGAGGTTGAAACGGCTAAGGAGCAAACCGCAGCTCTCGCAGCAGACGGCGCGGACGTTGTAATCGCAATCACTCATATGGGCGAGACGGACGAGGGCGCCTACACGAGCAGAAAACTTGCCGAAGCCATGGCAGGCACGGAGCTTGACGCTATTATAGACGGTCACACGCATCATGTCGTAAACGAAAAGGTCGGCGATATCGTAATCGCTCAGACAGGTACGGGCAGTGCGAACGTCGGCAGAATGGCGATAGATGTAACAAACGACGGTAAGGTTACCATAAACGAAACAATGCTCTCGCGCGCGTTCTTTAACAATATCACTCCCGATTCGGAGGTTACGAAGGTTATAAACGACGTAAGCTCCGAGCTTAGCGAAGCGCTCAAAACGGAAATCGGCGAAACGAAAAACACTCTTTGGGGCGGCTCGATAAGAAGTGTGATCGCCGAAGGACGCGTGGGTGAAACGAACTTCGGAAGCCTTATCTGCGACGCGATGATAGCGGAAGCGAAAAATATTATTCCGGAGGAATATAAGGATATGCCGATAGTCGCGATTGAAAACGGCGGCGGCTACCGCGCGAGCGTTCCGAACGGAAAAATCACGTTCGGTCATATAATAGACGCTCTCCCGTTCGCGAACAATGTTCGCATTATGGAGATAACTCCGGCGCAGCTTTATACGGCTTTGGAGGAATATGTTTCCTCTGTTACGGCGCAGGATGAGGAAACCGGCTTCCTTACCGCGAACTACAGCGGCTCGTTCCCTCAGATAGGCGGTATGCGTATCAGATACAATCCGAACAAGCCCGAGGGCGAAAAGATAGAAACCGTTTCGCTCATCGCCGGCAACACGGATTTGGATAAAAACGACGACACGACAAAGCTCATTCTCGCTTCGCACGACTATATAATAGACGCGAAGGACATGATCGCCGAGGGCAGCGGACTTGTCGAGACGGTTATCGCGTATATCAACTCGCTTACCGAAAACGGAGCGAACCCGCTTGAAATACCCGTATCGAACGGCAGAATTGCGACGATCGCTCATAATCCCGACAACTACACCTACACCGCGCATATAACGCTCACAAACGCAGGCTCTCTCGCAGAGGGCAGCGAGGTTCCGGTTTATGTTGACGGAGAACTGTACGAAAAACCGGGCGTTTTCAAGGACGAGGAAATCAAAATAAACGGAAAGGACGACGATGGAAACGAAACCGTCACGACGTTAAACGTCAAAGCGCTGCAGATCGAGCTTCCCGACGGTCCTCACGCAATAAAGCTGTTCCCCGAGCAGGAGGAGGCTTATGTAAACAACTACAGCGGAAACGGTATACTCTATTATTACAACGGACTGACACTTAAATATCCGGAGCTTGAATACGACGCGGCAAAGGCGGCAAACCCTGTCGGATAATAAATCAACATAAAAAACGGGCGTGACTGTGATTTCGGCAGTCACGCCCTTTAATTTACTTTGTCCAATCTCTATTTTACCGCGAACGGCGATTTCCATGTAAGATTTTCTTTGTAATATTCATTTTTGTAATCCTTCGGCACCACTTTATAAAGTATAGGTATCAGTACGCACATTACTATTGTGTCTGCTGTCTTGAGCACTCCCGCCGCAAATGCCATTGATATAAATACCGGCATATTGTTTGCGCGGGCAATTTCAAAGAATTTCTGCTCCCAGCCGCTGTTCGTCACTCCCGTGCGCCATAACGATATCGCCGCCGACAAAAACGCCGACATGACTATATATATGACCGACGCGAGCGGCAGACGTTTCCATGAGATTTTTCCGTTTTTTCGCATGAGAAGCCCGAAAAGCAGAGCGCATAGCGCGGTTATGGCGTAATAAACAATCGAGTTGCTCGCGTAAACCGCGTTTGACTCGAAAAGGTTCGTAATATAACCTATAACCAGTCCCGCCGTCGGCTCGAGAGTAACCGCCGCGAACGCGGTTCCCGTCGTGTCAAGCCACGCGGGGAGATGAAATACATGCGCTATCCAGTATAGTCCGAGATTCAGCGCTATTCCGATAAGCATGATCACAGCGTATTTTCGAAACGTTCTATTCTTCATCAGCTTTATCCTCCTTTTCGCGGTCAGCCAAATCCTTGTTAAGCTCCTCCATAAAGCCCGCCGTTACAATACCTGCCGGCATAGCTATTACCGCTATTCCCAAAAGCGATGAAACCATACTGATAACACGCCCTATCTGCGTTGAGGGATAAATATCGCCGTAACCGACAGTGGTAAGCGCCGTCGTAGCCCAATACAGCGCGTCAAAAAATGTCGGGAAATTATCAGCCGGCTCATGAACAAACATAACAAGCGCGGATATAAATATGTACGCGATGGCGATTATAAGCACCGAACACAGTGTTTTACTCTGGTCTCTGAACACATTCATAATTCTGCGGCAGCTCTGAGAATACTGCGCGAGCTTTACAAGACGCAATATCCTCAAAATCATAAAGCTCGACGGCAAAAGTCCCAAAGTCGGGAGTATACCCGCAATATCCATCAGCGCAAGCGGCGTAAACGGATAAACGAAAAACGCCCATATCGAGTGATTTTTCATTCGAAAATCATGCGTCATCCATCTGAGTATGTAATCGAAAAACAATATGTACACCGTAATCGATTCGATAGCCTTCATCAACTCGGACTGTTCGCCGCGGAACATCAACGGCACCACGCTCAAAATCGCGACCGCCATTATGAACCAGTCGTAATACACGTTCGAGTGTCCTTTTTTGCCTTGACCGTATATGACATTACAAATTTGCTCTCTCATTTTACCGCCTCCGCGTTCTTTTTCTGCTCCGTCTTTTCCTTAGCGCTCTTCGAGGTATCATGCTCCGCTTTGGAGTCTCCCTCGTCCTTTGTTTTCATAAATACAGCAACAGGAATTTTTTTGCTTATTGCGAAGAAATCTGCAAGCTTCTGCGGAATAAACTTTATGAAAACAAACACAGCCGCTATGATAATCGCTTTATCAACAATACTCGCGACCATATACGAAACGGTTCCCGCGACAAGTCCGTGCGCGCCAAGCGATGTCATGATTTGATGTATGGCGTTCGTAATAATATTCGTAAATGTCGATTCCCCGTACAAAGCCATGCTCGTCGCAACGGCGGTAAGCGTATCGACCAGAATCAATATAACAAACGCAAACGGCGCGGTTTTTTTGCTGCCGAAAAATCCAAGCCTGAACATTGCCCCAAAAATAGCCGCCATTACCGCGAACATCAATATCAGCAAAAACGAATGTACCGTAAACCCGTTTATAACAATATCCAATACAAGCCAAAGCGCCGACACAGCCGCTCCGAAAACGGGGCCGTCTATTGCCGCGGCAAGGAAAGGACCGAATCCGTCAAGCCAAAACGGCAGATACGGATTTGCTGATATAAATTTTTGTATAAGAACGCTCAGCGCCGCAAGAATAACGAGCAGGACTATTCTTCCCCAGCTCCATTTTACGTCCACAAGACCTATAGCATAATCTTTCATAACTCTGACTCCTTTCCGAAATTATACCGCCATATATGCCGACAGCGGCATCAGTATATGACCGAGCACAACAATGAACATCAGCGTAAAGCTCATTATTCTTCCGAACAAAGCCGCGAATTGATTATCGCCGTGCTTGCTGCGTATACGATTTATGTTGATAATAGTCAGCGCTCCGGCTATAATTGTCAATATGCCCCAAGCGTTGACGTATTCGAGCAGCCCGATTGAAAGCGAGTCCGGCAGCAAATTGGCGCCGACCATAATATTTGAAACGGTACCGAAAAGCGCCGCCGGAATCATGCTTAGCGGGTCTACCCTATGGTATGTGCAAAGGAACATTGTGATAAATACCCACAGCGATGTTCCGAAAAGCGCTATAAAGCACTTCGCGTACAGTCCCAAGCCGTTTCTGTTTATCTCCATCTGCGTCATAAATTCGGAAGTGACCTCATTTTCGCTGCCCGCCTTGCCGTAGGATGTGTCATACACCTGCGTAAACTCTGCCGTGTCGTGGCGCACAATATAAAATCCGGGTATTCCGATATTGGGGTTATACGAGCTGTTGTCTCCGTCCTTTTCCAGTACAACTCTGCTCGCGGGCATATTCGGTTCTATGTAAAAACGAAGCTGATGCGACTCAAGCGGAAAACGCACCGTCCAAAAATCGTTGTTAACGGTAACGTCCAAGCGGCAGCGCTGATAGCGCCAACCGTCAATCGTCGTGTCCTCCATGACCTCAAGCTTATTCGTTGTGCCGTTATAAACATGGAAATTATTTACCATGTCAAGCTCGTCATCGCCCTGCCATCGGAACCAAACGCTGCACACTATCCTGTAATAGCTGCTCCTCAAAGCAAGCTCCTTTACGCTCTCGATATAAGTACCCGTGAACACGCGCGTCGTTTCCTCGCCAAGCTGTTCTATTCCGACAGCCTCCGCGTCACGGTCGAGCAAATTTTTCTGCCAATAATACTCCTCGCCTGATTTATCGTTGTAAAGCGTGTAAGTAGTATAGCAGATATAGCCGCCTCCAAGGATTACGAACCCCAAAAACCAAACCAAAAGCTTTTTTATCTGCCATTTTTCAAATACAATTCTTTTCATAAAGCCGCGCAAAGCTAAGCGCTCTCCTCCCTTCACCGTTAAGGTTTTATTATTATATAAATTATAGCAGAAATTTACAAAATTTGCAAGAAATTTTCAAGAAATATCTACAATTCATATAAAAAAATTAAAACATTTAATGCCGTAAAAAGGCGTTTGCAAGGTTTGACAATCAGGTTCTTTTATGATACAATAATTAGGAAAAAGTATTGGAAAATTCGGAAGTGTACAAATGAAAATCCCTTGCATGTTGACGGGGATATAACAGAATATTAATTTAAAGAAAGGAACATAAACAAAATGAACGAATTACAATTAAAATACGGCTGCAATCCAAATCAGAAGCCGTCGCGGGTATTTATTGAAAACGGTGATCTGCCGTTTGAGGCGCTTTGCGGGAAACCCGGGTACATCAACCTGCTCGACGCGCTTAACGGCTGGCAGCTCGTTAAGGAGCTAAAAAAGGCTACGGGACTTCCGGCGGCGACGTCGTTTAAGCATGTGTCACCGGCGGGCGCGGCGGTAGGTTTGCCGCTTTCGGACACGCTCAAAAAGATTTATTTCGTTGACGGAGTGGAGCTTACTCCGCTCGCCAACGCATATGCGCGTGCGAGGGGCGCGGACAGAATGTCGTCGTTCGGCGATTTTATCGCTCTTTCGGACGAGTGCGACAAGGCTACGGCGCTCTTAATCAAGAAGGAGGTTTCCGACGGCGTGATCGCGCCGGGTTACAGTGACGAGGCTCTTGAAATTTTGAAGTCCAAGAAAAACGGAAACTATAATATAATCAAAATTGATCCTAACTACGCCCCCGCCGAAATCGAGCGCAAGCAGGTATTCGGCATCACGTTCGAGCAGGGCAGAAACGAGCTTGACATCAACGACGAGCTTTTGTCAAACGTCGTTACCGCAAACAAAACGCTCTCCGACGAGGCGAAGCGCGACTTAAAAATCGCTTTGATTACGCTCAAATACACACAGTCGAACAGCGTTTGCTATGTAAAAGACGGACAGGCGATCGGCATCGGCGCGGGACAGCAGTCGCGTATTCACTGCACGCGTCTTGCGGGCAACAAGGCTGACATCTGGTGGCTCAGACAAGCTCCGCAGGTGCTCGCGCTCCAATTTGTGGACGGCATAAAGCGCGCCGACCGCGACAACGCGATCGACGTGTACATCTCCGACGAGCACGACGACGTTTTGGCTGACGGCGCGTGGGAGAAGATATTCAAGGTAAAGCCGCCTGTATTCACAAAGGCGGAGCAGCGCGAGTGGCTTGACAAGAACACGGACGTAGCGCTCGGCTCGGATGCGTTCTTCCCGTTCGGCGACAACATCGAGCGTGCGAGAAAGAGCGGCGTTACGGTAATAGCGCAGCCCGGCGGCTCGATAAGGGATGATAATGTTATTGAGACGTGCAACAAATACAACATGGCGATGGCGTTCACGGGAATAAGATTGTTCCACCATTAATTAACTGCGTGTTAGACTTCCCCTAAATGGGAAGACATATATCAGGAGGAAACATTATGAAAATTTTAGTAGTAGGCGGCGGCGGACGCGAGCACGCTATTATATGGAAAATCGCGCAGTCGCCGAAGGTTGAGAAGATTTACTGCGCGCCCGGCAACGGCGGTATCGCCGAGCTTGCCGAGTGCGTGAACGTGGCGGCTACGGACATTGACGGCATGGTCGCGCTAGCGAAGGAAAAGGCTGTTGACCTTGTAATGGTCGCGCCGGACGACCCGCTCGCTATGGGCATGGTGGACGCGCTCGAAAAAGAGGGAATACGCGCGTTCGGACCGCGCGCAAACGCGGCGATCATCGAGGGCAGCAAGGCGTTCTCGAAGGAGCTTATGAAAAAATATAATATCCCGACCGCCAAATACGAGGTATTCGACGACAGCGCGAAGGCTATCGCGTACATAAAGGAGCAGGGCAAATTCCCCGCCGTTATCAAGGCGGACGGACTCGCGCTCGGCAAGGGCGTTATAATTGCGCAGGATTTAGCCGAGGCAGAGCAAGCCGTTCATGAAATGATCGACGAGGGCAAGTTTGGAAAGAGCGGCAGCCGCGTCGTTATCGAGGAATTTCTGACAGGACCGGAAGTGAGCGTTCTCGCGTTTACCGACGGAAAAACAGTTAAACCTATGGTATCGGCGCAGGATCACAAGCGCGCGTACGACAACGACAAGGGCTTGAACACAGGCGGTATGGGTACATTCTCGCCGTCGCGGCTCTACGATAAGGCGAAGCAGAAGGAGTGCATGGAAAATATTTTCCTGCCGACGATAAAGGCGATGACCGCAGAAGGCAGACCCTTTAAGGGCGTACTCTATTTCGGACTGATGATGACGGCGGACGGCGTGAAGGTAATCGAATACAACTGCCGTTTCGGCGATCCCGAAACGCAGGTCGTGCTGCCGAGGTTAAAGACCGATTTGGTTGACATAATGCAAGCCGTTATAGATGAAAAGCTCGATGAAATCGAAATAGAGTGGGAGGATAACGCGGCTGTATGCGTTGTTATGGCATCGGGCGGCTATCCGGTGAGCTATAAGAAGGGCTATGAGATCACAGGTCTTGACAGCGTTGACGGCGTTACGGTGTTCCACGCGGGAACGGCTGTAAAGGACGGAAAAATCGTGACAAGCGGCGGACGCGTTCTGGGCGTTACCGCGCTTGGAGCAAATATCGACGAGGCGCGCGATAAGGCGTACGCGGCGGTCAATAAGATTTCGTTCAAGGACGAATTCCACAGGAGCGATATAGGAATTAAAAAATATTGATACACAGAAAAGCCGCTTGGTTACCGAGCGGCTTTTTCGTTTAATCTCTACTTTAGGGGAGTAGTGATGGTATTTTAACAAATACGAAAGGGGTATTTGTAATTTATGGGGGGACCCTTGCCTTTCGGCAAGGGCATATGAAAAAAAGGATGGTATTGACTGCTCACACAGCCAAACAAGCTTTATCTTATAGTCATTTTTGTCAATCTGCGGGGTTTTGGGGCATATGTCCCAAAATCCCGCTTTATTTCACTCTGCATTACCAGTTAAAGAAGCTGTCAAAGAAGTCTTGCCAATCGCTTCCTCCGAATTGATTCTGACCGGATTGCTCCTGCTGGTTTTGATTTTGGTTTTGGTTAGTATTGTCTGATGTTTCGTCGATAGTATCTGTAAGCGTTACCGGAATTTCCAGTGTCGCACCGTTGCGCACGATTTTAAATGTCAATGTGTCGCCGATCTTTTTTGTGTCGCGTATAGAGTTGACATCATCGCGCTTTTCAACCTTCTGACCCTCGACCTCAAGAATCATGTCGTTTACCTGTAAGCCCGCTTTTTCAGCGCCGCTGCCCTTCGTTACGGAGCTTATAAACAGACCGTAATTTGTTTCCTCAATACCTATTCCGACAAACGGACGGCTTACATGACCGGATTCGATAAGGCTGTCTATAATCGGAACAACCTCAGATATTGCTATCGCGAAGCTCATACCCTCGATGCCTGTGCTTGACAGCTTGACCGAATTTATTCCTATAACCTCGCCGTATTCGTTTATGAGCGCTCCGCCCGAGTTTCCGGCGTTTATCGCCGCGTCCGTTTGGAGCAGGTTATAATTTCTTCCATCCAAAGACATTGTTCTGTTTACGGCGCTTATGATGCCCTGTGTAACCGAGCCGTAGAACTCCTGTCCGAGCGGATTGCCTATAGCGACAGCCTTTTCGCCGACCTGAACCGTTGTCGAGTCGCCCAGTGTCGCCACTGTAAGCTCCTTATTGCCCGGGTCGATTTTCAGAACAGCTATATCGGTTTTCGAATCCTGACCGACTAGCGTCGCGGTGTATTCCTCGCCGGTATTTAAAATTACCGATATTTCTGTAGCTCCGTCTATAACGTGCTGATTTGTTACGATATACCCTTCCTTGCGTATAATTATACCCGAGCCGCTGCCCTGCTCAACCGTTTCATCGGATTGATTCGGGTCGGTGTAGTAGTAGCGTCTGCCCGTGAACGGGTCGTAATACTGCTGCGGCTGAACCTTTGTTTTATTTATAACTCCGACAACGCTCGGACCTACCTGATTTGCTATTTCCACTGTTGAGAGGATTTTTTTGCCGTTTGTGTTGAGCGCCAGCTGCGGCTGTGCTTCCGTATTTGTGTTATCGGCTGTTACAAGCGATTTTGTTCCCGAAGCAAGCTGCATAGCGGCGGGATTATTTTTATTATAATAGTACAAACCCGCTCCGAATACTCCGGCTGTGAACACGCTCGCCGCCAAGGCTGAGCTTAACGCCGCAAGCCATACTCTCGGCTTCTTTTCCTTTTTCGGTTTCTGGCTGTATATAATTAAGTCAGTTGAATCTGTGTGTGGATACTTTTTCATATTAAATTGCCTCCGTTCTGATTTTTTAACATGCAAACTATGTTTTGTACATCTTCAACTTACATTCATATGATAATACATATATTTGACACTGGTATGAATTAAATGTAAACAAGTTTTAATGTTTTTATGAACAAATTATGAACGATCATCGACAATTTTGTGAAATCCTCTCAAAAAGGCTTTTATATGCCTATTTCTTTGAAAAACTCCTCTGAGCTTATACCGCTTGGACGGTTCCAGCGCTTTAAAAGGAACAGACATTCGGGATCTCTTGTGATATGATTCATGCCCTCGGTGCAGCTGAAGCTTGCCTTAAATCCCATATCGTGAAGTATCTCTTCCGACTCCTCTGTATATTCACCGAACGGATACGCGTATACTGTCGGTTTATAGCCGGTTATGCTTTCCGACTCGTCCTGTACCAGCTTTGTGTCCTCGTAAAAAAGCTTTTTATAAGCGTCTTTGCCCTCGTTCCACTTCCGCCCCGCGCCCTTTCTTCCGTTTACCATGTAATGAAACCCGTACGAATGGTTGCCGATTTCGACATGCGGATCGCGGTAGAGACGATAGATCTCCGTCCAGCGCATATAGCTGTAGGTCGGATTTACCACTCCGTTTTGGGAATATTCATCCGTAAACTCGCCGACTATATTAAAAACGGCGCGCGCCTCGTATTTTTCGAGAAGCGGCAGAACATATGAATAGTTATTGTAACAGCCGTCGTCAAACGTCAGCATAACCGGATTTTCCGGAAGCTCTTCACCTCGCTCGACATACGCGGCGAGCTGCTCTACCGATACGGTGTTATATCCGCGGCTGAGCAGATAAATTATATCGGATTCAAGCTGCTTCGGCGTTATGACGTACATTCCGGAAAGACTTTCGTCCGTTAGGACGCTGTGATACATAAGTATTGGCAGCGGTACGGACATATTATACGACATAGTCTCTATCGCTCCGTTTGTATTTATAAAAAATGCTATAGCAAGAGCCGATATGAACAAGGCGCAAATCACAAATATTTTTTTCGGCACAAAAAACACCCCTTATCAAAATATGATAAGGGGCGTGTTTAAATGCTGATTAAGCTTTGTTTATTGAGCCGAACAGCTCCATTTTTTCCTTAACTATTACCTTTATCGCTTCCGTTCCCGGGAGAAGCAGCTTTCTCGGGTCAAAGCCCTTGCCCTGGAGGTCTTTGCCTTCCTCGATATACTTTCTTGTTGCCTCCTGGAAATAGAGCTGACATTCGGTATTTACGTTGATTTTCGCAACGCCGAGTGAAATAGCCTTTTGTATCATATCAGCCGGAATACCCGTTCCGCCGTGAAGAACGAGCGGCAGGTCGCCGATAAGCGCCTTTATTTCGGCAAGGGCGTTAAAATCGAGTCCCTTCCAGTTTGCCGGATATTTGCCGTGTATGTTGCCTATGCCCGCTGCCAAGAAGTCAACGCCGAGATCCGCTATTTTCTTGCACTCCTGCGGGTCCGCGATTTCGCCCATACCCACAACGCCGTCTTCTTCGCCGCCGATAGAACCCACCTCTGCTTCGATTGACATACCCTTTTCATGGCATACCTTAACAAGCTCGGTGGTTTTAGCCACGTTTTCCTCGATAGGGAAGTGCGAGCCGTCAAACATTATCGATGAGAAGCCGGCTTCGATACACTTATAGCAGCCCTCGTATGTGCCGTGGTCGAGGTGAAGCGCTACGGGGACGGTTATTTTCATTTCCTCAAGCATCGCCTTAACCATAGCCGCGACTGTCTTAAAGCCGGTCATATATTTTCCCGCGCCCTCGGATACGCCTAAAATAACAGGCGATTTATTCTCCTGAGCTGTCGATAAAACAGCCTTTGTCCATTCAAGATTGTTGATGTTGAACTGACCCACGGCATATTTGCCGGCGCGGGCTTTGTTTAACATTTCTGTTGCAGATACTAACATAATAAATTCCTCCCTTAAAGTTATATAAATTGTATATTTTTTACTAAATCATAACGGAGCCTGCGCTCCTGAGCATTTTCAGAGTGTCCTCGCTAAATTCGACATAGCGCGTTTTATGGCATTTAAGACACGAAAACGCGAGCTTATTGTCATAAACCGCCGCGCTTACGCGGTCGCTGCCGCAGGAGCAGTGTATGGCGTCGTTATCGTATAAATCCCGTACGCGCTCTATGATTTTATCGTAAAGAGCACGCTGCTCCGCATTCATATCGTTTACGAATGTTTCGCCGCTTAAATCCTCGTACACATCGGCGTTTTTTTGAATGGCGTCCTCAACCGCGTCATGCTCGCCGATGAAAAATATGTCCACATTCGTCTCCGGACACCTGTATGTCACCAACCGCTTATTCCAAAATGACGACATCTTTATGGAATGCGTGTGCGTTTCGCCGCACAAGGGACATTCTATATCTATTCGATATTTATCCTTGTGCTGATGAATGTGAGCGCACTCCTCGTGGCAGCCGTTTACCGGACATATGAGCTTTATCTCGGCGCCGCCGGAAAAATTGAACAGCGAAAGGCGTCTCGTGGAAAGATTTGAACAGAACGGGCATATAAAGGCTATTACCCTCTTAAAATCTATCAGCATAAAGACATCTCCTCAGTTTATTCCTATTTTATTCTCGCGCGCCCAATAGAAAAGATACTGCTGGGCATAGCCCCCGAGAGAACCGAATTTTTCCTCAGCAAATCGGCTGATTGTATCGATACTTTGCTCCGAATCAAAATAGCAGTGCTCGATAATACGCTTTATCCACACGTCAACCGGAAAAGAGTCGGCGCGGTTCAGTCCGAACAGAAGAATACAATCGGAAACCTTGTTACCGACGCCGTTAATTGACATAAGAGCCTTTTTCGCTTCGGGCGTGGAAAGCGACCGGATATATTCCTCGCAAAGCGCGCCGCTTGTGAATTTATTCGCCGCGTCGATGATATATTTATCGCGAAAGCCCGCGCGTATCACGGACAAATCCTCAACGGAAAGCTCCGCGAGAACGGACGCTGCGGGAAATGTATGGAATGTTTTTCCCTCGAAACGTATCGCGTCCCCGAAGCTTTCGCAAAGTCTTTCGATAATGCCCTTTATACGCGGAATGTTGTTGCTGGCGGATATTATGAAGGAAACGACCGTTTCCCACAGCGGTTGGCGCAGAATGCGTATTCCGCCGCCGAAGCGGCAAGCCTCGCGCATAACGTCATCCCGAGCAAGCGCGTCTTTGATTTCGGAATAATCCGTGCCGAAATCGAAAAAATCATGCCAAATATCGTTAAAATCATCGACGGTCGTATTAAAAAGCGTAATGTCGCCGCTGTTCTGAGAAATCCGCAGCGCCCGTCCGCACGCAACGCCCATATATGTATTTTCATCGATTCTGTTAAATCGAAAACACTGACCGCAGTCAAAGATATGATTAACGTCAAAGTCCCTGACATCGGTGAGCACGACATTGTTATTATCTGTATCAATTCTCATAATATAGATAGTATAACATAAAATTACATTTTTATCAATAGTTTTCGCGAGATAAATTTTAGAATAAAATAAAAAAAGGTGTTGACAAAGAATATAAAATTTGCTATAATAATTGTCGTCAGTTGACTCGGAGAGATGTCAGAGTGGTTGAATGAGCCGGTCTTGAAAACCGGTGACGTGCGAGCGTCCGCGGGTTCGAATCCCGCTCTCTCCTCCAATTTAATATTACCGTATAACACGCGGTCAAACGAGAAGGCGGACTGTGTGAAAGCAATATACGGGCTTCGTGGAGAAGTACTCAAGTAGGCCGAAGAGGCGCCCCTGCTAAGGGTGTAGGTCGGGAAACCGGCGCGAGAGTTCGAATCTCTCCTTCTCCGCCAGTAATTCCCACTGTGGGAAAACGGCGAAACACCATGAATCACCTACGATTCATGGTGTTTTTACGTCCGAAAATTTAACTAGCTCCGTATCAATCGTTACGATGTTGTCCGAATCTCAGAAATGATGAGCTCGAAAATAAATCTAATGTTAATTAAACTGTAAGAGCTTATCCGGCTCGGATATGACATACGCGTTCCGTTTGAACCGAGAAGCGACTTCTTTAAGAATATTAAAATGCGATGAAAGGACATTATTATGACTAAAAAGAATCGGAGCTTGAAGAACAAACAAAAGGTATTTCCAAAAACAAATAAGTAAAACCAAAAGACGTTATCCCGCAGAGCGGAGATAACGCCTTTTAATATACAAATAACTGCCGCGGAGCAAAAGCTCCGCGGCAGTTGCCTTTCTATATAGCAGAAAGGACAATATTTATGAAAACAAAATTTTTATCTTCTTTCGAGTTCAGCCCAGTTGCGCATTTCGCGTATTGCCGTCCAAACCTCGTATTCACCGTTTTTCTCGTAATAATGTGAGTTGGTAGCCTCTTGAACATCGGCATAATACCAAGCTGACTTATCACTGTTATCGGGCCATACCGTCATATCGTCATGCAGATGCTCCGCTGACGGAATACGTCCCAAAACGCGGTTCACAAGGCGCATAGCCTCCGCGCGAGTGATATAGCGGTCAGGTCCGAACGTTCCGTCCTGATAGCCGGATACCCAGCCCTTTTGAGCCGCGCGGTTTATTTCCTTGTGCGCCCAATGTTTGCTTATATCGGGGAACTTATCCTCGCCCGAATACTCATCAGAGTCAAATCTCGCCGCCATTACCGCAAATTCAGCGCGGGTTATCGGCTGCTCCGGAGCAAATGTGCCGTCCTCGTAACCCTTGATTACCGACGCGGCGCTCATGGTCGATACCGCGATATTGAACCAATCCTCCGGTGCAACGTCGCTGTAGCCGTTTTTGTTCGTCATAAACGTATTGCGCGATTCGTCGGACATCAAGCGGTAGAATATAGTCGCAACCTCCGCCCTTGTGATTGTATCATCGGGATGCACGCTGCCGTCGGGATAGCCGACAATATACGCGTAATGATCCTCGAAATTGAGCGACGCTCCGCCTGCTCCGGGATCGGGCGTTGAAGCGGGTATGCTCGGATCGTTATCCGATTTCGCATCATTCCACTTCGCATACAAGGTAAAGCTCTTTGTAACCTTCGACGTAAAGTCATATTCGATTGTCAAATCTTTATCTTCATACCATCCCGCGAACGTATAGCCGTCCTTTGTCGGAGCGGTCGGCTCTTTCACAACGCCGTTTCGCAAAATTCCTTGGGATGCCACCTTGCTGCCGCCATTCGTCTCAAAGTGAACCGCATATGGCATGAAACCACCGCCGCCCGAGCCTGTGCCTGCTTTATTCCACTGAGCTGTGAATGTTAAGTCTGAAGCTACCGCTATTGTATCTCCTGCCTTATAAAGCTTTTCGTCACCCTCGGCAGACCAGCCCATGAATGTATAGCCTGACTTTGTGGGGTCAGCAGGGAATGTAAAGCTTTCTCCCTCATTTACGGAATTTTCGGCTTTGAAGCCCGCGCCGCCGGTTCCGCCGTTAAGTTCAAGAGTAACCTTAAACGTCTTGACGGGAGCAACAACCGCCTCATACTGCGCTGTGTATGTTACATCAGATGTAACTGTAACCGTATCTCCCGCCTTGTAGAGATGTCCGTCACCCTCGGCGGACCAGCCCTTGAATGTATAACCTGCCTTTGTGGGATTGGCGGGGAATGTAAAGCTTTCTCCCTCATTTACCGTTGAGCTTGCCGCAAAGCCCTCTCCCGCTGTACCGCCGTTTAAGTCAAGCATAACCTTGAACGTCTTAGCGGGAGCAACAACCGCCTCATACTGTGCGGTGTATGTCACGTCAGCGGTAACCTCAACTTCATCTCCTGCCTTATAAAGCTTTTCGTCACCCTCGACAGACCAGCCCTTGAATATATAGTCTGCCTTTGTGGGGTCAGCGGGGAATGTAAAGCTTTCTCCCTCATTTACCGTTGAGCTTGCCGTAAAGCCTTCCCCTGCCGTACCGCCGTTTAAGTCAAGCGTAACCTTAAACGTCTTTGTGGGAGCAACAACCGCCTCATATTGTGCGGTGTATGTCACGTCAGCGGTAACTGTAACTGTATCTCCTGCTTTATAAAGCTTTTCGTCACCTTCGGCAGACCAGCCTTTAAATGTATAGCCGTCTTTTATTGGATCAGCGGGGAATGTAAAGCTTTCTCCCTCATTTACGGTATTTTCGGCTGTAAAGCCCGCGCCGCCGTTTCCTCCGTTTACGTCAAGCATAACCTTGAACGTCTTGGCAGGAGCAACAACAGCCTCATATTGTGCGGTGTATGTCACGTCAGCGGTAACCTCAACTTCATCTCCTGCCTTATAAAGCTTTTCGTCACCCTCGGCAGACCAGCCCTTGAATGTATAGCCGGCCTTTGTGGGGTCAGCGGGGAATGTAAAGCTTTCTCCCTCATTTACCGTTGAGCTTGCCGCAAAGCCTTCTCCCGCCGTACCGCCGTTTAGGTCAAGCGTAACCTTGAACGTCTTAGCGGGAACAACAACTTCCTCATACTGCGCTGTGTATGTTACATCAGCGGTAACTACAACTGTATCTCCTGCCTTATAAAGCTTTTCGTCACCCTCGACAGACCAGCCCTTGAATATATAGCCGGTCTTTGTGGGGTTAGCGGGGAATGTAAAGCTTTCTCCCTCATTTACCGTTGAGCTTGCCGCAAAGCCTTCTCCCGCTGTACCGCCGTTTAAATCAAGCGTAACCTTAAACGTCTTGGCGGGAGCAACAACTTCCTCATACTGCGCTGTGTATGTTACATCAGCGGTAACTACAACTTTATCTCCTGCCTTGTAGAGCGTCTTGCCGCCGCCGGCAGACCAGCCCTTGAATATATAGCCGGTCTTTGTGGGGTTAGCGGGGAATGTAAAGCTTTCTCCCTCATTTACCGTTGAGCTTGCTGCAAAGCCTTCTCCTGCCGTACCGCCGTTTAGGTCAAGCGTAACCTTGAACGTCTTAGCGGGAGCAACAACCGCCTCATACTGTGCGGTGTATGTCACGTCAACGGTAACCTCAACTTCATCTCCTGCCTTATAAAGCTTTTCGTCACCCTCGGCAGACCAACCCTTGAATGTATAACCTGCCTTTGTCGGGTCGGCGGGGAATGTAAAGCTTTCTCCCTCATTTACGGGATTCTCGGCTGTGAAATCATCGCCGCCGGTTCCGCCGTTTAAGTCGAGCTTAACTGTGTGAGTAATTGCGTCATACAGCGCGGTGTAGGTCTTGTCAGCAGTAACCTCTACTGTATTTCCTGCCTTGTAAAGAGTCTTGCCGCCGTCGGCAGACCAGCCCTTGAATATATGACCTGCCTTTGTGGGGTCAGCGGGGAATGTGAAGCTGTCGCCGTAGTCAACCACGGTCGTGTGCGGAAAACCGTCTCCGGTCGGAGTACCGCCGTTTAAGTTAAGCGTGATCGTATAGTGGGTTTCCAGGAAATCCGCCGTGCCGTTTTCATCGTTATCGGTCGCCCAGAGGGCGAAAGCGTTCTGGAAACGCGTATCGTAAATAACACGGTAATACTTGCCGTCCTTTGTATATCCGTTCTCATCACCCGCGATTAACCAGTTGTTATAATCCTTCTTTGACATACAAGCGCCGTGAGAATAGCCGCTCCAGCCTACCTGTATATAATGACCTTTCTTATTGCCTTCACTATCCACAAGGTCGGCAGAGCCCAGGCTGTCGTTTGCCGCCAGCTCAACGCCCATGCCTGGCAGGATATTGTTCTGGCGTTCAGGCACTTTTTTATCATCCACGTTAAGCTTCAATCCCGAAATAGTGCTTTTGCCATTCTCTGCGAGGAACTGGTTCTGGTGGTATGTGTGCGTGAGCGTAGTTTCATTGTAGTCCGCAACATGGTTGTCGTTTTCATCGGCTGCCCAAAGCGCGTATACCTTTGCGTTTGCTTCCGTGCCTGTGAGGCTAACCTCCGAGATTGTCAGTCCTCCGAGCTCCTCCTCGCTTGTCACCAAAGCAGCATGCGGACCCGCAGTCCAACCAATCAGCACAGCCTTATCACGGTAGATCATCGTTCTGCCGTATTCCACTGCCAAAAGTGTAGCCATATCACCGGAGTGGTGATAGTCGTTGCATACATAGAACATACCCTCTTCGTTCACGGTATATCCTTCATGTACCTGACCGCCGTTTATGTAGTATTCCACATGCAGAGCATCCTCGCAGTAGTCGGGTTTGCCGGTGTTATCACTATCCTGCGCGTATACAGCGTAGAGCGTAATGTCCTTATTTGTATCCTTTGGAACAGTGTAAGGACTTGCCACAAGGGACGTTATTATTTCTAATGAATCTTCCTCGGTAGTAATCACTTCATTCTTACGTTCAAGGCTCCAGCCTGCGAATATGTTGCCGTCCTTCGTAAGCTCCAGCGCCGTTTCAAGCGGATAAGCCGCGCCGGGAAGAACATCGGTAAGCGGCTCGGGCACATCACCGGTACCGCCGTTCTTATCATAAATGATTGAAACAGTGGTCTCATTATAGTCGGGTGTGTTGTTTTTGTTTCTGTCCACTGCCCATACCGCAAAAACGATCGCATCCGCGTCTTCGGGGATATCCACTTCGAAGATAAACTCGTCTTTGGGCGCTGTCGCTAACGGCGCGGCGCCAAGGTCTGTACCGCACCAGCCTACGAATACCGCCTGACCGGTCGCGGTTTGCTTGGTCCATGGTTCATCGGCATCGGGCTGCCAAAGGGTTGCCGGTTTGCCGGGCGTATAAACTCTGTCTGTAATATCGGCGAGGCTCTTAGGCGCGACACCGCCGTTCAGCATATAGTCTATTTGATGTCCGCTTGTGGTATAGCCGCAGACCGTACATGTTACATGGGTGCTGTCCCAGGTATGACCCGTCTCGCCGCCCAAGCGCTCTTCGGTTTCACCGCAAGTTTCGCACGACCTTGTCTGCTTACGCTCGGCTGTACAGAGATAATCGCCTTCCTCCACGTCTTCCCAATCGCTCATTACATGTGGGAGTTTTTGCAGGTTGACCTTACACTTGTTCGATTCGTCGATCTTATTGCAAACAGTGCATCTGGGGGCATATGTAATATATCCGGCAGTCGTACAGGTCGAATCAGCACTTTCGATTACTTCGTAATCTTTGGGATCGGGGTAACGGTGCCCCTTGGCGGGGATCGCAACCCTTATCTCTGCTCCGCAGCCCTCACCTTCACAGGTGAAGGTCATTTCGCCGTCTTCTGTGCAGGTCTCCGGTTTTGTCACAACGCCCTTCGCTTTATCGATCTCTCCGTCATCAGTCTGGAACGTATGCTTTGTCGCGCCATGGACAAGCTCAGGAATTTCGATCTCCAATAGATCTCCGCATTCTGTGCAGATATAATATTCGTGTCCCGAGGCATATTCCGTGGCGGGAATGTGAAGATCCTCATTTTCCACATATTTATGTCCGAGAGGCTCACTCACATGGTGCTTCAGCTCCTTAGCGGTGGAGTTATACGCGGAGCAGTTCATGCAGCGAATATTTTCTATTCTGCCTGTGGTGCAGGTCGCCTCCGTTACGGAAGCCACATAGTATTCATGTCCCGTAGGCTCACTCTCTTCACTTTCAACTACCTTTCCGCAGGTTTTGCAGGTTTTTAATGTTACCCACGAATCGGTGCATTTGTAGTCATCGTTGTCGGGTTCTACCACTGTTTCATCGTATTCCGCATGCACATGCGGTATCTCAACGATATCGGCGTACGTTATTCCGCAGGTGTCAAGCACATCAAGCATACGATCACGGTCCTCCTCGGTCTCGTACTCAAGGTAGATCGTGCCGTCTATCTGCGTGGGCTTGACGTCCGCGTATATCAAGCCGTCTGGGTAGAGATACACGTCTCCGTGGATTACTCCGCCGTGGCTGTGACCTTCTTCATTACAGTTGAGCTCGAGCGTACCGCCCGACTTGACCGTCACGTCGCCGTATACTTCTCCGCTGTTGTATAGATGCGCGCCTTCGGCAAGCTCTATGTCTCCTTTTACATCTCCTTCGTTATGGAAGCTGCTTTCGCCCGCGCTCTCAGTGAGAGAACCTCTTACCGTTACGTTGCCTGTGATCAAGCCGTTCTCATTGTTCTTTATCATCGAGCCGTTCTCAAGCCTGATGTCTCCGTCGATGGTGTTGTTGTTGACGACGGTGGTGACGTTTCCTTCGTTGTTGAAATAGGAATAGACAGAGATGTTTCCTTCGATCTTGCCGTTGTTGGTGAGGTACTCGTCGCCGCTGGCGTATCCGCCAAGTATTGCCGCCGCGCCGACGACGAAGTTTTGCCCCACGAACATGTCTTCGCCGATCGTCCCGATGTTCATCAAGGCGATGTCCAGCGCCCAATCTGTGCCATCGTCTTTCAGGCTGCATGTGTTGTTGTATATTTTTCCGCCGTTGAGCATCAGTGTGTCGGCGGAGGGCTGCTGATAGATGCTGCTGATACCGGCGCCTATATTGTCGTGCACCGTGCCGCCGTTCATCTCGAAGGCGCCGCCGTTGTAGAGATAGACCGTATTGCCCCAGCCGTAGGAGCCGCCTCTGAGACCTATGTTGTTGGCAATTTCGCCGCCGTCCATATGGAGCTTGGAGTAGATTTCTCCCTTATTATCACCATCTTTAACCCCATCGGTTTTTTTATGCAGCTGGACGAAGACGCCATTGGTGTCGGCCGTAATGTTGTTTATTATCTTCGTGCCGTCCTTCATATATACCTGGGTGCCTTCCATCGCCACGACCAGACCGCCGTTGCCGCCGTAGCAGTAGTTATCCTGCATGGTGGTGCAGCCGCTCAGGAGTATCTCATCTTCGTCCGTGTTGCCGATACAAACCCCGGATCTGGACGCGTTATGTTTGAAAACTGTCTCCGATTTGATCTCCAGTTTGCCGTCTTCGGTAGATCTGAAGTCGATGAAATGCCTGTCATCGTCATATCCGTCTCCCGCGAAGAAGTTCTCCAAAGTCACGCCGTCCAGTATGAGGGTGCCGCCGGCGACCTTGATAAGGCTGTCGGTGGAGACCAAATTTCCCGAATGCTCCTTTATGGGGTGACCGCCGTTCGGATCGTCAAGGACATTCACATCGTAATCCTTGTTCAGCTCTTTATCATACTTGAGCTTATCCTGATCGATCTCCCATTTGCCTTCTCCGTCGATGGTCACGTTTTTCAGCGTGACGGTATCTTCCGCTCCGACCTGCAGGATAGCGCCGTCGTAGTGCTCCTCCGGAAGCTCCGCGCCCTCTTCCTCGAGCGCCATAAGGCTTATTTCGGGATCCATGATTATTGTATTCGGATTCACGAAGGTGTCGCGGAGGATCTTGTGTCCCTGACCGTCGATAGTCACGTTTCCGACCCCGTCGGGAAGCTTCGCCTCAAATCCGATCTTGATGTCGTCCTCAAGGTAGATCGTGCTGTTGGGCTTCACGTTGTGGAGGGCGAGGGAGAGACGGCTGTAGGGTGTACCGTCTTTCTTTTCCTGACCTTCCTCTACAACGATGATATTTTTGTTGGTTCCGGTGTCCCCCAGCGCATAATTCGTAAACCGAGTCCTCGCGGGGAGAACAACTGTAGTAGAGTTTGACGAATTATTCTGCTTACCGCCAAGATCATTGTATTCCACCTCATAGCCGGTGAGCAGGAAGCCCTCATACGGTCCCTTTGTGACCACGATGTACACATCATTTTTCTTCATCATGCCTATTTTACCGCGCAGATATGCCGCGTCGCCCGAGCCGAAAAGCTTGAGGGGGTATTTGGTTTCCGGCGTATCCGGTCGATAGAAGGTATAAGTAAATTTGCCGGTTTCGTCGTCCTTTTCGATAACGATTTTATACTCTGCATCAGTGGTCTCGTATGTGCCCGGCTTCACAAAATCCTCTTCTGTAACTTCATCTCCGCTTGGTATATAGTATTTGCCCAGTGCGAAGGTGACCAGAGAAGTTTTAACACCGCCTAAATATCCCTTTACATTTCCACTGGTCTTGAATTTGTGTTCGGTATCCGGCTGATCATCTACATATGTATCGTTCCATGTGAGATCGGCTCTCTGGGTGCCGTCAGTTGTTTTGGTGGCTTTATCTTTTTCGGTGTATGTTCCCGTGGAGTATCCGTTTAACCATACGCTGATCGTCCCGGGGACGATTGTATTTTCGCCCTCGTTCACCTTGCCGTCATGATTTTCGTCCCTTATGGCGTCGAATTGCACGTCCGCGGGCAGGGGCGCCTTGCCGGAAGCATAATCGCCCCAGTAGATATCGCCGTTGTCGGTGACGGTGAGCTTGTAATCCAACTCCGGATCCTCGATATAGTAGGTGCCGGGATAGTTCTCGAAATATTTCCTTGCTCTTTCCTTGTTGGCATCACTGTATGCCCTGTCGTTTTTATATATCTTGGTGAACAAGTCCTTGTTGTAGCCGGCCGCAGTGCTCTTGGTCTGCACCTCCCATGGGTTTCCATCATCGGCGTTGGCATATTTGATCGCGTCCACAGATGGCATGAAATAGGAAGAACCATTGTCGGCTGCTATAAATGTAAATGTTGTCTCCGCGCATTGTGCGATATTGGCAAGGGTTTTATTATCCTGTGCAGTGCGCCATTCGGGAATGACGACCTTGATGTCGGTCACGGCTGTGATCTGACCGAAATTGGGATTGTTATGGTTTGTTGTTTTCTTGTCCATCGTCAGATCCATCGCGACGTCTTCATAAGTATACTCTGCGTTCTTAGAATCGGTGGCGTGGATCGTGACCTTGCCATTGTCGTCTATTACGATCCACCACTTGCCCTCCGCCGCGGTGGGATGGTAAGTACCGGCGTAGGGCTTGATTACTTCTTCGCCCTTTGCCCTGTCCGCATCGGAATAGAACGTGCCTGCCATGTACTTGCACTCGACTTCTCCGGCTATTTTGCGGTATACCGGGATAGGATTATTCAAATTGAACTGGTGGTCGTCTATGGGATTCTTGACTTTGCCATTCCAGTTAAGCGTGACGACCGCCTCTTGTTTGCATTCCTCGTCGAGATACCAGCCGGTTACGGGGACTGTGACGGTGGTGAGGTATTTGCCCTTGTTGCCGTATTCATCTTTACCGTTTTCCCCCGTATAGGTCGTGTCCTGCACGAATACGGGAGCCGGGTTCAGCACATCCGCATAATCATCGGTACCAAACTTGGTGGAAACAATGTTTCGGGACTAACCGAAGAACAAATTTCAAATGTTTACAATCAACTCGAAAAATATTCTTTCAGCGTGTTTCCGCAACATACAAATTCTTTACATATAAAATGCTTTGATGTGTATTTAAGCGATAGTTATAATTTTGATGAAGTCTTTTCGCTACCGCCAAAGTGCAAAGTTACCCGTCTTGCATGATTTGTATTAAGCAGTGCGCAAAATTCGGATCATAGTCGTATATAATCCGGGTTTTGCGCGTCGTGTCTATATCAGCCTTACATAGCAACTGCCCGAAATTTATAAACGGCTCTGTATTATATCCCGTAGCTTTCGCCACGCCCTGCGGCTTATCATATCCGAAATGTTCAAGCGTTGTTATGTCCTGCTCTGTCATGTGCTTGTTCATTCTTTCTGCACGTTCGTTATTAAACACGTTTGTATACATTAGTTTCACCCCGCTTTCTATGTGTTGATATGCGGTTTTTGGTTTTGTTCTTGTGTTGATATACTCACTATAACACACAATTTCAAGTATGTCAACACATTTTTGAAAAATTTTTTATTTTTTTGTGTTGACATACTCATAAATGTGTGATATGATTAGAACATGAATGAAAGGGGGCGATAATATGAAAGATCGAATTAAACAAATTCGCAAAGAAAAAAAATTGTCACAATCTGAATTTGGTAAAGTTTTGGGGGTTTCGCGTGACGTGATTTCCAACTATGAAATGGGACGTGTAGATCCGACAGACTTATTTATAAATCATCTATGCTCAACATTCAATGTAAGCGAAGCATGGTTACGCGACGGAACGGGCGAAATGTTCGTCCAAACTCCTAAAACGCTTCTTGACGATTTGAAAACGCAATACAGTCTTGACAATATGGACGTCGCTATTTTGGAAGGTTATCTGTCTTTGAACGAGAACGAGCGGAACGCGGTTAAAAAATACATTATGAATATCGCTAATGCCGCCGCGGACGGACGCGCCGCCACACGCGAAAGTAAAATTGCGGAACGGATCGCCGCCGCTGATAAAAAGATAGCGGAGGAAGTCAGCGTTCAAAAATAGTTGGATTTAGTTTCGCCCGTAGGGTGAAGGGCAATATCGTTTGGTGTTATATCGTCAATCGACCGCCCTCCGCCCCGCTGTATGAATATTTCGGCAGTACAATTATAGACGGGCGAATTGTGTATATACAAATATTCTTTTAAGGGGGTATACATATTGCGAATAGAATTTAAAATAGCTCTTGTTTCGATAGGCTGTTCTGCAGTATTGGCTTTAGCGTGTTTTGGCGTTGAAACATATCGCAATTATACTGTTCAGAAAAATATTGATGAACATTTCAGCAAAGCTGATTTAACGCAAATGGCGCAAAAGGCTTATGAAACGATAAATTCAACGCCAGAACCAAACGATTTGTTAAGCACTTTGCCTACCTTGCCGCCTGACGCAATATCAAATACCGTAACGCTTCCGAGCGGCGCAGAATTAAGAATGACTACAACGAGCAAAGCAGCCTCATATATTGCGCTGTATACGGACAATGGCGCGGCTATTGATAGCCTTACAACAGACTTAGACTATATTTATAATATCTTAATTGATAACGTAAAAGATATAAATGCAGTTTCGGTATTGTCGGACTTTGATTTTTTTGTTGACATAGATTATAACAAAGAAAACGGCTTTTTCAAATCTACATACAAAATATATAATACCGATCTGACGAATGAAATAACGCAAATTTATAATCAATCTAAATTTGCTAAATAAAAAATCCCCTCCGGCGCACCACCGCCAAAAGGGATTGCATATAAGTGTTGCGGTATAATAATCTATACCATTTTTCGTGCATATTTATTATACCACAACACTCCGAAAAAATCA
>CANRJY010000005.1 GCA_947631085.1 uncultured Clostridia bacterium | reverse complement strand
CGTCCCATATGCGTTACGTTTTTGGGTATGCGTATTACCGGCAGCGATATACATCTGTCAAACGCGTAGTCTCCGATGCTTGTCAGGCTGTCCGGCAGGCTTATTTCCGTAAGCGCTTCGCAGCCCCTGAACATATCGTCTTGTACCACGGTCATATCGTTCGGCAGCTCTATCTTTGTTACATACTTCATGCCTTTGAAAACATTTTTCTGTAACGAGTCTCCCGTCCATGCGTATTCGATATCATAGCCGCCGCCCTTGGGGCCGATGCTTTTCAGCTCGGGACATTCATGAAACGCCGTGTCTCCCACGCTGTTTACGCTCGCGCCTATTGTCACCTTTTTCAGTGACGAGCAATTATAGAACGCCGAGCTGCCAATCGTTTCCACGCCATCGGGAATATTTATTTCCGTCAGTCCGCTTTGTCCGTAAAACGCACCGTAGCCTATGGACTTCACGCTTGACGGGATCGTCACTCGCGTGAGCTTTGCGTCATTATACCAGCCTGTTCCGAATATATACGCGGGAATGATCTCTGTCCCGTCCGCGAATATTACCTCTACTCCGTCGGTGTCTCTTCCCGCGGCAAAAAAGGTATAGTTGTTAATATTTTCCTCGTATTTTACCGCGTTCCATTCTATTCTTTCGACGTTATAGCACGAGCCGAACGCGCTGCGTCCCATATGCGTTACGTTTTTGGGTATGCGTATTACCGGCAGCGATATACATCTGTCAAACGCGTAGTCTCCGATACTTGTCAGGCTTTCCGGCATATTTATGTCCGTAAGCGCTTCGCAGCCCCTGAACGCGTTGTCGGGTATAACGGTCACTCCCTCGGAAATGACCAGCTTCTTAACGCTCGCTTTATCCCAGCCGGTATCGGTTATGGCGCCCTCGCCGCTTATGGTAAGCACGCCGTCTTGGCTCAGTGACCATGTGACCGTGCTCTCCTCGTCGGCGAGCGATATATCCGCGTACGGCTCTTCGGTCGGCTCGGCGGTAATGTCACCGCTCCCGAGCTCGTCAGCTGCGATATCGTCTTCGGCAGCCGCCGGAATATCCGTCGGCTCGGCGATAGCTTCCGCGTCGGTTTGAACGGTTTCCCGTGATTCAAACTCCGTTTGTCCGCCGTCTGTTTCATTTCCCGCCGAAAAAACGGGCAGCGTCGGCATAAGCAGCGAAACGGCAAGCAAAGCCGAAATAAATTGTGTTTTCATGGTTCCAATCCTCCTCGCACAGTATACTGATATTTAAATTTTAACATACTTCAGCCGAAAAAGCAACGATTTTTCAAAGATTTTACGCGGTTTTACATTATTACCGTTTTTTCGGCTGTTATCGGCTGCAGCGTGTTTCCCGCCCATACGAAAAACTTTATATACGCGGCGTTGACCGGAATATACGGCGCGACATTCGCCGCTCCGTCCGAAAACGGCTTGCGGTCAACGTAAAGTAATTTTCCGTCCGCGTCATAAACCGCCGCGCAGGCCGTTCCGGTATCATTTATATTGGCGGTGATAACATATCCGCCGTCCGCCGAGGCGACGGTCGGTTCGGGCAGAGAATTTTGACCGCTTGGGGCGCTGCTGTTATAATGAATTACCACGTCGTCTCCCAAAACCGAAGATCTGTCAAAGTCAATATCATTCCACTGCTGCTCTGTTCCTCCGTAATATATATCCTTCACTCCGCATGAAGCGAATGCGTGGTATCCGATCGATTTTACGTTAGACGGTATATATATCGTTTCCAAATCGGTACATCCATCGAAGGTGTGTTCCAAGATCGCGCTGACTTTCGGGGGAATGACAATAGTTTTGATGTCACGCCATGAATGGAACGCGTACGCGCCAAGATAAATAACCGAATCCGGAATCGTGATCTCGGTGGCGTAATAACAGGTTTCGATAGCTTTATCGGCTATTACCGTGGTTCCCTGACGTATTTTATAGCTTGTTTTATTTGTCGGGAACACATCGGATGCCAACAAATAACTGCCGCAATATAAAAGTCCGTCCTCTTTGTTTTCGCTGTTACTTGCATATGCCGTTGATGAAACTATACCCTCCCCAATGCTTTTTATATTGTCGGGCAGCGTTATATTTTCCAAATTGGGGCAATACGAAAACGCTCCGGCTCCGATCGACGTTACCGCGTCGGGGACCGTAATATCGGTTAAAGAATCGCAGCCTCTGAAAGCGCTGCTTCCAATCGAGGTTACGCCGCTCGGAATAACAATTTGTTTCAGGCTGTCACAGTCGTAAAAAAGTCCGCCGTTAATTACGTCTATGTTGTTTGGCAGCGTTATATTTTCTAATTTTTTACAACCGGTGAAAGCGGCGCTTCCGATATACTTAACGCTGTCGGGACAATATACTTCTGTAAGCCCATCGCACCCTTCAAAGGCGGACTCGGCAATACAAACAGTGTTGCTTTTTATGCTGCGTTTTCCCGTCATCGTCTCTCGTCCCCACAGCAAGATATTGTTTACATAAAGTATATCGTCCTCCCAGCTGTTTTCATCGTTGAACAGCGCCGTATTTCTTACTATGTTGCACGGCAGGTCGATCAAGCTGTCGGGCAGGGTTATATCATACAATGAAGTGCAGTCCTCAAACGCGTTGCTTTCGATGGAGGTCACGCCTTCGTTGACCTTCACGTTATTCAAGCTCGAGCACCCTTCAAATGCCGAGGTTCCTATACTCGCCACGCTGCCCGGGATCTCTACGCCTGTCAGGCTGCTGCAGCTCTGAAACGCGCTGTCGCCGATACTCGTAACGCCGTCGGGGATGTTTATGCCCGGCAAGCTTTTGCACTCAAAGAACGTCTCATTCTCTATCACGCTTAATTTGTCCGGCAGCTTAATGCTTTCCAGAGACTCGCAGCGCCGAAAAGCTCCGGCGCCAATAGCCGCAACATCATCACCCATAGTTACGCTGCTTAAGATGTGGCAATTTTCAAAAACATTCTCGCTGATACTCGTAACGCCGGATCCTATTATGATCTGTCTGATATATTGAGTCTCGTCATACCATGTAGGCTTTCCCGACTGCATATCACCGTGACCGCTTATGGTGAGTGTTCCGTCCTCATCCAGCGTCCATGTCAAATTATCGCCATCCGCGCCGCAGACGCCGCTCTCATATACATCCGCCGCCGCCGCGGAAGCGACTGAGAATAAGAGCGCCATTGACAATAAGATGACCAACCCGCTTAACTTTTTTTTCATGTATTATTCCTCCCGTTTTAAAATTAATGTGCGCTTTTGCAAGCGCACAAAGTTTTCAAGTTCTTAAAAACGGCACCGTCGCCGCAACGTTATTATACCATGTTTGTTTTATTTTGTAAATATGAAAATTTTTTGATACGCTTTATACGCCGATTTTACCGCGAAAAATCATAAATATATTTACATCCGCCCTTGATAATGATATACTGGATTTATAAAACCCACGGGAGGTGCGGGAGATAATATGGAAGAATATATGAAAAGCGAACAAGTGGATGAATTGGCGGTAAAGATAAGATCCGGCGACAATGAAGCATGGGAAAAGCTGTATCACAACTTTGAGAATTATATTTACAAGTGCGTGAATATATTACTGTCGAAATTTAACATGGCGAATGACGGCAAAAATGATGTCAAGGATGAATTGCGTCAGGCGGGCTGGCAAGGCTTTTCGGATGCGCTCCACAATTACGATCCCAAAAAGGGAAGGCTCTTGACATATGCGACCGGTTATATCAAAGGCGAAATGCTACGGCAAATGAGCTTTATTTTAAATCCCCTCGGACTGACCGAAAAGCCCAATAATATCGCCCGCGTTCAATTAGAATCGGTCGAACGGCTGCGCGCTCGCGAACCGGGAATTTCCGTGAGCGCCGCGCCCAAACGAGGAAAATACAGCGCGGAAAGGCGGGCGCTGCAAATCATGGAAATTCTGCGGCTTCTCACCGACGAAAAACACAGTCTGTCAAAGGACAAGCTGTGCAGCCTGCTTCAGTTTTATCGTATCGTGAAATACAATAACGGAACGCCTCTCGAATCGCCGAACACAATTACGAGTACCGTTGAGGAAATTCTCTCGGAGGTCGATCCTCCAAAATACACAGGAAATAATGACGATGAGTACATGATAAAATATGAGGGCTATAAGGAAGACCGCTTACAAGCAAAACGGGACAAGGAACGCGGGAAAAAGGCTGCCGCGATAACCGAATTTTCCTATGCGCATTTGTTCGATTACGAGGAATTGGACAGACTTGTTCAGATAGTCTGCCTTTCGGATATGCTTTCCGGCAAGGAAAAAACCGATATTGTTAATAAGCTCGTATCGACCGCAAGCGTATATTACAGAACGCCGTTCCTCCAAGGCGGAAAGCTGAAATTCAGCCCCAAAGCCGTACACGGCAGGTTCAGCGGCAGGATGATAAGAAATCGGCGCGGCTTTTCCCGAAACATAAATATTATACAGAACGCTGTAAATAATATGTGGCAGATCCGATTCAAGTTTAACTGCTACACAGCCGAGCATGAAATGGTACCCAAATCAGACTACGTTCATGCTTTAAGCCCGTATCATTTGGTGGTCTATCACGACAATTACTATTGTATCGGGCTGAAAGCGGATGATAAGCGTATCTGGCACTACCGCGTCGATCTTATGACGGATATCGAATTTGTTAAGAACGATAACGGACGAAATGTTCCTATTGCCATCAGCGCGTTCGGGGGACTTCCGATAAGCAGCGCGTACTGGGATCCGGAGAAGTATATGGCGGAGCATCTTTACATGGCGTATGATGAACCGAGGGATATCAACATCAAGATCCGCAGCACCGACTATACTATCCTGCACGACTGGTTTGGCGACCATTACGATAAAACAGACGAGCCGTGCGAGGACGGATACGATATCGTGACGGTCAAAACATCGCCTTCGATGATAGTGCATTGGGCGATGCAGTATGCCGGCGCGGTCGAGATAATGGACGAGGAAATACGCGGTAAAATACGGGACGAAATAAAAAATTTACAGGAAAAATACAAAAAATAGGGCTATCTTCAAAATTTTGAACATGAAAATCTCCATAATATAGGTGTAAAGAAAATTTCACTTATGTTACGGAGATTTTTTTTGAAGGAGTGATCATGATGCAAAAACAAATCAGGGCGGGACCCGACAGCTTGAAGGATCAGGTTATACGAATACTTGTCATCTGAAAGGAGAAAATTACTATGAATTTCTATTCAAAAAGATTATTTTTCGACCGTTTGGGCTACGGTAATCCCGGAAAAGTATTAACCGCGGCGGATAGTATTAAACAGAAAATTGTTGAGACGGGTGAATTTGAAATGTATTTCGGGACGGAATACACGCCGGAGACATTGGCGCGGATCGACCTTAAGAAACCGCTGTTTTTTATGATCACAGCTTTTGATGTTTACTTTACCAAAGACAAAAGCGTGGGATATATCGGTTTTACGGATCGCGGAAACAATGTTTTCGCTATGGAGCTGTATATATATCCTCAATTCCGCAGAAAGGGCTACGCTTCGGAAGCGGTCGAAGCTGCGCTGGAAATGTTATTCGGAAGAGGACTTAGAAATTGTGGAGACACTCATGAAATCATCGCAGCGAAAAAAGTGATCGCTCCCGTTTGGGCAGAAAACGAAACGGCGAAGCGATTTATGGAAAATATGGGCTTTGAGTGTAACGAAAAAAACGAATACCCGCAGCCTTGCTTTTCAAATGATACGCCGGAAATATCAGACCGTATAAATTATTATATGACAAAGGATCATTTTGAACGGCTGGAAGCTCAAAAGAGATATGTCTATGACGTTGAGTTTGCGATTTTTAACGACGTATTTTTTGTCAATAAATCACAAGGATATTTTTCAACCGAAAGAGAAGCGTGGAATTATTGCCTTACACATCCGTCCAGATCGTTTCATATTGAGAAAATACGATGTATGGACAGCGGTCAAAATCTCGAAAATCTTGAAGATATTGAAATTCTGTACAGGCATACGTTTTTGTTCATTTATAAGGCTTCAAAATGGATCATTATAAAACAGCCGTGGAATTACAGCGTAATTTCCGGAGCCCGCGCGTCGGGAAGCCTGATAATACCCAATACCTCGATAAACAGTGTTGAGGTAATTGTGGAACACCCCTCGGACGAGCGTAAAAACGCGGAGGAAATCGCACGGGATATTTTTTCGCGGTATATGGCTGCTTGCGGCGGCGAAATTTCCGAAGAGTCGGCTGCGCTGTTCAACAGGATATTGGAGGATCATTGGAAAAATATTGACAATTCATCCGGCGCTGCTGTATAATGGAATAAGAGGTTGTGTACGGCAAACCGCGTACGCGGGAAGAAATTAATATTTTAAGGAGGAAATTAAAATGAGTGAAAAGGATTTTGATGAACAGGAAAAGTTTAATAAAGCAAAAGAAGATTACATAAGCGCTCGCAAGGGACAGAAGGAGGAAATCAGGAAAAAATTTAATGATATGAAAGAATCAGGGGACAATTCTTCCGGATTTGTTGTGAAGGAAGTAAAAGATCGGTCTTGCCCTGATAAAAATTGGTTTGGAATAGATGTTACGATAGAGCAAAAATATCATATTGCTCTTCAGGCATATGACAAGGACAAGGACAGCGAAAATATTCATGTTTTAATGGATAGATTGGGAATTTATAAGTACGACCGGTGCAATAACAGCGATTTATCATTTGATAAAATAGAAGACAAAATGATCAACGCAAATATTGATTTACCGATGAGCCCGCAGCCGATGGATCCGCATAAATTTAATTTGCTGTTTAAGGAGATTAGTAATTATGGAGAGATTAAATCGTGCGAGGATGACAATCAAGATTTTGAGGATGACGATCAAGGCTTTAATAATAAAAAACGTAAGGAGTATATAATAGCTCGCAGGGAACAACAGAAATTGATTAAAGACTATTTAGGAAAACATAATGATGGAGAGTTTCAATTTGAAGTTATAACACTCGGAGCAGGAGGACACCATTATCACAACTACCATTCTATCAAAGAGTTTAACAATTCAATTTGGAAATACCTTGACGTTGTTGTTATAGATGACAATGATCCCCAAAAAATAAAAGCGGCATTTTGTATTTCCTTGCAGTCGTTTGACAAAGACAGCGATGTGTATGTGGTTTTTGATAAAATAGGAATATATCAATATCCGCAAAATATGATTGAAAATTATAACAACGCCACAGACAAAAAGAAAGACCAACTAAAAACAAATAACGCAATTAATAAAACGATAAAAACCGACATCAGTCTGCCGATGGATAATGAAAAATTGGAAAAATTGAAAAAAATATTAGAAGAAATGCTGTAATAAGGAGCAACAAAAATGAGCATATACATAACCGGCGACACGCACCGATATTTTGATAAGGTTTACTGCGCCTGCGAGGAGCTTGCGACAACGCCCGACGATATAATGATAATCCTGGGCGACGCGGGAATAAACTACTATCTCGGCGAATCGGACGAAGCGCTCAAGGAGGAGCTTAGCGGCTATCCGATAACGCTGTTTATGATCCACGGCAACCACGAGGAACGTCCGTCGGAGATAGACTCGTACGAGATAAAGCGCTGGCACGGCGGGCTTGTCTATTACGAGGAGAAATACCCTAATCTGCTGTTCGCGATGGACGGCGAAATTTACGATTTTGAAGGCAGAACGGCGATAGCGATAGGCGGCGCTTATTCTGTGGACAAGTATACACGGCTCGCATCGGGCGAGCCGTGGTTTTTTACGGAGCAGCCGTCGGATGAAATAAAGGAATATGTGGAGCGTCAACTCGAAAAGGCAAACTGGCGCGTGGATTTTGTGTTATCGCATACCGCCCCGAAAAAATACGAGCCAACATATGCTTTTATCCCCGATTTAAACCAAAACGCGGTTGACAAATCCACCGAAGAATGGCTTGACACGATAGAAGAACGTCTCGATTACGACCGCTGGTACTGCGGTCATTACCACGTTGACGGCGAAGAATGCGCACTTCGTATCATGTATGACGACATCGAGGAGCTGGAAATTTAATATATCCGATAAAATACGTTTAATCCGGACACACTCCCGCGGGGGCGCATGGCACTGTTTCTCAATTTTTATTTGTCATCATAATGACCCTTGCATTGTTTAACAATTATCACTTCATCCGATACCTCATATTTAATTAAATTTCTTTCAATTTTAAATATAAAGTCATTTATGGCGTCAATGCCGAATTTGCCGCCCGTCAGCAAAAACCAAATACCGCCGATCGAGAATTTTGCGGGGTTATCGAAAAAGCGGGCGAATAAACAAACGGGCGGCGTTAACAGCCACCCGTCAAAAGATATTACTTGGAGGAAGGGATGGGATTCGAACCCACGAACGCTTTCACGTCACAGCATTTCCAATGCTGCGCCTTCAACCTCTCGGCCACCCCTCCGTTTGTATCAGCAGACTATATTATAATATAAATCGTATCAAAAGTCAACAAATTTTTGAGTTAATGAAAAATTTCTTGCATTTGTGCCGTAGTTATGATAAAATGAGCAAAATTCTGTATGGAGGAATTTCTATGAAAAAAGCAAACGCGCCGCTTTTCCGCGACCCTGTTCACGACGGAGCGGCTGATCCGGTGGTTATTTACAACAGAAAAACAAAAACGCATTATATGCTCTACACAAACCGTCGCGCGGACGTCGTCGAGGAGGGCGAAATGTGGATACACGGCACGGACATAGGCGTCGCCGAAAGCAGGGACGGCGGCAATTCGTGGGAGTATGTCGGAATTTGCCGCGGACTTGAGTATGAGTCCGGAAGAAACACATACTGGGCGCCCGAGGTGATTTATCACGGCGGCAAATATCATATGTTCGTGAGCTACGTCTCGGGCGTGCCGAAGGACTGGAACGCGCCGAGATATATCCTGCACTACATTTCGGAAAATCTGATTGACTGGAGCTTTGTAAACAAGCTCGATTTGCCGTCGGACAGGACGATAGACGCGTGCATTTTCAGGAAGCCCGACGGAGTGTTCAGAATGTGGTACAAGGACGAGCGCGATGACTCGCATACGCATTACGCCGACAGCGCGGACCTATGCTCGTGGACGCACAAGGGCGCCGCGATAGACGACGTGCCGCACGAGGGCGTGAACGTGTTCGAATTTGGCGGTAAATATTGGCTGATAACAGACTGCTGGCACGGGCAGGACGTGTATTTTTCGGATGATTTGGAGAATTGGACAAAGCAGAAAACGCGCATACTCGACAAGGGCGGCAGCCGCCCCGACGACGGCACGATAGGCAATCACGCGGACGTGGTCGTGTCGGGAGAAAAGGCGTACATATTCTACTTCACCCACCCCGACCGCAGAACGTTTGACCAGGTATTCCAACCCGGCGAACGCCGCACATCGATCCAAGCGGCGGAGCTTGAAATAAAGGACGGCGCGCTTGTATGCGACAGGGATAAGGAATTGGTTATTGAATTGGATCATCAGCTTATTGTTGACATCCGTTATTCCAACTGTTTTGGCGGACGAAGTTAAAAGTGCCGACTCGATGCCGGAAAGCGAAAAGTTTACCGAAACGATTGAGGTGGGTTCGGTTATAGATACTTCGCCGAATTTTATATCTATGCCTGATGAAAGTATAACAGAAACAACTGAGCCGGAGGTTGTATCTGAAACAGAATTTCCGTATGTGGCAGAAAATACTGAAACAGTAGGCGATGAAACAATAGACCAACAAGTTTTAAATATTGATGAAGTTGGTGCAGATATTCAGCTTGCGGCAGACTGACAGAATTGAAAACAATGCCTATAGTCGGATTCGTACCCAAAACAAAACCGACACCCCCGAAACAAAGATGTCAGCTCGTTACTTAACTAAATATTCTGCATCAAGCCGCTTTTTATTATAAGTTCGCGGCAGTCCGCTTTAAAAACTCGGCAAATTCGTCGCGCAAATCCTCTCTTTTCAATGCAAAATCCACCGTCGCGGCGAGGAAGCCCTGCTTGCTGCCGATGTCGTAGCGCGTTCCTTCAAAATCATACGCGTAAACCGGCTCGGTTTCCATCAGCTTTACTATCGCGTCGGTGAGCTGTATCTCCCCGCCCGCGCCTTTTTCGGTTTTTTCGAGACAATCGAAAATCGCAGGAGTGAGAACATACCGCCCGAGCGCCGCTATATCCGAGGGCGCTTTGTCAACGGACGGTTTTTCAACCATACCGCGCATTTTGTAAAGTCTGCCGTTTTCCCTTTCGCAGTCGAGTATGCCGTATTTGTTCACGTTTTTCATACCCACGCGCTGAACGCCGAGAACGCTCGCGCCGAGCTTTTCATATTGCTCCGTCAGCTGCTTTAAGCATGGCTTTTCGTCGTTTACAACAACGTCGTCGCCGAGCATTACCGCGAACGGCTCCCCTCCCGCGAAGCTTTTCGCGCAAAGTACCGCGTGTCCCAGTCCCTTTTGCTCCTTTTGGCGCGCGAAATGCACGTTTATTTTATCCGACACGCCGCGCGCGAGCCTTAAAAGCTCTTCCTTTCCGTCACGTTCGAGCACCGCTTCAAGCTCCGCGGCCTTGTCGAAATGGTTCACTATCGCGTCCTTGCCGCGCGAGGTTATAATGAGCAGGTCGGTTATTCCCGAGGCGACGGCTTCCTCGACGATATATTGTATTGTCGGCTTGTCAACGATCGGCAGCATTTCCTTCGGCACCGCCTTGGTCGCCGGAAGAAAGCGCGTGCCGAAGCCCGCCGCCGGAATTACGGCTTTTGTTATTTTCATATTTATCGCTCCTTTGCGGGATATTTTTTTTATTTTCTCTTGTCATTATACCTTATTTTTGATATAATATCAAGAGATTACAATAATTTCGGAGGATATTATGTATATAAAGGATATATTTGCAAGCAAAAAGCCTGTTCTCTCGTTCGAGGTGTTTCCGCCCAAAAAGGAAAGCGGACTGGAAAGCGTTTTGAATACCGTTGACGCGCTCTCGAAAATGCCCGTCGATTATATGAGCGTCACCTACGGCGCGGGAGGCGGCAATTCCAAGAGCACCGCTATTATCGCGTCGCATTTGAAAAATAATCTGGCTATGCCGTCGCTCGCGCATCTTACCTGCGTGGCGAACTCTGAGGAGGATGTGAAAAACCGCCTTGTCGAGTATAGGGCGCTCGGTATTCAAAATATACTCGCGCTCAGGGGCGATAAGCCGCGCGATTATGACGGAGAGATTTTCCCGGGCTACCGCTACGCGTCGGAGCTGACCGCGGCGATAAAGGAATACGGCGGCTTCTGCGTCGGCGGCGCGTGCTATCCCGAGTGCCACCCCGACAGCGCGTCGCTTGAGGACGATATAGACAACTTAAAGCGCAAGGTCGACGCGGGCTGTGATTTTCTCGTTACGCAGATGTTTTTCGATAACGATGTGTTCTATAATTTTCTCGATATAATCGCGAAAAAGGGCATAAACGTGCCCGTTACGGCGGGAATTATGCCGCTTACGAGAGCGTCGCAGATCGAGACGATGTGCGTTTTGTCGGGCGGTACGGCGATGCCCGCGAAATTTACGAAGCTCATCGCGAAATACCAAGACAATCCCGACGCGCTCAAGCAGGCGGGAATAGCGTACGCTGTCGAGCAAATCACGGATCTGCTCGCGAACGACGCCGCGGGAATACATATTTACACGATGAACAAGCCCGAGGTGGCTGAAAAAATAGTGAACTCGATAAATTATCTTTTCTGATTTCGGAGGAAATATGAACATACTTGATTTGCTCGGCAAAAAACTGCTCTTTTTCGACGGCGGCATGGGTACTATGCTGCAGAAAAACGGCATGAAGGGCGGCGAAATCCCCGAGCTTCTGAATATTACGAACGAAAACTTAATATATTCTATCCATGAGGAATACCTGCGCGCGGGCGCGGATATTATAACGACCAACACCTTCGGCGCGAACCCGCTGAAGGCTGACGCGCTCGGCGGCTCGCTTGACGTTATAATCGCCGCCGCTGTCGGTATCGCGCGAAGGGCTGTGAACGCGTACTCTGCTCCCGAAAAGCCTCGGTTTGTCGCATTCGATATAGGTCCGACGGGACGGCTTCTCGAACCGTTGGGCGATTTGAGCTTTGACGAGTGCTATGAGCAATTCGCCAAAGTCGCGGTCACAGCCGAAAAAACGGGGGCGGATCTTGTCATTATCGAAACTATGTCCGACACGCTCGAAGCGAAGGCGGCGGTGCTGGCGGTCAAGGAAAACACGCATTTGCCTGTTTTTCTCACAATGACGTTTGACGAGAGCTACAAGACGCTGACCGGCGCGGACGTGCGCGTTATGTCGGCGATATTCGAGGGGCTGGGCGTGGACTGTCTCGGTATAAACTGCGGACTGGGTCCCGCGCAGATCGCGGATATGATGGAGGAGCTTGCGAAGGTTTCGTCAATTCCTATCATGGCTCAGCCCAACGCGGGACTTCCTCAGATAGTAAACGGCGAAACGGTTTATAATGTAGATCCCGTTCAATTCGGGAATGAGTGCGAACGTATAGCGAAATGCGGAGCGAGCGTCCTCGGCGGCTGCTGCGGCACTACGCCCGAGCATATACGCGAGCTTGTGAAAAAATGCGCGGATTATGTGCCTGTTGTTGAGGAAAAGGATTTTACCGTCGCCGCGTCGTACTCGAAGGCGGTGTATCTTGACGAGCGTCCTGTGATTATCGGCGAGAGAATTAACCCGACGGGCAAGAAAAAATTCCAGCAGGCGCTGAGAGAGCGGAATATCGACTATATTTTAAACGAGGCGTTCTCACAGCGCGACGCGGGGGCTCATATTCTCGATGTAAACGTCGGATTGCCCGAGATAGACGAGTGCGATATGATGGAAAAGGCGGTAAAGGCGATAAGCGCGGCGGTAAATCTGCCGCTTCAGATAGACAGCTCCGACCCCGCCACGGTCGAGCGGGCGCTGAGAATTTACAACGGCAAGCCTATGGTAAACTCCGTAAACGGCAAAGCCGAAAGCATGGCGGCGATTTTCCCAATCGTGAAAAAATACGGCGGCGTGCTCGTGGGGCTGTGTCTTGACGAGGACGGAATACCGCCGACAGCCGAGGGGCGGTTTAAAATCGCGGAAAAGATCGCGGCTGAAGCGGATAAATACGGCATAGCGCGGAAAAATCTCGTAATGGACGCGCTGACGCTCACGATATCCGCGCAGCAGACGGAGTCCGCCGAGACTATAAAGGCGCTTCGCATGATAAAGGAAAGACTCGGAATAAAAACGGTGCTGGGCGTGTCAAACATATCGTTCGGCTTGCCGCGCCGCGAGATAATAAACGGCACGTTTTTCGCGCTGGCTCTCAACAATGGTCTTGACGCGTGCATAATAAATCCGTGCGCCGACGCGATGATAAACACATACCGCGCATATCGCGCCCTGACGTGCATTGACGCGGACTGCAAGGACTATGTAGCCGCGTACGCGGGAACGAAATCGCAGACTACGGTCACGCGCGCGGAAACAGCCGAAACGGCTGAAAAGCCGACCGACGAGCTGTATGATATAATCGTGCGCGGATTAAAGGAGCAGTCATACGCGAGCACGGTAAAGCGGCTCGAAACGACGGAGCCTATGGACATTATAAACAACACCCTTATCCCCGCCCTCGACGCGGTGGGAAAGGAATTTGAAAAGGGAACGATGTTCCTGCCTCAGCTTATGATGAGCGCGGAGACGGTGAAAAACTCGTTCGACGCGATAAAAACGCACATCGAAGCGAGCGGCACGAAGCAGGAGCCGAAGGGCAAGATAGTAATCGCGACGGTAAAGGGCGATATTCACGATATCGGCAAGAATATTGTAAAGGTACTTTTGGAAAACTACGGCTACGAGGTGTACGACCTCGGCAAGGACGTGCCGCCCGAGGCTATCGTCGCGGCTCTCAAGGAGCACGGCGCGCGTTTGTGCGGACTCAGCGCCCTTATGACAACTACCGTCGTAAGCATGGAGGACACGATAAAAGCGATACGCGCGGCGGGGCTTGACGTAAAGGTGTTCGTCGGCGGAGCGGTGCTCACGCAGGAGTATGCGGATATGATAGGCGCGGACAAATACTGCCGCGACGCTTTGGCGTCCGTGAACTACGCCAACGAATTTTTCGGGAATTGATATACGGCAAGGCAAGGAGGTCTTGTTAATGGAACGGCTTAAAAAGCTCAAAAATTATATAATAACGTTTATAACCGCCGTCTCGCGCGACAGCGTGGGGATCTACGCGGCGTACGCGTCGTTCTTTATAATCATCTCGGCGATACCGTTCGCGATGCTTTTGCTGTCGCTGGTAAAATTTTTCGTGCCTGATTATATAAACACCGCGCTAATGATGAACGGAGTGCGCGCGCTTGCGCCGCACTCGATCTATAACTTCCTGCACACCATTGTGGAAGAGCTTATGAACCGCTCGTCAACGGCTTCTATAATATCCGTTACGGCGATAACAACGCTTTGGTCGGCGTCAAAGGGCTTTTGGGGTCTGTATCAGGGGCTTAACAACGTCCACAAGCCCGAAAAAATGCCCAATTATTTCTACGCGCGCATACTTTCGGTTTTTTACACCGTGATATTTATATTCATACTGCTGCTGACGATTATAGTATTCGCGTTCGGCGACGCAGTTCAGGGACTTTTAAATACCCATCTTCCGTCAGTGGCGGCGATCGTGCGCGAATTTATGAACGCGAAAATCATAATCTTCGGGATCGTTCTGACGTTCACGTTCGCGGCGATGTATAAGATCCTGCCGAGAAAAAAAATCACGCTCCGTTCGCAGCTCCCCGGCGCGCTGTGCGCCGCTTCGGGCTGGATGCTGTTCACATACTTTTATTCGATATATATCGATAATTTCTCGAATTACTCATACATCTACGGCAGCCTTACCGCCGTTGTGCTTTTAATGCTGTGGCTGTTTTTCTGTATGAACATATTCCTGTACGGCGCGGAATTAAACGTGCTCGCGGAGGATAAATTCAATAAAAATTAACATTTATTTTGTTGTATTTTCCCCTTCTTTATGGTATACTTATATCAGCCTGAAGAAAGGGGGATTTTTTATGCCTGGCACTATAGTTTTTTCGCAGACGGAGCTTGAAAAGGCTCTCGAAAACGGTTTTTCGGATATTATTCTGTGCGATAACGAGTTTTCTATTCCATTTATCGGCGGCATCGCGTACACCGCGGTCGGAAACATCAGCGTTACCGCCGGCGGAGACTGTGACGCGTTTTGCAAAGCGGGAGTTGAATTTCGCAATTTTACTCCGAGATTTACAAAAAAATCCCCGAAAATATTCGCAAATGTACCGCATAAAATGATGAGCCTTTCATCGAGCGGCAGCGGCTCGTTTTCATCAAGCTACAGACTCGGCTCGTTCGTGTCAAGCTATCGGACAAGCTATAAAACCTCATTTACAACGAGCTACAGGCTTGCGTCGAGCTTTAGGACAAGCTATCGCACGTCATTCGCGTCAAGCTATAAATTCGCGTCAAGCTACCGTTCAAGCTTTCGCGGCTCGTTCGGGACGGGATTTATTTCGAAAGCGTTGTCGAGCTTCGCTCACCGCGCCGTATTGCGCGCCGAAATCGCGGTAAACGGCTATGGTATTCACTTGATTTAGGAGGCGGTTTTATGAACGCGATCCATGTAAACTGGACAAAACCGCACGGAGCGGAGCCGTATGAAATCGAGGATTTTGAGTTGCTCACCACAATTCTTTCCGCGCTCAAATGGCGCGAGAAAAACGGCGGCATAAAAATGGTGACGGACAGCGTCGGCAAATCGTATTATGAGAAAATCGGGATAGATAAAATCTGGGATTTGGGAATTGACGCGTCGCTCGACGGTATAAGCGTAAATCCGCGTATGTTTTGGGCTGCGGGCAAGCTGTACGCGCTCGGGAACGAAGCCGCGCCGATCGCGGTGATAGACACGGATTTCATCGTTTGGGAGCCGATTTTATTTGAAAATCTGTCCGATATAACGGTAATTCACCGCGAGGATCTGTACGAGGACGTTTACCCCGATATAAATCACTTTCAAATGAAGGACGACTACCGCTTTAACGCAAATTTTAATTGGAGCTTACCCGCCTGCAACACGGCGTTTTACGTTATAAAAAATCAGAGCTTCATAGACAGCTACACGAACGAAGCGATTCATTTCATGAAAAGCGCGTGTGACGTTGACGATAACCTCACCTACATGGTATTCGCCGAGCAGCGGTTATTTTCAATGTGCGCCGCCGAGGGCGGATTTGATTTGCGCGCGTTTTCCAATCTCGATAAGCTGTTTGCCCACGGCGAAAACTGCTTTACCCACACATGGGGAATGAAACAGCAGATGCGCGATATGCCTGAGCTGCGGTATGATTTCTGCAAGCGGTGCGTGAACAGAATTATAAACGATTTCCCCGATATGGCGGACGTTTTAAAAAATATCGATTGTTTGAAAACTTATTTTTAAAAACACGGCGCGATGCGCCGTGTTTTTACAGATTATCCTTTTTCCATTCCAGCGTCGGAGTTATAAGCTTATCGATTTCCTCCTCGCTTATTCTTCCGTCTTTGACGGCGGATAAAACCTCGTTATACGCCGTTTCAAAGTCCGATACGAGCAATAAATTATTCCCCGCTTTTACCGCCTTCACATACGGTTCGCCGTATTCCGCGACCGCTTCCATCGCCAAATCGTCGGTCATGATTATTCCGTCAAACTCTAAGTCATTTCGGAGTACCTCGTGCACCGCAGGTGAGAGCGACGCGGGCAAATCGGCGTCCATGCATTTTACTATGTTATGCGACACGAGCACCGCGTCAGCGCCCGCTTCTATTCCCGCCTGGAACGGGAAAAAGTCGCCGCCGTATTCATTGCCGTTTTCGTCGCGTTGCTGGTCGAAAAACTGCTCGATAGGGCGCTCGTCAACAGCTATGCCGGTGTGCGTATCGACGTTGTTTCCGTAGCCGGGAAAATGCTTCAAACACGAGCCTATCCCCGCGTTTTCCATCTCGGTCACGATCGCCGCCACACCGTCCATCGCGATGATAGGATCTGTGCCGAGGCTGCGGTCATAGATGAAATCTGTCTCGCTCATCGGAATATCGGCAACGGGCGCGAGGTTCATGTTTATTCCCAAGCCGAGCAGCAGCTTCGATTTTTCCGCCGCGTTAGCGCTGAGCGCGTCGAGCCCGCCCTCGTTGTAAATCTCAAGCGGCGATTTGTATTTCTCGGGCGCTAAATTCGGGTTGGAGCTTACGCGCGTAACCGTTCCGCCCTCCTCGTCGACTGCGATTATCAGCGGTTTTTTGCTCATTTTCTGATAGCCGCTTATCTTATCCTTGACCTCGCCGCTTGTCAGATTTTCAAAATCCACTCCGAACATGACAAGTCCCGCGGGGTTTTTGTCCATTATACTTTGTATATTTTCATTGTCGCAGCGCACAAGAAAAAGCTGACCTATCTTTTCTTCAATGCTCATTCCCGCCGTTATGGGCTCGGGAGTCGGATTTTCGATTTCCTTTGCGCCCGTCTGCTCCCCGTCTGCTTCCGGAGCATGCGCCCTTATACTGCATGACGACAGGAGCAGCGCGGCTGTGATAAGCAATACTATTTTTTTCATACATTCCCTCCTTTTCAAATTTCAGGTGGTTTTGCAAAAATGGGAGATGCTTAACGCATCTCCCATTTATATTCAAATTATACCGTAATTACTTTATTCCTTTAATTATGAAGGATTAGCCATTACAGCTGCTGCAGCCTGCTCGGCAACCTCAGCCTTATCAACCGACGTATCTGCCTCGAATGCAGCGTTTGTCTCGTCGATAACCTGCTGACCGCCCTGCTGGAGCCATCTGTCTCTCTGAGCGAACCAATCAGCCTCTGAGATCTGACCGCAGATGTACTTTGTGTTAGCCTCGTTGATTATAGCGTCGAGCTGCGGGCCCTTTGTCGAATATGTATCCGATACATAAGGCTCAGCCGGATTAGCTACAGTGTAGAGTCTGTTCTCTTCGTAAACTTCCTGTACCTTTTCAGCAACGTCCGTGTCATACTTTGTCTGTAAGCCGTCCTCATATGTGATGAAGCCCGGTGCGAACTGGTTGAGGTCTGCATACTCTTTTGTAAGAGCGGCGTCGTCCTTCTTAACCGCGAAGTGACCCGGCTCTTCAACTGTGTAGTTTCTGTCAAGAATACCATAGTTGCAGAGGTCAGCCGCTTCCATATCGCAAGCCTTGTCAAGAACTGTTAAGCAGATGTCAAGGTCTTCCTCTGTCGGAACAGCAGCCTTCGGGAATACATAGAATCCGTCATAACCGGTCGTCGGTAATGTCTTCGGCTCTGAAGCCGCGTCCTTCTTAACATAACCGAATACGCCAACCTTAGCGTTCGGGTTGATACCAAGCAGGTTCTGAGCTACACGACGAGCTCTGTCGGCAACGTCGATGATAACGCCCGCCTGACCTGACAGGAACTGCTCGTTCCAGTCGTCTGACGACATTGTAGCCATATCCTTATTGATAAGGCCTTCTTCATAGCACTTTCTCAAGAAGTCAAGAGCATCCTTGTAGCCCTGGAACATATAGTCCGGAGCAAGCTTGCCCTCTGTGTCAACGCCCCACTGGTTAGGCGAACCCATCCAAATTGCGAGGTTGTCGAGAGGACCTGTGAGGTAGTTGGTAATAATCATACCGTATGTATCCTTCTGACCGTTGCCGTCCGGATCGCCCTCGGTGAACTGCTTTAATACATTGTAGAACTCGTCAACAGTCGTCGGAGTGCTCAGACCTAACTTTTCAAGCCAGTCCTGTCTGATCGTAACGCCGGCACGTCCGAGCTCTCTGCCGCGGTATACGCCGTAAACCTTACCGTCAACAGAATAGTTATGCTTGATTTCTTCGCTCATCTGAGCAAGATTCGGATACTTTGAAGCGTCCGTAACTATATCCGTGATATCCCAGAAAGAGCCGCTGCGGCAGTTCTGGATAACGCTCGAGCTTCTTGAGCCAACGAGCATGATGTGCGGATATTCGCCCGAACCCATAGCAGCCGTAACCTTCTCGTCGTAGTTCGACGACGGAACCCATGTGAAGTTAAGGTCAACGCCGAGGTAATTTTCAAGCTCCTGCATAACGGGGCTGTCAGCAGCAGCCGGCTCAGGGTTGAACGCCTTTGTCATAACATTGATCACCGGATTTTCCGGATCAATCGACGCTGTTTTGCTTCCGCAGCCTGCGAGACTGCCCGCGAGCATCGCAACCGCCATTGAAGCGGTTAAAATCTTTTTCCAATTTTTTGTCATTTTAAACTTTCCTCCTTATAAATTCGGATTTTTGGCATACCGCAAAATCCCGAAAGAGATTTCGCGGTATACCATAAATTTTCCTTTAACATAATGCACTTGCCGTGCAAAAAGTTCTGAAATTAACCCTTGATAGCGCCGACCATAACGCCCGCAGCGAAGTGCTTCTGCAGGAACGGATAAACGATAAGGATAGGAACGGTACCGATAACGATAACAGCCATCTTCATCGTATCCTCAGGGATAAGCGCGTTCGGGTCTGTCTGTGTTTCCTGCGACTGCATTACTATGTTTCTAAGAACGAGCTGGAACGGATATTTGTTCTGGTCGTTCAAGTACAGTAAAGCGCCAAAGTAGTTGTTCCAGTGACCTACGGCATAGAAAAGACCGAATGTCGCGAGAACCGGCAGCGACAGCGGAAGAGCTATCTTTACGAAGATACCGATATCCGTGCAGCCGTCTATTGAAGCCGCTTCTTCAAGTCCCGCAGGGAGATCCATGAAGAAGTTTCTTACAATAAGCATGTTATACGCACTGATCGCGCCCGGTAAGATGAGGGCAGCGTATGTGTCGTACATGCCGAGTGCTCTTACAACCAAGAACAACGGGATCATACCGCCGCCGAATACCATCGTGAAGAGTACCATCTTGAGGATAGGACCTTTACCGATGAGGCCGCTTCTTGATAAGCCGTAAGCCATTGTCGTTGTAAAGAACAGGTTGATTATCGTACCTACAACGGTTACGACAACCGATATTCCGAGTGAGCGGAATACTCTTGTACCCATGTCGTTCGGGTCAAGGATTCTCTTATACGCGTCCACGGTAGGATTGTTCGGAATCAAGAACAGAGGTCTTGTCTGAATTTCGTACTCAGGTGCGAAGGACGCGGCAATAACGTAGATAAACGGAACAACCATGATAATCGCCAACACTGTCAATAACGCGTAGATTATAACGTCGCCGATTACATCGCCGATGCTTCTTCTTTTTATACTAATCATTGATTTCCACTCTCCTTCCCGTATTAGTACAATCCGGTCTGACCGGCCTTCTTAGCGAGCGTGTTAGCAGTCTGAATACAGATGATACTGATTATGGACTTGAACAAACCAACCGCCGTTGAATAACCGTAGTTACCCTGGATTCTACCTACCTGGTAAACGTATGTATCGAACGTTTCCGAAGTATTTCTGTTCAGCTCGTTCTGCATAAGGATGATCTGCTCGAAACCTGTATCGAGAACGCTTCCCATACGCAGAATGAACATTGTAACGATTGTGCCTAAGATTGCGGGGACTGTTATGTAAATGAGCTGCTGGAAACGGTTTGCGCCGTCCACGATAGCCGCCTCGTACTGCTCAACGTCAACGCCGGCGAGAGCCGCGAGGAAGATGATCGTGCCCCAACCTGTTTCCTTCCAGATATTCTGAATAAGGAGTATCCAGTAGATTGCCGTCGGGCTTCCGAGGATGTTTACCTCTTTACCCGTCATAGCCTTTATGATCTCATAAAGACCACCGCCCGAAGCGCCTTCCATTGAAGGTGTCTTTAACAACATGAACGAAATAGATGCGATGACAACCATAGATACGAAGTGCGGTACATATACGAGCGTCTGTAACGCCTTTTTATACCACTGTACCTTGATTTCGTTCAGTAAGAGAGCAAGAACAATCGGCAGCGGGAAATAGAATATCAGGTTCATGAACGAAATGATAAGCGTATTTCTCAACAGCTGCAGGAAGCTCGAATCGCCGAAGAAATCGGTGAAGTTTCTAAATCCTATCCAGTGCTCAAGCGTAAAGAACGGCATACCCGCGTAATAATCCTTAAACGCGATTAAAACGCCCCACATAGGAACAATTTTGAAGACGATAAAATAGAGAAAGCCCGGAAGCAGCAAAAGATACATCCACTTATCTCTTTTTATCCGTGTCCATTTTTTTTGCTTGGCGACAGCCTTCTCCTGAGGAGTAAGCTGAACCTTTTGAGTTTTTGCCATCTTAAAACCTCCCTAAAAAGTAATAAAATCATTACGTCACGTTCATGCAAAAAGCACGGTTTCCCCACAAAGCTCTACAAATTGCACAAACAATGAATTTGATACATATATTATAGTACATTTTGATTAATTTTGCAATAGATTTTTGTGAAAAATATTGCAAATATAAAAATTTTTTTTAATTTTTTGTGAGATTTAACCATTGTACCTTTTTATAACATATCAAAAATGTAATGTCGCATTACTTATACTATCTTTTTTATTAACAAAAGTCTATAAAAAAATCCGTTTTTTTTGTTCAATTTTACTATAGAAAAAAGAAGGATTTTAAAATCCTTCTTTTTCTTTGTGAATATTCACTAAATGTTTATTTATTCAAAAATTCGCCGAGTCTTATAACCTCGATTCCGGCAAGCATAACAATGCCCGTTCCGTGCGTGTCGTTTAAGTTCCAGCCGAGCTCGTACTTATAATAATCGGGTATAAACGAGAACTCCGAGCCGCGGCACACGCCGTATACGTTTCCGCCTCTGTCAACGCTCGTCTTTGAAATAGCCTCCCAGCCCTTGTAAATAGCCTTCACATACTTTTCGGGCTCTCTGAGCCAGCCGAAGCGGATTCCGCGCGAGAACGCGTAAATGAACATCGACGTGCATGACGTTTCGGGGTAGCTGTCCCAATCCGTTATTACCTGATGCCACATTCCGTCCTCGTCCTGGAGCTTGAGATAGCCCTCGCAGAGAGTGTTCAAAAACTCGATAAGGTCGTTTCTCTTCGGGTGATCCTCAGGCAGCTTTTCGAGGAGCTCCGTCATTGAGAATACGACCCAGCCGTTTCCGCGTCCCCACGGAACATTTGTCTTTGTGTCGTATTTGAAGTCGTAAACGTGCGACATTATGCTCTGCTCCGGCATGAATAAGCGCTTCTTGAAGCCGAAGAACTGGTTCGCCGCGTCGTCGATATACTTTTGGTCGCCTGTAAATTCGTAGTAGCGCGTCAGGAACGGGACGCTCATGTAGAGGTCGTCAGCCCACATTGTAAGGTTGTGGAAGTGGTGCATCATGTCCTTGCGCCAGAACGTGCCGTCCTCGAGCCTGTCCTGATGGTTGTAAATGTAGTCGCCGACATAATCCGCGACGACCTTTACGTCCTTGAGCCCGAGATACTTGTGGACCTCGAGCATTGTCGACGCGAACGAGCCGCAGTCGTCAAGGCTGTCGATCGACGTGAGCAGATTGTGTATCGACGTAGCGCCGCCGTACTGCTCCTTGTCCCACATAGCGTATTCGAACGTGTCAATGCAAAGCTGAACGTGTTCCTTTATGTATTTCTTAATGTCCTCCGAGCCGATAAGCATAGCTGTGTGGAGAAGTCCGTACATCGTAACGCCGAGCGGATAATTCCACTTTCCGAACAGCGTGTTTTCGTTGTACGGTCTTACGAACGTGTCAGGCTCGTCGAGACGCCAGTAGGTTTTCGGCTCGCCGACAACGTGGAGCATATCCGAAGCCTTGTCGAACGGGAAATCGTAATCCGCGTCGAACGCGCCTATGTACATCCATATATCGTCCGTACCCTTAACGCGCGCCGCGTTTCTGAGCTCGCCCGTCGGACATTCGAGCGTGTAGCCCCAGTCGCCGCCGCATACGCATTTTACATGCAAATCGTACTCTCCGAGCTGCGCGTCGATCTCGAATGTTTTCTTGCCGCCGTTTGTTTTGAATATCTCCTTTTTATTCAGATAAACAACGGTTTCGCCGAGCGTGTCGAGCGTTATTTTATGCTTTGTATCCTTGATATCGTCGAAAAATACCTTCGCGTAGCCTACCGCGTACTTGCCCTCGGGCGTTCCGAACATACGGGTGAGACAGCCCTTTTTCTTCTCATCGTCCGACCATTCCGTTTCGGGATAAAGCTTCTTATCGAAATCCTTCTCGCTCATACCAATCTCGAACTGCGGCTCGTAGTCGTCGGGGACGAGCTCGGTGAACACGAAGCCCTCTCTGCCCATACGCTCCTTTGTCGGCATAATAGTGTAGAAATCCCACTTACCTATCCACGTTCCGAACTGCGAGCCGAAGCCCGCCATAGTTTTCTTGAACTTGATGCGGATATCGTTCCAGCCCTTGTGGACATTAAAGAAAATGCGTGTCGCCGTTTCGGAATATCTCTCCTTGAAAATGTCCGACTTATACACCTGCTCGCCGTTTACATACATTTCCATAGGCCCGAAGCAGTTGATATCGAAGCCGAAATTCGCGTCGCCGTCGCTGTAGGTCGCCGCGAACGCCCAGACGCAGTCCTTGCTTTTCGCGTTCGGATAAATCTTGTTAAAATCGACAAGATAGCGGTAGTCCGTAGTGCGGACGATGCCGTTGTTTGTATACGCGCGGTAATAAAGACCGTGTTTCAGATTTTGTCCCATGTAGCGGTACGCGAGAGACGACAATATCGCCTGCGGATCAGTCCCTTCGTAAGCGTTTATGCTCACGGAATCATCAAAATAATAGCCCATATTTTTCACTCCTTTGATAAAAATTTCCTTACTTATATTATACCGCACATGGCCGCGGTTGTCAACGAAAAGAATTACGCCGCGGCGGCAAAAAAATCCGCCGGAGCAGCGCTCCGACGGATCTGTTGATTCTTGTTTTATTAAGTTAAATTACTTAATCGCTGCAAGCATTCTTGAAAGCATTGTAGCCGCTTCAGCTCTTGTAGCGTTGTTCTTCGGCTGGAACTCTGTTCCCGCGTCTGTATTGATACCGTTGATGATACCTAATGCAACCGCGTTCTTAACATCCTGAACAGCCCATGCTGAAATCTGATCAGCGTCTATAAACGCGTTCTCAGCTGAAACTGAAGGCTCAACGTTCTTGTAAGCCGCGCCCTTTGTAACCATTGACGCCATTTCCTCTCTTGAAATCGGAGAATCCAAATCAGCATCCGTTGCCATCGGGATAGATGCGTCTACAAGACCTGCTTCCTTAATAGCGTTTACATAGTTTGTTGCCCAGTGACCCGAATCGCTGTTTGAAGCGTTAAGGCCTACCGCTCTTGAGATAAGAGTTGCAAACTCCGCTCTTGTAACCTGGCTCTCGGGCTCGTATGTTGTATCGGTTACACCCGTTACAATCTTTGCGAGATACATCTCATCGATGTATTCCTTAGCCCAGTGACCGTTTGTATCCGTGAACGGAGCACCGCTTGACGGAGTTGTCGACTGTGACGGCTGTGACGGCGTTGAAGAAGCGCCTGCAGCCGGAAGCAGTGAAGCGTCAAATGCCGGAGCAGTGTAGTCGTTGCCTACGAGCTTGATGTTTGCTTCAGGCTGAGTTGTGTATGTCGAGCCTGAAATAGCATCATTCATGTACCAGCTTACATGAGGCGGCTGGTTATAGCAGTTCGAATATGCGCCTGACGAGTTTCTGTAAATGTCGTCATGAGCGAGAGTATAGAAGTTGTAGTTTGTCGGATACGGTGTTACATAGATTCTCATACCATATGTGTAAACCGTGCTTGTAAGCTCAACCTCTACGTCCTTATCCCAGTCGCCCTTGATCGTCATCGGCTTGGAATCCGATTTCTCGTCAAGAACTGTATAGGAAACGATTTCCTCTCTCCAGTCGCCGATAAGGTCGCCCTGAGCGTTCATGTTACCCTTTGTTCCGTTGATTTCGTGTGAACCAGGAGCAACAAAGATTTCATCAAACTTCTTTGAGCTGTCGTTCCACTTTGTAAGAGTAACCTCTGTGCCGTTGTGGTCCTGAAGCTCATCCTGGAGGTCGCCGTCCCAGTAAATTCTGCCGTTCATCGAAGCGCCTAAGTCGGGAAGTGCGTTACCGTCGCTGTCCCAATAGCCAGTTGAACCCGCAGCCCATGTAGCGTACCACTTATCACCGTAACCGATGTTAGCTATCATACCACGACCTGTATCCTTAACGCCGTTGTGTGACTGTATCAGCTTACCTGTAGCAGCTTCATGAACAGTCATACCCCAAATCTGAGACGTTTCATCCGCGCCGTGCATAGCTGTGTCAGCCCCGAGAGCCGTATTGTAAGCGTGCTCGCCTTCCTCGTTTACCTTCATGAACTCAAGTCCTTCATGAGTCGGATCGAAGTCGCCGAGGTGCATAGCGTCGCCGTGACCGTAGCCCGAGCACCAGAGAACCTTACCGTTATCATCAAGCGTTAAAGCACCTGTGAAGATTTCGTCCTTGCCGTCGCCGTCAGCGTCGCCGGCTTCCATCTGGTGGTTACCTTGACCGATGTACTCGGAACCGTCCTTTGTTGTATCGAAGTTCCATAATAACTTCAGCTTGCCGCCCGATACGCCGTAAGCAGATACGGATGTACGACCCGGGCCTACGTCCTTACCGCCGTAATAGCCTCTGCCGAGGATAGCCGACGGATTTGCGCCGTCAAGATAAGCAACAGTCGCGTTGTATCTTTCCGATCTGTTACCGAAGTTATCGCCCCACTTATATGTCTCGCTTACGTCGCCAACCTTGTTGTTTGCAACGAACTCCGTGGTGTCTTCAGCCTTACCTGTTTCACCGTCGAAAAGCGTTACATAAAGAGGTCCCTGAAGGTTTTTACCATAGTTCAGAGCAGCCCAGCTGTTCTCATATGTCGTACCCTTTTCAGCGTCGCCTATCATAACGCCCGTACCGTCTACGGTACCGTCAGCCGTTCTGAAGATAAGCTCTGCCTTACCGTCGTTATCGTAGTCAGCTATAGCGAACATTGTATCGTGCTGACCCGCGCGGATGTTCGGACCCATGTTAATTCTCCAAAGCTGTGTGCCGTCGAGCTTGTAAGCGTCAACAAATACCAAACCTGTCTGACCCGTCGTCGCCGCATCCTTAGCGTCCGAAGGATTCCACATTACTACGATTTCGTATTCGCCGTCGCCGTCGAGGTCACCGTACGAAGCATCGCCCGGTGCGTATGAACCGATATAAACGCCGTTTCTGTCCATCTGGACAACGTCGCTCTCAGGCGTTTCGCCCATAGGAATATCAAGGTATCCGTTCTCCCAAACGTCAACCGTCTTTGACATTGTGCCGTTGCATACTACAGTATACTTATCCGACGTTGTTCCGCTCGCGTCAAGATAGTTTGTAATAGCTCCCTTTGTGAGTTCCTGATCATTCTTGTACAGCGTGAACTCTGTGTCAGCCGGCTCTGTGCCGAGTCTTCTCCACATAACGAGAACGCCGTCGTTCGTCTTTGTCGCAACAACGCCTCTATCAAGATTTTCCATGTTTCTTGTGATGGCGCTGCCCGCAAAAGCGCTTGCCGACATCGGCGCGATTACGCCGCACGCCGCGATCTGAGCAAGAACAAGTGCGGAAATTCCGGCTTTTCTTATGTTCTTTTTAATGTTAAACATCATTAAATCTCCTCCCTTTTTATTTCGGATGCATCACTTTTATTTGCCGTAGGGCATAGTGATAATTTTCTTTATTGTAACACATTTTTGTAAAATTTTAAAGTGTTTTTCATAAATTAGGTGTATAATTTTCAGTGTTTTTTGTGCAAATTTTAGCATGACCCTCCGTTTTGTTTTGATATTAAGACTGATTTTGCCCTGTTTTCGAGGTTTTTTTCAAAATAAAGCCGCATATTTCGCCGATCGCCTTTTTTCCCTCCGGATACGCGTCTGATATCGCCCAGTCGTGAAACATGCCGCGTCCTTCGCGGACGGTCAATTCGGCTCCGCCGCCGCGGATCTTTTCCGTATACGCCGCCATACCCGGATAAAACATCTCGTTCGTGCCGTAAAACAGCAGAACCGGCGGAAATCCGGCATAATCAGCCGACATCGCGTCTGTGTAAACGCTTTTCGGATCAATGCCCGCGCTCCAATATTTGCCGATAAAATCCAGCATATTATATGAAAGAATTATATCGCGCCGCCGCGCCTTTTCAAATTCCGGATCGCTCCTGTCCACGCCAACGGCCGGAGAGATAAGCACCGCGCACGAGGGCTTGCGCTCCGCCAGGCTTATAAGAGCCGACGCCATCACCGCACCGGCGCTGTCGCCGACCACAGCCGTACATTCGGGCGCGTACCCGCCGAGTATATCGGCATAGACCTCCCTGACGCACTCATACGATTCCTTCGCGTTGTGCTCGGGCGCAAGCGGGTACAGAGGGAGGTACAGCGCGGCTCCGGTGCCGTTTACCAAATTCGCCGCCATTTTATAATGGAAGGGCGTCGGACGCATGATCCCGCCTCCGCCGTGAATGAACAGCACCGCCCTGCCGTCCGAGCCGTTCTTCGGCTCGATTTTAAACAGGCTGTATCCGCCGCGATCCGTTTCCGTCACGCGGAAGCTTTCGCGCATGGCGTCGGGCAGGCTGCGGCGATGATTTATCTCGAGTCTTTTGAGTACTTCCGCCTCGGTACCCTTGAAGCTTACGAACATATTCCTCCTGTTTATGATTCGTTCCGCGATTTTATATCTTATACTCATTTATACCCTTCCTTTTGTCATGTCATTCCTCTGCCGGCTCGGGTTCACCGACCACTAAGGAGTATTCCTGACTGTCGGGATTGAAAAATTCGTATGTGGTCTGCGATATATCCTGTATGGTCTCAATCGCCTCGGCGTCGTCCGACCAGCTGTTGGACAGCACGCATATTATGTAATCGCGCTCCGGAGAATAAACTATTCCCACGTCGTTTTCGACCTCGTCCATCTCCCCCGACTTATTCGCCACGACTATTTGCTTGGGCAGATTATACACAAGCTTGTAGTCGGTCTGCTGCTCCTTAAGAAGCTCGAGCATCTGCTGCGACGTTTCCGGCGACACGCAGCTGCCGTTGTAGATTGCGTCGAGCATCCTGCCGCAGTCGAGCGCGGAGGTCACGTTGAAGCTGCCGCCCACGACCGTATCGGGGTTATCGAAGCCGTTATATTCCACTGTTTTTTCGTTAAAGCCGTATTTTACGTTAAATTCGTTTACCTTGGCGATACCGTCGGCGTAGCTGCCGCCGCCGAGAGTGTAGAGTATCGTGTTCGCGCTTTCGTTGGAGCTTTCCGTTATCATATAATACATATCGTCCTTGATGTCGCCGTATTCGAAAACCCCGTTCTGAATATTGTCGAACGCCGCTCCCATAACGAAAAGCTTCATAACGCTCGCCGCCTTCATCGGGGCGTCGTTTATAAGTATTTCCGAGCCCGCCGCCATATCCTTGACGTATACCGACCACACGCCGTCTGACGAGGCTATTTCCGTTTCAATCAACTGCCGCAGCTCGTCCATGTTGAGCGCAGCGGCGAGAACCGCCTCGGGAGTCATTTCGGGAGTCGGAGACGGCAAAGAAAAGCTCATGCGCATCACGGAAGAATCCGAGTCGGGCGCGGACAGGGGCGTCCATGGCGCGTATGTGACAACGGCGCCGATAAAGCACGCGGCAAAAGCGACAGCCGCCGCGATAATCGCCGGCAATCTTCTTTTCATTTCCGTCACCCCCTTCGATATTAATCGTATTTTATCATTTTAACGTTTTTTCGTCAATATATAATTTTAAATATAATCGAATTGACACGAAAAATAAGCGGTGATATAATGGTAAAAGAAAAGAAACGGAGGCGGATAGCTATGATAAGGCTCGGCAAGCGGGGAAAATACGCGCTCATAGCCATTGGCATAATCGCGGTCGCGACGGCGGGAACATATATAGAAAATCACGGCGACGACGCGTTTATAATCGAAACCTCCACCGTGTCGGACGACGAATACACCGCTCCGCTGACGCGCGGAGGAATGAGCGGCGGCAAAATCAACATAAATACCGCCACCGCCGAGGAGCTTGCCGCTCTCGAGGGAATAGGCGAAACTCTGTCGGAACGGATTATAGCCTTCCGCACCGAAAACGGTCCGTTCGCGACCACAGAGGGCATAATGCTCGTGGACGGTATAGGAAGCAAAATGTTCGAGGATATAGAAGATAAAATATGCGTCGAATGACGAAATCGGCGGAGGGCTGAAATGATCAAATTATCGCGCGGCATTTATGAAAAAATAATAAATTACGTCAGGGAGCGGATGCCGGAGGAGGCGTGCGGGCTTGCCGCCGGAACGATATCGGATTCGGGCAGGGAGATACTTGAAATATATTTTCTCGAAAACACCGCTCATTCGGAAACGCGCTTTTCCGTAAATCCAGCCGAACAGCTCTCGGCGATCCGCGATATGCGCGCGAAAGGCACAAAGCCGCTCGGGAATTTCCATTCGCATCCGAAAACCGAGCCGTATCCGTCCGCAGAGGATCTGCGCCTTGCTCTCGACGCGGACGCGAGCTATATTATCGTATCTCCCTCGGGCGCGATCAAATCCTATCGCATAGCCGACGGCAAAGCGGAGGAGGAGCAGGTTATTATTTTACGGAAAGGATAATCACAATGACGCTTACAAACGAACAGGCGGAGCGTTACTCACGCCATATTACGCTCGGCGAAATCGGAGAGACCGGTCAGGAGCGCCTTTTAAGCGGGCGCGTGCTCATAATCGGCGCGGGCGGGCTCGGATCGCCGGCGATAATGTATCTCGCGGCGGCGGGAGTCGGTACTATAGGCATCGCCGACGCGGACGCGGTTGATTTGTCAAATTTACAGCGGCAGATCATACACTCGGGCGCCGACATCGGCAGAGCCAAGGTCCTATCCGCGAAAGAGACCGTCGCGGCGCTAAATCCCGACGTCAAGGTAAACGCGTATCAAATGTATATAACCGAGGACAACATCGCAGGGCTTATCAAAGATTATGATTTTGTTCTCGACTGCACAGATAACTTCGATTCAAAATTTCTTATAAACGACGCGTGCGTCAAAGCGCGAAAGCCGTTTTCCCACGCCGGAATTTTTCATTTTCAGGGACAGCTTATGACCTATGTTCCCGATCGGGGCGCGTGCTACAGGTGTGTTTTTAAAAATCCGCCGCCGAGGGAGTATATCCCGTCAAAGCGCGAAATGGGCGTGGTCGGGGCGACGGCGGGCGTAATCGGCAGCCTTCAGGCGATGGAGGCGATAAAATATCTCACCGATACCGGCGAGCTGCTGACCGGATATCTGCTTACATATGACGCGCTGAAATGCGGCTTCAGAAAAGTCAAGCTTCCGGAAAAATCACCCGATTGCCCCGCGTGCGGACATATATAATTTTATATTGACACGCGGGCAAAAAAATGATATAATTATTCATATGGGATAAGTATGAATAGGAGGCGGCGACCATGAAAATCTCGACAAAAGGAAGATACGCTATAAGGCTGATGCTTGACATCGCCCAGCACTCGGGCGGCGAAAACGTGTCGCTTAAGGACATTTCCGAACGGCAGGGCATATCTTTAAAATATTTGGAGCAGATAGTAAACGCGCTCAGCAGGGCGGGATATCTGAAAAGCCAGCGCGGCTCGCAGGGCGGATATAAAATGGCGCGCTCTCCGGAGGAATATACCGTCGGAGATATTCTGCGCGTCACCGAAGGAAATATGGCTCCCGTGGCTTGTCTTGAGGGAGAGGAAAACACATGCCCGAGAAAAAATGTATGTCCCACGCTCAAATTCTGGACGGGTTTATACGAAACAGTCAACAGCTATCTCGACAGCGCCACTATCGCCGATTTACTCCGCAGCATGCCAAACAATGATTTCGAATATTATATATAACACCGCGAGGATCAATATAATATAAAAAGGAGCGAATGACAATGAAGCTGGAGCTTTACAAATTTGACACATGTCCGTATTGCGTAAGAGTTTACAAGGCGATAGAACGTCTCGGCAGAACGGATATTGAAATGCACGACGTAATGAAAAACGAGGACGATTTCAAGCGGCTTATGGAGGTCGGCGGCAAGGACCAGGTGCCGTGCCTGTTTATCGACGGCGTACCGATGTATGAGAGTCTTGACATTATAGATTGGCTTGAAAAGCATCCTCAGGAGAGCTGAACCGAATAAAAAGGGCGGAGCATCACTCCGCCCTATATTTATGATTTGACGTTGTTTCCTTAATTTTATCGCCGTAGCCGGTCAGCGCCGCAAACGGCGCAAACTGCGCGGCGCGGTCATATACGGACATACACGGATGATTTTTTGAAACGTGGTGCGGCAAATTTATAATGTCCGCATATTTGTTTTCGCTGTTCTTTTCCATAGTATTCCTCCTTTAAGCCTTATGAAATCTTTCCTTTTACGAAATCCAAACTTTTATTCAGTACCGCAGTGTTTCACAAACAATAACTAATTTAAAGTTTGGATTTCGTATGACAGTACCTCCAGATTTTTTTGCTTTACTCCGTTGTTTAAAAAGTTTACTTTGCTAAACCGAGGAATGCGAATAACGAATTGGAATCGCTTTTCCACATTTTGGGCATATTCTTTTCGCTTTCTGTTTCAAGAGTAGCCAATGCCTTTCCCTTTTCCTCGGTAGTAACATCAAGATATTTCATTGTTGTATTCAAATTTTCATGTCCAAGCAGAAAACTAATCTGGACAATATTTATACCATCTTCCAGCCAATGAGACGCCTTTGCATGTCGAAATTGATGGGCATGTGTGTCAGGCGGAACAGAACTACATTTTTCATGAGCGGCAACAGCATATTTCTTTATTCTTTTATCTATCGCCGGTTCGGTAAGCATCCCTTTTTCACCTCCGACACGTGAATAGAAAAGGTAATCTTCCATGTTCGGATTGGTTCCGTGAAATTCACGAATATAGCCTTTTAAGTTACTGACTGCTCTCGGAAGTAAATATGCTGTCCTTTTTTTACCACCCTTGCCATGCAAGTGTACATATGGCTTTACGCCGTCCAAATTAAGATGCTTAAGCTTTATGCTAAGTATTTCGCCAATACGTGCGGCCGTCCCATACATAAGCATCAGTAAAGTATAGTCTCTGCGTCCCGTCTTTGTTGACAGATCAGCCTCGTCTAATATTGCAGCGACAGCTTCTCTTGTTAACCCTTGAACCTTTTTCTTAAGGCATTTTTTTCGCTTAACGAGTTTGGATTCTTGATATAAATACATAAATGTAACATCTTTACTACTCAAGAACTGCAAAAACACTCTTAAAGAACCGAGCCTTACATTGCACGTGTCTGGACAGCAGTTTCTAACATCGGTCATCCATTTTATCCAGCCTTCAATATGATTTTTTTCAAAGTGAACAAGGTCGAGTGTATTTGGTGTAATGTTCATACTCTCAAGGTACATTACATACATGGTAAGAGCTTCCTTGTAGGACCTGATTGTATGTGGGCTGTATGTAAGGAAGTTGGGTGCATAGTCGTATAAAAACTCTGACATATATTTTGAAATTTTAGCTGCGTTATTACTCTTTTTCATAATTAACCTCCGAAATAATATCGTTAAATCCGATCTCTGACGCGTTTTTTATCGTTTCCGCGAGTCTAGGGACAATGGAATAGTAATGCAAAGTAGAACTTGTCCATCGATGTCCCATTGATTTCGCAAGATAATTCAATTTATCACTGATTTCAAAGCTATCATTATCCCAACTATTTATGTTGGTAGTTGCATAATTATGCCGGAGCTCATACGCCGTTGCCGCTGTGTTATCACCATTTGCTTTTTTCCAAAGCTTGCGAAACATTTGCTCCAGCCAACCATGTTCATAATTTTTGCCGTTTGGCGATTGAAAGAAATAGTCCCGATTTGGTTGTAATCTTTCTACAGTTTTGTCATATCTCTTGAGGAGATCTGTCATGCTCGGATGAAGTGCAACATAGTGCTGATCATAGCCTTTAGATTCTTGTATATCCAAGATGCCATGATTTAAATCAACATCCTTTCTTCGGAGCAAGCGAGCTTCCGTTGTACGAATTCCGCTACTGTAAAGCAAACGAAACATTACCGGGCAAACAAGCTTTGAAAGTTGTGCTCTTAGATCCTGGTGAGCTGTTTTAATATGATCACATTCATAGAAAAATCTCTGTAGTTCTTCCAGAGTAAAAGCGTGAGGTATATATGTATGGGGTTCATTAGTTAACAAAGGTGGCTCTTCTACATTGGTGAGCCCTCTTTTTCGCAAATACGAAATAAAGGCGCGTACCACGCGTATTCTTGTGTTTCTCGATCGATTGATCTCTCGTCCTTTCTTTTCACACCATTGATCCACCATTTCTTGGGTCAAAGGTGAATTGGGGTATTTGTCAGCGCAATAATTATCAAATTTTAATAAACAGTAGCCATAGTTGGATTCGTTCCATGCGCCGGAAGCTTTTCGGTAAATGATGAATTGCTCGATAAAATCTACAAATCCAGAGCGATAGTTTTTCATGCTTTGAATACCTCCTCGCTTACAGGAAAAGCGTCAATGCTCAAGGCGAGCTCGCGCAAATGGGTTATATCTGCAGAAAGATAATATGACAGTGTCATCGGCTCGCTATGACCGAGCGTATCGCTAATGACAGGTTGCGCAAATCCTTGACCGGCAAGGTGTGTGGCAAGGTGATGTCGAAAAATATGGGAGCCCTTTCGATCACCGGGATTTTGGCGAACACCTGAAGCCGTATAGATTTTTCTGCAGATCTGCCAAACTGCATTTGAGCTGAGAGCAGTATATGGAGCCTTACTCCATAAAAACAGATGATCTTCTTCCGATGCCGGTCTCTCTTTAGATATATAATTATATATTGCATTTCCAACAACAGGGATTAGAGGTAATTCAAGCAAGTTTCCTGTTTTATGTTGGCGACGGACAATCTTATCGCTCCTCCAGTCGATCTCATTCATCCTTAAATCAGCAATGTCGCCTGCCCTTATGCCTGTGAAATATAGAAGGAAGCCAATGGCTCTATCCCTCAATGTAAGAGGGCATGCTTCACTTGAAAGCATTTCGTGGATTGCGTCGGATTCTTCAGCGGTTAGAAATTTGATGTTTTTATGCTTTTGGGGAATCGCCGGCAGTAAATCCACAATTCTTCTTGCATGGATGCTTTGATCCTTCAGTTCAGAATTAAGCACTATTGCGATATCCCTTTTATAGGATCGCCCCCGAATACTTTCCCCATCTTTCGTTGCAAAGAAGGATAAAACATCTTTTTCTTTTACATGCTCAAGCGAGGTGTATCCCAAATTTTGAAGATGCATGAAAAAGCACGAGCTTTTGGAACGACATTTGCTGATTGTTGATTCCTGATGCACATTGTTTTTTGCGTAATCGGTATACATATCGACTAAGCACTTAAAGTAAGGGGAGAGTTTGTGATATGTCGCACGCTCAAAAACAGTCCCGTGCATTTTACGGTCGGGGAACTCACCGTTTTCCTCAAATCTCTTAAAAACACCATACATAGAACGAATATGGCTTTCTTCGTATGGCTTTGATTGATGTAACCGCATTTGGCAAAGTTCTTCATAAGAAGAAACTTGGTATTCTGCGATATTCTTTTCAATCCATCGTAGCTCTCGTGAAAAACACATAATATACTCATGCGAGTAGTTGCTTTCTTGCATATGATCCAACAGATCTTTGCTAGTTTCAAGTAGTTTTTTTAACTTCATCTTTATCAACCTCCTGTATATATTATACTTGTACAGGAAGTGATAGTAAATATCCAACAAACAAAATCTAAACTTTCAAATCGAATTTACAGGGATTTTATCGTATTTATCTTGAAAAGTTTGGATTTCGTAAAAGGAAAGATTTCATAAAAAATAAAAACGTTTTTATTTTTTATGCCCGCCTATTTGAGAATTGCGCTCCACCGCGGTCGCGCCCTCCTGCAGGTTCATGCCCTTTATCACTGCGTTTTTCCCGAATTTTCTTTTTATATCCAGCATCGCTCTTTGTATATGCTTTTCCCTGTCGCGGGCGCTTATTTGCGCTTCGCGCTCCTTTTGCTTTTCCTCATAATCCGTGAACAAGTCAAGCTGCTCATATGCTTTGCTCTCCGTTACGCTGTTCTCGTCAGTCACATGACACGCCACAATGTACATTCTGCGCACGAGCAGCTTTTTATTAACGATTTTATCATACAGCCGCGACGCGGCGTCCATTATGGCTTTTGTGGACGAAGTCCACATGCCGAGATTTTCGGTGCCGTGCGCGTGCTTCGGTATTCTGCGGCCGTAGCGGTCGATTTTCAGCTCGCCGCCGTAGGACTGTCCCGATTTCATATTTTCGGCGTCGTATCCGACAGTCAGCACTATTTGATTTGTCACAAGTCCTTTGCTTACCAGGTCAAGCGACAGCAAATCAGCCATTTCGCGCACGACAAGCCTCGCCTTTTCAAAATCGTACGGACGCTGCAAAACCTGTCCGGAGCTGATGCTGTTCGACTGCGGCTTATACGCTTTTATATCGGCAATCGTACACGGTTCCCATCCCCACGCGTGGTCGATCAGCAATTCGGCGTTTATTCCGAACAGTTTATATAACAAATCCTCGTTATAAAATCCATCCGCCCCGCCGACGGAGCAGCGCGCAACGTCGCCCATCGTAAATAACCCGTTTGCCTCAAGCTTTTTCGCATATCCGCTTCCAACGCGCCAAAAATCGGTAATCGGTCTGTGGTTCCAAAGCAGCCGCCGGTACGACATTTCATCAAGCTCGGCAATCCGCACGCCGTCCTTGTCGGGAGCGACGTGCTTCGCGACGATATCCATGGCTATTTTGCATAAATACAGATTTGTTCCTATTCCCGCGGTTGCCGTTATTCCCGTTTCAGCCAAAACCTCTCTTACAAGCTTTACAGTAAGCTCGCGCGGCGTAAGCCCGTAGGCGCGCAGATAACCGGTCACGTCTATGAAAACCTCGTCTATAGAATAAACGTGAATATCCTCAGGCGCGAAATAGCGCAGATAGATATCGTAGATCCTCGCGCTGTAGTCCATATAATACGCCATACGCGGTTTTGCGATTATAAAATCCAGCTCGAGAGAGCCGTCGGCTTTAAGCTGTGTGTCGTCGAACGACGAGGCGCTGAATGCTCCCGAGCGGAGAGCTCTTTGCCTGACGGCGTTTATCTCCTTTACTCTTTGGAGCACCTCAAACAAACGCGCGCGCCCCGAGATCCCGTAAGCCTTGAGCGACGGGGAAACCGCCAAACAAATTGTTTTTTCCGTTCTGCTCACGTCCGCCACAACAAGATTTGTTGTAAGCGGATTAAGCTTTCGTTCCACACATTCAACCGACGCGTAGAATGATTTTAAATCAATGGCGACATATGTCCGTTCCCCCATCGTCCGCACCTCCTTTGTACTGATTATACCGCAGCGCTATGATACCATAACTGCAAGGCGGCACCATCGCCGCAGTGTTATTATACCATACAAATTTCAATATATCAATAGAAAAAGCGAAAATATTTTCGCTTTTTTGTAAAAACAGAAGCGCGGATTTGAAAATCCGCGCTTTCAATCATTTAAGATATTCGTTAAAAAATTCGGTCAGCTTGTCAAACGGGATAGCGTTTTTTCCGCCGCCGTCATATAAATCAGTATGAACCGCGTCAGGTATAATCAGCAGCTCTTTATTGTCCCGATAGGGATTATCCTTTATCATGGCGGCGAAAGCGTCGCGGCTGAAATAGCACGAATGCGCCTTTTCGCCGTGAACAACGAGAACCGCGCTCCTGATCTCGTTGCTGTATTGTAAAATCGGCTGGTTTATAAACGACATACATCCGATTTTGTTCCAGCCCCCGTTTGAGTTCAGCGAGCGCTCGTGATAACCGCGCCGCGTCTTATAGTAATCGTAGTAATCCTTCACGAAAAACGGCGCGTCCTCCGGCAGCGGGTCTACAACTCCGCCTCCGAGCTCATAGCTTCCGTTTTTATAATCCGCTATTCTCTGCGCGTTCAACGCCTTTTTCGCCTCATAGCGTTTTTCCTCGCTGTCATCCGCGTCAAAATATCCTTTCGCGTTCACGCGCGTCATATCGTACATTGTCATCGCGGCGGTCGCTTTTATTCTTGTGTCAAGCGCGGCGGCGTTCAGCGCCATTCCGCCCCATCCGCAAATTCCTATTATGCCTATCCTCTCCGCGTCAACATTATCCTGTACCGACAAAAAATCGACAGCCGCCTGAAAATCCTCGGTGTTAATATCCGGCGACGCCATATAACGCGGCTCTCCTCCGCTCTCGCCCGTGAACGACGGGTCAAACGCTATCGCTAAAAATCCGCGCTCCGCCATAGTCTGCGCGTACAGTCCCGACGCCTGCTCCTTTACGGCGCCGAACGGTCCGCAAACGGCAACCGCGGCAAGCTTGCCGTCGTATTCCTTCGGCTCATATAAATCCGCCGCGAGAGTTATGCCGTAGCGGTTATGAAACGTCACCTTGCGATGAGCAGCCTTTTCGCTTGCGGGGAAGGTTTTATCCCATTTATCGGTCAATATAAGCTCTTGTGCCATTTTTATTCCGTCCTTTCGATATTTATTTTAATATTATTATACAGCATTCCTTTTAAATTGTCTAATACCTATATCAAATAATTAATATGCCTGCCCGGCATGGCAGGCATAATGCCGATAATTTTACATTATTATTTATGTATCTTTTCGAGCAGCTCGCCGATGTCTATGGGCTTGGCTATAAAATCATCCATGCCGCTCGACAGTGCTTTTTCTCTGTCCTCCTCAAAGGAATTGGCGGTACAAGCCAAAATGCGCACCGTTGAGGCGTCGGGTCTGTTCAGCGCGCGTATGGCTTCGGCTGTTTCGAAGCCGTCCATTTCGGGCATCAGCAGATCCATCAGTATGACTCCGTAGGTATACGGCTCGGAATTTTCGAACTTCTCCAGCGCCGCTTTGCCGTTCTGCGCAAGCTCCGTTTCAAAGCCCGACTCTCGCAGGAGCTCTATTATAATTTCGCTGTTAAGCTCATTATCCTCCGCCACCAAAACGCGGGTATTTTTTTGCCCGTACAGCCGCGCCTCGTCTTTCTTATCGGGAAGCCGCGCGGGTGCCGCCGTAAATGTGAATGTAAATACACTGCCCTCGCCGCGGCGGCTTGAAAATGTCACATCGCCGTCCATGAGCCGAGCCAAACGCCGGCTGATCGACAGGCCGAGACCCGTACCCTGATTGCCCTTTGAAACCGTGTCGCGCTCCTGCGCAAAGGCGTCGAAAATATGCTTCTGAAATTCTTCGCTTATTCCGCGTCCCGTATCCGATACGACCGCAGTTGTGAGTATTTTTCCGTCCGCGGTGGTTTCCTGATTGACGCTGAACCGCACGCTGCCGCCCTTCGGCGTAAATTTGCGCGCATTGTCAAGCAGATTTAAAAGCACCTGCTGAATACGCACCTCGTCGCCCATAACGCACTTGCTGCTTATTCGGATATCCGCCTTGTAATCAATTCCTTTTTCGGTCATAGCGTTTTCGGCGATTGCGTTAACGGTGCCGGTCACAAGCTCAATATCCGCCGGACGGATATTAAGCTCCAAATTTTGAGTTTGGAGATTTGACATATCAAGCATATCGTTTACAAGCGACAAAAGATAGTTTGCCGTCATGGATGAACGGCGCAGATATTCCCCGAGCTCCTCCTTGTTGTCGAGCTTCTGCGACATGATATAGTTAAGCCCGATAAGCCCGTTCAGCGGTGTGCGTATCTCATGGCTCATAGCCGATAAAAATCTGTTCTTTACCTTAGCGTCGGCTTTGTTTTCCGTATAGCGTATATGTACCCTGATAAGAAGCAGCGTCAGGAATATGATGATAAGAAGCGACAGTATAAACACTCTGACCGCGTAGCGATAGCGGTACATGAAATCCGATAATGTATAGCGGTACTGATTATCCATAGACGCCTGTATGGTATACATTCCAACCTCGTCCTCGGTCATGCAGGCTATGGCTTTATTCAGGATATTTATCAATGTCCTTCCGTCCGATTCCGACGTTCCCTCCGCGTCTCCGAAAGCGACCACCGCCGAAAAACAGAGCTGATCGTCAAGCCCCAGCACGGGGATAATTTTCAGCTTTTCATAAATCGGCTTGGATATCCAATGCTCCACGACATGCTGATTTTGTATCATTAAATCGGCTTCGCCGCTGTTCACCGCGTCAAAGCAGGCGGTTATGGAAGGATAGTCCACAAGGTCGAAATTCGGATATGCCGCGCTTAAAACCTTTCTAAGCGTCTGAGAGCCTGTGGATATCGCGATGGACAGATTGGCGTCATAGCTGAATTCCAATCCCTTTCTTGCTACTATTACCTTATGGTCGGAAAGGTACGGATTACTGATAAGTATACCTCTCGCTTTTTGATTTTCCTTATTATATTCCACGCTTGAAACAAGGTCGAAACCCTCGCCGGAGAGGTAATCGTATGTGACGTCGCCTTCCGGCAGCGCGACATATTCAAATTTCAAGCCTGTAAGCTTACTGACGTGGTCGAATATATAGCGCGATATTCCGGCGAGCTCTCCGTTTTCATCCGAAAATGAAACCGGTATACGATCCCGAACATAGCCTATTTTCAGCAAATCATGGGACGCTATGAAGCTCTCCTCCTCGGGAGTAAACTGTATCTGCGGCAGCGCTTCATCCGCAAATGTTCGGGTAAACGGCAAACAAAGCATGACGAAAATAACCGCCATGACCGGCAGCGACCGTAAAAATCTGCACATTCGGCATACCTCCCCCCGATATAATTTGCATAAGCCGTCAGCTCATATACAGTATGACGCAAAAATTTTGTTTTGTCAAGAGAATGTATAAATTTACATTACAAAAAATCGCGCATTCTCTATGCGTGACGCGGAAAACCCGTTGAAACGCTTGACAAAGCGCCGTCCGAATGATATCATAATAAACGGCGGATGGGATCATACCGCCGCCTTTGCGCATAGCACCGAAATACGCGCTGACTTCAGGGAGATGCGTCCGCATCTCTTTATTAAATTAAGACAAATTTACTATCGGAAGGGTTTTGGCTATGAAAATGAAATACGATTGCTCCGCGGCCCAGAAAACGGCTTTCTGCTCGCTTGTTTTGATGCTTTCAACCATCGGATTTACTGTGGCGCTGTTCGCTTTCGGCGTGCCGATGGGCAAATACAGCCTTATCGTTCCCGCCGCGGCTATCGCGGTATATTCGGTTTTTTTCGACAGACAAATGCTTAAATCTCTGTTTATAAATCTCGCTCTTTTGGCGCTGTTCGCGTTGTTGGCTTCAAGGATATTTGACTGGTCGTACGACGGCATGTATTACCATAAGCAGGCAATAATCACGCTTGCGGAGGGCTGGAACCCTCTGCGCGGAAGCAGTCTCGATTTCAACGGCATCAACGACGTTATGAACGTTTATGTATGGCTCGATAATTATCCCAAAGGCGTATGGATATGCTCCGCCGCCGTATATGCTCTGACGGGAATTCTTGAAACGGCAAAATCGGTAAATATTCTGTTTTTGATTATGCTGTTTTGTGTCGCGTATTCAACATTCAGAACCGTATATGACTTCGGCGGAATCAAGAGTTCGATTTTCGCCGCCGTGGTATGCCTCAATCCCGTATTCGTTGACCAGCTTTTTACAAGCTACAATGATTTGGCTGTAGGCTCGCTTGTGATTTGCGCGGCTCTGCTCGGAATGAAAATTTACCGCGAGTGCGCCGAGGATATCGATTACGCCCTCCTGTTCTGCGTCGCCGCGATGTCGTGTTTGATAAAATTCACCGCTCCTCTGCTGACGGGACTTACGCTTGCGGGTTTCGGTACGGGATATCTAATAAAGCTTCGCGGCAAATCCATCGCGGCGCGTTTCAAAAAACCCGCCATTGTCATTATTTCCGGATTTTTAATAGGCACAGCCATATTCGGATTCGATCCTTACATTAAGCATCTCGCGCACGGTCAAAATCTCGTCTATCCCGTCCTCGGCGATGAAAACTGCGATATAATCGGCGACAACGCCCCGCAGGGCTTCGAAGGCAAGCCGGAGGCTTTAAAATACTTTATTTCTCTCGCATCGCAGACGAACAGTGATTTTACCGAGCATTACAAGCTGAAAATCCCGTTCACCGTACACGAAAACGAAACGCAGTACCTGAGCAACGCCGATATTCGTTTGGGCGGCTTCGGGCTGTTTTTCAGCGGCATTTTTATTCTCGCCGTCTTATGTGCTCTCGCGGCGCCGGCGTCCCGTCATAAAATGAGTGGAGAAACCGTCACGCTGCTTGCGACGTTTTTTGCGCTCGGACTGTTCTTCCCCGAGTCGTGGTGGGCGCGGTACGCAAGCTACACATACTATATTCCCGTATTTTTGCTTGTCTGGGCGTCAACCCAACGCAAGCCCATAAATGTCGCCGCATACGCGGTTACGCTTATGCTGGTCGTCAACAGCTCCGTTAACGCGTTTTTTGCGGTGAAGGACGGAATTTACGAAAAAGCGATTCTCGACGCGCAGCTCGATGAAATAAAAGCGCAGAATAAACGGATAGAGCTGCGTATAAATGATTTTCCGTCGCATACCAAGCTGTTTGAGGAAAAAGGTATCGAATACACCGTGTCGCCCGTAAGTCTTTCAAACCCCACTATATTTTATCGCACCACCAAATATCAATTCACGGATTGATTTACCCGTAAAACCAAGGATACGGCGCTTACGCGCCGTATCCTTGTTCAAACGCTTTTATATCCTTTATTGCCTTATCCATAGTGGTTGTGCATTGTACCACGGAGATGAACGACTGTTTTGAAATTATGTTCATTTTCGCCGCGAGCGCGCCCAGCATAACCATATTCGCAAGCTTCTCAAAGCCCGCCGTGTCCACTCCCGTATCACTCTCCGCAGCGAAAGACGCATCGGTTATAACGGTCTTCGCGGAGGCGGCGAACTTCTCCAAAGACGGTTTATTCATCGCGATTAAAAAATCAGCCCTCCTGAACGACGGCGAGCCTATAGTCCTGTCCGCGATCACCACTTGACAGTTTGCCGTTCCGCCGCGCATTTCCGGCCCGTATGACGGAAGCCACGACACCTCAAAGCCCACGTCCGCCGCCGCCTGAGCGAGTATTTTTCCGGCGAAGAGCACGCCCTGTCCCCCGAAGCCAGCTATAATAATTCTATATTCCATCATTTGCCCTCCGAAAATTTATCATAATACACTCCGAGCGGATAATAGTCGACCATATCGCTGCCCACGCGCTTTACTGCCGCCGACGGAGACAGCCTCCAGTTTGTCGGGCATGCCGAAAGCAGCTCTATGAACGAATACGCGCCGTACTTTATCTGATACTCGACCGCTTTTTTTATTGCCTTCTTCGCCGAACGAATATGCGGCACTGTGTCGAGAGCGCAGCGCTCTATATATGAAGGCCCCTTTACCTGCGCAAGGATCTCACACATTTTCAGCGGATATCCCTGCGTCAAAACGTCGCGTCCGTACGGGGTCGTTTGAGTTATCTGAAGCGGGAGCGTCGTCGGCGCCATTTGTCCGCCGGTCATGCCGTAGATAGTATTATTTACGAAGATGACCGTAACCGCCTCGCCCCGCGCCGCCATATGAATAGTCTCCGCCGTACCTATCGCCGCCAGATCGCCGTCGCCCTGATAGGAAACGACCACGCTTTCCGGCAGACAGCGCTTTATGCCCGTCGCCACCGACGGCGCCCTTCCGTGCGCCGCCTCCATTACGTCGCATTCAAAATAATCGTACGCTTCCACCGCGCATCCCACAGGAACCACAGCTATTGTTTTGTCTATAATATTCAACTCGTCGATAACCTCGCCCAAAAGTCTGTGCGCAATACCGTGACCGCAGCCCGGGCAGTAATGAAACGGCACATCCGTGATCGACCGAGGTTTATTCAAAAGCTTATTCACCTGCCAGCCTCCTTATCTTATCCAATATTTCGTCCTCGTCCGCCAGCATGCCGCCGCAGCGGCCGTAAAAATCGACCTGTATCCTGCCGTTTACCGCGAGACGCACATCCTCTACCATCTGTCCCCGACTGAGCTCCGCGCATAATATTTTTGCGGTGACATTTTCAAACGCCCTTACCGGAAACGGCCAAAGCGTGCGCGGGCGGATTATGCCGACGCGTATCCCCTCCTCCGCGGCTCTGTCCGCGGCGGCGCGCGCTATTCGCGCCGTTATACCGTAGGCGGCGATGATTATATCCGCGTTTTCTGTGTTGTATTCCTCCCAGTCCTGAAGCTCCGCTTTGATTTGCTCATACTTTTCCTCCTGCCGTCTGTTGACCGCTTCCAGCTCCTCGGGCGAGAGGTACAGCGTGTTTATTATATTGTGCTCCGCGCGTCCCTTTCTGCCGTTCGCCGCCCACGGCTTCTCGCAGGTCTCGACCTCGGGCAGCTTGCTCATGTCAACAAGCTCCATCATCTGTCCGGTCACTCCGTCAGCCAATATCATGACCGGCATGCGCCATTTATCAGCCAAATTGAATGCCGTGACTGTCATTTCCGCCATTTCCTGAGCGCTTGACGGAGCGAGAACTATCAAATGATAATCTCCGTGACCGCCGCCCTTGGTCGCCTGGAAATAGTCCGACTGCGCCGCCTGTATTCCGCCGAGTCCCGGGCCCGCGCGCATTACGTTCACTATCACGCAAGGCAGATCCGCCGCCGCGATATAGCTTATACCCTCCTGCTTAAGACTTATTCCCGGCGACGACGAGCTTGTCATAACGCGGAACCCCGCGCCCGCCGCACCGTAGACCATATTTATCGCGCTTACCTCGCTTTCGGCCTGCAAAAACACGCCGCCGTGCTTATGCAGATTTTCCGCCATGTATGCCGCTATTTCCGTTTGCGGAGTGATGGGATAGCCGAAAAAGCATTTTATTCCCGAATGAATAGCCGCGAACGCTATTGCCTCGTTACCCTTCATAAGCTGTCTCATAAATCCGCCTCCCCGCTTTTTATCGTAATCGCTATATCGGGACATACCTCGTAGCATGAGCCGCATTCCACGCACTCGCCCGTTAACTTTACCGCGCCGCTGCCGTAGCGCGCCGGCAAAGACGCGTCAAGACTCAGCGCCTTTTTCGGGCAGACGCTCACGCACAGTCCGCACGCTTTACATCTGTTTAAATCTATGCTTATCATACGAAAACTCCTTTCTTTTCTTTAATTATAGACTACAGGAAAAATATATCAATAGAATATACCCATTTCACCTCGCTTTTCGTTATATTTTTAAAATATAACGATTTGATAAACATATTTTCATTAATTTCTTGCATTATCGCGTTATATATGGTAAACTTATCTTATACGGTCGATTATATTTGACGAATATATCAAATCGGGAGAATATATCATGGCAAGCGAAAGAAAACACGAGAGATTTAAAAAAATCGCGGCGGCGCGCGCAGAAAAAATAAACGATATGCTGCGCCTTCTCGGAAACTGCGCGAATAAGGGGAATTACAGCTACTCGGACGAGGAGGCGGAGGCGATTTTCTCATCCATAGAAGAAAATCTTCTTGAGGCGAAGCAAAAATATGAAATTTTCCGCAGCCGCGGCAGGAATAATATTTTTATGGCGGAGTTTGAAAAGGGCTTTTCATGGATAGAGGGCTTTATGAGAAACGTCCGCCGCGCTCCCGATAAAACCGCGCTGATTTGCGCCGACAGCGGCAGGATTTATACTTACGCCCAAGCGAACGCGCAAATAAACAAGTGCGCGAACGCGCTCCTCGCGGCAGGCGTAAAGCGCGGCGATACGATTTTATACCAAATGGGAAACTGTCCGGAGTTCGTGTTCATATACGCGGCGTGCAAAAAGGTCGGTGCGGCGGGCTGTCCGATAAGCATGCGCGTTCAGCCGTCTCGGACGGCGTCGATTATAGACTTTATAAAGCCCGCTGTTTTCTTTTACCGCGACGACGGCGGAATAGAGCTCGCCGTAAACGCCGCCGCTCATTCGCCCAAGCTTGTCGTCGTAAATTTTCCCGAAAACAAGCGTGCGCTTAAAAATCATGCGACCTATGAAGAATTTACCGACGCCGAAACGTGCGAACCGCCTCAGGTTCCCGCGGATATATACGCGGAATCAACTCTGTTTTATACCTCGGGAACGGCGGGCAGCCAAAAGTGCGTCCCCGTTACGGAATTAAACGAGGTCATGAGCACCCAGGAGGTTATGCGGCTGCTTTCGATAAATTCCGACGACATCATGCTGAACCTTTCAAGGTGGGCTCACCGCGGCGGACTTCACTGCTGCGGCCCCGCCACGGCGCTGTACTCCGGCGCGGCGGTGATTGCCGCCGACGAGCCGTCCGCAGCGAAGTGTCTCGAATATATCGAAAGGTACAAAATAACGCTGATTTCCGGTTCGCCGCCGTCCTTTCGGGCATTGTCTCTGAAGCAGCGGAAGGCGGAAAAAAATCTCGCGTCGCTCAAAAGGGTGATATCCGTCGGAAGTATACTCAGCGCCGAAGAAAGTCTGCAAATCCGCCGTTTTCTATCGCCGAAAGTTTATAACGGCTACGGAACCACCGAAACATTTATAAACACAATTCTCACTCCCGAAAAGCAGCAGTTTTTCCCGGGTACAGCCGGAACGGTCTGCACAGACGACGAGGTCCGCGTAGTAAAGATCCACGAAACGCGCGACGCTTCGCCCGACGAGCTTGTCCCGCGCGACAACGTGACGCACGGCGAAATAATAGTGAAATCATGCTCAAAATCGGCGGGATACTACAAAAACAATCCGACCGGCGGAAGCAGATATAACGGCGGTTACCTGTACACGCGCGACATCGGCACATGGAACGGCGACGGAATTATAACCGTGGTTGGGCGCAGAGACGATATGATAGTATGCGGCGGCGAGAAGATATATCCCGATGAAATAGAGAGCTTCCTCTGCCGTCATCCGAAAATCGAGGACTGCATAGTGACGTCCGTTTCCGGCGAAAACGGCGCGGAAGAAATCGCGGCGTATGTGGTCAGAGCCGACAGCTCTCTCGAGGCGGAGGAAATAGACAAATACTGCCGCGAAAGCAGAGAGCTTGACGACAATATACGCCCGAGATTTTACAAATTCAAAAAGGTACTGCCGAAAACTCACAACGAAAAGAAGCAGCACCGAAAAGCAAGACAAATGGCGTCGAGCGATATGAAAAAAGGAACGTTTATATCCGTATTTTAAATAACCCGCGATCCGTCGGACGGCGGGTTATTTTTGTTTCCTTTGCCGCGGCTGCGGAAAGCAAACAAATAATGTCCGCCAAGGCTTTGGCGGACATTATTCCTATTATTAACAAATTTATTATTCCGCGAGAAAATCGGCGGCAAGCTTTGCCGTCACGCCCAAATCTATCGCGCCGAGTCCGTGGTCCTCGCCCTCGAGCACTATGAGCTTCGCGTTTTCCATACATTTTACATATCCCTCCGAGCCTGAAACGCTCACAGCCGCGTCCTCGCTGCCGTGGATGATCAGCGTTTCGCCCTTGAACTGAGAGGCTGTTTCGTAAATCGGCAGAGTGCGGTTTGTGCGAAATAAAAAGCTGCCGAGACGATATATCTTCCCGTCGTTCGCAAGCGCGGGTATGGAATCCGGCACGTTGAAATTATCATACGGCTTGCCGAAGCACGAGCCGTTCTGCGCGTCGTTTTTCATGGTTGCCGCCGGAGCGAGAAGCACAAGCTTTTTTACTACATCGCGGTAACAGCCCGAAATCATACTCGCGACGACTCCGCCCATCGAGTGACCGCCGACATAAATATCGGTCACGAACGGCAGAGTTTGAACGTACTGAATGATCTTCGCCGCGTCGAGCATATCGCCGTAGACGGTCATATCCTTGAAATCGCCGTCACTCTCGCCGTGACCGTTGAAATCGAACTGCGCCATAGCAATGCCGCGCTCAAGGAGCGCTTCGCATATTTTTTTATTCATTTCCGTATTGCGGCTGCTCATTATGCCGTGAAAAAAGATAAATATCGGGCATTTTTCGGCGTTCGGCTTTATGATATCCCCGACGAGAGTAAGCCCGTCGCGTTTTATTTTTACTTCCATATTATTCCCTCCGTATTATTCCCTCCGTATTATTCCCTCCGTAAATTGCTTATTCAGCACTCCTTATGCGGATATTCCTTTATCAGCAAAGCGCGCGTATAGCCGCGGGATTTGTCGGTGGAGTCTATGTAAAAGCCTCTGCCGTAGTAAAAGCGGATAAGCGAGGTGATTTTCGCGCCCGTATGCAGCGAGATCTGCGTCACGCCTTTTTTCATCATGATGCGGTCAACGAGGTTCATAATAGACTTGCCGATACCGTTGTTCTGGCTTGTTACCTTCACCGCGAAGCGCGAGAGATACGCCGTTTTATCGGGGAAAACCTCAACGCGCACGCTGCCGACAGGCTCGCCGTCGGAGAGCGCGAGAAGCACTATTTTTGTGTTTATATCCTTTTTTACGTCGTTATACGTTTCATCGAGCGCGGCGAGCTTTTCCGTCCCCGCCATTTGACGGTATTTGATAAACGCTTCGCGCGTTATGCTCATTATGGCGGGAATATCGTCATAATTCGCGAGACGCACCTGGAATAACGATTGGTAATCCGAAAGCATTGATTATCCTCCTTTATCCCATCAACGTCGCCATTACCGCTTTTTGGGCGTGGAGGCGGTTTTCGGCTTCGTCGAAAATTATTGAGTTCGGTCCGTCGATGACGTCCTCGGTGACTTCAAAGCCGCGGTACGCGGGGAGACAGTGCATGAATACCGCGTCGTCCTTCGCGTATGAGAACAGCTCCTTGTTTACCTGATAGCCGCCGAATACCTTTACCTTTTCGTCCTTTTCGCTCTCCTGTCCCATTGAGACCCATGTGTCGGTGTAGACAACGTCAGCGTCCTTCATCGCTTCGATCGGGTCTTGCGTGATAATAAGGCTCGTGCCTGACTTTTTCGCGTCGGCTTTCGCGTTTTCGACTACCTCCGCGTCGCATTGATACTGAGCGGGAGTGGCTATCGCGCAGTCGAGCCCCGCCTTCGCGCAGCCGTACATCAGCGAGTTCGCCATGTTGTTTCCGTCGCCGACATACGCGAGCTTCAAGCCCTCTAATTTGCCCTTGTGCTCGTACGCGGTCATCAGATCCGCGAGCACCTGGCACGGATGCAGCAGATCCGTCAGCGCGTTTATTACGGGGATATCCGCTTCCTCGGCAAGCTCCAGCACGTCCGAATGAGCGAATGTGCGTATCATAATTCCGTCGAGATAGCGCTCGAGCACCTTCGCGGTGTCGTGAATTGTTTCGCCGCGTCCGAGCTGTATGTCGTTCGACGACAGGAACAGCGGATAGCCGCCGAGCTGTACCATGCCGACCTCGAACGAAACGCGCGTGCGCGTTGACGATTTTGTGAAGATCATGCCGAGCGTTTTACCCTTCAAGATCGGGTGCGGCACGCCTGTTTTTAATTCCTTTTTGAGCTTTAACGCAAGCTCCAAAAGCTTGTGAAGCTCATCGGTTGTTATGTCGTGTAAGCTGATAAAATCCTTCATTTTCAAATCTCCTTTAATATTTTTTCCAATTTATTTACAAACAAGTCAATTTCCTTTTCCGTTATGATAAGCGGCGGAGCAAGCCTCATCGCCGTTCCTCCGCAGAGGCTTGTGAGGAAGCCGTTTTCGAATAATTTATCGAATACTTCCTTCGCAATTTCGGGATCTAATTCAATTCCGATAAGCAGTCCCGAGCCGCGTATTTCCTTTATTTTATCGGGATACTCAGCCATAAGCGAGTTTAGCTTCGCTTTGAAATATTCTCCCATTTTCGCGGAATTGTCAACGAGCTTTTCCTCGTCGAAAATATCCATCACCGCGAGTCCCGCCGCAGTCGCGAGCGGATTGCCGCCGAATGTCGTGCCGTGGTCGCCGGGCTCGAACGCCGCCGCGACACTTTCCTTCGCGCATACCGCGCCGATAGGAACGCCGCCGCCGAGCGCCTTCGCGAGCGTGAATATATCGGGCTCGACCCCGTAAAGCTGATGCGCGAACAGCTTTCCCGTTCTGCCCATGCCCGTCTGAACCTCGTCGAAAATGAGCAGAATGTCCTTCTCGTCGCAGAGTTTTCTGAGGTTCTCCACATATTCAACATCCATCGGGTGAACGCCGCTCTCGCCCTGTATAAGCTCTATCATTATCGCCGCAGTTTTGTCCGTGACCGCGTTTACGACCGCGTCGTAATTGTTCGGCTCGACCTGAATAAATCCAGGTGTGAGCGGTCTGTACGGCTTTTGGTATTTTTCCTGTCCCGTTGCCGCGACCGTCGCGAGCGTTCTGCCGTGGAACGATTTATCGAGCGTAATTATCTCGGTTTTCGGTATACCCTTCTTATAGAAATACATTTTCGCAAGCTTGAACGCGCCCTCGTTCGCTTCCGCGCCGCTGTTCGCGAAAAATATTCTGTCCGCGCAGCTTGCGTTCGCAAGTCTTTCCGCAAGTCTCGCCTGATTTTCTATGTAGTAAAGGCTCGACGTGTGGATAAGCTTGTCAAGCTGATTTTTAAGCGCCGCGATCAGCTTCGGGTGCGAATGACCGAGCGCGTTTACCGCGATACCGCCGAGAAAATCGTAATAAATTTTGCCGTCGTCAGCCGTCAGCGTCATGCCCTCGCCCTTCACGAAGCACACGGGAAGGCGGTTTCCGAAGGTGTTCATATAGTATTTTTTGTCAAGTTCAATTATGTTATTGAGCATTATAAATTTACTCCCTTCTAAAGTTTGAAAGAAAATCGTTCAGATTGCCGTCAAGGCGAGTGGGTGCTGTACGATGGTACCGCCCCGCTCGTTTTGGCGGCGAGATGGGCGATTTTACTCAAACTTTGTTCCCCCTAATTAAAAGATGTTTCTTATTATACAACACATTGAATAAAAATGCAAGTCTTTTTTTAAAAAAAGTTTTAAAAACGAAAAATATACAGCCGATTGCTGTATATTTATTCGTGTTTTTGCATAAATATTATATATATTTATCAATAATGTCCATATAATCGTCGATCGCGTGCGCTCCTACTATTCTCTCGACGGGCTTGCCGTTTACGAAAAGTATGACGGTAGGTATTGAAACGATAGCGTTCTGCGCCGCGATTTCGCCCTCGCGGTCAACATTGACCTTGCAAACCTTGATTTTTCCCGCGTATTCCTCCGCGATTTCCGCTATGGTGGGCATGAGCATCTGACACGGTCCGCACCAGCCCGCCCAGAAATCCACGAGCACGGGGACGGACGATTTCATAACCTCGCCTTCGTAATTTGATTTTGTTAATTCGATTTCCATGATTTATTTTCTCCTTTCTTACTGATACATCGGCACCGACGAATACAGTCTGTTTACCGCGCCGGAGTCGTAGAGGGTGTTCTGTGCGAACGCGCCGTTTGCATATGAATACTGCCTTAATGTTACGCCCGCGCCGGAGATGATGTATGCGTTTATTACGCGGCTGCCGTCGGCGGTTTCGAGTATTTCAAAATATACGCTTCCGTTATTTATATATTCGTCGACAAGCGTATAATACCCGCCGTTTCCGTCGCTTACCTCAAGCGCCCACTGCTGTCCGTCGTCCCACATTATTTCGCCCTCGTACGTTCCCGCCGAGGTTGAAAGTGTGACAGTTCCGTTGATGCCCTCAGCCGAAAATGCCGATTCGTCGAGCTTCGACCACGTTTCCTGCGTTACACCCGCGTCCGTTTTTTCGATTTGAACCGTCTGCGGAGCGGGCGGCGCGTCCGTTTCAAGACTTTGCTTCGGGATCGCCGCTGTTATGTTTTTCTGCTCCATTTTCGAGCCGAGCGTGTAGCCGCCGACCGCCATAGCCGCAGCCAGGACTACCGCCAATATTCCTTTCCAAACCTTCATAATTACATCCGCCTCCTATGTATTTATTTCCTGATTTACATACTTTTTATCCGTAATTTCACATTTTGCCTTTGCGTTCGTGAGATCCGTAACCTCCGCGATAAGACGCTCTGTTGTGCCGATAGGGCTTGCGACGGTAAATACCACCTCGTCGCCGTATTCGGTGTTTTCGAGCATATATCCGCCCGACGAAAGCATATACTGAATTTTCCCCAAATGCGAGTAATCAGCCCGTATTTCAACTATATCGCAAAGCTCGCGCATTATGACATTAGCCGCTTCAAGCCCCATCTTCGCCGCGCCGCTGTAGGCTCTCACAAGTCCGCCCGTGCCTAAAAGCGTGCCGCCGAAATAGCGCGTGACCACCACGACCGCGTCTACTATGCCGGATTTTCGTATAGTGTCGAGCACGGGCATACCCGCCGTTCCCGAAGGCTCGCCGTCGTCTGAATAGCGGAAAATATTGTTTTCGTCTATCACATACGCGTACACATGATGGCGCGCGTCGGGATATTTTGAGCGGATAGAATTGAGAAACTCTATCGCGTCGGGCTCGTTGTCAACGGGCTTTACTTCCGCGAAAAATTTCGATTTTTTCTCGACAAGCAGCGCCCCGCCGTCATGCTCCACCGTTTTATAGCTGTTCTTTAATGACATATTTCCGTAACCTCTCATACATAGCCGCGTCAACGAGAAGCTCCATAACAGTGCCGTTTTCCGAAAAATCGGCGCTTTGAACCTTCTGCGTTTCGTGCAGCTCGTTTACAAGCGCGCCCTCGCTGTAAGGGACGCAAACCCTGACCGCGCGCTTTTTTCCGGGCGCCGCGTCGGCTATGGCTTCAATCAGAGCGCTAAGATTATCGCCGCGCTTCGCGCTTATCCTTACGTTTTTATCGTATCTCATAAGCCCGATACAGTCCGCGCCGCTTATATCGCACTTGTTGAACACGCCTATCACGGGCTTGCCGACCGCGCCTATCTCCTTTAAGACCTCGTCGACCACGCGCATCTGATTTTCAACCTCTTCGCTCGACGTGTCTATCACATGAAGCAGTATATCCGCGACAACGGCTTCTTCGAGCGTCGATTTGAACGCCTCGACAAGATGATGCGGCAGTTTGCGTATAAATCCGACCGTGTCAACGAGCAGTATACGGCGGTTATCCTCGAGAGTTATCGCGCGCGAGGTGGGATCGAGCGTGGCGAACAATTTGTCCTCCGCGAACACGTCCGCGTCTGTCAGCTTATTGAGAAGCGTCGATTTTCCCGCGTTTGTGTAGCCCACGAGAGCGGCTGTTATAACGCCGTCCTTTTTGCGCCGCGTTCGTATCAGTCCTCGGTGCTTTTTGAGCTCTTCAAGCTCCTCCTCCAAAGCGGAAATTCTGCGCCTTATATGCCGCCTGTCCGATTCGAGACGCGTTTCGCCCGGACCGCGCGTACCTATTCCCGCTCCGGTACGGCTCAGGACCGTACCCATGCCGCGAAGGCGGGGAAGTCTGTATCTAAGCTGCGCCAACTCCACCTGAAGCTTACCCTCGCCGCTTTTGGCGCGCATGGCGAAGATATCGAGGATAAGCGTTGAGCGGTCGAGCACCTTTATATCGAGAAAATCGGAAATATTGCGCGTCTGTACGGGTGAGAGCTCGTCGTCGAACACAATCGCGTCCGCTCCGAGCGTTTCGGCGGCGGCTTTGATCTCCTCAAGCTTGCCCTCGCCCATATACGTTGCGGCTTCTATGTCGGGTCTGTTCTGCACGACCTCGAGCACAACCTCGCCGCCGGCTGTCTTTACAAGCTCGCCGAGCTCGCGCATGGACTCGTCCGTGGTGTCGCTTAAGCGGTCAAGCAAACCGCGATGCACTCCCGCGAGGATCACGCGTTCCTTTTTGACTTCGTTATTTTCCATAGCTTTCTCCGTCCAAAGCAATTTTATTGTTTTATTATAGCAGACTTTTTATCCCGCGTATACACTTTTAAAAAAAATTTAAAGAAAATTTAAAAAATGTATTGTAAAATTTTATTTTTATGTTATAATAGAGTGGTATTTATGTTATAGAAAGGATAAAGGAGGCAATTCTGCATGGAAAAAGTGTTTCTGATTCTCCATATCGTCGTTGCGGTCGCGCTTATTTTCGTTGTACTTATACAGGAAGGCAAAGACCCCGGCATGAGAGGCATTCAGGGCGCGTCATCGGATATGGGAGACTCGTTCTTCAAAAAGAACGGAGGTACGACAAAGGAAGCGATGTATGTAAAGCTTACAACAACGGTCGCGATTTTATTCCTTATCACAACCATGACGCTGTTTATATTGGGTTAAGATTTAAAAATCCCGAAAGACTGAAGTCTTTCGGGACTTTTTTTGGTTTACAGCAGAAATCCTGTAAGATATTTCATTTTATAATAGAACCCGCCGTTGAATTTTACTATATTATCCGATACGTCGTCAAATATGGAAAATCCCGCCGTCAACACCGCGATAACAAAGCATACGATTAAAATTTTAATAAGTATGTTTTTCCGCTCGCCGGACATGCGGCCGTATTCGGCGAAAAACGCGATCGCGGACGCGAGTATCATAAGCCACGCGAAATCAGCGTAATATCTTGAAAGTATCCCCGCCATCTGAGCGTCGGCAAGAGCGATCACAACGCTTATTACAGCCGCCGCGCACGCCGTATAATACGGACGCATATCGCTTTTTTCATACCATTTCCGCTTTAGGAATCCGCGCACTCCCAAAAAGGTTATCGGAGTGAGCCACAAAAGTCCGCCCATTGTTTTTTCCGCTATTGTCACGCCCTGATAGGCGGCTGCGGGTCTTACATAATGAAGATAAGGAAAGACATTATCAACATTTAACGGCTGCAGGAAATAGTAAAACAGTCCCGTGATATTTCTGTCCATCACTATTCCGCGGACTGTCATATCGTTTGTGGTAAGGTTATAATTCGCGCCGAAATCAAACGGCGAGCCGAAGCGCGAATAATTATAAAGCATCATTCCGGCTCCGATTATAACGTATGGCAGACATATGGCAACGGTACTTTTAACACTGCTTTTGGAAAATAACAATCTTTCCTTAAATACCGCTCTCCAAAAGAATATTATTCCGATAACCGTCGCCAAAAGCAGCTGCGGACGGCAGCCCGAAACAAGCGCCATGCACACGGCTCCCACGGCAAGATGTTTTGTGCTTAAATATTTTTTCCCGTCTATGTCCGTTTTTTCCGAATTTATCCAAAGCGTCAGTCCTATAACCGTAAACATTACCGCCGTAATAATCGGAACGGAATACATATCGGGATGCTTTGCGAAATACATAAATCCACAATTATCCATCATGATAATCGTCATCAGCATATATACGCCGAACGGCGTATTTTTAAACCATTTTTTTATAATTGCGTACAGCAGCGCCGCTATTGCGGCACATGCCGCGGAACAATTCAAAAATACCGACAAGTAATCCGGCCACGCCTGACCCGTAAGCGCCCTGTACGGCAGATTATACATCAATACCGGAACCACTCCGAAATAAACATAATATTTTCCGTTATAATATGCCCTGTCCCATTCATAACGAACTCCCTGCGAGCTTCGCAGACCGCTGTCATACGGATTTTCCATTTTCTGCAGCGTGGCACTCGGTTCCTCGTCGAGATATACATGTCCGTTTAAAAATGCCTGCGCCAAATCATCGTATTCCTGCAGGGAGATTCTTGCATTGGGATGATAGCTTGTCGGGTTCAAAAAATACGGATTTATATGGCAAATGCTCCAAATGCATGCCGTCTGAATGACTATCATCGCTATTATGGCATATTTCTGCCATCGTTTTTTCCAGTCTAACACGCAGCCGTACACAAATGATTTTGGTCTGAAAATATACAAAAACAGTAAGAAACCAAGCACAAACAAAAATCGCGCGAAGGAAAAGCATACGGGAACTTTTGCGTTAAGAACGATATCGCCGAGCTCGAATTGACTTCCCTCTTCAATATTCTTCAAATCGATCTGAAGGCTTTTCACTTCCCCGCCGAAATGCGTGCGTATATATTTTGTTTGGCGCAGACCGCGCACAATTTCTCTTTCCGGAGCAGACATTCCGAGCGCGTTTCCCTCGTCCTTCGCGCCCAGTTGAATGGTTATGTAATCAGCGTCGCTGTTTAAATCGATATACACATTTTTAAGCTTTTTGTCTATATCATTTACTTCTATGGAAACCTGATCGCTGTCCGCCTCGTATACTCCGTCCGATATTTCCGCCGCGCCCAAAACATCATAGCCGGTAATTTCCGTCTCTCTGTTAAAAAGAGATTCCACAGACCTGAAGTTAAATATGAAAAGCTCCAAAATAAGCGCCGCCAAAAGGATCACGCAAAATGCGGTCTTATATTTTTTAAGACATTCCTCTCCCTTAAGAATATCTGATATTTTCGACAGCTGTCGTTTTACTCCGAGATCCTTTTCCGACATTCCTTTATTCATTATGCCGTCCTCCCTTTTTCCGGCGCTTTGCGCCGCTTATATGTAAATTTACCGTTTATGATATGATATCATGATTTTTCCTGTTTGTCCATATTTTTCGCCGAAGCGCAATAAATTTTTCGTTTTTAATATTATTTTAATTTTTCCGCTGTATAATGCTCTTATAAAATAAAAAAGGGATTGATTTTAAATGATTTTTAAGCGAAAAAAATCCGCGCTTTGCGCAGCGGCGCTTATGATTATAACTCTCTGCTCATGTCAGAGCGGCGCAAGCGTCGATCAGGCAGCCGAAGCTCCCGCCGTTACGGGTGAATTTAATTTTTCCGTATTAAAAACGGGCAAGGCGGACGCTATCATACTGAAAACTCAAAATCACAGCGCGCTTATAGACTGCGGCGAAACCGAGGACGGCGAAGAGGTGGCGCAGTTCCTCAAAAATAACGGCATAAGCGATGTGGATTATCTTTTTATAACGCATTTCGATAAGGATCACGTCGGCGGCGTTCCGACGGTTCTGGACAGCGGGATAAATATAGGAAAAATTATAACTCCCGATTACGAAGCCTCAGGCGATGAATACGAAAATTATCTCGCGGCGCTTAAAAGGAACAATTACACCGCCGATGCTCTAACCGAAAAAATGACATTCACGCTCGACGATGTTCTGTTTGAGATATACCCGCCGCAGCGCAAAGCCTACGCGGAGGACGACAACGATTTTTCTCTCGCCGCCGCCGTGACGCACGGGGAAAATACTTTCCTGTTCACGGGCGACGCGGAATCGGTCAGGCTCATGGAGATACTTTCTCAAACAAACCGTGCGGAATTTGATTTTCTCAAGGTCCCGCATCACGGAAACTACAATAAAAACACAAACAAATTCATAGAGACCGTAAATCCGCGCTTCGCCGTAATAACGTGCAGCGACAAAAACCCCGCCGATGATGAGGTTCTCGACGCTCTCAGCTCCGTCGGCTGCGAGACATACCTGACGGCGGACGGAGACGTGAGTGTGTCAAGCGACGGAGAAAAAATTATAATAAATCAATAGCTTCTTAATTAAATATAGGCTATGGAAAGGTTAAAAATGGCAATAGAAGTATTTAACAGATACGAGCACAAATATCTGCTCGACAGGGAAACATACGAAAAGATAATTAAAATTATGGATGAGCACATGGAGCTCGATTCGCATAACAAAAATCACGAGTCCTATACGATAGCAAATATCTATTTCGACACGGACGACGATTATCTTATACGTCATTCGCTCGAAAAGCCGAAGTATAAGGAAAAGCTTCGCATGAGGGCATACGGAGTACCCTGCGAAAAATCACAGGTGTTTCTCGAAATAAAGAAAAAATGCAACGGGCTTGTGAATAAGAGGCGCACAAAGCTCAGTCTCGAGGAGGCGTACAAACTCGCGGAATCGGGCGAAATGCCGCCGGTCAAGGAATACATGAACGAGCAGGTCCTGCACGAGATCGTGTATTTTCTTCACAACTACAAGCTGAAGCCCAAGGTATATCTCGCGTATAACAGAATAGCGTATTTTGAAAAAGGAAATCCCGATCTGAGAATTTCTTTTGACACCGATATACGCGCGCGGCGATACGATGTGCATTTGGAGGACGGCGACTACGGCGAACGGCTGCTCGGCGACGATATGTACCTGATGGAAATCAAAACGGCGCGCGCCATGCCGCTGTGGCTCGCGCACACATTGACGGAGCTCGGCATACACAGGCGCAGCTTCTCAAAATACGGAACGGAATTTACGCATTTTGTTCATTCCGACTTATATCAAAATCAAATATCAAAGGAAAGAAGGGCTTAAACAGTGGATAATATATTCAATGAAATTCTGACCAACGTTTCGACGGAAATGACCGTCGCGTCAGCGGTGACAACGATGCTCATCGCGATAGTCATGGGACTTACGATAGCGTTTACATATTTTAAGACTCAGGAGGAGGAATGCTTTCAGCGCAGCATGGCGATAACGCTTCTCATGCTCCCGATAATTTTATCGGTGATAATACTCTTCGTCGGCAGCAATATCGCGCGGGCGTTCAGCCTTGCGGGTACGCTCTCTATTATAAGATTTCGAAGCGCGCCGGGGGATCCGAAGGACATAGGCTTTATATTTTTCGACATAGCGGCGGGGCTTTCCTGCGGCGTGGGCTTATACGGCTACGGAGCGATTTTTGTGATAATACTTTGCATCGTCATAATACTCGCCGAGAAATTCAAGCTGTTTGAAAGAAAAACCGTGCAGAAAATTTTAAAAATAACCGTTCCCGAGGATTTAAATTTTGAGGGTGCGTTTGACGATATACTGAATCGCTATACAAAAAAATACTCGCTCGATAAAATCAAAACGACCGATTTGGGCTCGCTGTTTGAGCTTGATTACCGCGTTACAATGGCGACGGACAATAATGAACATGAATTTATAGACGAGCTCAGGTGCCGCAACGGAAATCTTAATATAATTTTATCGCTTGCGCGCAGCTCGCATAATTAAGGAGGTTTAAATCATGACATCTTTGACAAAAAAAATTCTTTCCGCATTTCTCATCGCGGCGGCGGCAGTCAATCCGATACTGACATCGGGCTGCTTCGCCGAGGACGGAGACGAATGGAAAAATAACACAGGCGAAATAAATCTTGATAATATGACGGTGACCGGCTCCGGCGTTTCCGTCGAAGCAAATACGGTCAAAATCACGGACGGCGGCGATTTCAATGTTTCGGGAACGCTCGCGGACGGTATGATCTACATCAATTCCGAAGAAAAGGTTAAGCTGCGCTTGAGCGGAGCTAACATTTCAAACAGTTCGGGTCCGGCGATTTTTTTCGATAACGCGGAAAAGGCGTTTATCACAATAACGGAGGGAACGCAGAACAGTCTCTCCGACGGAAAATCATACACCGTTGAGGACGCGGACGGCACGCTGTTTTCGAATGACGACCTTGAAATCAAGGGCGGCGGCGTACTGAACATAACGGGAAATTATCAGCACGGCATAGCCGGCGACGACGATGTGAGCATCGAAAACGGAACGATTACCGTAAATTCGTATGAGCACGGAATCAAAGCAAACGATAAATTGTCCGTTTCCGGCGGAAATATAACCGTAACGTCCGAAACGGGCAAGGGTATGAAGGCGGATCTGGATGTCGTTATCGACGGCGGCACGCTCAATATCACAAGCAAGCAGAGTGAAGGCATAGAAAGCAAGGGTACGCTTACAATTAACGGCGGAGATATAAACGTGACTGCGGCGGACGACGGAATAAACACCGGAAACGCGGACAGCGGCACGGAGCAGACAGACGCTTTCGCTCAGCGCGGAGAAAAGCCCTTCATGGCTGACGGGGAACGCGGCGCGCGCGGCGATATGCAGACGCCTCCCGACGGAATGACTCAAATGACGCCTCCCGACGGAATGACTCAAATGGCGCCTCCCGACGATATGGCTCAAATGATGCCTCCCGACAGAACAAACCATGTCGGTCATATGAACGACGGCGCGGTTCCCGACGGCAGTATGCCGCAGGGCGGCGGACACGGTATGGGCGGCATGATGATGGATGAGGAAACAGCCGCGGCTCACGCCATAACGATCAACGGCGGCTCGATTCATGTAAACGCTGAGGGCGACGGCATAGATTCCAACGGAAGTCTGAGCATAAACGGCGGCACGGTTACAGTATACGGTCCGTCAAACACAGGAAACGGTCCGCTCGACGCGGAGGCGGGAATAAATATGAACGGCGGCACGGTAATGACCGCTTCAAGCGCCGGTATGCTTCAGCTCCCGACAGCCGCGGACGGAATAAATATCCTCAGCGCGTCCTTTGACGGCGCTCAGAACGCCGGTACCACAGTTTCAATTAAAGAAACCGCAAGCGGAAATGAGCTTATGACCATGACCCCGACAAAGAGCTTTCAGGCTGTTGTATTCGCTTCGTCCGAATTGAAAAGCGGCACCGACTACACTATATACCTTAACGGCTCTCAGTATACGTCGTTTACCGCCTCAGCCGGCACGACGACCGTCGGAAACGCAGCGTTCGGCGGCAGAGGCATGGGCGGCAGGAACGGCGGGAATTGGCGCGGCGATCCCGCAAGTGTCCGCCGCGATGATGAGATAAAGGTCTTTGTAAACGGAAACAGGGTTACATTCAACACCGCTCCCGTGCTCAAAAACGACACGACTCTTGTCGGCTTCAGAGCGATACTTGAAGCCCTCGGAGCGGAGGTTTCCTGGGACGAGGCAACTCAGACCGTTACCGCGGTCGGAAACGGCGTGACGATAACGCTTACAATAAACTCGACCAAAGCGGATGTGAACGGTAAAACATACGAGCTTTTGGCCGCTCCCGAAATCATAAACGACAGCACCCTGGTTCCGGTTAGGTTTTTATCAGAGCAGCTCGGCATGACGGTAAACTGGGACGATGCAACCGAAACGGTAACCATAAATTCATAACACCCCATTCCGGCGGAACGGACCGCAGAGCGAAACCGGCGCTGTCTGTTCCGTCGGATTTAAATATTGATTTACATTTGTTTATATATATGGTACAATTTAAGAAAACATACGGAGAGGTGATAGATCGTGCGGCTGCTTGTAGTTGAGGATGAAAGGGATTTGAACAGAATAATATCAAAGCGTCTCGAGGCGGCGGGATACAATGTTGACAGATGCTTTGACGGCGAGGAGGCGCTGGATTATATCGACGCCGGAGAGTTCGACGCCGTTATCATGGACATTATGATGCCGAAAATATCCGGCACGGAGGTTTTAAAAATCATACGCAGCCGAAAAAACTCCGTCCCCGTGCTGCTCCTGACGGCAAAGGACAGCATAGACGACAGAGTTGCCGGTCTCGACGCGGGCGCGGACGACTATCTTGTCAAACCGTTCGCGTTTGACGAGCTGCTCGCGAGAATACGCGTTATGACGCGGAAAACGGCAGGCGGCTCCACAAATCAATTCACCCTTGCGGACCTCGTAATGGATACGAAAAAGCGTACCGTAACGCGCGCCGGTGAGGAAATAGCGCTCTCGGCGAAGGAATACGATATTCTCGAATACATGATGATGAACAAAGGGACGGTGCTCAGCCGCGAAAAAATCGAGAACCACGCGTGGAACTTCGACTATTGCGGCGGCACAAACGTGGTGGACGTATACATACGCTACCTGAGAAAAAAAATCGACGACCCGTACAGCGTGAAGCTTATCCACACAGTTCGCGGACGCGGTTACGTTTTGAAGGAGAGCTGATTTCGTGAAAAGACTGTCTATAAAGCTTCGTGTTACCATATGGTACACTGTCGTTATGATTATAATTTCCGCCGCGGTGCTTTTTGCGATGGATTCCTTCAGCCGTAACATGATAGAAAACAATACGGAACGCAAGGTAACTCAGGCGGTGGAAGAGATATCAAGGCGGTTTGCCGGCTTCGGAGAAAGGGTTCGTCCCATACGCGATTTTGAGCTGTATAATCAGGGCGTGTATATGATGATATACGACAGGGACAAAAACCTTATAAACGGAATGGTTCCGTTCGGGATTTCCGACGAATTTGAATTTTCGAACGACAGCCTGCGCACAACCGAGTACGGCGGCAGCCGCTATTACGAGTACGACAGAGAAATTCACGTTCCGAACGGAGAGCTGTTTTGGATCAAGGGCATAGTGTCGATCTCCGACGAGCTTGACGCCGTCGGCGCGGCGGCGCGCAATAATATTATTTTGTCCGTTATACTTATCCTTATCGCGGCGGCAGGCGGATATATCATTATCAGCCGCGCGTTTATTCCGGTGGAGGCAATACGCAAAACAGCGGAGGAAATAAGCGAAAGCGGGGATCTGTCCCGCAGGATCGGCATAGGAAACGGCAAGGATGAGATATACGCGCTCGCGAACACCTTTGATGAAATGCTGGGTAAGCTTGAAAGAAGCTTTAATCAGGAAAAGCAGTTTACATCGGACGCCTCGCACGAGCTGAGAACGCCCGTATCGGTCATACTGTCGGAATGTGAATACGCCGAGGAATGCGCGGAAACGATAGGGGACTACAAGGAGTCAATGGATTCGGTCAAGCGGCAGGCGGGCAGGATGTCAAAGCTGATATCCGAGCTTCTCACAATTTCCAGAATGGACAAAAACACGATACAAACAAATTTCGAAGACGTTGATTTGAGCGAGCTCCTGTCCTTCGTATGCGACGAGCAGGAGGAGATACACGACAAGCCCGCGCCGCTTTTAAGAAACATTCAGCCAAATGTGACCGCCGACGCCGACCGGCTTCTTATAACGCGCCTGTTTATAAATCTTATTTCAAACGCGTACCAGTATATCGGCGGCGGAGATAAAATATCCGTGACGCTCGCCGAAGAAAACGGTACCGTCACGTTTTCGGTCGAGGACAACGGCATAGGCATAGCCGAGGAAAATCTGCCGAAAATATGGGATCGTTTTTATCAGGTGGACAGCTCCAGGACGACCGATGCGAACAACAGCATGGGCTTGGGACTTTCAATGGTAAAATGGATAGCGGAATGTCACGGCGGAACGATAACGGTAAAAAGCGAGCTCGGAAAAGGCAGCGTTTTTACGTTTTCAATGCCGAAAACATCAAAACAGCATTAAAAGAAACACAGCCGCGGCAAAACCGATGCCGCGGCTGTATTATCATTTTTATGAAGGGCTGCAAAGCCTTTTTATTTTACCATCAAAACCCGCACTCTGCCGCCGAGACTTTCAAGCTTATCGTAGTACGCGGTTACGGTATAGCCGTTATTTACCGCCTCGGTCAGCGGGATTTTCATGTATGCCGTACCGTTCTTTTTGTAGACTACGACCTTATCGCTCAAAAGGTAGGTGCTGCCGCCTATTGAAACGCTCGTCGCGCTCAGGCGCGTTGAGGTTCCGCTGTATTGTCTCAGCTGACCCATATCGCGGATCGTTCCGTTTTCTATAACTACTCTGTACGGGATTTCGGACGGGGAAGCGGAATTGCCCGTATAGGTATACTGCGTGCCGTCAACGTCCATCGTGTACATGTAGGTTTCATTGTTTATCTTCGTTCTCGACAGGGCGAGAGCGTAGCTGTACGCGTCGCCGGTAACATTTTCCAGGATCATATCCGTTATTTCACCTGCGCTGTTTTTGCTGCAGTATATAACATTACTGCTGTTCAATGTCATTCCGTCAAGACGCTGCGGAAAAATACGCTTATACAGAGCCGTATTAAACAGCGGCGACCTTACAGTGTCCAAAATGCGCACGTTCTCCGCAAGGCTGACGTTTCCGACGGTCATAGCGCTGCCGTTTACGCGTCCCGACACGCTATACTGCCCTCTCAGCAGCGATATCTGAGCGCTGCCGCCGTCGAACGAAACGGAGCAAACTCTGCCGACATATTCCGAGCCGTCATTTTTGGTCGTGTACTCGTTCTCCGAGCCGTCGGGCGCCGCCATTCTTACATAATAGCTTGAATACTGCGTGCCGTCGGGATTTGTAAAGTCCTTGCGGCCGGTGCTAACGACATAGCCGTACTGTACGGTCGTATCGTTTTCGGTCATAACTCCGGCAACATCTCCGGTTCTTCCCAGCAGAACTGTGACGGTATCGCCGTAGCGCAGACTTCCGCTTGACGAAAGCGCGTTAAACGCCTCCACGCCCTCAACGTTATATGTTTTTCCTGAAATCGTCACGCTCGACGGCGAATCCTTTGAGGGAGACGCGTTTTCGTAAATTCCGGTCACCTTTGTGGTATAGGCGAGAACCATATTCAAATCGGCGCTGTAGTAAACGATATCGTTGATTTTTATATCCTCCGCGCTCACGCGGTTTCCGTCGCGCATATACGCGGTCGATTCGTTCGTCTGCATACCGCCGAGCCAGCCCGAGGAAACGACTTTTACGGGGCCCGTCATGCTGCCCTTTTCGCAGCTCACATAATCTATATCGCCGCCGTCGCGCTTGACGTAAAGAATATCTCCCATCGCCATCTGCTGCTTCATGGCGCCGTATGTGCTCTGCGCGCTGCCCCTGTAGCAGACGGTGTTATCGTCTATATCAAGCTCCGTAAAGCTGCCGTTATTGTAGCATACTATCTTATCGCTCAGCAGCGAATATATAACGTATTTGTCAAGCATATTTACCGATATCGCAGGCGTTCCGCCGCCGTCAGTCAGCACGGCGCAGTCTATACCGCCGTTCATATCCGTAATTATCCTCAGCCTGTCGCCCTTCGAGGCGGTTCTTGCCGCGTCGGCGTAGGTTATGGTCTGAGCCTTGTAATAAACTGGGGTCGCCGCTCCGATATCGAGTATATTCCCGTCGAGGACCAAATCCGAGCCTATCACGTCAGTTACGCTGTAATCGTAAGTGGTCTGATCGGACGGGACAAAGGAAATAAAATCCTTGCCGTTTTTCACAGCCATATCGCCGCGTCTGCCGACGTAGTCCGCGTCAAACGCGCCGGATATGTCAAACGTGCCGCTCGTGGTGCGGATCTTGCCGCTGCCCAATGACGGATCCTCGCTGCCGGATGCGATTATCGTCACATCCTCGATTATTTGACAGTCCAAAACGCTTATAAGCTTGTTTTGAGTGTCCTTCATGTTTGTGTTAAGCGCGTTATACACCAGCGCCGCGACCTGACGGCGCGTGAGCGGATCGCCCTGAGCTGCGTTTACGTTTTTCGTAAGCTCCAAATTTTCCGCCAGTCCTATCTGCCCGTAAGGCCATGACACGCCGAAATCATCTTTCGAGTAGCCGAGGACCGTCAGCATCATTGTAATGGCTTCCTCATAATTTACAGTGTTGTCGGGGCGGAAGGTCGCGTCCATATAGCCGGAAACAATGCCCGCCGAAACAGCCGCCTGCACATACGGAGCCGCCCAGTGAGTATACGGCACGTCGCGGAACGGTGAAATTTTCATTCCCGACGCCACAGTGTTCTTATACTGCGATGACGCAACGGCTATTTTCGCACATTCCGCGCGCGAGATGTAATCGTCGAGACGCAGATTGCCGTCCGTATCGCCCTGCATCAGTTTAAGCTCGGCCAAAAGCGGCACGACGCCGCTTTCAACATCCCACGCCGCCGAAGCGGCGGCGGGCGCAAACAGCGCGGCTGCCAATAAAATTGATATTATCTTTTTCATAATAGGACCTCCGTTTAGTCGTATCTGAGCGCGTCGATCGGGTTCAGCCTCGCGGCTTTTCTCGCCGGCATATATCCGAAAAATACGCCTATCGCAGCCGATACGGTGAACGATATTATTATAGAATTTAATGTCGGATAAACATTGATCTCAAGCAGCTTGCCCGCGCCTATCGCGAGCGACGAACCGAATATGATTCCTATCACGCCGCCTATGCAGCTGAGCATTCCCGCCTCCATAACAAACTGCGTAAGGATATTGCGCTGCTTGGCGCCGAGTGATTTTCTTATTCCTATCTCGCGCGTTCTTTCCGTCACCGAAACAAGCATTATATTCATAATTCCTATTCCCGCGACCACAAGCGAAATTGCCGCTATAGCGACAAGCATAGCTTCCATGCTGTCAAGAATACTCATGAGCGAATCGGCTATTGCCTTCAGCGCGATAACGGTGTAGTAATCCTCATCGCCTATTTTTTCCTCGCAAAGATTTTCAACAAGCGTTTCCGCCATTTCTACGGTCTCCTGATTGGTCGCGTAGAGAGTATAGGCGTTTACCTTGCTCGTATGCGTTGCGTGCGCCGCGACCGTGTATGGTACATATATGCAGTCGTCGTCCGAATCCTTTTCCGATTCCGCGCGCTCCTCCAAAATACCCACCACACGATACGGAGTGCCGGTAATCTGCAGTGTTTTTCCGAGCGCGTCGCCGCCGAATATTTCATTCGCGATATATGTGCCTATAACGCATACCTTCTGCATACGTTCGACGTCTATATATGTTATGCCTCTGCCGTATTCGACCTTATACTCACATAAATCTATATACTGCTCGTTGACTCCGGTAGCGGATGAATTTATCGAGTCGTTTCCTTTTTTGATATACGCCGGCATTGATACGCGCGGAGAATATCCCCTTATAATATCGGGGTACTCCTGAGAGAGCGCGTCCAAATCGTCAACGGCCAGCTCGACGGTGCTCGCCCTATCCGTAATACTAATCGAGATCGCCTCAATACCGACGTCCTCAAACGCATCCGTGACCTCCGAGGTTAGTCCAGACATAAGGCTTACAAGCGATATGACCGCCGTTATGCCTATTATAATGCCGAGCATCGTGAGCACGGAGCGCATTTTATTGTTGATAACGCTCTGCACCGCCATTTTGAAGCATCGCCAAAGCATCATGTCGCACCCCTCGCTTTCTCGTCCTCGGGGGCTTCCTCGCCGGCGCCGTGCATCTGCATGACCGTTATGTCTCCTTCAACAGGTCCGTCGTAAACAATGCGTCCGTCCGTTATTCGGACTATGCGCTTCGCCCTCGCGGCTATTGAGTTATCGTGGGTTACAAGGATAATCGTGTTTCCCTCGCGGTTGAGCTGCTGCAAAAACATCATTACCTCTCTGCCCGTGCGCGAATCAAGCGCGCCGGTAGGCTCGTCGGCGAGTATTACCGACGGATTTCCCGCAAGAGCGCGTGCTATAGACACCCTCTGCTGCTGACCGCCCGAAAGCTGCGACGGGTAATTGTCCGCCTTTGACTGCAGCCCAACGCGCTCGAGCGAGGCCATCGCCCGCCGCCGCTGCTCCGATTCCCTCATTCCCGCGTACAGCAGCGGAAGCTGCACGTTTTCGAGAACTGTCAGCTTGGGTATAAGATTATACTGCTGAAATATAAAACCGAGCATTTTATTGCGTATATCCGCAAGCTCATCCTGCGAATAGTTGCCGATTTTTCTGCCGTTCAGTTTGTATATGCCTTTTGTCGCCACATCAAGACAGCCTATAATGTTCATACAGGTAGACTTTCCCGAGCCTGACTGACCCACTATCGCGACAAACTCGCCTTTTTCTATAGTAAGAGAGATTCCGTCCAGCGCATGAACGGAATTGTTTCCCATTCTGTATATTTTATATACGTCAATCAATTCCACCAACGGCGGCATTCAAATCACCTCCGCCTTATCTCGGACCGCCGCCCGGACCGCCGCCCCGGCCGCCGCCGGGATTTCCTCCCATGCCGCCGGGACCGCCGCCCATGGCGCTGCCCATAGCTTCGCTCATATCGTCATCGAGCGCGCCCTCGCTTGAAACGATTGTGTTGAGCGTTCTTATCATGTCGCCCTCTTTAATGCCCGATTTGATTTCAATATAATCGGAATCGTTAATTCCTGTTTCAACCGAAATTGCGAGATAGCCCTCGGGAACCTCTATATTTTTGGGAATATTATCGGGTATACCGCTCTCGGGTGCGCCGCCCGCGGGGACCGCGCCGTGAGGCATACCTGACGGAGCAGCCGTGCCTTCCGCCTGATCGTCCCCGTCCTCTTTCTTATTCTTCTTCTTTTTTGATTCGTCCTCTTCCTTCGGGAGCAGCGCTGTTATGTCGTTTTCATGCGGCATACCGTCATCCTTTACAAATACGACGTCTCCGCGGTTTACGCTGTTTACGGGTATGGTGACGACGTTATCCGCTTCCTGAACAACAATTTCGGCGTCAACGTTCATTCCGGGGAGCAGGTCGCCGTATTCCTTTATTTCCACGTCTATCGTATAGGTCGTTACGCCGTTTTGGTTCACGCCGTCTACCGGCACCTTGATTACCTCGCCCTCGTACTCGCCTTCAACCGCGTCGGCGGTGACGGTTACCTTCTGACCCTTATGCACGAGCGCCACTTCCGTTTCGTCAACATCGAGACTGAACTTGACGCTGGATAAATCATAAATTACGCATAACGGCTCCGATGAACCGTTTGACGAGTCAATCGTGTCGCCCGCTTTGGCGTTTTTCGTCACGACGGTGCCGTCGATCGGAGCTTCGACAACAAAATCGTCAACGGTATCCTGCGCGTTTTTAAGCTGCACTCTCGCGTCGTCAAGCGAAAGCTGCGCGTTTTTGATTGCAGAATCCTGCGAATATGTATCGTTGTTTAAAATCTGTCTTTCAAGCGATAAGAGCGCGTCGTCATATGAAAGCTGCGCATTATCGTAGCTGCTTTGGAGCTGGTCGGAATCCACATACGCAATCTGTTCTCCGTCGTAAACCCAGTCTCCGATCTCTATATTAAAATCCTGCAGAGTTCCCGCGGCCGAGGCGGTTACAGTGCTTGTGTTCTTATATTCAAAATTTGCCGTGTCCGCGCACGCGGCGCCGTTTACTACCGCGCTTCCGGTATCTGCCGGAGTGAGCGCGCCCGGATTTGAAAGCTCGATGGTCGCGTACACCACTATTGAGTGCGTCTCTGTCGCCGTTGACGCCGCCGCTATTTCCGTTACGGTGCCCCACGCGGTATCGTTTGTGCCGGCGATAGAAACCTCCGCCGCAGCTCCGGTGTACAGATTTTCCGCGTCGATCTCGTTAAACGGAAGGCGCAGCTTCATTACGGAATCGTCGTATATATCTATAATTTTCGCTCCGTTTTGAAGCGTGTCGCCGTTTTTGACAAACACCTCGCTCACCTTTCCGTCCGCTTCGGATATCACGTTCCTGTCGTTAAGCGCGTCACGGGCGTCATTGAGAGACGTCAGCGCCTTTTCAACGGCGTTTCTTGCGCTTTGGGTCTGCGCGTTGTTCGATGAAATTGTCTGTGATTTTGTTTTTACCGCGTCCTCGTATTGCTGCTGCGCCTTTGTCAGGCTGTTCTGCGCGTTTGTGAGCTGGCTGCGGGCGTCCTCGTCGTCAAACTGATAGAGCTTATCTCCCTTTTTTACAGTCGCGCCCTCGCTCACATAGTCCGCGGTTATGTCTCCCGAATGCATGGAGTTTACGTTGTAGGAGTCATTCGGCTCGATATAGGATGAGCCGGTTATCGTATTCATGATCGTGCGCCGTTCCGCGGCGACGTCTATATACATTTCCTCTTCCTCTTCGCCGCCGCTCAAAAGGCCCTTTACAATAAGTCCTCCCACCAAAAGTACCGCTGCCGAAAGAATGGCAACGGTTATAATTTTCTTTCTTTTTCTTTTTTTCCTTATTTTCGCTTCGTAGTAGTCCTCGTCCTCATTGACATCGTCCGAAAATGACGGAGCCGCTGTTTCTTCCTCGGCTGCTGTTTCCAAATCCGTCGCGGGAGCATTTTCCTCCTGCTCAGTTGTGATTATTTCATCGGCGTTTGCAGAGTCCATCTTTTTCCTCCTGAAAATAAAAATACGGACAAGTCCATAGAGCGCCGCCCCATTGTACGCTGAATGAATATTATTATCCTTTATTATTCTACCACTGCGAAACGATTATTGTCAACCTGATAAGCGGTAAATTAACAGTTTGTTTACAAAAATGAATAATAATCTTAACATAAGTCCGCTATCTGCCCTCATACCACGGATAATAGCCCGAATCCGACGGCTCCAGCCCCGCCGCATACAAATGCGACGTGTCTCCGAGCTTTTTGCATCTGAAATACGCCTCGCCTTTAACGCGCTCCTCTGTGCATACCACCGTCACCGACGACGGCGCGACAAAGAAATTTTGCCATACCGTCGGAGCGGAAAGTCCGAACAGATGCGAAAGCATTACAAACTCCACACCGAGATGACAGAAAAATACGAGCGTTTTATCGTTTCCCGGGTTTGTCCTGTAAAAGCCCCCGTCCCGTACATATCCGTGCTCCGCTAAAATTTCGTCAAGTCCTCCGCACACGCGCTTGTATTCCGCCTCGACATTACCCGTAAGCATAACGTCGCTTTTGTACCACGCGTCTTTATCGTAAAGCTCCGGCTTCACCGTCCAGTACGCGGGCAGCAAGTCCCACGGGATGCGCTTCTGTCCCGTTACGGGGTCGAGGATATCGGCTTTGAACTCCCGCAGCCAATCCTTTGTCTGCGCGGTGCGCCCGATCAAATCGAGCGAAACCTGAGCCGTATGGCGAGCGCGTCCGAGCGGCGAGCAGTAAAAATCGTCAACCTCCCATCTCGCCACGCGCTTTGAAAGCGCCTCCGCCTCTTTCCAACCGCGTTCGGTGAGCGAGTCATGCTCGTAATCGGGGTCGCCGTGTCTTATAAATATCAGTCTCATATGCGTTTCAGCCCTTCCAAATATTTCAGATTATATTTCCCTCATGGACTCGTATGCGGCGTTAATGGTTTTATCCAAATCCTCTCTTGTGTGCGCCGCCGAGATAAACACCGATTCAAATTGCGACGGAGCGAGATATATGCCGCGCCGCAGCATAGCGTTGAAATAGCGTTTGAATTTTTCGGCGTCGCTGCGGCAGGCGGTATTAAAATCAGTAACGTCCACATCCGTAAAAAATACGCTCAGCATCGAGCCCACACGGTTTATCCTCACATCGACGCAAGCCGCTTCAGCCGCTTCCGTAAGCCCCTTTTCGAGGTACGCGCCGCTCTCTTCCAGCTTTCCGTAAATATGCGGGTTTTCTTTCAGCTCCGTAAGCTGCGCCAGTCCCGCCGCCATCGCGAGAGGATTTCCCGAAAGCGTACCCGCCTGATATACGGGGCCGGTCGGCGAGATATACTCCATGATATCGCGCCGTCCGCCGTAAGCGCCCACAGGCAGACCGCCGCCTATTATCTTGCCGAATGTGATAATATCCGGCTTTATTCCGTAAAGTCCCGCCGCACCGGACGGCGAAACGCGAAAGCCGGTCATGACCTCGTCGGCGATAAACACGCTTCCGTTTTCGCGGCAGAGCCGCTCTATAGTCCGCAAAAATCCGTCGGCGGGAGGAATTACTCCCATATTGCCCGCGACGGGCTCGACTATTACTCCCGCGATTTTTTCGCCCATTTGGCTGAACGCCGCCTCCAAGGCTCCTATATCGTTATACGGCAGAACCAAAGTATACTTGGCAAGCTCCGCGACCACTCCCGCCGAGGACGCGCTCCCGAAAGTCAGCGCGCCGCTTCCGGCTTTGATAAGGAGCGAGTCGCTGTGCCCGTGATAGCAGCCCTCGAATTTTACTATTATATCGCGTCCGGTAAAGCCGCGCGCGAGACGTATCGCGGACATGGTCGCCTCGGTACCTGAGTTTACCATCCGCACCAGCTCAACTCCGTCAACAATATCGCAGATACATTTTGCCAGGCGCGTTTCGTCCAAGCACGGCGCGCCGAAGGAAGGCGACCCCTCCGCCGCCGCCTTCACCGCTTCGACCACCTTTTTATACGCGTGTCCGAGGAGCATCGGTCCCCACGAGCCGACATAATCTATATATTCATTCCCGTCTATATCAAAAATACGGCTGCCGTCGGCGCGGCTGATAAACAGCGGATGATCGCCGACATTTGAAAACGCCCTTACCGGCGAGTTTACTCCGCCCGGGATATATTTTTTCGCCTCTTCAAAAGCGAACTTACTTTTTTGTGTGTTCATGACCCATACTCCCCGTTCTGTATATTTATTTGATAAGATGTAACAATTCCCTCCGCGCCTCCGAAACCGTAGCCTTCGAAAAATCCGCGTCAATTCCGTCCGATTTGTTTAAAACCTCCAATAAATGCGCTATCCTCGGCAGACGCAGATTGTGGCTCCTCAGCATTTCGGGATTTGAAAAAATTTCACTTCTTGTCCCTTCCGCGATTATTTTTCCGCCGTCGAGCACATATGCGTAGTCCATATACACCGCCGCCGTGTCAATGTCGTGCGTCGCCATTACTATCGTCGAGCCGAGGGAGCAAAGCGTTTCCAGCAGATGCATCAGCTCGCTCACGCCGCGCGGGTCGAGCCCCGCCGTCGGCTCGTCGAGGATTATTATTTCAGGCTCCATAACGAGCACCCCCGCGATCGCAACGCGCTTTTTCTGCCCGAAGCTCAACGCGTGGACGGGCTTTTCCTTAAGCTCCGTCACGCCCGTTTTTTCCATAGCTTCATTGACGCGCCTTCTCACCTCGTCCTCGCTCAAACCCAAATTCACCGCGCCGAACGAAATATCCTTTTCGACCGACGCGGAAAAAAGCTGGTCGTCGGGATCCTGAAATACTATCCCGACGTTTTTGCGCATTTCGCGTATTGATTTTTTATCATGCTTCACGCGCTGTCCCTTAAAATAAATCTCGCCCGACGATGGCGTTAAAATGCCGTTCAAATTCAGAAACAGCGTCGATTTCCCCGCGCCGTTCGCGCCGAGCACAGCCGTTATTTTGCCGCTCTCGAACGAAACGCTGACGTTGTCGAGCGCCCTTTTGCCGTCGTCGTAGCTGTAGCAGAGATTTCTTGTTTCTATAATCTTCATATTCCCCGCCTCCCGCAAAAATAAGCGAACGACGCGAAAATCACAGCCGCAAGAGCCGCGAGAACATATTGGCGCGGCTTTTTTTCATACTCGTCCGAGAACACCGCGACCGAGCCGTCATACCCGCGCGACTGCATCGCCGTATACGCCCTGTCGGCGCGCTCGAACGCGCGAATGAATAAATTCGCCGCCAAAACTCCTGTCGATTTGTAGCTCGTTTTAAGCGACGAGTACCCCAGCCGCGCGTCCTGAGCGGTTCGCATTTTGCGCGCCGTTTCGAACAGCACGAATATGTATCGGTACACAAGCTCGGTTATCTCCGCGAAAAAATCGGGGAGCGGGCTTTTCCTGAGAAGCGTCAGCAAATCGTTCATAGGCGTTGTAAGCGAGAGAAAATACATACAGCTCACCGCCCCGAAGCACTTCGCCGCCGCCCGCGCCGCCATGATAAGCCCCGCCTTGCCTATTCCGTAAAACCGCGCTCCGATACGCGCCGCAATAACCATATCCGACGGAATATCCGACGCGGTAAACGCTATCGCGACAGTTCCCGCGATGATAAAAAACATCGGAATTTTCATAAGCCTCGCGACCGTCTTAACGGGCGCGCCGCCCGCGAATATCACAAGCGACAGCATCACAGCCGCCGCCGCGAAGCTCACCGCGAAGCTGTCCGCCGCGACGCATATTATCATAAACGCGAGCGCGAACAGCGTTTTCAAAAGCGGATCGGCATTTCTTAATTTCGACATATACGCCGTTTTTTCTATGATCATCTTTCTTCCTTCTTCTTAGACGTAAGCCGACCTATCGCGTAACCGCATATTCCCGCGCCTATCGCCGCCTGGACGCAGAACAGAAGCGACTCGATCTCGCCCGAGGGCGGCTCCCATACAGGCTCGGCTATCGGCACAAAGTCCGCGTCAACCTCGCTCACCGCGTCCGCGCCCGCGTCGTCCGAGCCGCCGAACTCGTTGCCGCCCATAAATAAAAGCGGTATGGTGACGATTACAAGAAGTAATATAACAAGAAGCGTATTTTTAACCCATAATTTCATTGTAAATCCCCCTTTTAAATCACACTGAGCCGCTGTAATTCCTTTTGACAGCTGGCCTCAAGTACGTTAAAAATTATCACCGACAAAATTCCCTCCGCGACCGCGATAGGTACCTGCGTCGGAGCGAATATGCCCATGAATTTCACAAGCGAGAACATCATTCCGTTCGCCGCGTCGGGGTGCGCCAGCGCAAGCTGCACCGACGTTATCACATAGGTGAACAAATCGCCGAGCGTCGCCGCCAAAAACACGCCGACAGCCTTGTTGACGTTCATTTTTTTGCACAGCCTGTAAATGCCGTAGGAAAGGAACGGACCGGCGATAGCCATTGAAAACGTGTTCGCCCCCAAAGTCGTAAGACCGCCGTGCGCGAGCAGCAGCGCCTGGAAAATCAGCACGATTATGCCGAGAAGCGACATTATCGGCGCGCCGAAAAGCACAGCGCCCAGCCCCGTGCCGGTGGGGTGCGAGCAGCTTCCCGTCACCGACGGGATTTTAAGTGATGAAATGATGAACACGAACGCGCCCGAAAGCGCCAAAAGGATTTTCGTTCTGCCGTCGCTTTTCATCTGCTTTTTCATGTCGATTCCGCCCCAAATAAGGAACGGAACGCACAGAACGCCCCAAAATATGCAGTATCCGACGGGCAGATAGCCCTCCATGATGTGCATAGCGCTCGCGTTCAAAGCAGGTACGACAAGCAGAACGGACAGTACCGCGACGAGGATCTTCACCTTGTCGCATTTCTTGTTTACTAACATAAAATCTACTCCTTTCGCGCCGCCCGTTAGTAAAGCGGCGAATAATAAATTTTGTGTCAGCACAAGTGATACTACCTCTGCGATGTGTGATAAAAAAGGATACGCAAAAAAAGCGTTCCTCTGCACACGACCCATCGCTCGTAGGAACAAATGTGCGCGTTTCGGGCGGGCGATCCGACTGTTACGGCAGCGTGACTGCGGAGGATTTGCGCCTCGCTTCTCCCTTTAAAAACGCGCACCCATAAAATGAACCCGCGTTTACCGGAAACGGATATTTTCATATCGGGTATATTTTAACACTTATCAAGCCGCTTTTCAAGTATTTTCTCGTAATATCTTGACTAACGGCGTGTATTTATGGTATAATTTTTGAGAATTGAGCAAAGAAAGGAAAAATCCAAATGGCAAAGGACAATAAATTTGTAAAGGACATAACCTCGATGGACGTGGATTTTGCGAAATGGTACACGGACGTTGTACGCAAAGCCGAGCTTATCGAGTATTCAAACGTGAAGGGCTGTATGGTGATACGCCCGTACGGCTTCGCGATATGGGAAAAGATCAAGGCGAGCCTCGACAGACGCTTCAAGGAAACGGGACACGAAAACGTGTATATGCCGATGTTCATTCCCGAGTCGCTTCTGCAAAAGGAAAAGGATCATGTTGAGGGCTTCGCGCCCGAGGTAGCGTGGGTAACTCAGGGCGGCAACGAAAAGCTGCAGGAGCGCCTTTGTGTGCGCCCGACCTCGGAAACGCTGTTCTGCGACCACTACGCGAACATAATCCACTCATACCGCGACCTGCCGAAGCTGTATAACCAGTGGTGCAGTGTTGTACGCTGGGAAAAGACCACAAGACCGTTCCTGCGCTCGTCCGAGTTCTTATGGCAGGAAGGACACACCGCTCACGCGACAGCCGAGGAGGCGCGCGAGGAGACGCAGAGAATGTTAAACGTATACGCCGATTTCTGCTACGAGGATCTGGCTATCCCCGTAATAAAGGGACAGAAAACCGACAAGGAAAAATTCGCGGGCGCTGAGGAAACATACACGATCGAAAGCCTCATGCACGACGGAAAAGCGCTTCAATCGGGAACGTCGCACTACTTCGGCGACGGCTTCGCGAAGGCGTTCGACATTCAGTACGCCGACAAGGACGGACAGTTAAAGTATGTGCATCAGACCTCATGGGGTGTTTCGACGAGACTTTTGGGCGCGGTTATCATGGTTCACGGCGACGACAACGGACTTGTTCTCCCGCCGAACATCGCGCCGATTCAGTGCGTAATAGTGCCGATAGCGCAGCATAAGGAGGGCGTTCTCGAAAAGGCGAACGAGCTGTACGAGACGCTCAAAAAGGAGTTCTCCGTAAAGCTCGACGACAGCGACAAATCACCCGGCTGGAAGTTCTCGGAGCACGAAATGAAGGGCGTACCTGTAAGAATAGAGATAGGACCGAAGGACATAGAAGCGGGACAGGTAATTCTCGCAAGACGCGACAACCACGAGAAGATAACGGCGGATATAAACAACGTCGCCGAGGCTTTGAAGGAAACGCTCGCGAAAATGCAGGCGGATATGCTGGAGCGCGCAAAGGAAAACAGAGCGGCGCACACGTTTGTCGCTAAAACTATGGACGAACTTAAGGAAATCGCGGACAGCAACAACGGCTTTATAAAAGCGATGTGGTGCGGCGATTTGGAGTGCGAGGAAAAGATAAAGGAAGAAGCGGGGCTCACGTCAAGATGTATGCCGTTCGAGCAGGAGGAGATAACCGACACCTGCGTCTGCTGCGGCAAAAAGGCGAAAGCGCTCGTATATTGGGGCAAGGCATACTAATGGGAAAATTCTATTCGGTCGGTATAGGCTTGGGCGGCGGATATATCACGCTCGCGGCGAAGCGCGCGCTTGAAAACGCCGACGTTATCGCGGTTCCGGCAAAAAGCGGTAAGTCCACGGCGCTCTCGCTTATACAGGATAACGTAGATATATCGGATAAACATATAATAACTCTCGGCTTTCCTATGAGCCGGAACACGGAAACGAGAGAAAAGGCAAGAAACAGCGCGGTAGACACAGTCGCCGCGCTGCTTGATACGGGCAAAAATACGGCGATGATAACGCTCGGAGACGCGGCTGTTTACAGCACCTGCTCATACGTTGCAAAGGAGCTCGCCAAGCGCGGATATGAAACGGAAACCGTTTCGGGCGTTCCGTCCTTCTGCGCTGCCGCCGCGCGCGCGGGAGTGAGTCTGTGTGAGGGCAACGAAACGCTCGCGGTAGTGCCGGCGGTAAATTTGGACGAACGCTTTGAAGAGATACTTGACACGTTTGACAATATAGTTGTGATGAAAGCCGGAAAAAATCTGGATAAAATTTATGATATGCTCGAAAAGCGCGGTCTTCTGGGCAAAGCGGCCGCGGCGAGCAATATCGGCATGAACGGTGAGTTCGTGGGCAAAATCCCGCGCGGCGAGCTTGGATATTTTACAACGATAATCATTAAGAAGGGAACACCATAATGCGTATATTCGCAATCGGAATCAGCCACAGCCGCGCGCCTTTAAAGGTTCGCGCCTTATTGGCGTTTACAAAAAAGCGGCAAACGGAAATTTTAAAATACATAAAACGGAATCTCGCGGATGAATGCGTCGTTCTTTCCACCTGTAACCGATGCGAATTTTATCTCGCGGCAGACGGCGATGTTCGGGAAAAATTTATTGAATATTTCAACTCGCTTGCCGGAATTGATTTAAGCCCGTATATAACCGTCTTTTATGACGCGGACGCTGTAGCGCGGCTTGCCGAAACCGCGGCGGGGCTCGATTCCATGATAATCGGCGAGGATCAAATTCTCGGTCAGGTCAGGGACGCGCACTCTCTCGCGGCGGAAGCGGGAACGGCGGGCATATATATGAACACGCTGTTCCGCCTTGCGGTAACCGGCGCAAAGCGCGTAAAAACCGATACGCTGCTTTCAAAAACTCCCGTTTCCACGGCAACGCTCGCGATAAAAAAATGCGCGGAGGCTCTCGGCGGGCTGGACGGGAAAAAAATTATGATTATCGGCGCCGGCGGCAAAATCGGCAATATCGTCTATAAGGATTTGGCGTCAATCGGCGCGGCAAAGCTGTATGTTACGACACGCACAAAGGACGCGGCGCTTTTTGAAAGCTTTGACAGGACGGAGGTTATAGATTATTACTCGCGTTATGATTTTCTCGACGATATGGACGCGGTAATAAGCGCGACGGCAAGCCCTCACCTCACGATCTCGCGAGCCGAATGCGAAAAAGCTCTCGCAACGCGCAAAAAACGCGCGTTTATAGACCTCGCGGTGCCGTGCGATATGGATATTGTCAATTCGGATTTGAATATGTACACTGATATCGACGATCTGCGCGGCTTATCCGAGGAAAACAACGCGAAAAAGCGCGCGGAAGCCGAAAAGGCGCGCGTTATTTTGGAAAAATATGTAAACGAGTTTCTTGTTTGGCAGATTTTTTACGAAAACAAGGAATGGATAGAAACGAAAAAAAACAGTCTCGCCGAAAGCGCGCGCGGCGGATTTATGAAAATGATCTACGAAAAAAAATCGAATTGTTCGGCTAAGGAATTTCGGTTGTTTATAGACGGATTGAGGAATGAAAAATGAAAATCATAATAGGAACGCGGAAAAGCCCGCTGGCGATTAAGCAGACAGAAATAGCGGCGAACGCGCTTAAAACAGCGTTTCCCGAGGACGAATTTGAAATCGTCGGAATTACATCGGAGGGCGACAAAAGGCTTGACAAAACGCTTGCGAGCTTCGGCGGAAAGGGCGTTTTTATCAAGGAGCTTGAAGCCGCGCTGCTCGAAGGCGGAATAGATATGGCTGTTCACAGCGCGAAGGATATGCCGACGGAGCTTCCCGAAGGGCTTGAAATAGGCGCGGTACTCCCGCGCGGAGCACATGAGGACGTGATGATCTCGCTGTCACGCAAAGCTCCGAGCGTAATAGGCACGGGCAGCGCGCGGCGCGAGGTTCAGATAAGGGAGCTGTATCCCGACGCTCTGATAAAACCGATACGCGGCAATATCGGGACGCGGATAAACAAGCTGAAAAGCGGCGAATACGACGCGCTGATCATGGCAAAGGCGGCGCTCGACAGGCTGAATGTGGGCGCGGATTTGATAATCACTCCGCTCGATTTCGTATGCGCGGCGGGACAAGGCATAATCGCGGTTGAGACGCGTTCGGGCGATTTGAAAAAATACACGGACGCGATAAATCACGCCCCGACAATGGCGGCGTTAAAAGCCGAGCGAGAATTTCTAAAGCAATCCGGCGGCGGCTGCCACTCCCCCATCGGCGCGCACGCGGCAGTTGTGGGCGGGGAGATCGTGATGAAAACGCTGTCGGTAAGAAGCGGGGAAATTATACGGGAGACGAAAATATTGAAAATGGGGTAAATTATCATGGTATATCTAATCGGCGCGGGGCCCGGGGACGGGGGGTTGATATCCGTCAAGGGGCTTGAGCGCGTAAAATCCGCCGATGTTATAATTTTTGATCATCTCGTAAACGGGACGCTTTTAAATTACGCGAAGCCCGACTGCGAGCTGATTTACGCGGGGAAAATTTCCGGCAATCACCATTTAAAGCAGGAGGAAATTACCGCACTTATTATTGAAAAAGCAAAACAAAACAAAACCGTCGCGCGGCTCAAGGGCGGCGATCCTTTTGTGTTCGGGCGCGGCGGCGAGGAGGCGGAGGCGCTCGCGGCGGAGGGGATCGATTTTGAGGTGATTCCAGGCGTTTCGTCGTGTTACAGCGTTCCTGCGTACGCCGGAATACCGGTCACACACCGCGATTTCGCGTCGTCGTTCCATGTTATAACCGCGCATGAAAAAAAAGGCAAATCGAGCGTCGATTACGGAACGCTCGCAAGACTTGACGGTACTCTCGTGTTTCTGATGGGCGCGGCGAAAATAGCGGAAATAGCCGAAAAGCTCATCAAAAAAGGCAAACGCGAAAGCACTCCGGCGGCGGTTATTTCAAACGGAACTCTGCCCAATCAGACGATCGTTTGCGGCACTCTCGGCGATATAGCGGATAAGGCGAAAAACTGCGCTATGCCTGCGGTTATCGTCGTTGGAGACGTTGTCGGTCTGCATGATAAAATCAACCGCTTTAAACCGTCGGGCAAAAAAATCCTCGCGACGGGGACGGAAACGGTTTTAAACGATTTGAGAAAAGCGGCGGAGGAAAGGAACGCGGACATTACGGAGCTGAGTGTTATAAGAACCGTGCCGATAAATTACGAAAAATTTGCGGAAATCAGCCTTTCCGATTACACATACATTGTCTTTTCGAGCGCGAACGGAGTTGATATTTTTTTCGATCATCTCTCAAAAACGCGTGCGGACATACGCTCGCTCGCGGCTGTGAAATTCGCGGTCGTCGGCGAAAGGACGGCGGCGGCGCTCGAAAAACGCAGTATATACGCGGACTGCGTTCCCGCCGCTGCGAACAGCGAATCGCTCGCGGCGGAGCTTGAAAGGCGTATAACGGAAAAAGACCGAGTTCTGCTTCTTCGCGCGGCGGGAGCTTCGGCTGTCTTAACCGATATGCTCAAAGAAAAAAATGTACCGCACACGGATCTCGCGCTTTACAGAACGGAAACGGATTTTTCAAAGCGCGAAGCGCTCGCCGTTTTCGCCAATGAAACGGACTATATAATTTTATCGAGCGGCTCGGCGGCGAAGGCGTTTTGCGATATGGGAATCGAAACGGGCGCGAAATTCATTTCGATCGGCGCTAAAACTACGGAAAACGCCGAAAAAAACGGCATAAAAGTTTACAAAACCGCCGCAAAACCGACGGCTGAAAGCATAATAGATTGCATTTTGGAGGACTGAACATGATCAAAAGACCGAGAAGAAACAGAGTTAGCGCGGCTATACGCGACCTCGTCCACGAAACGTCAATAGACCGCACCGATTTGGTGTATCCTATGTTCGTGACCGAGAGTGAAACTGAGGAAATAGCGTCGATGCCCGAAGTGAAGCGGTATTCGCTCAATGATTTCCCCGCCGCCGTTGACGAAGCCGTGTCGGCGGGCGTAAACGCGGTGCTGCTGTTCGGCATACCCGCGCACAAGGACGAGCTCGGAAGCGGCGCGTATGACGATAACGGAGTTGTTCAGCGCGCGATCCGTATGATTAAAAAAGCGCATCCGAATTTAATAGTTATCGCGGACATTTGTCTTTGCGAGTACACATCTCACGGTCACTGCGGAGTGGTCGAGAACGGGTGCGTGGTGAACGAAAAAACGCTGCCGCTGCTCGCAAAGGCGGCTCTCTCGTGCGCGAGGGCGGGAGCGGATATAGTAGCGCCGTCGGACATGATGGACGGAAGAGTTGGAGCTATTCGCTCGGAGCTTGACAAAAACGGCTTTGAGAACACACTTATTATGGCTTACAGTGTGAAATATTCGTCGGCGTTTTACGGACCGTTCCGCGACGCGGCTGACAGCGCGCCGTCGTTCGGCGACAGGAAAACGTACCAAATGGATTACCGCAACGCGCGCGAGGCTGTGATCGAAACGGAGCTTGACATTGAGGAGGGCGCGGATATCATCATGGTAAAGCCTGGGCTTGCGTATCTCGACATCGCAAAAACCATGCGCGAAAAATTCAACGAGCCGCTCGCGATATATCAGGTGAGCGGAGAGTATTCAATGATAAAAGCCGCCGCGCTCAACGGCTGGCTCGACGAGAAGGCGGTCGTTATGGAAAGCGTGACCGCGATGAAACGCGCGGGCGCGAAAATAATAATAACGTATTACGCAAAGGAAATAGCGAAGTGGCTGGAGGAATAAAATGTATCCCGTAATGCTGAACGTAAAAAACCGCTTATGCGTCATAGTCGGCGGGGGCGGGGCGGCGCGGATCAAGGCGGCGGCGCTTGAAAAAGAGGGCGCGGCGGTGAAAATCATAAGTCCGGAGCTTAACGCGGATTTTTCGGGATTAAACATAGAATACGCCGCGAAAAGCTACGAAAAAAGCGACTTAAACGGCGCGTTTATTGCGATTTCCGCAACGGACGACGAGGAGCTTAACCGCCAAATTACGTCCGACGCGGCGGAGCTCGGTATTTTGGCTCTTAACGCGTCATGTTCGGAAGGCTCGGATTTTATTCCGATGGCGTACACCCGAAGCGGCAATATAACGGCGGCTGTTTCTACAAACGGAGCGTATCCCCTGCTCGCGCAAAAAATCCGCTCCGAAATCGATATTGAAGCGTATGATAAAATCTGCTCCGTACTCAAAAAAGCGCGCCGCGCGATATTAAAAAAGGACATTGACAAAAACGCGAAAAAGGCTCTCTTGCGGGCGCTTGTTACCGATGAAATGATCGCTCTCGGGAAAAAGGATACAGCCGCGTTTGAAAGAGCCGTAAGGAGAATGATATGAAAAAAGCGATACTTGTAACGAGCTTCGGAACGAGTTATCCCGAGGTTATTGAAAGATGTATAGCTCCGGTCGAGCGCGCGGCTGCAAATGCTCACACGGAATACGAAACGCGGCGAGCGTTTACGAGTGGTATGATCATACGCAAGCTCAAAAGCGTTTACGGCATTGAAATTGACGACATAAAAAACGCGCTCGCAAGTCTCGCTGACGAGGGATTTGACGAGGTCGTCTGCGTCCCGACGCATATTATCGGCGGCTTTGAATACGACAAGGTTTGCAATGTGATATCGGAATACGCGGATAAAATGAAAATAAAAATCACAAAACCGCTGCTTCATTCCCCCGCCGCTTTCGCGGAGGTAATTGACGCGCTTAATATTAAAAACGACGGCGTGCTGCATATTCTGGTCGGTCACGGCACGGGGCACGAGAGCGATCTAATCTATTCGGAGTTTGAAAATAAAATAAAATCGCTCGGTTATTCCAACGTTCTCGTCGGCACGGTCGAGGGACATCCCGATTTAAAGGAAACCCTTGAAAACGCAAAAAGAACAGCGTATAAAAGCGTTGTTCTTTCTCCTCTTATGCTTGTCGCGGGCGAACACGCGAAAAACGATATCTCTGTTGAATGGAAAAGTGCGTTTGAAAACGCCGACCTTTCCGTCGAATGTGATTTGCGCGGGCTCGGCGAAAATGCCGGTATACGCCGGATTTATACCGAGCGCATCCGCAGTGTGATTTGAGTTATTTCCTTGTTTCGAGCCATACCGCCAAAACCGAAATATCCGCCGGTGAAACGCCGGATATTCTCGACGCCTGTCCGAGCGATTTTGGTTGGATTTTATTGAGCTTCTGCCGCGCTTCGAGACGCAAGCCGTGAATGCTCGAATAATCCTGGTTTTCCGGCAGCAAACGCGATTCCATTTTGTGGAACTGCTCCGCCTGCATTATTTGACGCTTGATGTAACCGTCGTATTTCAGACGTATCTCAACCTGCTCGCATACAGCGTCGGGAAGATCTGGTCTCTCGGGATCGGCGGGCGCGAGTTTTTCGTAGTCAAGCTCGGGGCGTTTGAGCATATCGCTGAGTTTTACACCCGTTTTGACCGGCGACGTGCCGTACTTTTCCAAGATAGGGTTCGCCGTTTTCGGCGGCACGGTTGTTGACTCGAGCCGCTTTATTTCCTCGTCGATAAGACGCAGCTTTTCCTGTAATTTCCTGTACCGCTCCTCGCTTATAAGTCCGACGCGATAGCCGAACGGAGTTAAGCGCTCGTCGGCGTTGTCCTGCCTTAAGAGCAGGCGGTATTCCGAGCGAGAGGTCATCATTCTGTACGGCTCGTTCGTGCCTTTCGTGATCAAATCGTCTATTAAAGTGCCGATATAGCCGTCTGAGCGGCTCAAGATAAGCGGTTCTTCGCCCTTTAATTTGAGCGCGGCGTTTATTCCCGCGATAATTCCCTGCGCGGCGGCTTCCTCGTAGCCCGACGTGCCGTTGAACTGTCCCGCGCCGTACAGTCCGCTTATCTTTTTAAATTCAAGCGTCGCAAGAAGCTGGGTCGGGTCGCAGCAATCGTACTCTATCGCGTACGCGGGACGCATGATCTCCACGTTTTCCATGCCCTTGATCGAGCGATACATCATTATCTGCACGTCCTCGGGCATACTCGTCGAAAAGCCCTGCGCGTACATTTCCTTTGTGTCAAGCCCCATCGGCTCGATAAAAAGCTGATGGCGTTCCTTGTTCGCGAACCGCACGACCTTATCCTCTATCGACGGGCAATAGCGCGGCCCCACGCCCTCGACCAGCCCCGAGTACATCGCGGAGCGGTGAAGATTTTCATGTATTATCCTGTGTGTTTCCGCGTTTGTATAGACGAGGTGGCAATTTACCTTGTTTTCGCCGACATTTTCCGTTTCGAACGAGAACGGAACAATTTTGTCGTCGCCGCGCTCGACCTCCATTTTGTCAAAATCGAGCGAATCCGCGTGTATTCTCGCCGGAGTACCCGTTTTAAACCGCGCGAGCTCCACTCCGATACGGCGTAGATTTTTCGACAGCTCGTTAGCCGGAAACATTCCGTCCGGCCCGCTTTCCTTCGAGTAATCGCCTATCAGGATTTTCCCCTTCAGATACGTTCCCGTCGCGACGATCACGGCTTTTACCGCGTATTCCGCGCCTGTGCTCGTTCTAACGCCCGTTACGCGACCGTTTTCGACCGATATATCAACTATTTCAGCCTGTTTCAGCTGTAAATTTTCCTGTTCCTCGACGCGCCGCTTCATTTCGGCGTGATACTTTTTCCTGTCAACCTGAGCGCGCAGAGAGTGAACGGCGGGGCCTTTGCCGCGGTTGAGCATTTTCGACTGTATAAACGTTGCGTCCGCCGCCTTGCCCATTTCGCCGCCGAGAGCGTCTATCTCGCGCACGAGATGTCCCTTCGCCGTGCCGCCTATGCTCGGATTGCAGGGGAGATTTGCGACAGCGTCAAGGCTTATCGAGAACATAACAGTCCTCATGCCGAGCCGAGCCGCCGCGAGAGCCGCCTCTATTCCGGCGTGTCCGCCGCCTATAACGGCGATATCGTATTCGCCAAGCAGCATTATTCGTCCTCCTCGTCAAGATACTCTATCTGCGGCGCGGGCGTTTTCGCCTGCATATCGCGAAGAATTGATTTTTCTATCACGCGCGCCGCGTAAAATTCCATCGGATAGCGCATGATGCACGGTCCCAATACGATCGAGAAAAGCAGCGCGATTATGGGATTTATCGCCGTAAACAATGCGAATATTATTCCGCCCGATATGAGCGTGAGCAGCAAATTCATCGGCAGCTTTCCAAGCGTTAGCAGTATCGCGTTTTTATAAAGCGCGCCGATACCGCATTTGAATGTCACCATTATCTGGTACAGATACGGGTGCATCATGGTATAAATCAGAAGCAGCAGCGCGGCTATGTAGCAGAGCGCCATCCACATAATGCTGCCGGTGGAAATGTATATGCTGTAATAGAACATCAGCGCGTTTATGCCGAGAAGCAAAAGCACAAAGTCGATCACAACAACTATCATGCCCTGTTTGAAGTTTTCCTTCATCTTGTCCATACCGTCGCTTATGATCCACGCGTGCTCGCCGCGCGTAAAACAGCGGTTGATGTACGCGAACGACGCGGACGCGGGGCCTGTTCCCCAAAGCATAGTCACCGCGATTATAAACATAGCCCTGAATCCGAACGCTATCGCGCCCGCCGTCTCGTTCACGGACGAGCCCTCAAGCCGGAACTGCTCTCCTATGCCCATAAACGACTGCGGCTGGATAAGCAGCACCGACAGCAGGTACAAAAGCACAAAATACAGAATGCTCGAAATAAAACAAAATAAATTCGCCTGAATGAATTTTACGAATTTGCGGAAAACGATGTCCCAGTACAGAAAAAATCCCTTTTTCTTCGGCGCGTCCTTGTCCACGCCCTTGCCCGGCTTATCGTAGCCGCCGCCGAAACCGAATATTCCCATTTTATTTCCTCCTCTATGTAAAAATGATACGCGCAAATTTTTGCTTTCAATATATTGTATCACAAAAATAAATATGATACAATAGCGATATAAAGAAAATTTCGGAGAAATATTATGCGAAAAGTTATCATAAACGAAAACGACGCTGATCAGCGTCTTGACAAATTCATCTCAAAATATATGCCCGATTTGCCGAAGTCGATGCTCTATAAGGGGCTTCGGAAAAACTGCGTGCGCGTAAACGGAAAGCACGTCAGGGACGGAGCGGCAATTCTGCGCGGCGGGGACGAGCTCGCGCTTTATTTTAAGGACGAATTTTTCAAGGAAGATCGTACTTTTACGCCGTCAAACGATGATATTGACGTTGTTTACGAGGACGAAAACATCCTTCTCATAAATAAACCCGTCGGGCTGGTAGTTCACGCGGACGATAAAAACACCTCCGACACGCTTATTGCGCGTATACAAAGCTATCTATATAATAAGAACGAATACGACCCGTCGGATGAGCACAGCTTCGCTCCCGCGCTGTGCAACAGGCTCGACCGCAACACCGCCGGAATAATTATCGCGGCGAAAAACGCGGCGGCGCTCAGGATCATCAACGAAAAAATCCGCCTGCGCGAGATAAAAAAGCTGTATTTGTGCGTTGCCGACGGGATAATGACAGGCGAGGGAGAGCTGTCGGCATTTCTTACGCGCCGCGAAAAAAAGGCGTCTGTTTCGGACGCCCCTTCGGATAATTCAAAACCCGTTAAAATAAGATACAAAACGCTTGCGGTCAGCGAAAAGCGGTCGCTTCTCGAGGTCGAGCTTCTCACGGGACGCACGCATCAGATACGCGCTCAGCTTGCCGCCGTCGGGCATCCGCTGTCGGGCGACGTGAAATACGGCGGCTCAAAAACGGGCAAACCGTACTCGCTCGTGAGCCGGAAGCTGATTTTCGCGTTCAAGTCCGACGCAGGAATACTCAATTACTTAACGGGCAAAGCGTTTTCCGTACCCGTTGAATTTGCCCACAGCTTTTCCGTCACGAATTTATAAAGATCCGCCGTCGCCGAGGGCTTTCCGAGCCTCCCGACGCTTTCCTCGATAAGCCGCCTGCGCCATTCGCAGTTCAAAAGCTGATTGAGCGCGTCCGATATGGAGTAACGCTCGTTTACCATCACCGCCGCGCCGTTGTTTACGAGAAAATCGAGATTTCTGTCCTCCTGCCCGGGAAGCGGATTTATTATAATCATAGGAAGCCCCTTCGCGAGAGCCTCGGACGTGGTAAGTCCGCCCGGCTTCGAAACGATAAAATCAGCCGCGTCCATCATCATGTCAACCTTATCCGTAAAGCCGTAAGCGTATACTTCCTTTTTCCAAATATAATCGTTTATTTCCGCGTATGCCTTTTTATTTGAGCCGCACACGCATATAATCTGAAAATCTGACTGAAATTCATCCATTTCCATAAGCATTTTTTTGATATTGCCGTAGCCCATCGACCCCATCATCACGAGAGCCGTCGTTTTATCGTGAATGTTCAGCGCCGCGCGCGCTTTCGCTTTGTCGCCGCGCACAGAAAACTTCTCGCGTATGGGTATGCCTATGGGAAGGATTTTCCTTCCTGACACGCCCTTTTTCGCCATTTCGTAATTTAAAATTTCGTCGGGCGTAACGTAATAATCAAGGTCGGTGCTTTCCCAAAACGGGTGAACCGTGAAATCGGTTATTATTCCTATCGTCGGGCAGGATATGACGCCGCGCTTCGATAAAATACTCATAACCATTCCCGCCACGCTGTGCGTGCCTATAATTAAATCGGGCGCGTATTCCTCGACGTATTTTGTCAGCTTTTTCGACACGAGATTTGAAACCAGGCTTATAGGCGCGCGCTTATCGTACGGCTCGTCCTTTTTGTCGAGCTTTTCATACGCCTTTCCGTAGATATTCGGCATATATTTCGTCGAAAACAGATAGCCGTCGTCTATCGCCGTGCCGAGAGGCTTGTTTATGTAGTTAAAAATATCGAGCATTTCGCACCTGTGAGAGAATTTTTCAAAATAGCTCATCATAGCGAGCGCCGTCGAGTGATGCCCGAACCCCGCTTTGACGGACATTAAAAGAACATTCATGCGATTTAGTCCCTTCATTTTGTTGGTTTTTTATATTATAACAGATTTGTTCGGAAATTTCAATTACTATTAATTTCTAAATTTACGCCCCGCCCCCAATGCAAAAAAAGTACCTAAAGGAGTGAGGTACTTTTTTTGTTTTTGCTATGTATAGGATAAAAGGGTAGAATGTAATTTCTTTCTACAACGGTATTATAACACACTCTTTTTCGGTTTGCAATAGTTTTATGAAAATTTATCAAAAATTTTTGAAAAATTTTTCTCCGATACCTTTCCCATCCTGAAAAACGGCTTAATACGGGCGTTTTATATTATTTAGTTATATTTTTCTTCCTCGCGCCGGCAAAATTTTTTTTTATAGATACGAGCTGGCTCCGCGATTCTTTTCCGAGAATGAACAAAAAGTTGAAGCAAAGCCCCGCCGCGGCAGCCATTCCGCCGAACACGAACAGGTTAAGCCACGATACCGACGGCATCATGCGCCTGAATATCATGCCTATCGCGCCTATGGCAAACGACGCTATAAGCGATTTTATAACATCCGGATAAAACGTTCTCGCGCTGACGCCCAAATATTTTGCGCCGTACGGGACGGTATAGCACAGATCGCGCACCATCGCAAGTATCGATCCTACGCATACGACAGCCGATATGCCGGCGTTCGTCGTTTTGAGCAGCACGAGCAGCACGATGATATTGAGAAAGCCCGTCGCGCAAATCAGCAGCGAGGTCGTTTTAATTTTGTTTATTATCACAAAAATATTCTGTATAACCATCGCCGGACAAACTATAGCGAGCGGCAGCACCGCTATGACGCTGAGCAGGCGCAGGAAAAACGCGTCCTCGCTCGGGTACCAAAGCGCGAATATGTCCGTGCCGAAGCTTATAACAAGTCCTATGGGTATGCTTATGAGCATACTCATAAGCTGCATGGACGATTTTGTTTCACGAACCATTTCCGGAATTTTATTGTCGGCGTAAAGCTTGGTGAGGTTCGGAATAAACGTAACGGCGAGCGTGTCCGTCATATTGTTCACCATATTCGGGATAATCTTAACGAGCGCCAAAAGTCCCATATCGGAGCCGCCGAGCATGAGATTTGTAACAATCAAGTCAATACCGCTCGACAAAAGCGTGCCCATTCTTGTGATACTGTTCCAAATTCCCGACATGAACAGCGTTTTTACTTTATCGAGCTTAAAGTTTTTCGCGCTGAGCTTCAGCTCCGGAATCAGCCTGTGCTTAAAGAAGATATTGCAGCCCTGCGTGAATAGCGTCACGATAAGCATAACCACCGCCGTATACGCGACATACGGCTTCAGGGAGCTGAACATAAGATATAAAAGCACCGCGCGCAGCACATAGCCCGCTATATTTATAAGCGACTGAATATAGAGCTTATTTTTTATGTAAAACGAAACTCCGAAATTTATCGAAAGTATGCCGACGATGAAATTTATCGCCGTAAATCCGAGCAGAAACTGCACGTCGAGCGTCAGCTCCGGCGTGCTGATATTGAGCAAACTCGAAACATTAAACACTATAAAAACAAATATCGGGAAAAATATCGCGCTCAGGATGACATTGGAAAAAAACGTCGAGCTGTAATATTCGTTGGCTTCCTGCGGTTTATCCCGAAAATATGAAATGGAAATAAACCTGCCCGCCATCGAGTTCATCGCGACAGTAATTATCGAAAAGCATGCGAGAAACGTATCCGATACCTTTATAAATCCGTTAGCCTCCGCACCGACGCTTTCCACTATGTATTTTGAAAGAAAAAAATTTATTCCTATTGAAATGGCGAAAGCGATAAGACTCGCCGCCATATTTATTATGGTTTGTTTATTTTTGTTCATTCGCCGATATCCTTTGTTGTTTCCGAAAAACCGATACCTGTTTTATATATTGTATACCAAATTTCCGTTAAAATCAAGATAATTTTTTGTGATTTTTTATAAAAGCCATATTGACATTTATCGTTTACCCGCAAACGCAGGCGCGAATAAATTAAAAGACGCGGATCATTCCGCGTCCTTCTTATTTTTATTATAGAGTATCATAAGACCTTTAAGCAGCAAATCGTCATCGACAATAATTTCCCTCGCGCACAGCGGAATTACCGTACCTGCAAGCCCGCCGGTCGCTACGGCGGTCACGCCTCTGCCGAGTTCATTCTCGATTTTCTCGATTATGCCGTCGATACTCGCCGCGGTGCCGTAAAGCATACCGCTTTGCATACAATCCACGGTATTCGTCCCTATAACCTTTTTGGGGGAATTAAGACGTATATTCGGGAGCTGCGACGTTTTTCCGACAAGCGAATCGAGCGCGGTACGCATTCCGGGCAAAATCATTCCGCCGAGATAATTTTTTTTCTCGTCAATGACCGATACCGTTGTGGCGGTACCCAAATCGAAAATCACAAGCGGCAGCGGGTATTCGCTTATTCCGGCAACCGCGTCAACAACAAGGTCGCTTCCGAGCTGTGCGGGATCGTCGGTGAGAATGCTGAGCCCCGTCTTTATCCCGGGTCCCACTGTCAAGGATTCCACGCCGGTTATTTTCAGGACCGCCTCGCGCACAACGTCCGTAACGGACGGGACCACCGACGATATAACGGCGCCGGTTATCTCGCGCGGATTTACCGAATACATTTCAAGTACATTCTTAAAAATCACCGCATATTCGAGCGCGGTACCGTTTTTATTGGTAGTAAGGCGTTCGCCGAAAAGTATCTCTTCTCCGCGGCAGCAGCCTATCACAATATTGGTGTTGCCGATATCTATAGTAAGTATCATGGTCATCCCTCCGCGTATGTCACATAAATTTAATTTGACAAAGATTATGCAATACTGTAAAATTACCTGTGGATACAGCCCGCTTATCGGACGATTGTTTTGTCACTCCCGAAAGGTTCAACCTTTTATGTATAGATAAAAGAGTAGACCCTGTGATTTCGCATCACGAAGGGAGGCTTACTCAATGGAAACATTGAATCTTATTATAATCGTTATCATTTTGATAATAATTTATAAGATAACAAAATAATCGCCCCACCACTCTTAAATGTAGGCGATTATTTTTTCGTCAACCTTTAAAGTGACTAAGCAATCGCTTCTCGCGCAAGCGATGCCGTATTCACGAACAGCCGCCGAACTCACACCTTCGGCGGTTGTTTTGTTATTTATATTATAACACCGATAAAAAATAATGTCAAGCGATTGCGTAATAAATTAAGAAAAATAACAATTTTCCTATTGACACATATATTTAATCGTGATAATATATTATAAATAGATAGAGGCGCGTTTTTTATCAGTACCCGCGCGGAGGCTCGCGGCAGCCTTTGAGGCGCGGGGAAAGGGGAAAACGCCGAAGCGGTGCGTTTGTCGCGGGGCGTATGGCTGGGCATATCGTTAAGAGCGGTATGACTGTCACGTTGGTGGAGAGCTATCGCGTATAATGCTTGGATTATAGGCAGCGGCTCGAAAACCGCTGTCTTTTTAACACGCATGAAAGGAGTTTTATATATGAAAGAAAATTACAAGGTAGGAATAATAGGCGCTACGGGAATGGTGGGACAGCGTTTCATAACGCTTCTGCACGATCACCCGTGGTACACGATAACGGTGCTTGCCGCGTCGCCGAGAAGCGCGGGCAAGGCGTATAAGGACGCGGTCGGCGCGAAGTGGGCGATGAAGGAGGAAATTCCCGCGAGCGTTGCCGATATGGTGGTTATGGACGCGGCGGGCGACGTTGAGAAAATCGCGTCGATGGTTGACTTTGTGTTCTGCGCGGTCGATATGAAAAAGGACGAGATAAAGGCTTTGGAGGAGCGTTACGCTAAGGCGGAGTGTCCCGTTGTTTCAAACAACTCGGCGCACAGACATACTCCCGACGTGCCGATGATCATACCGGAGATAAATCCGCAGCATATCGAGATCATTCCGGCGCAGAGAAAGCGGCTCGGCACGAAGCGCGGTTTTGTGGCGGTCAAGTCGAATTGCTCGCTTCAGTCGTACCTGCCCGCTATGGCGGTCATAAATCAAAAATACCCAATAGACCACGCGCTTGTTACGACGTATCAGGCGATTTCCGGCGCGGGCAAGACGTTTGAAACGTGGCAGGAAATGGTCGACAACCTCATTCCGTATATAGGCGGCGAGGAGATGAAGTCGGAGGTTGAGCCGAATAAGATTTTGGGCAAAATCGAGGGCGGCGAGATAGTTCCGTCAACGGAGCTGCAGATCGAGTGCCAAACGTACCGCGTACCCGTTTCGGACGGTCATACGGCGGCGATATTCTTCTCGTTCAAGGACGGCGTGAATAAGCCGTCGGTTGAGGAGATCGAGAATATGTGGCGCGAATTTAAGGGCGTACCGCAGGAATTAAATTTGCCGCACGCGCCGAAGCAGTTTATCCACGTTTACACCGAAGCCGAAAATCCCGATCAGCCGCAGATTAAGACGGCGCGCGAGATCGACGGCGGCATGGCGATAAGCTGCGGCAGGCTCAGAGAGTCGACACAGTACGATTACAAAATGGTTTCGATGAGCCATAACACGCTGAGAGGCGCGGCAGGCGGCGCGGTATTGTTGGCGGAATTGTTGACGGCAAAAGGATATATGGATTGATAGGAGGTTATACAATGAAAACATTACCTTTCACAGGCTCGGGCGTTGCGATCGTTACTCCGTTTACGGAGGACGGCGTTAATTTTGACGAGCTGGGCAGATTGATTGAAATGCATATCGCGAATAAGACAGACGCGATCATTATCTGCGGTACTACCGGCGAGGCTTCGACTATGCCGGACGCGGAGCATTTGGCGACTATCGAATATACGATAAAAAAGGCAAACGGACGTATTCCCGTGATCGCTGGTACAGGCTCGAACGATACGGCTCACGCGATCGAGCTTACGAAAAAAGCCGAGGAAATGGGCGCGGACGGTATTCTTTCCGTTACGCCGTACTACAACAAGACTACGCAGAAGGGACTTGTCGCGCACTTTACGGCTATCGCGAACGCGGTTAAAATTCCGGTCATACTCTATAATGTTCCGTCGCGTACGGGCATGACGTTTGCAATCGACACGTTAAAACAGCTTTCAAAGGTACAAAATATCGTCGCGGTCAAGGAGGCGAGCGGCAATATCAGCTATACGGCGAAGGTTGCCGCGGAAGTGCCGGATCTGTACATATACTCTGGAAACGACGATATGATCGTGCCTGTTATGTCGCTCGGCGGCAAGGGCGTTATTTCGGTCGTGGCGAATATTATGCCCGAGGAAACGCATAATATATGCGAATATTTCTTAAACGGTGACGCGGTAAAGGCTTGCAAATTACAGCTTGATATGCTGGAGCTTATAAATAATCTCTTTATCGAGGTAAATCCCGTGCCGATAAAGACGGCGATGAACGTTCTCGGCTACAGCGCGGGCAAGCTCAGAATGCCGCTCGTTGACATGGAGGAAAAGAACCTCGAAACGCTTAAAAAATCGCTTGAAAAAATGGGAGTTAAGAAGCTGTATTGATTGGAAAGGGAGAAAAACCAATGACAAAGATAATTTTAAACGGCTGTAACGGCAAGATGGGCAGAGTTATAGACCGCCTCGTGAGCGAGGACGCGGACTGCGAGATCGTCGCGGGCGTTGATATAAACGACGCTGTTGAAAATCCGTATCCTGTCTATAAAACGCCGTCGGAATACACCGGAGCGGCGGACGTTATGATCGATTTTTCGCATCCGTCCGCGCTCGACGCGATACTCGAATATTGCAAAACGCGCCGCTTACCCGTTATACTCGCGACGACCGGCTACACAGACGAGCAGAAGGCGCAGATGAAGGAAGCGGCGGAGAGCGTTCCGATTTTCTTCTCGGCGAATATGAGCCTGGGAATAAATCTTTTGATCGCGCTCGCGAAAACGGCGGCGAAGCTTTTGGAGGGCAATTTCGATATAGAAATCGTTGAAAAGCACCATAATCAGAAAATAGACGCGCCATCAGGCACGGCTTTGGCTATCGCGGACGCTATTGACGAAACGCTGTCATATCCCGCCGAGTACGTTTATGACCGCCATTCGGTAAGGCGCAAGCGCAAGAATACCGAGATCGGACTGCACGCTATACGCGGCGGCACGATCGTGGGCGAGCACGACGTTATTTTCGCGGGCAACGACGAGGTCATAACGCTCAGCCACCACGCGGCTTCGAAAGAGGTATTCGCGGTGGGCGCGGTAAGAGCCGCGAAGTTTATGGCGGGAAAACCCGCGGGAATGTACAGTATGACCGATCTTGTCGGCGAGATATAATGAAAATTACAAAAAACAGCATTTTTTCGAAAATGCTGTTTTTTATTGCGCGGAAAACAAGCCGGTTCGGGCAAAACCGAAAATGACGCGGCATAAGCCGCGCCATTTTCTTAAAATAAATATCCGCACATCTTCATGATCCGCTTTTTAGTCGTCAAGCATGACCGCGCCCTGCATACCCGACGCGACATGCTTTGAATAGCGTCTCAGATAACCTGTCTTGATTTTCGGCTCGTTCGGAGTCCAGCCCTCCTTGCGCTTCGCAAACTCCTCGTCGGAAAGCTTTACGTTCAGCTCGCATTTTTCTATGTCAATCTGAATTATGTCGCCGTCCTTTACGAACGCAATCGGTCCGCCCTCGACAGCCTCGGGCGAAACGTGACCTATCGCCGCGCCGCGCGTCGCTCCCGAGAAGCGTCCGTCTGTGATAAGCGCTACGTCCTTGTCAAGTCCCATACCGCATATCGCCGACGTCGGAGAGAGCATTTCGCGCATACCCGGTCCGCCCTTCGGTCCTTCGTAGCGAATTACGACAACGTCGCCCTTCTTTATCTTGCCCGCGTAGATCGCCGCTATTGCGTCGTCCTCGCTGTCGAATACCTTTGCCGGTCCTTCGTGCTTGAGCATTTCAGGCGCGACCGCGCTTCTCTTTACGACTGAGCCGTCCGGCGCGAGATTTCCCTTTAATACCGCTATACCGCCCGTTGCCGAATACGGATTATCTATAGGACGAATTACGTCGTAGTCCTTGACGGGGCATTTCGCTATATTTTCGCCGAGCGTTTTGCCCGTTACGGTGATTGTGTCGAGCTTTAATAAATCATGCTTTGAAAGCTCGTTCATAAGCGCCTGAACGCCGCCCGCCGCATACAGATCCTGAACATGATGATGTCCCGCCGGAGCCAAATGGCAGAGATTCGGCGTAACCTTGCTTATCTCGTTCGCGTAATCGAGCGTGATCGGAGCGTGAGCCTCGTGCGCTATCGCGGGCAGGTGGAGCATTGAGTTTGTCGAGCAGCCGAGCGCCATGTCAACTCTCAGCGCGTTGTAAAGCGAATCGGGCGTGATAATATCGCGCGGCTTTATGTCCTTTTCGAGAAGCTCCATGATTTTCATGCCCGCTTCCTTTGCAAGTCTTATTCTCTCGGAATAAACGGCGGGAATCGTGCCGTTGCCCGGGAGAGCCATGCCGAGAACCTCGCAGAGACAATTCATTGAGTTTGCAGTGAACATTCCCGAGCACGAACCGCACGACGGACAAGCCGCGTTTTCAAGACCGAGCAGTCCCTCCTCGTCGATCGTTCCCGCTTTAAACTCGCCTATCGCCTCGAATGTCGTATTCAAGTCACGGAATTTGCCGCCGTAGTTTATCGAAAGCATAGGTCCGCCCGATATGATGATCGCGGGCTTGTTAAGACGCGCCGCCGCCATCAGCATACCAGGTACTATCTTGTCGCAGTTGGGGATAAGCACGAGCGCGTCGAAGCCGTGCGCTATCGTCATTGACTCGATAGAGTCCGCGATAAGCTCGCGCGAAGCGAGAGAATATTTCATTCCGACGTGTCCCATAGCTATTCCGTCGCATACTCCTATCGACGGAAACTCGATAGGCGTTCCGCCCGCCATGCGTACGCCCGCCTTTACCGCCTCGGCTATTTTGTCGAGATGGATATGTCCCGGGATAACCTCGTTTTTGGCGCTTACCACGCCGATAAGAGGACGCTTTATTTCCTCGTCCGTGAAGCCCGCCGCCTTAAAAAGCGAACGGTGCGGCGTTTTTTCAACGCCCTTTTTTACGATATCACTGTACATTTAAAAAACCTCCCTTTACAGCTTCATTATGAGCTGCAATATTATATTGTAATTATATAAATATTTAACTATTAAAGACTCGTTTATCATGTCGAACAGAGGACTGTCCGCGCGCGCGAAAAGCGAGATAAACGCAAACGCTATAAATACCGTTATAAGCGCCATCGCCGCGCCGACCGCGCCGCCGAGCAGCTTATTTGCAAAATGTATAACTGGCAGCTTCGAGGCTCCGTTAAAAAACGTGAACGCTATATGAAGCACCACCCTTATTATCACAAACAGCGCCGTAAACGCGATTATGTTAATCGCAAGCATCGTAATCGAGCGCGCGAGCTCCTCTCCGGCGTTGCTTACTGCTCCGGTTATAAGCCTGTTTACTATTACAGCCGGAATATTCATGCTTTGCGCCGCCTCGCTCGTCACGGAGCCCGCCGAAAGCGCAAGCCGCTCCGTTACCGCGGCTTGTATCGTCCTTGCCATATCCGTACCCGCGAGAAACGATACCATAGGATTTTTAAGAAGAATAACCGCCGCGATTGTAATTACGACCGCCACCATGCGCCAAATTGATTTTACGAACCCTTTTTTATAGCTTATCACAAAAAACAGCGCTATAAATCCGAGCACGATCACATCAAGCAGATTTATCATAATTCCTCCCGCTTATTTCATAGTTACAGTTTCCACGCTTCCGGAATAGACTATAATAAACGTCTTTTCATCTGTCAAAAACAGCTTTCTCACATCCATATCCGCGTTAAACCGCGTCATATTTTTACCGTCCGCGCGGCCGGAAACAATGGTTCTGCCGCTGTTGTATACGATGTTGTTTCCGTAAATATCGATTACGTCCGGCAGGGCGTCGGTGGAAAACTGCTCCTTCAGCTTTCCCTTTTTGTTGTAAAGATTGATTACGGGTATATTTGCGTTTTCGAGCAGAAGAACATAATTACCGTCGCCGTCCGTCGAATAGTGTACAAAATCGCTGCCGGTAAAACGCATATCGTAAAGCAAGCGCCCGCTTGATGTCATACCTATCATGCTGTTGTCGCCGAACGCATTCAGCGTATCTCCCGCAAAACGCACATCGAAAATAATGGAATCCTCGAATGTCGTCGTCATAAGAGCCTCTGTTTCTTTTATATCGAAAATTTTAATGCTTGATTTTGCCTGACCGTCGGTGTTTAAAAGCGCCGCCGCGACGCGGCGTGATTTTGCGGAAATATCGGCGCATATTACGTTGTCGCTGCCGGAAGCCCACGAGAAAATCTGCGCGCCGCTCTTGTTAAACACCGTAACCGCGCCTTTATATCCCGCTTTGTCCGTAACAGCCGCGACGTCGCCGTTTGATGATACGCAGCAGTTTATCAGCTTATCGTCGGCGTTTATGTCATAGATATTTTCATTTCCGTTATAAAGACACATCCGCGTGCCGTTCTTTTCCGTGAGAAGTATGTAATCGCCGCCGGTTTTCAGCACGGGATTTACAACAACGGTATCGCATTCCCATGCGGCGGTTCCGGTGCCGTCTATAAACATCATTTTATTCGGAGACGCGCACACAACGCCGTTTTTATATTTCGCAAACTGCGCTGAAACCGCGTTTTCCACAGGTATTATCTGGCTGCTCGCGATCTCGGTGTCATACCCCTCCGCCGTAGCAGCCTCGCCGTTTTCCGTAACCGTTACCGCGCCCGCCTCCTTCGGCTGCGCGGCTTCCGGCTCCGCCTGCAATTCTCCGCCTCCTAAGCTTATTCCCATTTTATCCGCCAATACCGATATGTTTCTCGCAAAATTTTTCTTGTATTCTCCCACAAAGCCTATGTTGACGAACGAAAGCGCGCCGAAAAGCACGATAACCGCCATTATGACAGCTATGATCGTCAGCGCTTTTGTGCTTATTCTGTATTCTTCCTCGTCATCCTCAAAGTCCTCGTCCAATTCATCGTATTCGTAATCGATGTATTCGTCTCCGTCGTCATAGAACTCGTATTCGCCGCCTTCTTCCGAAGTCTTTTCCTCGGGTTCCGATTCCTCTGCGGGCTCTTCGGCTCCTTCGCCTTCCTCTGTTTGTTCATCGGGTTCCGCCGCAGGCTCTTCGGCTTCTTCTTCGGAGGCTTCCGCATTGTCGGTTTGCTCTTTAGGTTCTTCCGGTTCTATATCAAAATCATCCTCGGATTCATCGCCGTATTGAATTATATCATCAATGGATTTTTCGATTTTTTCATCGTCCATCAATAGTACACCTCCTTTAGGAAAAGTCCCTGCGGCGGCGCGGTAATGCCCGCTTCCGCGCGGTCCTTCGACGCGATTATGCGCGCCGTATCGTCCGGATCGAGCTTTCCGCAGCCCGCGAACGCGAGAGTACCCGCGATTATACGCACCATATTATACAGAAATCCGTTTCCGGTTATATCTATCGTTATAATATTGTTTTCCTTTGAAACGTCGAGCGAATATATTGTTCTCACCGTAGTTTTTACCGTAAATCCGCTCGACGCGAAGCCGATAAAATCATGCTCGCCCAAAAACGCCTCCGCCGCCCTTTGCATTTTTGCAGTATCGAGAGGATATTTAAAATGCCACGCGTAATTTTTCATAAACGCGTCGGGGAACGGAGCGTTTAATATTTTATAAACATACCGCTTCCTCACCGCGCTGTTTTTCGCGTGAAAATCATCGGGAACCACATCCGCCGCGAAGCAGACTATATCCTCCGGCAGCCGCGAATTTAACGCGTACGGCAGCTTTTCAACCGGAATAGTCGTTTCGGTGTGAAAATTGCAGGTATAATCGAGCGCGTGAACGCCCGCGTCGGTACGTCCGCAGCCGATAAGATTAATTTTCTCCCCCGTCAGCTCCGAGAGCGCGTTTTTCACTATTTCCTGCACGGTAACGGCATTTTCCTGCACCTGCCACCCATGATAAGCCGTGCCGTCATATTGAAGCGATAGCCTAATATTCATTATAGCATATATTCCTTTACAATTCAATTATAATTTTTGGAGTGTGTAAATTATGGTTTACCACAATTCCGCCGCCATGACCGCCGCCGCGAAAACAACAAAAACCGCCCCCGCTCGCGCGTCCAACGGTGTCAGCCTGTTTTCGCAGAGCTTCGTCCGCGCCGCGCCGCTTATGAAACACCGCGCGTCCATAGCCGCCGCCAAATCCTCCGCTCGCTTAAACGCGCTTATGAAAAGCGGCAGCATCACCGGCACAAGCGATTTCGCTCGGCGTATTATGCCGCCCGAGCCGAAATCCGCTCCGCGCGCCGTCTGCGCTTTTATTATCCTGTCCGCCTCCTCCGCGAGAACGGGAATAAACCTGAGCGTTATGCTCATCATCATAGCCAGCTCCCTCACCGGCACCTTCAGTCTCGCAAGAGGGCTTAAAAGCGATTCCACCGCGTCAGTAAGCCGCATTGGCGGCGTTGTCAGCGTCAGAAGCGACGACGCTGTTATCAAGCACAATAACCGCACGGTCATTTTGACCGCCAAATCTATCCCCTCCGCCGCTATCGCTATTTTCCAAACCGAAAAAAACGCCTCGCCCTTTGTGAAAAACAGATTTACCGCCGCCGTGAAAATTATGATCCACCTAAGCGGCTTTATTGATTTCATAACGGTTTTAAATCCTATCCCGCCCGTCATTGTAAGCGCCGCGGTAAACGCCGCAAAAATCGCGTAGGAAAGCGGTTTTTTTATCATAAACAGCAGCGCGGCATATAATATCAGCAGTATTATCTTAACGCGCGCGTCCGTTCTGTGCAGCGCGGAGCTGCCCGCGAGATACTGCCCGATCAATATATCAACCATTTGTTCCTCCGATTATTTTTTTTACCGCGTCCGTCATTTGAGCCGTCGTGTATACGGGCGGTATATCGTAGCCCATATCTCTCAGCTTATCGGCGATCCGCGTAACCTGCGGCGTGTCAAGTCCGATTTTTCTGAGCTCTCCCCCGCGCGCGAATATCTCCCCGACGGAGCCCTCGGCAAAAATTTTGCCTTTGTCCATGACTATCACGCGCTCCGCCGTTTTCGCCGCGTCCTCCATAGAATGGGATGTGAAAAGTATCGTCATGCCCGACTTGTGCAGCCGCTTTATAAGCGCGAATATCCCGTCCCTGCCGCGCGGATCAAGCCCCGCCGCGGGTTCGTCCATGATAAGATTTTTCGGCTTCATAGCCAGCACTCCCGCGATCGCCGCGCGCCGCTTCTGTCCGCCCGACAGCTCGAACGGCGATTTTTCAAGCGACTTTTCCGAAAGCCCGACCATCTCCGCCGCCTCGTACACGCGCCGCCTCACCTCGTCCGCGCCGAGCTTCATATTTTCCGGTCCGAACGCTATGTCCTTATACACCGTTTCCGCGAAAAGCTGCTGCTCGGGATACTGGAACACCAGCCCCACGTCAAAGCGCACCCTGCGCAGATCCGTTTTCGGATCGGTAATTTCCGTACCGTCTATAAAAATTTTTCCCGAATCAGGCTTTATAAGCCCGTTCAAGTGACGAATAAGCGTCGATTTCCCGCTTCCCGTGTGACCTATCAGCGCGGTCAGGCTGTTATCCGCTATTTCAAGATTTATGTCAACCAGCGCTTGATTTTGATTTTTCGCGCCGGTTTTATACGCATAGTTAAGATTTTCAATTTTTATCATCGCCGCGCACCTCCGAGAAGCCCGTCGATCGCGTTTACGCACTCGTCAACGGTAAGCGCCCCGTTCAAGCCCAGCTCATACGCGATTTCCGCCGCCTGCGGCACGTCAAGCCCGAGCGAGCGGATTTTTTCAACGTCCGAAAACACCGCGCGCGGCGTTCCGTCCATAACGATCTCGCCGCCGTCCATGACTATCACGCGGTCGGCTTGCGCGGCTTCGTCCATATAGTGAGTGATCAGAATGACCGTCAGATTATTTCCGCGGTTCAGCTTTTTTATTGTTTTCATCAGCTCCGCACGCCCGCGGGGATCGAGCATCGCAGTAGATTCGTCGAGTATAAGGCATTCCGGCTCCATCGCGAGCGCCGCCGCTACGGCTACGCGCTGCTTCTGCCCTCCCGACAGATGCGCGCTCGATTTAAGCGCGTATTCCTCCATACCGACCGCGCGCAGACTTTCATCAACGCGTCTGCGTATTTCATTTCGCTCCAAGCCGAGATTTTCAGGCGCAAACGCGACCTCGTCCTCAACGATCGCCGCAACCATCTGATTATCGGGATTTTGAAACACCATTCCCGCCGCCGAGCGTATCTCAAACAGCCGCTTTTCGTCGCGCGTATCGATTCCCTTCACATAAACCGCGCCGCTTTTCGGAAGAAGCAGCGCATTAAAATGCTTCGCAGCCGTCGATTTCCCGCTCCCATTGCACCCGATTATCGCCGCAAACGAGCCTTTTTCAATCGCCAAATTTATATTTTTAAGAACTTGCTCCCCGTCCGAATACGAAAAAGAAACATTTTCGGTTTTTATCATCTTTCCCACCTGCCGCTTATTCCGCATGGAAGAACCAATCCGTTTGAGGACATCGGCAAACCTATTTCGTCCGCCGTAACCTTTCCGCCGTATCTCGCCTTCATCGTCATCGACAGCACGTTTACAAGCACCTGCGCGCTCAGCCCCGTAGTGTACGAGTTTATCAGGAAAAACAGCGGCTCGTCCGACATGATTTTCATGCAGTCCTCCATCAGCGGATACAGCTCGTTTTCTATCTTCCAAAGCTCGCCCGATGGTCCGCGCCCGTACGAGGGAGGATCCATGATTACCGCGTCATACCGCCGCCCGCGCCTCTGCTCGCGCTTTACGAATTTTACAACGTCGTCAACGATATACCGCACAGGTCTCTCGCCCAATCCCGACGAAACCACGTTTTCCTTCGCCCACGTCACCATGCCCTTCGCCGCGTCAACATGAACCACCTCCGCGCCCGCCGAGAGAGCCGCGACAGTCGCGCCGCCGGTATACGCGAACAAATTCAGGACCCGCACCGGCTTTTTTGCGTCCTTTATCAGTCCCGAGAACCAGTCCCAGTTGACCGCCTGCTCGGGAAAAAGACCGGTGTGCTTGAAGCCCATCGGTTTTATGTTAAACGTCAAATCCCCGTAGCCGATCGTCCAGCGTTCGGGGAGTTTTTTGAAAAATTCCCACTTGCCGCCGCCGGAGCTTGAACGGTGGTACCGCGCGTCGGTCTTATTCCAGAGCGTTTTTTCCGATTTCACGCTCCAGACCGCCTGCGGGTCGGGACGGCGCAAAAGGTATTTGCCCCAGTATTCGAGCTTCTCGCCCGACGCGCTGTCGATCAGCCTGTAATCCTTCCAGTTATCCGCAATCCACATATGTTTTCTCCTGCTTTTATTTCAGTTTATTTTACCATTTTTACATATGTACAGTCAATACCAAACCGCATATTTTTGCACAAAAGTCTTATCTGATATCATATAGAACCGCGTTGCATATCGCCGCCGCGACGTTGCTTCCGCCCTTTCGCCCGCGCGCGGCTATATACGGAACGCCCGCCGTCATTATAAGCTCCTTCGCCTGCACCACGTTCACAAATCCCACCGGCACGCCTATTACCGCCGCCGGTTTAAACACGTCCGCCGTAATCAGTTCATACAGCCGTATGAGCGCGGTCGGAGCGTTGCCTATCGCGAAAACATTTCCGTCTCCGAGCCTTGCCGCCTTGTCCATGCTCGCCTCCGCGCGTGTCGTGCCGTTTTTCCCCGCCGTCTCAGCCACGTCCGCGTCGGACATAAAGCAGTGTACCTCGCCGCCCAAATCGGCTAAAATACGCTTGTTTATGCCCGATTTTGCCATCTGCGTGTCTGTGATTATATCCGCCCCGTTTCGGAGCGCGTCCTTTATGATTTGTATGACATTTTCCGAAAAAACGAGATTTTCAAGATAATCAAAATCCGCCGTGGTATGTATCACGCGCTTGATTATCGGTTTTTGCTCGGGATCAATTTTAGTGTCCCCAAGCTCCGCTTCGATAATTTCCATACTGCGCGCTTCGATTTCGTTGGGTAAAAGCCGTTCGATTTTCAAAACTCTATCCCCCTTCTCGCGCTCACTCCGCCGTCAAACGGGTGCTTTATTTTCCTGATTTCCGATATGTAATCGGCTATATCCGTATAGTATTTATGGGGATCTCTGCCCGTCATGACAATTTCCGTATCCTTCGCATTACCAATCAGTTCTTTTAGTGTCCCCTCGTCAACGAGCCCGCCGTTTAAAGCCGCGAAAATTTCGTCGAGAATTATTAAATCGTACACGCCCGCGTTATCGAGCGCGTATTCCAAATTCCGATTATGACAGCGCGTGATCTCGGCTTTGTCGTTTTCGCTCATTTGAAACGTGAAGCCGTAATTTTTGTCACAGCGGAGAATTTTTATATTTTTCGCTTCCTCAAAAAACGTGATCTCGCCGCTCGGAGAGCCTTTTAAAAACTGCACGATAAGCACGCGCCCGCCGTTTCCCGCCATACGCGCGACAAGCCCCATAGCGGCTGTCGTTTTTCCCTTGCCGCCGCCGCAGTAAATATGAAGCATTTTAATCCCCCAATCCGATAATTTCGTATATTTTTTCCATGTCAATGCTCGCGCGCACAATATCCGCGAGCCTGTCGTATTCCTTTTCCTTAAATTCCCTCATATCAATATCGCGTATATCGTCCGTGTTCAAGCCCTTTTTCTCCGCGAGACACCGCACGATATCGGCGGCGCATTCGTCGAAAATCCCGTGAACATAAGTGCCGTAAACATTTCCCGAGCATACTCCGTCCGTGCCGCCGTCCGAAAAGGCGCACATCGCGGGGACACTAAAGTTTGTCCGACCCATATGTATTTCATATCCCGAAAACGTTTTGCCCGAAAGAGGTTTTAGTGTCCCCGATACGTTTTCGAATTTCCCCGTTACCCGCGTTCTTTTTTTCTCCGTTTCAAACACGGTATCGCTCGGAAGCAAGCCCATCCCGCGAACTCTGCCACCGTATTCCGCGCCGTTTTCGTCAATTATGGTTTCCCCGAGCATCTGATAACCGCCGCAAACGCCGAAAATTACCGTCTCCTTGCGCGCGCGCTTCACAACCGCCGCTTCAAGCCCGTTCCCGCGCATCCAAAGCAGATCCGCGATCGTATTTTTCGTTCCGGGAATGATTATCATGTCGGGTTCGCCAAGCTCCAACGCTGATTTCACATACCTGACCGACACTCCCTCAACAGGCTCGAACGCGTTAAAATCGGTAAAATTCGATATGCGCGGAAGGCGTATCACAGCTATATCGACCGCCCCCGCGTTTTTCACGCCGAGCCGCTCCGACAGGCTGTCCTCGTCGTCGAGCCGCAAATCAGCGTACGGCACAACGCCGATCACATCAATATTCGTCAGATCCTCAAGCATAATCAGCCCCGGCTTTAAAATTTCAACATCGCCTCGGAATTTATTTATAATAAGCCCCTTGACGCGCGCCCTTTCGTCAGGCTCAAGCAGCTCGACCGTGCCGTAAAGCTGCGCGAACACGCCGCCTCGGTCTATGTCGCCCACGAGCAGAACGGGACAATCCGCCATTTCAGCCATGCCCATATTGACTATGTCGTTTTCCTTCAAATTAATTTCCGCCGGACTGCCCGCGCCCTCGATAACGATCACGTCGTATTCCGCGCCGAGCTTTTCGTACGCCGCCTTTATTTCGGGTATCAGCGTCGATTTGTATTTGAAATAATCCGCTGCGCTCATGTCCGCGCGCACCTCGCCGTTTACTATGACCTGCGAACCGCGCTCGCTTGTGGGCTTCAGTAAAATCGGGTTCATCAGCGCCGACGGCTTTATTCCCGCCGCCTCAGCCTGCATCGCCTGCGCACGCCCGATTTCGAGCCCGTCGTCCGTTATATAGGAATTGAGCGCCATATTCTGCGATTTGAACGGCGCGGCTTTGTACCCGTCCTGTCTTAAAATACGGCACAGCGCCGCCGCGATAACGCTTTTTCCCGCGTTCGACATAGTGCCTTGAACCATTATCGCCTTCGCCATCACAAACACCCCTTCAGCGCGCTTAAAAGCACGGTATTTTCCTCATGCAAACGCACCGCGATTCTGTAAAACAAGCCGCCAAGCCCCCGAAAATTTCCGCATTTGCGCACGAGCAGCCCCTTTTCAAGAAGCGGCGCGTATATATTTTTTTCGGTTTTAAACAAAATAAAATTCGCGCGCGAATTGAATGTTTTTATACCGAGCCCCCGCAGAGCGTCGATCAAAAATCCGCGCTCCTTTTCGATATATTTTTTTGTTTTTTCAAGATATTCCGTATCACTCAAAGCCGCGAGCCCCGCGATCTCAGCCGCCGCGCTTACGTTCCAGCACGGGGACACTAAATCTATTCTCTTGAGAGTTTTACTGTCCCCAATCATATATCCCAGCCGAAGCCCCGCGAGAGCGTATGTTTTCGTAAACGCCTTAATAACCGCTGTCCTTCCCTTCGCTGAATACCCGTCGGAAACAAGATCCATAAAGCATTCGTCGATTACCGCGAAAATACCCCGTTTTTCACATTCACGAAGTATTTGATCCATCAGCGCCTCATCAATTATATTCCCGACGGGGTTGTTCGGGTTGCACAGAAAAATCATGTCCGCTCCGTCAAGCTCCCGCAAGATCCGTTCGGTCAGATTAAAATTATTTTCCTCCGAAAGAGTATGATATTTTATCTCGCAGCCGACGCTTTTCAGAGCGCGCTCGTATTCGGAAAACGTCGGAGTGATCAACAGCGCGCGCTTCGGCATTACCGCGCGTACCGTATTGAAAATAAGCTCCGACGCGCCGTTGCCGCACAAAACATTGTCGATTTCAACGCCCTCGCGCTCCGCTATGGCACGGCGCAGTCTTTCGCATTTCGGGTCGGGATAAACGCCGAAGCTCTCAATATTTTCCGACAGCGCCATCCTGACCGTTTCGGGAAGCCCGAACGGATTTATATTCGCCGAAAAGTCGATTTTTACGCGGTTTCTGTAAATATCGCCGCCGTGATTATACATATCCCAATCCTCCCAAAGCCGAAATAACCGCCGCCCACACCGCTAAAAACGCGAAAGCCGCGGTATACATCATAATATTCGCGGTTTTTATGTCCCCCGAATTTATTTCCCTTTTACTGTCCCCGATTGTCGGTTTTTTATATAGCTTGCCAAAATAATACGCGTCTCCCGCGAGCCTGACCCCAAGCGCCCCCGCGCATACGGACTCGGTCTGAGCCGCGTTCGGGCTCGAATGATTTTTCCTGTCCCTTTTGTAAATTTTCAGCGTGTTTTTGAAATCGAGCCGCAAAATAAACGCGGCAAAAAGCAAAAATACCGCCGAAATACGCGAAGGAATAAAGTTAAAAACGTCGTCCGCCCGCGCCGCGAACCGACCGAAAAATATGTATCTTTCATTTTTATAGCCGAGCATCGAATCCATCGTATTTACCGCCTTATACAAAAACCCGAGCGGCGCTCCGCCGAGCATCAGATAAAAAAGCGGCGCGATAACTCCGTCCGACGCGTTTTCCGCCACCGTCTCGACCGCCGCGCGTATAATGTCGTCCTCGTCAAGAGCGTCCGTATCGCGCCCGACGATCATAGAAACAGCTTTCCTCGCCGCGCCGATCCCGCCCGTTTCAAGCGCCTTTTTCACCGCCATACTCTCCCGCATAAGCTGCCGCGCCGCTGTGCATTGCCAGCTCATGACTGCCGAAACCGCGATATACAGCCATTTATTTAGCCTGTACGCCGCAAAAACGACAGCGAACGGAACGCAAAACGACAGCGCGCAGACTATGATCCACAAAACCGCACCGCCTATAAGCTGTCCAATTTTAGTGTCCCCAAAAGCGCGCCGCGTCAATTTTTCGAACACGGTTATCATCCTTCCGATAAGCCGAACGGGGTGGGGAAACGAATGAGGATCGCCGACCACAAAATCGACCATAAATCCCAATACAACCGCGATAAACGTATACCTCAGCATTTAGTGTCCCCCGTTCAGTTTATTTCTCTGAAGCTATTTCCTTCAATAATATATCCGCCGCCGTTTTCAACCATATAATCATAAAATCCGCCGCCGAACAGCGACTGCATCACAGCCATGATCGTGCCGCCGTGAACGACAAACGCGATATCGCGATCCTTATATTTTTCAGCCGCCTCTATGAAAGCCCTGACGCTTCGGAGCTTGAAATCCCCGTGATCTTCCCCTCCTGGAAAAGGCTCGTTTCCGCCGCTCTCAAGCCATTTTTTGTATTCCGCGTCGCTCACGGCTTCCTCGAATGTTTTCCCCTCGAACCGCCCGAAATCGTACTCGCGCAAATCGTCGATAACAATTTTTTCCGCGTCGGGATAAATAATCTCAGCCGTCCGAACGCAGCGCTTCAACGGACTTGTCACAACAATATCGGCTACGGGATAATCGCGTTCAAGCCCGCGCGCGTCGTACAGATCCTCGTCGGTCACTCCTATGTATTTTTTCATCAAATTTCCCGCCGTCCTGCCGTGCCGTATCAGCGCGATCATTTCATCACCCTGCCTATCCCGCAGACGACGCGCACGACCTTATCCGCCCTTTCCGCAAGCATACAGTTAAGCCTGCCGCAAAGCTCGCGCAGATCCCTGTCCGATTTTTCAACAGGAACAACGCCGCAGCCGATTTCGTCCGCGATTATTATAACGCTCGGATTTTTTTCTATCAGCCGCTCCGTTTCCGAGAACGCATCAAGTCCATTTTCCATGCACTTCTCCGCGAAAAGCTGAAAATCATACACCGCGTCCGCCTTGCAGAGCCTGTCAAACGGCTCGTCTCCCGATGCGAAATCCGCCGCGCCAAAGCATTTTTCCGCATAATCTCTCTTTCCCGAAAACGCGCCGCCCACAATAAAAATCATATTTTTCCCTTTCTATATAAAACGCCCCAAAACGGCGACCACGGTCAAAAACACAAGCTCGCACACCTGCACGAACCAGCCCGCAGTGTCGCCCGTAATGCCGCCGAAATTTTTCCTCGTCATAAAATAATAAATAATTATCATCACAACCGCCGCCGCGCCGATAACGAGCCACGCCGCGCATGACCACGCAAAAATCACCGCCGCGCCGATAAGCATGATGTAAATCACCGACATGGTCCTCACCGCCGCGATATGCGCCCGCGACGAAAACTCAAACAATAATCCATCCTTTTTCGCGCACTTAAAACAGCTTACGGTTATCGCGCTCAAAGTCCGCGAAAGCGGATAAGAACACGCTGCCGCCGCAATTTCGGCAGCCGTATCAACCTCCGTAAAAAGCGCGAAATACAGCGCGAAATAAACGATCGCGCCGATAACCGCGAACGCGCCGACATGGGGATCCTTCATTATTTCGAGCTTCTTTTTAGTGTCCCCATACGAGCCGAGCGCGTCGCTCACATCCATAAATCCGTCAAAATGAATACCGCCGCTAACAAAAACCGGCAGCGCCGCCGCAACAGCCGCAAAGCAGATACCTCCTATATCAAGCCGCACGCAGATCCATGTCCAAAGCAAAAACAGCGCCCCGATCACCGCTCCCACAAGCGGAAAAAAGCACAGCGAATACTTCATATTGTCCCCGCTCCACTCAACGCGCGGCATCGGGATTTTCGAATACATCGAAAACGCGGTGATAAACGATTTCAATATCTTCATTTCACTTTATCCTTTCCGCAATTCCGCACGTCACTTCATAAACCGCGTCCGCTCTTTCCGCGATACGGCAATTTATATATCCAAGATTTTTCATATACTCTTTAGTGTCCCCCAAATATTTAGTGTCCCCCGAAAAAATTTCATTTGTCACTATCACAAGGTTATCGCACGTCCGCGCAAGATGCTCAATTCCGCCCAAAACCGCGTCTACCGCCTTTTCTCCCACGCCGCCCGCCGAAAACATTTCGTTCGCCAAAAGATTTGACAAGCACTCCAAAATCGCCGTGCCGCTTATATTCAACCCCTTAACATCGGTATACCTCTCGACGGTTTCAAAGCCCTTTCCTCTCCGCGCCGCTCTGTGACGCTCGATTCTCGCCTTCGCCTCATCAGAAAACGGCTCCATCGCGGCTATATATGTACGTTTTCCGCCGAACCCGACCGCGATATTTTCAGCCGTCTCCGACTTTCCGCTCCCGCTCCCGCCGATAACCAGAACCAACATCACTTCAACTCCTTATACGCCTCTATTTCCGTTTCCTCAAACGTCGCCATTTCGCCGTACACCGCGAACGCCATGTCCAAAAGCGGCAGAAGCATAACTCCGCCCGTACCCTCGCCGAGCCTCATTCCCGCGCGTATCACCGCTTTTTTCCCGAGTTCGGCAAGTATCATTTCCGCCGCGGGCTCGTCCGAAACGTGGGACGCGATCATAAAATCGACGCATTTTCCGCACAGCCGCGCCGCGCAAAGAGCCGCCGCCGCGCTGATAAATCCGTCAATCACAACAGGCACACGGTAAACCGCGCCGCCCAAAAACACTCCCGCAAGTCCCGCAATATCGAAGCCGCCCACCTTAGAAATTACGTCAATAACGTCGTTTCTATCGGGTTTATTTACCTCGATCGCGCGCTTTATGACCTCGATTTTACGCTTCAACCCGCTTTCGGAAAGTCCCGCTCCGCGCCCCGTTACAGCCTCCGGCTCCACTCCGAGCAGCACGCTCGAAACAGCCGCACTCGTCGTGGTATTTCCTATTCCCATCTCGCCGGTGACTATGATTTTATATCCCTTTTCCTTTAATTCCCGCACAAGCTCAATACCCGTCTCAACGGCTTTTTTTGCGTCCTCTCTCGTCATAGCCGCGCCCTTCGCGATATTTTGTGTCCCCCGCGCGATTTTACGGTTTAGTGTCCCCACAGTGTCGGTTGCAACTCCCATATCGACCGCGAAAACGTCCGCTTTTGCTTTTTCCGCCATAACGCAAACGCTCGTTTTTCCGCTTTGAAAATTATTCGCGACCGCCGCCGTAACCTCCTGCCCCGTCTGCGTCACACCCTCGGCGACAACTCCGTTATCGGCGCAGATCACAACCACGGCTCGCTTATCAAGCGTGAATTTATGTGTCCCCAAAATACCGGCAATTTGTATTATTATGTTTTCAAATTCCCCAAGGCTCCCCAACGGCTTCGCGACAGCGTCCCAGCGCTGTTTCGCCGCCGTCATCGCCTCGGCGTCAAGTCCGTTTATCCGCATTTTTCCTGTCCCCGCATTTTCGTATAAAGCTCTTCGCAAAATCGACGTTGGCGTAAAAATTCATATGCGGAAAGCCCGCGACAAGGTTATCCCTCACGTTGATGCACTTCCACTCTTTGCCGCTTTTTACCGCGTCAAAGCCGTCGCCGTTGCTGTCGCTGTCGTAGTAGTGGAACTCGTGCGCGCGGATTTTCCCGCCCTTTTCGCAAAGCACGCTGTCCCTGTTCGCTGTAAGCTCCAGATAGCCGAAGCGCTGCAAATGCTCCTTTTTAAAGCACGCGCCCTTTATCACGCCCGCCATCTTGTACTCCTGTCCGGTCACGTCGCGGATTTTCTCGTGCAGATACATAAACCCGCCGCACTCCGCGATGCACGGTATTCCGCCTTCGATCACGCTTTTGATTTCCGCGAGCATCTCCTTGTTCTCCGCGAGCACCTCCGCGTAAATTTCGGGATAACCGCCGCCCAAAAACAGACCGTCTATCCCCTCCGGCAGCGATTTATCCGCCAGCGGACTGAACTCCACCAGCTCCGCGCCCAGCTCCTTCAAAAGCCGCAGATTGTCCTCGTAATAAAAGCAAAACGCCACGTCCCGCGCCACCGCGACGCGCACGTCCGCAATTTTTTTCTCGGTCAAATCGGTATATTCGAGCGGCGCGTCGTCAGCCATATCGAGTATTCCGTCAATATCGAGCGTCTCCGACGCCATTTTCGCGAGCTTCTGCAATTTCGCCTTCAAATCGTTCACCTCAGCCGCCGTAACGAGCCCGAGATACCTGTTTTCGAGCTTCGCGTTCTCATAAAACGGCAGATAGCCGAGCGGCTTTATCCCCAGACTTTCGCAGATAGGCTTGAGCCGCAGATACGTCGCCATAGAAACCTGATTAAAAATCACGCCGCAGATCCTGTTCGGTCGGTACTCAAGAAAGCCCTTTATCACCGCCGCCGCCGAGTTCGCCATAGATTTGCAGTTCATAATAAGAATAACCGGCGTTTCGGTGATTTCGGAAATCTCGTAGGAGCTTGCGTGCTCGGTAAAATTAATGCCGTCATAAAAGCCCATAACGCCCTCGATTATCGAAATATCCGCGCTGTTGCGGTTTAAAAGAAATTTTATCGTGTTGTCGTCCATAAAAAAGCTGTCGAGGTTGTACGACGGCGCGCCTATCACGCTTTTGTGGAACATTGTGTCGATATAGTCCGGTCCGCATTTGAACGAAACCGCGTCAACGCCGTTGTTTACGAGATATTGCAAAAGAGCGCACGTCACCGTGGTTTTTCCCGAACCGCTGTTCACCGCCGCAAGCATTATTCTTTTCATTTTAGTGTCCCTCCCTCATTGATGCCTTAATTTTTAGTGTCCCTTAATATGTATTACAAACACAGGATTGTTCGCCGTCATCATTTTATGTGTCCCCATTACCTTCGCCGACGCGGAAAAGATCTGAGAAATATCGTATTCCGCTCCGAGCTCGTCAAGCGACTTGACAACATCGGTCAGCGTGTCGAGAGATACGGCGGTGACAACAAGTTCCGCGTTTTTATTTTTGCAAAAAACAGCGCGTATTATTCCGTCCGCGTTCCCCGACGAGCCGCCCATAAACACCTTGTCGGGCGCGGGCAGACCGTCCAGACAGTCCGGCGCTTCGCCGTTTATAACATGAATGTTATCCGCCCCGAATTTTCTCGCGTTTTTTTCGATAAGACCGCACGCGTCCGCGTTTTTTTCGACCGCGTAAACAGCGCCCTCACAGCACAGAAGCGCCTCCTCCACACTGACCGAGCCCGTTCCCGCACCTATGTCCCAGCACACGTCGTCGGGCGCGATACAGAGCCTTGAAACAGCCGCCGCGCGGATATCGCGTTTTGTCATCGGCACATCCGAGCGTATAAATTCAACGTCGGGAATACCGATCCTCACTCTGTCATCGTAATTTTCGTTTTCGATCATCATAACGGCGGGAGCGTTAAATTCATAACCGATAAAACCCTTTACCTGTCCCCGCGTGATTTTTTCATCCTCATATGACAGTCTCTCTCCGATATATATTTTAGTGTCCCCAAATCCGTATTCGGCAAGTCTCGCGCACGGATTTTCGCCGAGCAGAACAAATACCCGCTTATTTCTTCTCACCGCGCAGGAAATATTCCCCTCACGTCCGTGCAAGCTTACGGTCTTAACATTTTCATACGAGATACCGAGTTTGGCGCAGAAATACGCAAGCGAGCTTACGCCGGGTATTATCCCGGTTTCAAATCCCGCGAGACTTTCCGCGATTTTCTTCGCCCCGCTGTAAAAGCCCACGTCTCCCGACAAAAGCACCGCCGCCGAGCCATAGCTTTTCCCGCGCAGAAATTCCGCGATTTCCTTGCCCTTATACGAGATAAACCGCTCCTTTTCGGATTTTTTCGCCGCGTCCACAAGCCGCCCGGCACCGATCAAAACATCGGCTTCTTCAATTTTCGCGGCAGCCGCTTCCGTCATATTGTCCGCCGCGCCCATGCCGACCCCAATTATGTAAACCTTCATATTATTTCCTCAATCATTTCCAATACGCGTTCAAGCGTAAAGCCGTTTTCCGCGCGCGGACGCCTTATAACAAGCGTTTTCACTCCGAGCGACTCCGCCGCCGCCAGCTTTTCCTTAAATCCTCCGTTCGCGCCCGATTCCTTTGTCACCAAATACGCCGCGTCCACAGCCCTCATCATCGCACGGTTCAGCTCCTCCGAAAACGGACCCTGCATACAAATTATATGCTTCCCCGCCAGCCCGAGCGCCGTGCATTTTTCCACCGACTCGACCGACGGCAACACGCGCGCGTATATGCGCTCCGTACCTATCGAAATGAATTTTTCAAGCTCCTTCACGCCCGTCGTCACAAACACGTTTCCCTCGGTATTTTTCAGATATTCCGCCGCTTTTTCCGCGTTTTCAAAGCTTTCACAATCATATTCGACTGATTTTCTCAGCACCCGAACATATTTCGTTCCGCTGTCCCCGCACGCCGCCGATATGTTTTCGCTCGCCTTGTCGGCATACGGATGCGTCGCGTCAATACAAAGCGAAACGCCCTTCATAAGCTCCGCCATTTCCGCGCGCTCAAGCCGTTTTTGAAGTATTTTCAGCCCCTTCGGCAGCGCCGCCGCTCCGTATTCCGTCGCCACGCACACGAGCGAGGGTACGCCCTTATCCGCGAGAAGCTCCGCGATTTCGCGCCCTTCCTCCGTGCCGCCGAACAGTATAACCCTACACATTTTTATATCCTCTCGGTGTCACCATTTTCCCGTCTATCACCCGCGTTTCGGAATTTCCGACAAACACGGTCGTCAGCATATCCGCCTCAAATTCTCTGAGTTCGGCAAGGCTCATGATTTTGTATTCCTCGCCTCCGCGTCCGATATTTCTCGCGATACCGCAGACCGTTTCGGGCGCGCGGTATTTTAAAATTATGTCGCACGCGTTTTTGAGATACCCGCTCCTATTTTTGCTCGCGGGATTGTATATGCAAATCACGAAATCCCCCTCCGCCGCGAGCCGAAGCCGTTTTTCAATAAGCTCCATAGGAGTTAGCAGGTCGCTCAGACTGACCGCCGCGAAATCATGCGAAAGCGGCGCCCCGAGCAAAGCCGCCCCGCTCGATGCCGCCGTAATTCCGGGAATTACGCTGACCTCAACTCCCGTGCCTTCCGTCATTTCGTAAACGAGCGAAGCCATGCCGTAGATCCCGCTGTCGCCGCTCGATACGACCGCGACAGTTCTGCCTTCCTCCGCAAGCTCCACAGCCGTGCGGACGCGTTCGGTCTCGCGCCTCATAGGCGTTTCGATAAATTCCTTTTCGGGAAAATACCTTTTCAAAATATTAATATACGTCGTATATCCGACGATTATGTCACATTCCTCGATCCGTTTTTTCGCTCCGGCGCTCATTCCGTCCGCGTTTCCCGCGCCGAAGCCTATCACATAAATTTTCATAATTTTCCCTATTCAAAATTAAGCTTTATATTCTTTGCCGCAGCCGCTATCGTTATGCCGTTTGCAACCTGTTTTTTGAAAATCAGACTGCCGCCCGACGCGCATACGGCGCTGCGCTCGCAGACGTTATCCACGCCCACCACATTTTTGACAAATTCAGACGCTGAAAAATCGCCGTCCACCGACGCGAGAGCGTTTGCGGTAAAAAACTCCGCTTTCATATTATGCATATCACAGAAAACCGTTATTGCCGGCTCGCTGCGCTTTATGTCGATTGTCGCTATACTGTTTATCGCGTCAAACGGAACGCCGAGCTCAGCGAGCACTCCGTTTACGGTGTTTTCAAACGTGGCTGTATCGATATCCTTCCGGCAGCCTATGCCGAGAATAATATTTTTCGGCACAAGGTTGAGCGTTTTCGCAAACGGTTTGTCATGCGTGTTATATGAGACGTTTATTCCCAACGGCGCTTTTATATCCTTTGTCAGCTCCGCCGGCAGAGAATCGTATTCGATATCCGAATGGAAGCCTATTTTTTTGCCGCGGAGTATTTCCGCGGAAATTTCCTTTGCTATACTCATATCCGAGATATACAGATCGTTGTTGACCGCGAACATATCCACCGCGAATTTGTTGTTTATGTCCGTGGCTGTGGTAATAACAGCCGTTGCACCGATAAGCCCCGCTATTTCAGCGGCAAGCATATTCGCGCCGCCTATATGTCCGCCCAGCAGAGGAATAACAAATCTGCCCGATTCGTCGGCAGCGACTATCGCCGGATCTATCGTTTTATTTTTAATGTAAGGAGCCGCGGCGCGCACGGCTATACCGCATGCGCTGACAAATACAAGAGCGCTGTATGACTTGAAAAGCAATTCCGTTATTTCCGACAGACTCCCGAATTTCACAAATCCGCCAATGTCAAAAGAGGAATATATATACCCCGTACAGTCATGTCCGCGTTCCCTCATGGAATCAACTATTTTCGAAGCAAGTCTGCCGCCGTTTTCGGTAAAAGCAAGCACCGCCGTTCTCATTGTTCGTCCTCCTTTATTTTTCTGTATTCCGTTTCAAAAGCGGCGTCATAGAGCTTTGACAGCCCGTGTTTGCCGCCGAGAAAACCGCCTGCCGTTATAAGCGCTGTTTTCGTGATATTATTTTCCTTCGCGAGCTTCGGCAGATCCTTCAGTTTGCCGCGCAGAATTTTTTCGTCGTCCCATGTCGCCTTATAAACGATCGCGGCGGGCGTATCCTCGCCGTAACCGCCCTCGATAAGCTTTCGCACAACCTTATCGGTCATCGAGGCGCTCAAGAAAATTACCATTGTCGCGCTGTGTGCCGCAAGAGCCGCTATATCCTCCCTTTCCGGCACCGGAGTTCTCCCCGCCATGCGCGTTATTATAACCGTCTGCGACACATCAGGCAGCGTATATTCGGCTTTGAGCGAAGCTGCCGCGCCGCACATCGAGCTTACCCCGGGACATATCTCATATTCTATCCCAAGCTCATCAAGTCTGTCCATCTGCTCGCGCACCGCGCCGAATATGCTCGGATCGCCTGTATGCAGCCGAGCTATAGTTTTAGTGTCCCCTTCGCGCATAATATTTATTATCTCGTCAAGCGTCATTTCCGCGCTGTTGTAAATTTCCGCGTTCGGTTTCGCGTATTTTAAAAGCTCCGGATTGACAAGCGAGCCGGCATATATTATTATGTCTGCTTTTTCAAGAATTTTCGCGCCGCGCACCGTGATCAAATCAACCGCGCCGCTGCCGGCTCCGACAAAATATACCATTTTACTGTCCCCTTAATTCTTCGATTATCTTATCCGCCGTTTCGTTTTTCGCGAGAATACCGTGTTTGTCCGAAAACATAATTATTCCCGTTTCGGTTTTGCAGCGCCGCTTTACCGTCTTGTCCACGCGCCTCATCAGCTCCGCGCAAACCTTGCGTTTATCATCGCCGAGAACGGACAGAGCATCGTCGGTCGTGACGCATTCCGACACGCGCTTAAGCGTTTCCAATCCGCACCCCGCCTCGAGCGCGCACGATACAAGACATTCTATTCTCCCGTCGCCGTATTTTGAGTGCGTGTTCATCACTCCCATACCGAGCTTTACAAGCTTTCCTATATGCCCCGCCAATAAAATTCCCGAAAATTGCAGCACGTCGGCGTAATCGAGCGCGTCGCCTATGAAATTACTGCATTTCACGGCGTTTGCGATCCCGATTTCACCGAGGAACCGTTCTCCGTAATTGCCCGGGGTTACAGCAGCATAGCGCAGCCCTTCCCCGCGCAGCATTTTAAGCTCCAGATAAACCGTGTCAATAATCGCTTTTTCACTCATCGGTTCAACAATGCCGCTCGTACCGAGAATCGATATTCCGCCCTCTATGCCGAGACGCGGATTAAATGTTTTCTTTGCGATTTCCACGCCGTCGGGAGCGAAAATTTCAACATCAAAGCCGCCCGTATAATCCATCTCCTCCGCCGCCTCTTCAACGGCTTCGGCAATCATCTTACGCGGCACGCTGTTTATCGCCGCCGCTCCCACGGGCTGATCAAGTCCGCGCTTCGTCACGCGTCCTATGCCCTCTCCGCCGTCGATATGTATTCCCTCGGCGGTTTTGCTCACGCGCGCAAAAATCAAAATACCGTCAGTAACGTCGGGGTCGTCGCCCGCGTCCTTTTTTACCGCGCACACGGCGGCGCTGTCCGTCAGTTCATGATTGATAACGTCAAGACTGAGCCGCTTTCCCGCCGGAGTTGTTATATCGATTTTTTCCGTTTGCTTTCCGCTCATAACCGCAACAGCGGCCGCTTTTGCCGCAGCGGCGGCGCAGGTGCCTGTCGTATAGCCTTCTCGGAGTTTGCCTTTTTCCATATCGTCCTCCGTCACGGATTCAGCGACAGCTTTTTTACAAGCGGAATAAACATACATCCGACCGCATTTCCGAGCACAACGATAAGAAGATAAACAAGCGATTTTACGCCGCCTGTGCAGCCGCTTAAGAAATAGTATCCCATATCCGCGATACTGTGGTTAAAGCCGCAGGTAATAAATACAAAAATCGGCATAACAACTATAAAAAGCGCGCCTGCAAAGTTTTTATCTTCCCTTAAGCGTTTGCTTCCGTCAACCGCGATATACATAAGCACTCCGCAGAAAACCGCCAGCACAAAAGCGCTCAAAATCGAGTCGTCCGCTTTTGCCGTCATAATTTTTACGGCAGACTCGGTCAAATCCGCGCCGAACCGCGTCAGCCGCAGCAGCGTACCTCCCACAGCCGAGCCCGCAAAATTTCCGAGCAGCGTAAACGCGACCTCGGGTATGTACGAGGGCGGATTCACCGCCATGTACCCCGCTTTTCCCGTGTACAATCCGAATTTAAACGTAATTATCGCAAACAGTCCGAGACTGAACAGAAACGCGCCCAGCGGCGCGCCCGCCGTCATGTTTACAGCGCACGAAACGCTCAGTATAAAGCCCGCCAAAATCCCGTCGGCAATAAACGCAACTGTTTTTTTCATAATTTTGTCCCTTCCTTGAACTAACTATATTAATACAATTATATCATAAAAAACCTTTGATTACAATAGGTTTAAATATATTTATGTTTTATCTTTTGACGTAAATTGACATTTTATAATTGACATTTTATGCACTTTTTGGTATAATTTAAGTATCAAATATTTTTAAGGAGGTCATGAAAATGGATTTTAACGAAATTAAGGCGGCAATCGAAAAGCTCGCAGGCGACGACGCGGCTAAGGAGCAGCTCAAAAAGGATCCGATTCACACAATCGAGAACACTTTCGGCGTTGATTTGCCCGACGAACAGGTAGCCGAGGTTGTAAAGCATCTCAAGGATATGGTCGGCGAGGGCGATTATCTTGAGAAAATCAAGGAAAAGATTACGGATTCCGACATTCTTGACAAGCTGAAGGACGAGGCTGAGGATATCATTGATAAGGTTGAGGATAGCGGCGTTGTTGACAAAATCAAAGAAGGCCTCTCGGGACTGTTTCACAAGGAATAATCCGCAAACAACAGGGTTACAAGGACAGCGCGCCGCGGCAAGTGCGGCGCGCTTTTTTCTATTTTGCACACTGGACGGTGATTTAGATGAACGGAATTAAAAAATTTATTTGTCTCCTTGTTTGCGCCTTCACGCTTTCGTTCACGCTGACAGGCTGTGGGCCGAGCGTTTCAAACCAATTCGAGCCGGAAGCGATAAACGATAATATCGTTACCCAATCCTCCGGCGCGGAGCAGGCTCCGGAAGCCGTACCTGACGCTCGGGAGGACGAAGCGCCGCCGACACGCTCGCACAGCTCGGATTCGGGCAGCAAGCGCTTTGATAAGCATGACGTTTCCGAGGAGGCCCTCGAATACGCGCTCGACACAATCAAGGAGGACGGCGTTTACACCACTCCCGCGACTGTAGCGGCGTATATTTACACATTTAACAAGCTTCCCTCCAACTTTATAACAAAAAAGGAAGCGGAGCAGCTTGGCTGGGTGAGCAGCAAGGGCAATCTGACGGACGTCGCGCCCGGAAAATCCATAGGAGGCGATCGGTTCGGCAATTACGAGGGACAGCTCCCAAAGGGAAACTACCGCGAATGCGACGTGAACTACAAAAGCGGAAGACGCGGCGCCGAGCGTATAATATTCAGCAAAGACGGCGATATTTATTACACCAAAGACCACTACAGCACCTTTGAAAAATTATTCTGACGGGGTGATTAAAATGAAACATATAATTTTAGACGGCGAAAAAATGACGAGCAAGGACACGTTCCACGACGAGGTTGCCGAAAAGCTCGGCGCGCCCGACTATTACGGACGAAACTTAGACGCGCTCTACGATGTGCTTACGGATCTCGGCAAGACACGTCTGACGCTCAAAAATACGGAAGCGATGCGCGGCGGTTTGGGCGGATATGCCGATATAGCTCTGACGGTGCTTGAGGAAGCGGCGGAGTACAACGATAAAATAGAGCTTGAAATATTATAGTTTTATATAAAATTTACCGTAATACCGTTGACCTGTCCTCAAATTCGTGGTATAATATTATAATAAAGCGTTCCGCAAGACGGAGCGCGAAAAAAAATAAGGAGGAAATGATTATGAAAAAGTATGTATGTCCCGTATGCGGTTATGTTTATGAAGGCGAAGAGCCGCCCGAAAAATGCCCGCAGTGCGGCGTTCCCGGTTCAAAGTTCACAGTTATGGAAGAAGGCGCTCTTAACTTTGTATGCGAGCACGTTATAGGTGTAGGCGCAAAGGGCAAGGTTGAGGACGATGTATACGAAGGTTTAAAGGCTAACTTCGAGGGCGAATGCACCGAAGTCGGCATGTACATAGCTATGTCAAGACAGGCTATAAGAGAGGGCTATCCCGAAATCGGCGAGTTCTACATGAGAGCCGCATTAGAGGAAGCCGAGCACGCGGCGAAATTCGCAGAGCTTTTGGGCGAGGTAGTAGTACCCTGCACAAAGACAAACCTCAAAATGAGAGCCGAAGCCGAGTGCGGCGCGACCGCAGGCAAGCTGGAGCTCGCAAAGAGAGCGAAGGAGCTCAATTATGACGCTATCCATGATACCGTTCACGAAATGGCGAAGGACGAAGCAAGACACGGAAAAGGCTTTGAAGGTCTTTTAAAGAGATATTTTGGTTAAATCTGGATACAGATAAATAAACCTCGATACGCTCAGAAAGCAAGTATTTATGCGGCTTTGAGAGGGCTGAACACGAAATGCGGTTAACGAATTGACGTTAACCGTATTTTTTTGTATCGAGGTGTATTTTTGCGGTTCGTGGGACAGGCGTGGGACAGATTGAAAAAATACCGAAAAATTAAGTCTGTCCCACGAAAACCCCCGAAACCCGCACCACTACGGCGTTTTCGGCACTTCAAAAATTTTTTTCGTGGGACAGGTTAGATTTCCTTGTCTGATATGTTAAAATATTTTTATTGTTTATCAGGAGGAATAATTATGCAAGGTAGTGTTAGAAAAAAGAGAGATAAGTGGACTTACCGCATTGATGTAGGCTATATCGACGGCAAGCGAAAGCAGATTGAAAAGGGCGGTTTTCTCACAAAAAAAGAAGCTGTTGCCGCAATGAATGATGCAATTTTTCTGTTTAATCACACCGGGGATTATGCAGAAAATAAAGAAATCAGCTTTGATGAATTGTTTAATGAGTTTATCGAAAAAGAAGCTAATGCCACACGAGCCTATGCCACCATAAAGCGATATAAATCTTTATACAACAATCACTTTAAGGAAGCATTTGGTGCATACCTTGTGTATAGAATTTCTGCGACTATGATTGAGGATTTTATAAATGAGAAAACTCCCCAATACAGTGAGGAATATGTAAAAGGTTTCTATAAGCTATTGACGGTATTATTCGGATATGCTCACAAGAGAAAATACACCAAGAAAAATGTAATGAGTGAGGTTACTCCTCCGCCGGATCCACGGCACGTTGGAGAGATTTATACATATTCGCAGGAGCAAATAAATGCTATGACACAGCGGTTGCAGGGTACAAATGTTATCATTTCATATTACATAGCACTGAATACCGGGCTTAGGGAAAGTGAAGTTTTTGGATTGCAATGGAGCGATGTTGATTTTGAACACAAAAAAATCAAGGTCTGCAAGCAGCTTTTATTTCAGGACAGAAAGTGGTGTTTTTGTCCTTTGAAAACAGTCAATGCCTACCGCAGCGTAAACATTACAGATGAATTTGCTTCTTATCTGAAAAAATTAAAAGCAAAACAAGAGGATGAACGCGCATTGTATGGTGACGGTTATAAACGTAATTATGTTACGGACAGACTTGTGCGAAACAAAGAAACGCTGTTAAAAATTGATGACTTCATCAATGTAAAGCCTAATGGTGAAATGCTTACGAGCAACAGTATAAAATTTCTGTCGAGAATTATAAAAGAGGATTTAGGTATTCCTTTTAAATTCCACAATCTTCGACACACTTTTGCGTCCGTTCTTGCTGAAAATGGGGTAAATCCCAAATATGTTCAAAGTATGCTTGGGCATTCAAAACTGGAGTTCACTTTGAGATATTACACTCACATTACAGAGAAAATGAGCGAACAGGCAATTAAAGCTATTGACTCATCTATTGCTTTTTCATATAAAATTTAATAACATCGGATTGAGGCACTGTTAAACAAATGCAGTGCCTTTTTTTGTTACAAAAATTCGGAAAGGAGGTTTACTATGTCAGTATTCAGAATTGAAAAAAATAGAAATTATACGGTGATGTCAAATCATCATCTACGGAATAAGGAGTTATCACTAAAATCAAAGGGGCTGCTTTCTCTGATGCTCAGCTTGCCGGAGGAATGGGACTATACCCTCAAAGGCTTATCTATCATCTGCAAGGAAGGAATTGATGCTATCAGGGTGTCTATTGTTGAGCTTGAGAAGCAGGGATATATTGAGCGTCGCAGAAATCGAAACACTAAAGGTCAGCTCACGAATACCGAATATATTATTCACGAGTACCCTATAACCGTTACACCAAAGTCGGAAAAGCCTATGTTGGAAAAGCCTACATTGGAAAATCCAATATTGGATAACCCTATGTTGGAAAAACCTACGTTGGAAAATCCAATATTGGATAATCCTACGCAGGAAAAGCCTACGTTGGAAAATCCAACGCAAATAAATAAAGATAAAACAATTAAAGAAAAAATAAATACTGATTGTATTAAATATCAATCTATCAATCCATCAGAACAAACAAATCCCGATGAGCGATTGATTGAAAGATATAACAAAACAAAATCAGAAATCAAGAAGCAAATTGATTATGATACGCTGATACTCTCAAATAACGAGGACATCATAAACGATATTGTTGAGGTGATGACTGATGTTATGGTCGTTGACACAAAGTATTATGTTATCGGCAAAAAAGAAATACCGGCTGAACTGGTTAAAATACGATACAAACAGCTTAACTACGGTAAGATTGAAGCGCTTATGCTTGACCTAAATGATGTGACGCACATAATCCGCAGCAAGACTCCGTATCTCATATCAGCATTATATAATGCGGCAAATACTGGCGAAACATCAATGAGCAACAGAGTCAGACGCGATATGTACAGAATATAGAGGAGGATATTATGTTAGGAATTATTATTGCATTTATCGCCGGGAGCGTAGTCAGTGTATTTACCATGTGCTGCTGTCAGGTTGCCGGACGAGCCGACAGAGAATGGGAGAAATTACAGCATGAAGCCGATATTTTAAAATAATCAGTTAGGAGGTTTTTTTATGGCATCAAACAGAAGCCCTGATGTAAGCTATAACGGCAGCGGATATTTTGACAGAACCGCCCGTGATGCGATATGTCGGGCAGATAGAGACTTGCTGAAACTTCGTGAAATGCAGCTTATGAACCATCTGCAAGCAATAGCTGAAAAACACGGATTTCGTATATACGGCAAAGTAAATTTAGTTGATATTAGAGACGATTATAATACGGCAGAACGGAGGTGATAACAATGCCGTCAAAAAAGAAACAGCCAATCGATACTCAAATCGTAGAAATGAAACTTTCAGAGTTACATCCGTTTAAAAATCACCCGTTTAAGGTTTTGGACGATGAACTTATGCAGCAGACAATAGACAGCATTTCACAAGTCGGAGTGCTTTCCCCCACTGTCGTTCGCCCCGATCCCGACGGCGGGTATGAAATCATATCGGGACACCGTAGGCTACACGCTTGCGAAGCGGCTGGGCTTGAAACAATGCCCGTCATTGTAAAAGACCTCACAGACGATGAAGCGGTAATCTTTATGGTGGACAGCAACTTGCAGCGTGAAAACATACTGCCAAGCGAGAGAGCGCTTGCGTATAAAATGAAAATGGAAGCCCTGAAACATCAGGGAAAACGCCAAAAGGAAACTTTAGACCCACCGGGTCCAAAGTCGTGGAGCGTTGAAAAACTTTCTGCTGATGGAGGAGACAGTCCTACTCAAGTCAAGCGATATATCAGAATGGCGGAGTTGGTTCCTGAGTTGTTGTTAAAAGTTGATAATAAGGAAATGGCGGTTCGTCCTGCTGTTGAAATTGCGTATCTGACGCAAGAGGAACAGCAGGGCTTTTTAGATGCGATGGATTATTCACAAAACACGCCGTCACTTTCTCAGGCACAAAGAATACGAAAGCTAAGTCAGAACGGTGCTTGTACTGTTGAAGCTATGCGGGAGATTATGTCGGAGGAAAAGAAAAGCGAGCTTGATAAAATCTCATTTGATACAGATGAGATAAAAAAATACTTCCCCCGCTCGTTTACGCCGCGTCAGATGTATAACACAATAATAAAGCTGCTTGATAATTGGATGAAAAAACGACAGCAAAAACAGGAACGATGAAAGGAGCTAAACCTATGGATTATGAAACGAACGGACAGCTATGTCCGAATTGCAAAACAGGAGCGGATAGCTACAAGCTCGATCCGAGAAGTCCGGTATGCCCGTATCAGCAGCATTATAAAAACAAACGCTGTCCTTTCTTTGCACCTATTGAGGAAAGCGAGGTGAAAGATGATGAAGGAGTTTGAGGTAACAATTACCGAGACGCTTCAGAAAACTGTGAGCATTGAAGCTGAAACAAAGGAAGAAGCAAAACAGTTAGTCGAAGATATGTGGAAAGACGGCGATATTATCTTAGATGCTGATAATTTCGCAGATGTTGAGTATGCCGCCGATAACGGCAAGGAAATCGAAAAACTGAATAAATTGGAAGTCCTGCTCGTAGAACCCGGTCAGTATGCAAAAATGACCACTATCGAAGCAGGGCTTTCTTCTATGCAGGAAATTGTCGGCGGATATATTCAGGCAGTCAATTACTTTGATGAGCCTGTAACACTGGTCTGCAATGAAGAAGGAAAAATCAACGGTTCGGAATTGAACCGCGCAATCAAAGACGATAACGGCAAAATTGTTGACATCATAGCCGGAACATTCTTTGTCTGCGGTGTTGGTGACGAAAATTTCACTTCACTACCGCCGGAGCATAGAGAAAAGTTTGAAAAGATGTTCAAGAAGCCCGAAGCCTTTTTGAAGATGGGAAAAGGCATAATGTCGATACCTGTTGAGCCTAAAAAAGACGGTTTAAGCAAAATAGCGGAACAGAAAAATCGCGGACAGGAGTTGTAATTATGATAAGGCAATATTTGATTTATCGGTGCAGACCGCCTTAGCGGAGTACCCTTTTGAAAGAGAAAACCACAAAATATTTTATGGAGGTAATAATAAATGAGAACAAAACATTCGATTAAATCTGTGTTGTCGGGAGTTCTGGCAGCAGTAATGACCATTGGCGCGATGCCCGCTATAAGCGTTTCGGCAGCGCAGGTAAACGAGTACATTGATCCCGCTGATGTTTGGATTACATCAAACGGCAGAACAAACGAGCTTGACTTCAATGCCACTATTACGCAGGAAACAGCTTGGTGTCCCGTGTGTAACAAGGACACGATAAATCTTACTTACAGAACGCCGGAATACACAAAGTCGGGTACAACAGCGTTAAACAGAGGCGTTCAGTTTTCAGACGGCACAATGACGGACGGTGTTACAAAGGGAAATGTTGATGATGGCAGACCGGGTATTGATACGAGCTACACCACCTATCATTGGAGTGCGACACGTTTTCGTACAGGCATCGCGCTATACTAAGATATAGCCATAGTCCAAGTGATGTGAAAAACGAAACAATTCTGTATATTACAGGATTGATAACTGATAATCCGACAGGTGGAATGATAGGGTAACGCCTTGAAACGCCGCCTTAATACTCCGAATGGCATTTGATGTGTAATAATCAAGTGTCATAAGCTCGGTGAAGTCGGCAGAAAGCTGCCGTAAGTAACAGATAAATGTTACACGAAAGTGTCCCGGAGGCGGGATATGTAGCTGATATGCCGGAGGTCTATAAAATATATATGGTGAGAATGGCTGAAATGCCTGACGAAATCTGCGAATTCACAAGTCTATAGGTAGACGTTGCAGAAATGTAGCGGCACTCTTCGGAGTGGTCAGTGAGGTAAAGTAAGAAGTCCAGTTATGAAATACCTTACAGCGTTACAGGCGCTGTCAAGCTGACAGGATTAGAGCAGACACCTAAGTATATATGCACAGATAGGATTATCGGAACGTGGGAAGGTCGGAACGTATGTTAATCTGATTACACAGAATACGTTATTGAGGAAACGGCTTTAATTGAGCAAAAGTGAGTCGAGGGAACTCAATTTTATCCGACTGAAAGCGGCGGCACAGTACCTATGAAGCTATGGATAACATAGCAGAGGGATAGCCGCCAGTCAATATTGCTCAGATAGTTATAGGTATAGATAATCATAGCTTCGAGTATGACAAAGAAAAACAAATCCGAAAGGAGGAGTTGCCTATGACAAAGCAGAAAAAGCTCAGACACGCCGAATATTACGATATGCAGACGGTGCTTGATAAGCTATATGCAGATAGTAAGGAAAATAAAATCTTTACAAATCTTATGGAAATCATTTCTGATGAAAACAATATAAGAATGGCATACAGAAATATTAAGCGTAACAGCGGAAGTAATACAAGCGGCGTTGACGGAGTCAATATTACGGATATTGAGAAAATCCCAATAAATTCGTATATTGATATAATTCAGCAAAAACTCAAATGGTACAATCCAAAACCTGTAAAAAGGGTGGAAATACCAAAGCCGAACGGAAAGAAACGTCCGCTCGGTATTCCTACAATTCTTGACAGACTTGTACAGCAATGTATTCTTCAAGTGCTTGAACCGATATGTGAAGCAAAATTCCATAAACATTCAAACGGTTTCCGTCCCAATAAGTCGGCGGAACACGCAATAGCACAATGCAAGAATATGATACAGCTTCAGCATTTACATTTTGTTGTTGATGTTGATATTAAAGGTTTCTTTGACAATGTAGACCATTCAAAGCTAATAAAACAAATGTGGACAATGGGTATACGGGATAAAAAGTTAATTTGCATAATAAAAGCAATGCTTAAAGCTCCCGTAATAATGCCAAACGGTGATAAGGTTTACCCGACCAAGGGAACGCCGCAAGGCGGTATTTTATCGCCATTGCTTGCAAACATTGTTTTGAATGAATTAGATTGGTGGATAAGCAGTCAGTGGGAAACTATGCCGACGCATAATAATATTAAAGTATATGATTATGGGAACGGACACATCAATCGTGGAAATGTATATAAGGCTTTAAGACAAAGCAATCTGAAAGAAATGTTTATTGTAAGATATGCTGACGATTTTAAAATATTTTGCAGAAATCGGCAGTCGGCAGATAAAATATTTGTTGCAGTCAGACAATGGCTTAAAGACAGGCTTAAACTTGAAATCAGTGAGGAAAAATCAAAAGTAATCAATCTGAAAAAGCATTACTCCGATTTTCTTGGTTTTAAGATGAAAGCTGTCAAGAAAGGCAGTAAATATATTGTCTGTTCACTTATGTCGGATAAGGCGTTGGAAAGAGAAACGGACAAACTGCTTAAACAGCTTGAATGTATTAAAAATCCCAAAGACGCAAAATATGAAGCAACAGCAATAAACATATATAATTCAATGGTTATTGGTATTCATAACTATTATAGAATTGCTACTTGTATAAGTTTAGACTGTATAAAAATACAATGGAGAATTGACGGAAAATTAAGAGGTTTTGGTAAAAGGGTTAAGAAAAAGGGCGAAATTGTAAACAGATATATCAAAGAAAATTACGGCAGAAGTAAACAAGTCCGATATATTATGGGCTTGCCACTATGCCCTATCGGATATATTAAAACGAGAAACGCCCTGCACCAAAAAGGAACTGTATGCAAATATACAGAGAAAGGCAGACAGGAAATACATCAAAATCTGAAATTCAGCGATGATGTAATTATGGTAATGCATATGTTATCAAAAACTACGGTTTATGACCGAAGTATTGAATATATGGATAACCGAATTTCTGTATATGCCGCACAGTACGGCAGATGTGCTGTTACGGGAAAGGTGTTATGGATTGATGAAGTCCATTGTCATCATAAAATCCCAAAACATCAAAACGGTACTGATGAATATAAAAATCTTGTTATACTGCATAAGGACGTGCATACGCTAATCCACGCAGTAAAGCAGGAAACTATAAACGCATATATTTCCTTAATCAAACCCGATAATGAAATGCTGAAGAAAATCAATGTACTGAGAAAGTTATGCGGAAACATTGAAATTAAGTAATATTCAAAAGCTTTGGAAATCTATACGATATAATCTGAAAGGCAATATTGATGGAACGCCGTGTGCGGTGAAAGTCGCACGCACGGTGTGAAGCGGGGGAAAAGGCAGAGATGACATCAAAGCCTTACCTATCGCTATCAAAATCTGTTTGTCAGATATGCGGCACGATAAACTCGGTTGACGGTGAAGGCTCATACAGCTTCCGCAAAAATGTTTACGGCTTGAATAGCTGCGACCACGATTTCTTCTTGGACTTTGATAACACAACATATACACCGTATGACAGCGAGTATCATACGACTACCTTGAAAAAGGGACAGTATTGTCAGTTCTGCAAAGGAACAAAAGCAAGAGCCACCGACAAAAAGGAACGGCACAATGTTGATGAAACGATTGACGGCGAGTTGGGAAATCAACGCTTTCACATCACAGGCGAATGTGATGACTGCGGATATGACAAGAGCGAGTATGTGGCGGCAAAGTCTGTTATACAGAGCTACTACGGCAAAGTTGACGGACAGGCGCACAGCGTAACGGTCAATGATTTATCAGAGGACGGAGTGCATACCAAAATCCGCTATGGAACGGAAGCTGACGAGTGCAACAAGACATCTGCACCGAATTATACGGAGGAAGGATATTATCCCGTATATTACGAGATTGATTATTCCTATGACGGTGTGAATATGACCGAAAACGGCGTAAGCTATGTATGGCTGCTTGCGGATAATTCAAGCAATTCGGACAATTCAGGCAACGCGGGTATGAGTAACGCACATACTCATGATTACCGCTACTTTGAAACCGTGCGTCCGACTTGTTCGGAATTGGGCTATGACCGTTTCCAGTGTTCGGAGTGCGGAGCATTGTATAAAACAAATTATGTTCCGGCGACCGGGCATGATTACAACACGGTTGTAATCCGCGAAGCAAGCTGTCAGCAGGGCGGTCTTGAATTACACTCGTGTAAGAATTGCGGCAGCTATTACACAGAGAACACCTCAATGACAGGTCATAAATACGAAACGAATGTTGTAGCTGCCACTTGTACAAAGAACGGCTACACCGAGCATAAGTGTATTGACTGCGGATATAAGTACATTACGGATTTAACCCCGCTTGCAAAGCACGATTACCGAACTATGGTAACAGCTCCGACGTGTACAACGCGCGGTTTTACAACACACGCTTGTGCTAACTGCGACGATATTTATATTTCCGACTACACCGAAGCGACAGGGCATGAATGGGATAACGGAACGGTCATTACTTCCTCAACCTGTGACAGCGAGGGCGTAAAGGAATTTCACTGTAAGCATTGTGACGAAAAAATGATACAGGCTATTTCTGCGACAGGTCATAAGCCCGGAACTCCGGCAACTTGTACAGAGCCGCAGACCTGTGAAAGCTGCGGTGCTGTTCTTGAATTGCCGACAGGACATCACTATTCCGAGACCGTAACGCCGCCGAGCTGTTCTGCTATGGGCTTTACAACTTTCACTTGTGACGATTGCGGCGCTTCATATATCGGAAACTATACTGATAAGACGGCACATCACTATGTCGGTGTAATTACTCCCGCAACTTGCACAGAGCTTGGATATACAACCTATACCTGTTCTGAGTGCGGCGATGAATACAAGAGCGATTATGTTGATAAGACGGAACATCATTATCACATTGATGTGACTGCGCCTACTTGCACAGCTATGGGATATTCGACATACACTTGTCACGACTGCGGCGTAAGCTTCGTTGCGGATTACACCGACGCTGTGCCGCATAATTACAGAAAAGAGGTAATTGCTCCTACTTGTACCGAGCAGGGCTACACGGTTTACACTTGCCCGGACTGCGGAAAAGAATACATCGGTGACGAGCTTGAGCCTGTTGAGCATAAGTACAGCGCATCGGTAACAGAACCGAAGTGTGAAGAAATGGGCTTTACTACCTACACTTGCGACGATTGCGGATATTCGTATGTGGATGATTATACAAATCCTACGGGACATCATTATGATGAGGTTGTAACAGCTCCGACTTGTACCGAAATCGGCTATACCACATATACTTGCGTTGACTGTGGAAAGAGCTACACAGGCAATGAAACCGCTAAAATCGAACACGATTATGATAAAGCTGTTACAGAACCGACTTGTACTTCAATGGGCTTCACGACATACACCTGCCCCGATTGCGGCGATACCTATACTGGCGATTACACGGACGTTATCCCCCATAATTACAAAGAGGTTGTAACCGCGCCTACCTGTTCAGAGATAGGCTTCTCGACTTTTACCTGTGAGGATTGCGGAAAGTCATATCAGGGCAACGAAACAGCAAAAATACCGCATAATTACGGTAAGGCTGTAACAGAGCCGACTTGCACTTCAATGGGCTTCACGACATACACCTGCCCCGATTGCGGCGATACCTACACAGCGGATTATACGGATATGAAAGGACACGATTATGAAACGGTAGTTACGACAGCTACTTGTACTTCTATCGGCTACACAACATATATCTGTAAAGATTGCGGCAACACATACATTGCTGATGAAACCGCAAAGGCAGCGCACAATTATGAGATTGCCGTAACAGAGCCTACTTGTACCGAGCTTGGATATTCAAAATATACTTGTAAGGACTGCGGCGAAACATATCGCGCTGATGAGGTGGCTGCAAAGGGACACAGCGCGTCGGATTGGATAATTGACACTTCGGCAACTATTGAACATAGCGGTGAGAAGCACAAGGAATGTACGGTATGCGGTGAGGTTCTTGAGAACGCAGAAATACCGCAGCTCACTGACAAAGACAACTCCGATGAGGACGGTCATTCAAAGGTCGGTGATTATTCTATCCTTATCACCGATAAGGACAACAAGCCGATTTTCGACAGTGAGATAAGCATTGACAAGAACGACAATATCACTATCATACTTCCTGACGGCAGACTTCTCAGTGCTGACGATATTACCACTATTACGGTAACACGCTCCGAAACACAGCAGGCTGCTAAGGATATAAACATCTTTATCGCTGATACGAAAAATAACGCGGCAACAGGCAAGACCGATGAGAACGGACAGTTAAGAGTTCCGAACACACAGAGTTCAACAGGCAGCTCCAACGGTACGGTTGCGGACAAAGAAAACACCTATGTTGTTGTCGTAACCGATAAAAACGGCACACTTATTCCGAATTGCACCGTAATTGTCGGCGAAAACTTCTCAATAGATGTAAAGCTCCCCGACGGTACAGCATTTGATAAGGACAACCGCATCACGGTAACGACAGTAACCGAAAAGGGCGAGCCGGTAAAGGGGCTGCGTGTTCAGCTTATCGGTGACAGCGATTTTGTGGAGAACGGCTACACCAATATTCACGGTCAGATAACACTACCGATGTCAAATTCCGATATTACTGACGAAAACGGCAAAGGCGAGGTCGGCGAAATAAACGGCGACAAGATTTATGACTATATCGTAACCGTTTCCGACGAAAAGGGTATGATTGAAAATGCTCTTATCACGCTGATTTCAGATGATAATTCAGTTCTTGTATGCCTTCCCCACGGAAAGGTAATTGACTACTTTAACCGTACTACAATAAAGGTCGTTCGCTCTGACGGAACACCTATTTCGGATTGGAAAGTCAGCGTTTACAATAAGGACGGCAGCGGCTTACGCACAGAGGTTACGGACGAAAACGGAATTGTAATCGTTCCTCCGCTCTCGGAAGCTCCCATATCGAAACCGACACCTACTCCGAACCCCGATGATGAGGAAAAACCGCTTCCGGGTGTTGAGCCTACACCTACCCCCGGTGAACCGACAGACAATCCAAATGAGCCTACTCCCACTCCGGGCGAAACAGATAAACCGAGTGAGCCGACACCGACTCCCGGCGAAACAGAGAAGCCAAGCGAACCGACACCGACTCCCGGCGAAACAGAGAAGCCAAGTGAGCCTACTCCCACTCCCGATTTAGGCGACGGCTCTGTTGTTCAGAATAAGAATTACAAATACCGTGTATATGTTTGGGACAATGACGGTGTTATTACGGAATTTGGACTTATCAAATTGCAGGATAACGGCGATTTGGTTATCGAGCTTCCCGAAAACAAGCTGCTTGATGAAAGCAATAAAACCTATGTTAAGGTTGTAAACGAGAATGACGGCACGGCAGTAAAGGCTATAACCGTTAATGTTTCAGATGTTAAGGGCGGTAAAGCGTCAGATATTACAAACAGCTACGGTATCGCGGTTGTTCCCGTATCGGATACGGACACGACAGACATCAAGGGTAACGCACAGGTTAAGGATAGTGAAGGTAATCTGTATAATGTAAATGAACAGCCGCCCGAAAAATCCGAAGCTGGCAAGAAACAAGAATGTGCTTGTAATCGGCGGTTCGGGCAGCGGTAAGACAAGGTTTTTCATAAAGCCTAATCTGATGCAGATGCACAGCTCGTATGTTGTTACCGATCCGAAAGGCAGTATCCTTATCGAGTGCGGAAAGCTCCTGCAAGAAAATAATTACCGCATAAAGGTATTTAACACGATAAATTTCAAAAAGAGTATGCACTACAATCCGTTTGCATATATCCACAGCGAAAAGGATATTTTGAAGCTCGTTACCACTCTTATCACCAACACCAAGGGCGAGGGCAAAGGCGGAGACGATTTTTGGGTGAAAGCCGAAACGTTGCTGTATTGCGCCCTGATAGGCTTGATATGGTACGAAGCTCCGCCGGAGGAACAGAACCTTGCTACCCTTGTTGCATTTATCAATGCTATGGAGGTTCGTGAGGACGATGAGACCTTTAAAAATAATGTAGACCTTGCATTTGAGGAATTGGAAGCGCGAGAGCCGGAACATTTTGCAGTAAGGCAATATAAGAAATACAAGCTCGCTGCCGGAAAAACAGCGAAGTCCATCAATATTTCCTGCGGCGCTCGTCTTGCTCCGTTTGACATTTCCGAGCTTAGAGAAATAACGATGTATGACGAATTGGAGCTTGATACTCTCGGCGATAAAATCTTTATCAACGAGAAGGACAAGAACGATAAGCGTTATCAGAAAACGGCTCTGTTTCTCATAATGTCCGATACGGATACTACATTCAATTTTCTGATAGCAATGATTTATTCGCAGCTATTTAATCTGCTTTGCGAAAAAGCAGATGATGTTTACGGCGGCAGGCTTCCGGTACACGTTCGGTGTCTGATAGACGAGTGCGCAAACATCGGTCAGATACCGAACCTCGAAAAGCTGATGGCAACTATACGGAGCCGTGAAATATCGGCGTGTTTAGTGCTTCAGGCGCAGAGTCAGCTAAAGGCTTTGTATAAGGAAAGCGCCGACACGATAATCGGCAACTGCGACACTTCTATATTTCTTGGAGGTAAAGAGCCGACCACGCTCAAGGAGCTTAATCAGTCACTCGGCAAGGAAACGATAGACACCTATAACACAGGAGAAAGCAGAGGACGAGAGGTTTCGCACAGCTTAAACTATCAAAAGCTCGGCAAAGACCTTGCTTCTGTCGATGAGCTGTCCGTTCTTGACGGCGGCAAGTGCATATTGCAGTTACGCGGTGTGCGTCCTTTTAAATCCGACAAGTACGATATAACCGGGCATCCGAAGTATAGGTATTTGTCGGACGCAAATCCGAAAAACGCCTTTGATATTGAAAAATATCTCAAATGCAGATTAAAAGTCAAAAAAGATGAAGAATATGAGGTTTTTGAGGTTAATGTAAGTTAAAAGACAATGATAGGAGGAAAATACAATGACAAACGATATTTCAAAATTTAGTGAGTTATCAGATGTGGAAATAACAATGATGATTGCACTTGGAGTCGGTATGGTGATATGGCTTATGATAAACAATCCTGAATTGTGGGAAATTTTCAAGCTAATTACTGTAAATACTGAACTCGACGCAAAAACTCCGGCTTAAAATGCCGTTAATATAAAGAAAGACATAAGATACAAGACACAAGACGCAAGACAGCTATTACTTAATATTAAATTTTAATTCAAATCATTTTAAGGAGGAAACAACTATGGCATTTTTCAACTCGGCAGTAACCGTACTGCAAACACTTGTAATAGCTCTCGGCGCAGGACTTGGCATTTGGGGAGCTATTAACCTTATGGAAGGATATGGAAATGATAACCCCGGCGCAAAACCACAGTAGTGATATAGAAGTTTTTTCTCCCTTAATTCAGGTCGCATAAAATAGGCATTATGCGACCTTTTTTCCATATTTACCTGTTTCCACGGATATGGTGGACACCGCCACATCAAAACGGAAGTGTATCTCAATATCCTGCACACGCTTTCCACTGGACTTGTCGGGTTCGTGGACGATGATCTTGTCAACCAGTTCGTGCATGATCTCAGGCGTGAGCTTTTCGATATGCTCATACTTGTGTACGACTTTCAGAAAAGCGGTAACATCGGAGGACTTCTGTTCCGCACCGTCAATCAGGGTTGTAAGTTCCGCAACAGTGGCTTTCAGCTTTGCCTGTTCGTCCTCATATCCTGCCGACATCATCGTGAAACGCTCGTCCGAGAGCCTGCCGAGAACATTATCCTCATAGAGCCTTGTAAAGAGCTTATCCAGTTCAGCGACACGCTTTTCAGCCTGTTTCAGCGTTTTCTTTGCTTTTGTAAGCTCCGAGGATTTACGCTGAACGGAACTGCTCATAGCGGTCTGGATAAACTCCTCCTCGTTCTCCCTCACCATTGTCAGGAGCTTGTTCAGCTCACCGAGGACGATTTCATTCAGGACGCAGGTGCGGATATAGTGGACGGTGCATTTATCTTGTTCCTTTGCGTATGTAGAACAACGCATATGCTCCTGTTCGGGGCGTTCGTTCTTGCGGCGGCTCAGGTACATCTTCTCTCCGCAGTCGGCACAGTACACCATTCCTGCGAACGGATTCACCACCTCAGAACGTTGCGGTCTGCGCTTGTGTTTGCGAAGTTCCTGCACCAAGTCAAAGGTCTGCTGCGTGATGATAGGCTCTTGCGTATTCTCGAAGATCTGCCACTCGTCCTGCGGATTGTAGACGATTTTATGAACCTTGTAGGACTTCATCTTTGTGCGGAAGTTGACCGTGTGACCGCAGTATTCAAGCCTTTCGAGGATATGGGCAATGGTGTTCGCTCCCCAGCGGTATGTTTTTGCGTTATGCCGTCCGTTGTCACGACCTTGCGACAATGCGTAGGCAGTCGGCGTAGGGATACCCTGTTCGGTCAAGATACGGGCGATCTGCACCGGACCGTAGCCGTCAATGCAGAGCTTGAAAATCTTGCGTACCACCTCAGCGGCAGGCTCGTCAATTACCCACAAATTCTTGTCGGTATCGGACTTCTTGTAGCCGTACACGGGCGGACACAGGTGCTTGCCTGATTGACCTTTTGCCCTGAACACCGCACGAATTTTCTTTGAGCAGTCACGAGCGTACCAGTCATTAAAAATGTTCTTGAAAGCAAGCAGTTCGTTCTCAGATTTCGCTGTATCGACATTATCGTTGACCGCAATGTAACGCACATCGTAGTCGGGGAACACCATTTCGATCAGCTCACCTGTTTTCAGGTAATCACGACCGAGCCTTGAAAGGTCTTTCGTTATCACGATACCGACCTTACCGTCCTCAATGTCCGACATCATCGCTTTGAAGCCGTCACGCTCCCAAGTCGTGCCACTCACTCCGTCATCGACGTAGAAAGTCGGATTTGGAAAGCCGTTGTCCTCAGCGAATTTCTGGAGGATAGCCTTCTGATTTGTGATACTGTTGCTCTCGCCGTCCAACATATCATCCTGCGAAAGACGGCAGTATAAAGCTGTTATCTTGTCTGTCATTTTAACCTCACTTTCCGACAGATACAGCAAGCTATGATAATAGTTTAGCGCGCATTGCCGAAAAAGTCAATACGCACCAAGCTAAAATTTCACACTGCCTGCTTGTCCTGTTCCTGTTCATTATCACCGAGCATTTTTTCACAGTCAGCCGTAATGAGCCTTGCAAGTATGTCACTCAGGCTTTGCCGAAAAGCTGGGTTATAGACGGTTTTTACTCTGTAAATCGTATGCCCGATATGGTACTCGGACACACTTCCCGATACCGCAACAGCGGCGGTTGTTGTTTCATTCATAGCGAATTTTTCTCCTTTAGCTTGTCTTTATCTACGCATTTGGATTTGAGGGCATCGCTTTATATCTCTTACCCTCATGGTTGTTGGTTGTGATTGTAGCCGTGAGGAACGGCATTGCTGCCGCCCCTTGCACAGCTATCGTTTT
>CANRJY010000004.1 GCA_947631085.1 uncultured Clostridia bacterium | reverse complement strand
TGATGGGGCATATTATGGAGTGGTTCTTTACCGAAATCGCGGGAATAAAAAGCGGCGACGGGTTCAAAACGGTAACCATTTCTCCCTCGTGCGGCGAGTTTATAACGGAATTTGAATGTGTATATAACAGCGTGCGCGGCAAAATAAAAGTTAAATATGAAAACGGCACGATAACGGCGTCCGCGCCTTGCAATACGGCAATAGATATGAAAAACTATACCAAAAAGAATTAATCAAGCCGAGGCGCAGCAGACAAATGAATTTGTAATGGAAAACTAAATCCAAGCAGCAAATACGAATCTATAAATTGGAGGATTTTAAATGAATATTATTATACGCGAAGCCGAAGAAAAGGATTTACTTCAAATCGTAAAGCTCATGGCTGACGACACTCTCGGCAGCGGACGGGAATTATACAAAGACCCGCTTCCGCGATGCTATATTGATGCGTTCAATAACATATGTAACGATAAAAACAGTATTCTGCTTGTTATATGTGACGGTGAAAATGTAATAGGTAATCTTCAAATAACTTTTACGCAGTATTTATCATATATGGGCAGTATGCGTGCTACGATAGAAAACGTTCGTGTGGTCGAGGACAGGCGTAACGCAGGTATCGGAACGCGGCTTATGAATTATGCTATTGATCTTGCTAAGGAAAAGGGCTGCAATATTGTTCAGTTGACAAGCAATAAGGTAAGAAAAGACGCACATAGGTTTTATAAAAGGCTTGGATTTGAAAACAGTCACGAGGGAATGAAATTGAAGTTGAAAATATAGGGTAGAGCCGGGGCAATATATCCGGCGAAGAAATGACGCGACGTGCAATACGGCAATAGATATGAAAAACTATACCAAAAAGAAGTAATCAAGCCGAGACGCATCAGGCAAATGAATTTGTAATGGAAAACTAAATCCAAGAAGCAAATTGGAATCTATAAATTGGAAGATCTTAAATGAGTATTATATTATACGCGAAGCTGAATTATCGGTAACGTCCGCATAGCGCACAAATATGGCGAAAATCCGCGTAATTCCTCACCCTCTCGCTTCCGTTGAACATACACAAAAACAGCGTTTCGAATGAACGCTGTTTTTCTATTCCTTAATATGTTCAATTATATCCGCAACATCGCAGTCAAGCGCGAAACATAATGCGTCGAGAGTTTTTGTGCTTATCGCTTCTCCGTGCTTCATTCTGTGAAGTGTATTCGCGGAAAAACCCTCTTTGAAAATCATATGATATTCGGTCAAACCCTTTTTCAGTAACGTTTCATAAAATGGTTTGTAGCTAATCATTTTTTATCACCAAATTTTATTTTATCATACTCAACCTCTTGACAATACTCAATATATTGAGTATAATATGTATATCAAAAAATATTCAAGGAGGAATAAAAAATGAAAAAAACAATAGCGGCAATTATTGCTGCGACAATGATTGCAGGCGGCAGTCTGTTAGCGTTTGCCAGTGGAGGAGACAGCGGAATTAAGAAAAATGATGACGGCAGCACATATTCCATGCTGTGTTATTTGGCAGAATTCTTAAATGATATATTTGGCACAAATTATGCCGAGTCCGATTATATCGCATATTGGGAATTTGATGGAATTTTTGCCGACGATATATATAAAGAAGTGAATTTCGAAAATGTTCAAAATCATGAAACAGAAGATACAAATCCGTGGAAAATTGTAGCTATTTCACTATGGAGCGATCTGCCGGAATTAAGATGTGCAAATATTGAAAATAATATTGAATATATAAATGAATCATTCAATAATTGCCCGAAATTATTAAATGTCTTTGTTCCTAAAAGTGTAAAGAAAATAGTAAATTCTTTTCAAAATTCTAACTGCACGATTTACGGAGTCCCCGGCTCATATGCCGAAAGTTATGCGCAGCAAAACGGGATTCCGTTTGCCAACGGCGTTGAGGTTACTATTAACAGAGTGGGCGTAGCTTTTGACCAACCCGCCTTTATAAAGGATAATCGAACCGTTGTACCTATGAGAAAGATTTTTGAAAAACTCGGCGCGACTATTAATTGGGACGAAAACACGCAAACTATAACGGCAACAAAGGGTTCAACAACTATATCTTTGCAGATAGGAAGCAACATACTGAAGAAAAATAACACAGAAATAGTGCTTGATGTTCCTGCATTTATTCAAAACGACAGAACACTCGTTCCGATAAGGGCCATATCGGAAAGTCTCGGTGCAACCGTAAATTGGGACGAAGAAAATCAAACGGTGTCTATAACACAATAATCGATAAAGTAATAATCCCAAACAAAAACAGCGTCCTAACGGCGCTGTTTTTGCATCTTACATATTCTGTCTAACATAAACGCATATTATGGGGGAACGCGTATACAGAGTCTATAACAAAAACGCATGTAAAGGCTTAAAAAAAGCTGCCTTACGGCAGCTTTTTTATATTTCCAAAAATTCAAATTTTGTCACGTCAAACAGTCCGCTGTCGGTTACGCGTATTTCGGGGATTACCGGAAGCGGGAGGAACGAGAGTGATAAAAACGGATCTACTCCGTCGGTTACGCCGACTTTTTTCGCGGCGTCGTCAAGACGCGCGTGGATTTTTGCGGCTTCCTCAGCCGATTTCAGTGACATCAAGCCCGCTATTTCAAGCGGCAGAAATTCGATAACCGCGCCGTTTTGTACAACCGCGATGCCGCCCGTTTTGCCGAGCGCGTTTACGGCTGCCGCCATGTCGCGGTCGTTGTCGCCTATCACGGCTATATTGTGCGAGTCGTGACCGACCGAGGTCGCTATTGCGCCGTTTTTTATGCCGTAGTTCGTCACGAAGCCGAAGCCCTTTGTTCCTAAATTATGGTGACGCTCGATAACACATATTTTTGATAAATTATCCGACATATTCGCGGTTGTTTTCTTCGTTATTATCGACTCGGGAATGAGCTCGATCGCGGTAAATTCCTTTGTTTTCGTAGTGAACGCGAAGAAGCTCTCGTCGATTTTCGGGAGATGCACGGTGTTCAGAACAGTCTCGTCCTTCACGGGCTTCGTTTCAAACAGCGCTTTTCCGTTTTCCGCGGCAAGAACGCCGTTTTTATAGACGCGCGTTATTTTCGTAAGCTCCAGATCCTCCGATACAACGAGGTCGGCGATATAAGACGGTGCGACCGCGCCCTTGTTATACATTCTGTAACATTCGGCGGCGTTGAGCGTCGCCATTGTTATCGCGTCGATCGGCTCTATACCGAGCGAGATCGCCTTTCTTACGCACGCTGATATGCTTCCGCGCTCCGAAACCGCGCCCACAAATAAATCGTCGGTGCAGAACATACAGCGTCGCATATTGCGCGCGGTAAGCCCGCCGACAAGACGCGCTACGTCGCGCGAGAGAGTGCCGTCGCGCATTAAAATATACATTCCCTTGCCGAGTTTTTCCTTCATTTCTTCGATGTTGCCGCATTCGTGGTCGGTTTTTATTCTGGCGCACAGGTACGCGTCAAGACTGTTTCCCGAAAGCATAGGCGCGTGACCGTCTCTGATGGGCTTTACGAGCTTTCCGAGAGTTTCCCCGTCCGCATTTACTATTCCGGGATAGTTCATCATCTCGCCTATACCGTAAAAATCGGGAGCGAGCCGAGCGGTGTCGGCGGCGGTCAGAACAGCGCCGGAGTGCTCCGAGGGAGCGGCGGGTACGCATGAGGGGAGCATGAAATTGATGTCGAGCGGCAGACCCTCCGCGCATTTTTGCATAAACTTAAGTCCCGCTTCGCCGCATACGTTCGTTATCTCGTGCGGATCAGCCATGACCGTCGTAACGCCCTTCGGCACAGCCGCCTTCGCGTATTCCTGCGGCGTTACCATTGACGACTCAATGTGCATATGCGCGTCAATAAGACCGGGAAGCACATATTGTCCGCCCAAATCCGTTTCGTTCGCGCCGCTGTATTCGCCGACGCCGCAGATATATCCGTCCTTCACGGCTATGTCGCCGCGCTCGATTTCACCCGAAAAAACGTTGACAATGCGGCAGTTTTTAAGCACTAAATCAGGCTCGGTCCGCCCCATAGCCGCGTCAATTAAATTTTTCATCATGAATCACCCAGCTCTCTCATATATTTGTCCATCGCGTCCGCGACTTGCTTCGAGTACGCAACCGCCTCTACAACGGTTTTCGCGCCGCGCACAACGTCGCCCGAGGCGAAAATACCGTCGCGTGTCGTTTCGCCGAAGGTGTTTGTTACAAGCAAGCCGCGCTCGTTTACGTCAAGACCGCTCGTTGTCGAAACTATTCTGTTCTGCGGTCCCTGACTTATCGCAATAATCGTCGAATCGGCGGGATACAGCTTTTCCGTGCCGCGTATCGGCGAAAGATTGCCGTGACCGTCGCAGTCAAGCTCAACGAAATAAACGCCGTCGTCAACGATTTCCGTCGGCTCTACATGAACAACAAATTCCACGCCGTCGATCTTCGCGTATTCCACCTCATGCGGACTTGCCGCCAAGTGGTCGCTCCGCGAGAATACCGTGACCTGACGTACGCCGTGACGAAGCGCCGTACGCGCAACGTCCATAGCCGAGTTGCCCGCGCCGATAATGTTAAGGCTTTCGCCGAGACGGTAAACGCTGGGGTTCGTGAGATAGTTTATCGCGAAATGCACGTTTCCGAGCGTTTCGCCCTTGATATGGAGCGTGTTCGGTTTCCATACGCCCGTTCCGATAAATATAGCGCTGTAGCCGTCGCGGAACATATCGTCAATGCCTATCGTCATGCCGATCGACGTGTTCGGGCGGATTTTAATTCCCATTTCCCACAGCTTTCTCTTGTAACGCGCGAGTATCGTTTTCGGCAGACGGAACTCCGGAATGCCGTATTGCAACACGCCGCCTATTCTCTCTCGCGATTCGAATATCGTTATGTCGTAGCCGCGCCGCGCGAGTATCAGCGCGATTGTAATTCCCGCCGGACCCGAGCCGATAATGCCCGCTTTCATACCGTTTTTCTCAACGGGCGGGAATTTCAGCCTGTCGAAATAATAGTCGGAAATATAGTTTTCAATCGAGCTTATATGTACCGGCGAGCCCTTGCGCCCCAGGACGCAGTGACCCTCGCACTGGTTTTCGTGGTTGCATATCAGCGAGCATATCATAGACATGGGATTGTTTTCAAACAACATTCTGCCCGCTTCGTTTATATCGCCTTCGAGAAATGTATGTATCATATCCGGTATAGGAGTGTGAATGGGACAGCCCTCGCGGCACATAGGCTTTTTACAGTTGAGACAGCGCTTCGCCTCGTCTATAACGTGAATTGCCAAAATTATCAAATCCTTTCATATGTTATATATACAGTATATCACAAAAATTTTATAATAACAAGTTAATTTTTTGTTAAATTTATATAAACACGCGTTAATTTTATCTCAAAAATATTGCGCTTGACTAACCTTTTGATTTTATGCTATACTGTAACCGACAAGAGATATCACGCATATAATAAAGTGATCAGACCTTATTTTAAGGTCGGGCCGAATTTATCGGCAGCGGGTAAACGGAAAAACAAAGCCTGCGGGACAAAATAATCCCGCGGGCTTATTCTATAGGGGAGATAAAAATGGATAATATAAAAATAGCCATGCGCGTTTCGCGTATGAGCATTTTCGTAAATATAGCGCTGTCGCTGGGAAAGCTCGCGGCGGGAATAATCGCGAGATCGGGCGCTATGATTTCCGACGCAGTCCATTCCGCGTCCGACGTGCTCAGCACCCTCGCGGTCATGGCGGGGATCAAGCTCGCCTCGCGCAGAGCCGACAGCTCGCACCCGTACGGACACGAGCGCGTCGAATGTATTTTTTCGATACTTCTCGCCGTTATTTTGTGCGCTACGGGTATCGGAATAGGTTATTCGGGCGTTACGAAAATCATAGGCGGCGGGGAGCTTGTTGTTCCGGGCGCGCTCGCGCTTGCGGCGGCGGTCGTTTCGATAATCGTCAAGGAGCTGATGTTCCAATATACGAAGAAAAACGCGAAAAAAATACGCTCGACCGCGCTTATGGCGGACGCGTGGCACCACAGAAGCGACGCGCTATCGTCGATCGGCAGCTTTATAGGTATTCTCGGCGCGCGGCTCGGCTTTCCCATCTGCGATCCGATAGCGAGCGTTATTATATGTATATTTATCGTCAAAGCCGCGTGGGATATTTTCATGGACGCGGTAAATCAGCTTATAGACAAATCGGGCAGCGACGAGGAATGTGAGAAAATCCGCGAGGTCGCTCTCGGAACAAGCGGCGTGGTAGGCGTGGACGATTTAAAAACGCGTCTTTTCGGTTCGAAAATGTACGTCGATATCGAAATAGGCGCGGACGGCACGCTGCCCCTCACCGAAGCGCACGCAATAGCGCAGAACGTCCACGACAGCATAGAGCGCGAATTTTCGGAGGTAAAGCACTGCATGGTACACGTCAACCCGAAAGTTGTTGACAAAACGGAATAGCGTGGTATAATTAGATGGATTGGGGTTAGTTGAGATAAATTATGATTTATCTGTGTATCGCAATGTGGCGCACAAACCCCTCCGACGCCTACGGCGCCACCTCCCCTAGTAGGGGAGGCTTACACATTTGGCTCCCCTACTAGGGGAGCTGTCAGCGAAGTTGACTGAGGGGTTTATTGCGCTAAATCATAATTTACTTGACAAATCAAAAATATATGATATAATCACTTTAACACTTTAGTGTAATAAAGCAAGAAAGGAATACAATATGTCTGATTGGAAGCTGCACACGCCTAACGGCGTGAACGATATTTTGCCGGCGGAATGCGCTATGAAGCGCGAGATAGAAGCGAGTTTGAACGCTGTGTTCACCACGTTCGGCTATAAGGAGGTCGAAACGCCCTCGTTTGAGTATTACGACTGCTACATAGGCGAGGGCGGTCAGATCTCGCAGGAGAATATGTTTAAATTCTTCGACGAGCAGGGAAGGATTTTGGCGCTGCGTCCCGATTTCACAACGTCGATCGCAAGAATGGCGGCGACAAAAGCGGCTGATACGCCGAAGCCGCTGCGATACTGCTATACGGGCAGCGTGTTCCGCGCGGAGCAGACGCAGGGAGCGCGTCAGCGCGAGTTTACTCAGAGCGGTATAGAGCTTATCGGCTCGTATTCGCCCGAGGCTGACGCGGAGGTAATCGCGGCTGTGATCGAGGCTGTGCTCGGCGTGGGGATCGAGGAATTTTCGATGGAAATAGGGCAGGTCGCGTTCTTTAACGGACTTGTAGAGCAGGCGGGGCTTGACGAAAAATCGATTGAAACGCTTCGCGAGAGGATCGACTCGAAGGATTCCGTCGGAATAAAGAAAATCACGGACAAGCTCAATATTGACGACGATATAAAAAAGCTGATGATAGATTTGCCGTACCTTTTCGGCGACGACAGCATTTTTGAGAAGGCGTATGTAAAGGGCTTGAACCAAACGTCGAAGCTTGCGTTAGATAATTTAAAGCGAATTTACGAGCTGCTCACACTCTACGGGCTGGACGGCTATGTGTCGCTCGATTTGGGTATGCTTCAAAGCATTGACTACTACACCGGCTCGATTTTCAAATGCTACACGCACGGAGTCGCGTTCCCGATTTGCGCGGGCGGCAGATACGATAACCTAATGGGTAAATTCGGCGAAAATGCGGGCGCGGTCGGCGCGGCGATAGGCGTTAACAGACTGCTCACGGCGATGTCGGACGAAAAGGCGGCGGATTATCCGTCAACGCTGATTTTCGCGGAAAAGAACGCGGAGGGAATAGCGTACGAGTTGTCGGCAAATCTGCGCGTAAACGGCTGCATCGCGGAAAATTATCTCGGAATAGGTAACTACAAAGCGGCGGAGCGGTACGCGAAAGAAGCGGGACATACCGACATGATACGCGTTCTCGCGAACGGGAAAATTATGATAAAGGAATTTCAAACGGGCGAGATAATAGAAACGACGCTTGACGAATTTGTGGGCTATTACGAGGATGACGACGACTGCGATTGCGGACACGAGCATCACCACGACCATGATTGTAATTGCGGACATCATCATTGATTGGAGGATTTAATATAAATGGATTATTTAACCGTCGCCCTCGCAAAGGGCAGGCTGGCGGAGATGGCTATGGATATTTTCGCCGAGATAGGCATGGATTGCCTTGAAATGAAGGAAAAAACGCGTAAGTTGATTTTTACGGACGAGAAAAATAAAATGAAATTTATACTCGTGAAGGCTTCGGACGTTCCGACATATGTCGAGTACGGAGCGGCTGATATAGGTATAGTCGGCAAGGACACGCTTTTGGAGGACAGCCGCAATCTTTACGAAATGGTCGATCTCGGCTTCGGGAAATGCAAAATGGCTGTGTGCGGTCCGGCGGAGCTTAAGGACAAGCTCGGCGGCATAACGGATCTGCGCGTCGCTTCGAAATACCCGAATATCGCGCTCCGCTATTTCCAGGACGAAAAGGGGCAGACGATTGAAATTATAAAGCTCAACGGTTCGGTCGAGCTCGCGCCGCTCGTGGGTCTTTCGGACGTGATCGTCGATATTGTGGAAACGGGCAAGACGCTTAAGGAAAACGGTCTTGACGTGCTCGAGGACGTATGCGAGCTCAGCGCGCGTTTTGTCGTGAACAAGGTCAGCATGAAGATGGAAACGGAGCGCATCATGGACATAGTAACAAAATTTCAGAATATAATACGGGAGAACGAAGAATGAGAATTTATCCGGCGATAGACATAAAGGACGGTCACTGTGTACGCCTTTTGCAAGGGCGCTTTTCGGACGTCACCGTCTACGGGGACAATCCCGCCGAAACAGCCAAACAATGGGAAAAACTCGGCGGTGAGTACATACATGTAGTTGATCTCGACGGCGCTCTAAAGGGACACGGAGTAAACGCGGAGGTCATAAAGGAAATCTGCGAAAGCGTGAACGTACCCGTTCAAACGGGCGGCGGCATACGCACTATGGAGGACATAGAGGCAAAGCTCGGCTGCGGCATAGCCCGCGTCATAATCGGAACGAAAGCCGTTTCGGACAGCGATTTCGTAAAGCGCGCGGTAGATAAATATAAAGAAAAAATCGTGATAGGCATCGACGCGAAGGATGGTATGGTAGCGGTCGAGGGCTGGGAAAAGACAAGCGATTTCACAGCCGTCGAATTTGCAAAAAAAATGGCTGACGTAGGCGTAAAAACAATAGTTTACACCGATATAGCCACCGACGGAACATTAGCGGGGCCGAATATAGCGGCGCAGACGGAAATGGTAAAAAGCGTTAAAGCGGACATAATCGCATCGGGCGGAGTAGGGAATACAGAGCATATAAAATCGCTCGTTCCGACCGGCGTCGAGGGTGTTATCGTCGGCAGAGCACTCTACACCGGCGATGTGAAGCTCGACGAGGCGGTCAGGATCATAAAATAAAAATTATCATAAAAAATCCCGAAGGCATTTAAGCCTTCGGGATTTTGTTTTGGTTATTATTTGTAAATTATGATCAATCTTGCTTCGCCCTGCTGTGAGCAAACGAGGATTTTTGAGCACTCCTCGCCGTAGTACTGCACGTCGAGCAGGTCGCTGATTTTCAGCGTGTTTGCCGAATCGCCGCTGTAAAGGCTGAGGCTTTCGCGGTCGTCATTCATTTTCAGGAAACGAGTTGACGGCGAAACCGTTATAACCTCGTAATCATCATCCTTAACAAGCTGACCGTTTTCATCGAAACCGTGCTTTGTAACGTAAATTTGATTCGTATCGTTTATGACTTGCATTACGTTGTACATGCAGGCCCTCGCGTAAGGAACAGAGCCGAGCGTCGAGCTTGAATACATTTCGTCGATATATTCTCCGGACGATGTTTTGCTCTTGAAGCGGTAATCAAATTTATATGACTGATGGTTCGGGTCTGTGCTCGGGTCAACGGTTTCAGTCCAGTCGTACTTATAGCCGTTCGCGCTTGTGCCGTCGAGGACCTTCTCAACATCCCTGAAGCGAATGTTGTTTATTCTGTCGCGTATTTGCTTTTCGGCGTTATACGAGAACTGAATAACGTCTCCCACTTCGATATCATCAAATTCATCTTCATAATATGTGTTCCAGGTCTTGCGCGATGTTATCGATGTGCTTTCCGGACCCCAGTATACGGGGAAGGTAAGCGAGTACGAGTCTGTTGAACTGTCAACAGAGCTTGCCGGTATGTCAGCCACAACGGCAAAGTTGCTGTTCCGCGTAACTCCCGTGAGCGCGCCGTTTTCGCCCGAGTAAACGAGCAGCAGACCGGCAATTCTCGACGAGTTCACATCATACGCCTCAACGAAATACGATTCTCCGGTTGTAAACGCCGACGATACCGTTTTTTGAGCGTATCCGGTCTTATCCGTGCGATCCTTCGGTATGCACAGAACGACGGTTGACGAGTTTGTGGATATTACGTTGCTTGAGCCCTCCGACGAAAATGCGTTGGAGCGGTACTGATAATTACCCAGCTCGCGCTGTCTTACTATTTTCTGCTTATTTTCGTTAGCCGAGCCTTCAAGCTCGTTGTCGAGAGTTATAATATTTGAAACGATATTGCCCTCAAAGCCGACTCTCGCGACCTGCGAGTAAACGCCGCGCTGCTCCTCGGGCTTGAGCGTCGGATACTCTCCTCTGCCGTATATATCTTCCGCCATATCTTCATCGGCGTTGTTGCCGCGCGCCGTTTCCGCCAAACGCGCCACAACGTCCTCATCGTTCAAATTCGAACCGTTGAATTTAACCTTGCTCTTTAGCTTATAGGTCTTGGTACTTGTGGTGTTTTTCGCCGACTCAAACACAGTCACATAGCATTCCTCCGTGCCTTCGTCAATGAATGCGTTCGCGATATACGCATATGGAGGAGCGGTTTCCTCGTTGATTGTCGCAAATACGATCGTGTTGTACTTATCGAGATAGAACGTGCCTGACGCGCCGACCTTCAGACTTTGACCGCTCTGATTTGCCGCGATATAGTCCGCGCAGTATTTGCCGACGTCATATTTTGTGCCATCTATCGTTACGGTGGTAGCGCTGCTGTCCATAGAGGAAATGCTGCCGGATACCGTCTTTGCGGTGGCGATAAGCGTGTACAGCTGACCGTCCAGGCTCTCCGTGTAAAGAACAACATCGTTTACCGCGAGAGACGTGATAGGAATCTGAAGATTATTTTTCGTAATCGTGTAGTTGTACTCGATCGAGCCGGGGTCGAGTGTAAGCGAATTGCCCGAAACGAGCTTATCCATGATCCTGTAATCGGTTGACGACGGCGTTCTCAGCGGCACGATCACCTTATAATCGTTTATCTGAACAAGACTTACCTGTCCGTCGGCTGAAGTTGTAAGCGTGATATCGCCGTATATGCAGTTGTCGCTTGACGCGTTAAACCATTCCGAGAGAGCCTCTTCGAGCGTGACATAGCTTCCGTCCTTTAACGGGATGCTGTCCTGCTCGTTTACGATTTTGCCGTTATATCGGATCGTCGTGGTGCTCGGATTGATTTTCGACGATCTCTGTTCGCCGCTTGCCGAGTCATAATATCTGAGTGAATTGCCCTTATAGCTGTAAATATCCTTATAGAATATTTCGATCGACGTGTTCATCGCCGATTCCGCATCCATAGCGAAAAGCATATAATCATTGGTGGATTTCGGCTGACTGTAGTACACCGTTATCGTATGACCGAGATATTTGTTTATATCGGTAACGTTTTCAGTGTACAGCGAGAAGTCGAGAACATATTCCTTGCCGTGCGAAAGGACGTCCATTTGGAACGGATACAGATCGGTTGTGCATTCGTTTGTGACATATTCCGATACGCCGACAAGCACGCCCGTCATGGTGTTTACTCTCAGATAAGAGTTTAAGAATGTGTAATCCTCATTTTCTTCCTTCATGGCTGTCGCCGCGCCGATAGGCACTGTCGCGAGAGGAACTCTTAGCGAATTGTAAACCACCTGCGCCACAACTCCTCTGAGCGCCGGATCCTCATATGCCTGACCGGTAATTTTGTTTGTAAGTCCGAGCGCCACGCCTGTGTTTATGTAGCCGGTCGGATAGCCGCCGCGTCTTACCGCGTCGTCGTTGTAGCCGAGAGCGCGGTCAAGCATGGTAAGGCACTGTTCGTATGTGATCGGAATATCGGGTCTGAAGGTGTTGTCCTCGAAGCCCGATATAATATTGAGGCTCACCGCCGCGGATATGTAGTTTGAAGCCCAGTGTCCGTCGATGTCGGTAAAGCCCGTGCCGGACATGGTAGTTCCGTCATAGCCCATCGTGCATACGATCATTTTTGTAAATTCCGCTCTCGTAATACTGTCAAGCGGCTTAAAGGTATTATCCGTATAGCCGTCGATAATATTGAGATTGGTAAGAGTATTGATTGCGGCTCTGTATTCATAGCTGCTGTCAATGTCCGAAAACTCGGCGCTTACCGCAGGCGCGTAAATCACGCCCGCAAGCAGAAACAGCGATAACAGAGCCAAAAAGTGTTTTTTCATAAAAGAACCCTTCCCTTCCTATAATAATAGCAGTATATATTATATCACCTGTAAGAGAAAAAGTCAATCAATGATGATTGCGAAAATTTTACAATTTGTAAACAAATTGAATTTTTTATAAATAATTTAATAAAATATTGAAAATCGGAGCGCGGCGTGGTAAAATATAGAATGGTTTAATACAGCTCCTTGGGAGCGGGAAGGAAGTTAATATTCATAAAAATGAATGATAATCAAAGAAAAAATAAAGGTAAAATGAAAATACCGTTTAAAAATCCGCTTATAATATTTCTGATTGTCTCAATAGCGGTAACGATACTGCTCAATATGCTGATGACAATGATTTCCGAGCCGGAAACGACGGAAATATCATACAGCGAATTTATTTCAATGATAGAAACGGGCGAGATTGACGAGGTTGTTATCACCTCCGACCGCGTGACGATTTACGGCAAGCCCGATGAAAGCATTCTCGAAATAACGGATACGGAAAGCTCTAACAAGCTTATGGATATGCTCGGCGTTGACCGCGACAGCATGAACGAGCAGCTTTTGGAGCGCAGCAGAAAGGTTTATTACACGGGCTATATAAGCGGCGATATAGACAGGCTTCTCCCGATGCTCGACGAACACGGCATAAAATATTCCACGCCGGTGCAGTACAATAACCCGATTTTAAGCTTTTTCCTCTCGTGGATCCTGCCGGTGCTCGTAATTTATCTGATGTTCTTCCTGCTCACGCGCTCGATGTCCAAGCGCATGGGCGGCGGGGGCGGCATTATGGGCATAGGTCAGTCCAACGCGAAAATGTATAATATGGAAAACAAAACCGGCGTGAGCTTCGCCGACGTCGCGGGACAGGAGGAGGCGAAGGAGTCGCTCGATGAAATAGTGGACTTTCTTCACAATCCCGCGAAATACATGGCGATAGGCGCGAAGCAGCCGAAGGGCGCGCTGCTCGTAGGGCCCCCGGGAACGGGTAAAACGCTTCTCGCGAAGGCTGTCGCGGGCGAGGCGAACGTGCCGTTTTTCTCGCTGTCGGGCTCGGAATTTGTGGAAATGTTCGTCGGAGTCGGCGCGTCGAGAGTGCGCGATTTATTCAAACAGGCATCCGCGAAAGCGCCGTGTATCATTTTCATAGACGAGATAGACGCGATAGGAAAGTCGCGTGACAATCAGCTCGGCTCGAACGACGAGCGCGAGCAGACGTTAAATCAGCTTTTGAGCGAAATGGACGGCTTCGACTCGTCAAAGGGACTTGTAATTTTGGCGGCAACGAACAGACCGGACGTTCTCGACAAGGCGCTTCTGCGCCCGGGACGCTTCGACAGGCGTATAATAGTTGAAAAACCCGATTTAAAGGGACGCGAGGACATATTAAAGGTTCATATAAAGCATGTAAAAACCGAGCCTACGATAGACCTCCATGCGATGGCGCTCGCGACGAGCGGCGCGGTAGGCGCGGATTTGGCGAACATGGTAAACGAGGCGGCGCTCAGGGCGGTTCGCTTCGGGCGCAAAACCGTTTCGCAGGAGGATTTGATGGAGGCGGTAGAGGTAATTATCGCCGGCAAGGAGAAGAAGGACAGAATTTTATCGGAAAAGGAAAAGAGAATAGTCGCATTCCACGAGGTCGGTCACGCGCTCGCGGCGGCGCTGCAGAAAAACACACAGCCCGTGCAGAAAATAACGATCGTTCCGAGAACTATGGGCTCGCTCGGCTACACCATGCAGATGCCCGAGGATGAGGAGCATTATCTTATGTCGCGCGATGAAATAATCGACCAAATCACCGTGTTCCTGGCAGGCCGCGCGGCGGAGGAAATAGTTTTCAGTATTCAAACCACCGGCGCTTCGAACGATATAGAGCGCGCCACGGCTTTGGCTAGAAATATGATAACGCAGTACGGCATGTCGGATAAATTTGGTATGGCGGCGCTTGAAAGCATACAGAACAAGTATTTGGACGGCAGAAACGTGTCCAACTGCTCAGAGGAAACAAAAACGGAAATCGACAAGGAAATCATGGCGGTGTTAAAGGATTGTCATGAAAAGGCTATGAAGCTTCTCATGGACAACCGCGACGCTTTGAGCGAGATTTCCGAGTTCCTCATTTCCGAGGAAACGATTTCGGGCAAGCAGTTTATGGACATATTAAACAGAGTAAGAACAGGCAGAACGGCAGTAAGAGACGAGGAGGAGACGAGAAATGAAGGAGCGGTTCCGGCAGAGGTTGAGAAGCTTGAGAAAGGAAAACAATCTGACGCAGGAGGAGCTGGCTCGCCTTCTTGACGTGACAAGAAGCCGCGTTATAGGATGGGAAAACGGAAAAAGCTTTCCGGAGGCGCACATGACGAGAATGATAGCCGAAAAGCTTGGGGTCAGCGTGACTTATCTGTGCGGCGAAACGAACATGAAATCGGACGATATGTCCGCGTTTGTGCTCGGTATGGATTTATCAAAGTTGAATGATGCCGGAACGGAGCTTCTGCGGAATTATTACGGATATCTCGCGTCCGACCCGAGATACTGCGCGCAGGTCGAAGGCAAAAAAAGTTAAAAATCTCTCTTGACAAATTCGGGAGAGTGATATATAATATCTTAGTCTGCAGCTGCAGACGATCCTTGCCCGAGACGGAGGTTTCGGGACTAAAGTCCATAAGGAGGTGTTAAAATGGCTGATAAAATCTTAAACAGCTATGAAACAATTTTTATCATTGACGCAACGCTTGATGAGGAAAGCATAAACGCTCTTAAAGATAAGTTCACATCGCTTATCGAAAAGAACGGCGAGCTGGAGTCCGTTGACGAGTGGGGCAAGAGAAGACTTGCTTACGAAATTAATGATAGAACAGAGGGATGCTATTACCTCGTTAATTTCAAAGCTGACGCGGAGTTCCCCAAGGAGCTTGACAGACAGTACAGAATTACGGACGGTATCCTCAGAACTATCATTGTCAGAAAAGACGAGGATTAAACCGGTCATAGGGCTTTAAGAAAGCGGTGGAGAAATGAACAAAGTTATTTTAATGGGACGGCTGACGCGCGACGTTGAAATGCGCCAAACGCCGTCGGGAGTGAGCCTCGCAAGATTTTCGATCGCGGTAAACAGGCGTTTCGCCTCGCGTGACGCGCAGCAGCAGGCTGATTTTATCAACTGCGTAGCATGGCGTCAGACCGGCGAATTTATTGCGCGCTATTTCGGCAAGGGCAGCATGATTGCCGTTGTCGGAAGTATTCAGTCGAGAAGCTGGGACGGACAAGACGGAAAAAGACAGTACGCCACGGAGGTCGTGGTTGACGAAGCCTATTTCACGGGCTCAAAAAGCGAGACGGGAACAGGCGACAGAAATCAGAGCTTCGGCGGTTTCCAAAACGGCTATCAGAATAACGGCGGTTATCAAAATGCGGGCGGATATAACGCGCATCAGCAGCAAACCGCGCCGATGCCGAGTTCGACCGAGCCTAATTTCGACGAGTTTGACACATCGGGATTTGAGGATTTCGACGGCTCAGAGGATGATTTACCGTTTTAAACAGAAATAGCGATGATAAAAATTGAAAAGGAGGAAAAAATCTCATGGCTGAAAGAAGTGAAAGACCGCAGAGAGCAAGAAGGCCGAAGAAAAAGGTCTGCATGTTCTGCGTCGATAAGATTGACCATATCGATTACAAAGACACGGCAAAACTGAGAAGATACGTTTCCGAAAGAGGAAAGATCATTCCCAGACGTATAAGCGGAAACTGCGCAAAGCATCAGAGACAGCTAACAACAGCTGTAAAAAGAGCGAGAATTATCGCGCTGCTGCCGTTCGTTGCCGAGTAAGGTAAAAATCGAAACAGCCGTCCGAGACGGCATGAAATTGTGATTATCAAAGAGCGTGTCATATCAAAATGACACGCTCTTTTTCGGGATGTTAATTGACTTTATCCCGCGAAGATGGTATAATAACCTCACGGCGTTACCAAAATCAGAGATTTTGACGCCTGAGAGAACATTGTAACATAACGCTGCGGCGACGGTGCCGCCTTGCAGTTATGAGATAATAAATAACGCTGTCTTGCAGAGTGATTTAAAAGGAGGGTTTGGTATGACCGCAAAAAAGATAACAGCGGCTTTTCTGGCCGTTTTTGCTGCGGCTTTTCTTTACGCGGCTTTTCAGTCTGCGGTTGACCCTTCCGGAGCGTTTGGCGATCGTTTTCTTAATTGGTACGATTATGACATGACGGAAAATTCCGGAATTGCGAAAATTGCATATTTGGATAAAAATCACGATAAATACAACTCGTACATACTCGGCTCGGAAAATACCGGCTCGTATTCCGTGTCCTCGCTTAACCGATGCTTTGGAGACGGCGCGAGCTTTTATAATCTTTTCACGGACGGCGGAATTTATGCCGCCCGTCATATAGCCGAATATGTAATCGAAAATTATGATGTGAAAAATATAGTTTTGAACATAGAGCCCGAGGACGCTGTCAGCTTCGGCGCGGACGGCGCGAAGCTCCACGCGAAGGCGGCGGGCGCGTCAAGAACGCTGTTTTACTTAAAAAGTGCGTTTGCAAGTCCGTCGCGCGCCGTAAAAAAGCTGAAGGCATATGCGCGGCGCGAATATCTCCCGACAGCCGAAAGCCGTGTTGACAGCGAAACGGGCGCGTACAGCGCCGACTCCCGCGACGTTGAAAACGTCGGCAGTGAAGCGAAGTATTTGGAAGCTCATCCGGAGTTTAACGAGCCGCTCGCCGGTGCGGAGCTTGCGTATACGGATGAGTGCGTGCGCGCGGTCGCCGAGATAAAAGAGATGTGCGATCTGCGCGGAATAAGCTTCACGCTCATAGCATCGCCGTCCTACTGCGCCGTTACGCGCTCCCTGAACGCCGAACAGCTTAGGGATTTTTATACAAAACTCGCATCCGTGACGGATTTTTATGATTTTTCAGGCTATACGGACATAAGCTTTGACAGCCGCTATTATTACGACAGGGAGCACCCGAGATCGTGTGTCGGCGATATGGTCCTCGCGTACATATCCGGCGATGACAGTGTATACAAGCCCGACAATTTTGGATGCGTCACCACAGCCGAAAACGTTGCCGAGCATACCGCCGCGCGTTTTACGGAACCGCTTGAGCGGCTTGACACGGCGCTTTACACAAAGAGTGTGCCGGTGCTCATGTATCACCATCTGATGGTTGAGGATAATGACAATGATATGGCAATCTCGCCCGCTCTTTTCGAAAGCCACCTGCAGACGATACGCGCAAACGGCTTTACCCCGATAAGCTTCGCCGAGCTTGAAAACTATGTTTTAGCCGGCGCCGAGCTGCCGGAAAAGCCGGTTATAATCACGTTTGACGACGGCTATCTTAGCAATTACGAATACGCGTATCCGCTTTTGAAGGAATACGGCATGAAAGCGACGATTTTCGTCGTTGGCGTGACTATGGGCGCGTCAACCTATAAGGATACCGGAGTGGAGATCTATCCGCATTTTGATTATTCACAGGCTAAGGAAATGGCGGATTCGGGCGTAATCGAGCTTGGCAGCCACACCTACGATCTGCACCGCTCGGAAGATATGGACGAGGAATACCGCTTCGGCGCAAGCAAACTCGAAGGTGAAACAGACCGTGAATTTGCCAAGATATTTACGGATGATATAGGAAGATCGATTTCGGAAATCAAAGAAAACACAAATTATACCGTGACCGCATTTTCATATCCGCAGGGAGCGCACACCGCTCTTACAGACCTGTGCGCCGCAAAGAAGCTCGGCATAAAAGCTACCGTGACGGTCAGCAACGACAGCAACACGGTTATTAAAGGCATACCGCAGAGTATGTACCTGATGAACCGTTTCGGAATGTATAAATTTATAACGCCGGAGGATATGCTGAGAGAGCTTAATCTATAAAAAAATCGGGATAAATCGTATTTATCCCGTTATTTTTTTACCTTAATCGTATATTCCGTTCCCCAGTCGAAGCTTTTTTCCTCCATATCCGCCTCAACTCCGCTCTGCTTTATTATATCAAGCGATTTTTCCACGCTTTTTTTAAACAGGCTGATATCGTTCATGGCGGGAATATGTATTTTCTGCCCTCTTTTCGATTTCTGCATATTGCGGACAAGCGCGGCTGTCTGCGCGACATTCAGATTGTCGCGGTAAATGAGACGCACCGCCTCGACCTGCTGCTCCTCGTCGGTTAGCTGCAGAAGCGCGAGGGCGTGGCTTTCCGTTAAATCATATTCGCGCACGAGCTTTTTTATTCTTGCCGGCAGCCGCAGCAGCCGCACCTTATTTGATACCGACGATTGGCTTTTTCCAACCTTTTCCGCCACCTGCGTCTGCGTCATGCCCTGCTCGCGTATGAGAGAGCGATAGCTTTCGGCAACTTCAAAAAAGGTCAGATCCTCGCGCTGAAGATTTTCGAGAAGGGAGAGTATCGCGGACTTTTTTTCGTCCGCGTTTATTATTATAGCCGGAATTTCGTAAAGCCCCGCCATCTGCGCCGCGCGGTACCTGCGCTCGCCGGAAACAAGCTCGTATTCGCCGCCGTCGCGCCGGACGGTGATCGGATTTATCACGCCGTATTCCTTAATCGAATCCTTAAGCTCCTCCATCGACTGCGGGTCAAAATATTTTCGCGGCTGATTGCGGTTCGGGGCTATTATATCAAGCGGCAGCAGAACGACAGCGTCCGCGTCATAGTGTTTTTTCAAAAAATCGAACATATTTGTCTCTCCGTAAATTCGTTTATAAAATACTATGCGAAACGGTCACACGCCATGCGGCGGCGGTCGTCCGCCCGTAAGCTTTCGGTAAAAAAAGAGTAAAGAGCGGTAACTGAAAAGCGCCGGTGCTTGCACTTTGGATGTATAACTGTCTTTTCGTTACCGCTTTTTACCCTCGGTGGTGGAAGGTGTAAGACACTTTGGGGGTAGACAGGGCCTTGGGGAAACCCTGTTTGAAATGTACCGTTTATGATACTTTGTCTTACAAGTATTATTATAGCATAAATTTTCCAAAAATAAAGCAAATTCGTATGACCGAATTTGCCGTTATTTGACATTATTTTCTCATTTACGCAGATTATAGCATTGTTCGATAGGATTTTTTGCCGCAATCGCGGGCTTTCTGGGGAAACGCATCGGAGTTTGTCTTACTTTTTTTACGATTATTATCTTGTGCGCGAGCTCCGTGAACGGAATTTCCGCCCCGTAAACTTTCTCGACCTCGCCGCCGAGTATGGAAATCGCCCGTCTCGCTCCGTCAAGCTCCTCGTCCGCGAGCGGACCTTTAAGCGCGAGAAAGCGTCCGCCTTCTTTTAAAAACGGAATACACCACTCCGACAAAAGCGTCATATTCGCGACCGCGCGCGATACGACGGTATCAAATTTGCCCCTGTAAACGCGGTTCATGCCGCAGTCCTCGGCTCGCGCGTGAACAAATTCAACGCCGTCAATACCGAGCGCCGAGCAAACCTCGCGAAGAAAATTAATCCGTTTATTGAGCGAATCGAGAAGCGTAAGCTGTATATCGGGACGAGCGATTTTCAGAACCAGTCCCGGAAATCCCGCGCCCGTGCCTACGTCGATGACCCTGCCGCCGACATATCCCGTTCCGAGCGCGGTCAGGCTGTCGAGAAAATGCTTTGTCGCAATTCCTTCGTCGTCTGTTATCGCCGTGAGGTTAATTTTTTCGTTCCATTCCTTCATCAGCCGCGCGTATTCGATAAGCCGGTTTACCTGCTCCTCCGAAAGCTCGATCCCGAGCCTTAGCGCGCCTGTTTTAATTAAATCGCGCATATTATCCTAAAATTTCCTCTATCATATCTGCAAGCTGTTTAGCCTTTTTCGTGATATACTCCTTATCCGCGCCTTCTATCATAACGCGCACGAGCGGCTCCGTGCCTGACGGACGTATAAGAACGCGTCCCGCTCCCGCGAATTCCTTTTCAAGCGCCTCGCAAGCCGCCGCGATCTGCGGATTTTCCATATATTTATCCTTGTTTTCAAGCTTTACAACGGCGTTTATAAGCACCTGCGGAAGGACGGTCACTATAGAAGCCGCCTCCGACGCTTTCTGACCGGTCTTTTTAAGCACAGCCAAAAACTGCAAAGCGCTAACAAGACCGTCGCCGGTGGTGTTGTGGTCGAGGAAAATGATATGCCCCGACTGCTCGCCGCCGAGATTATATCCCTTGTCGAGCATTTCCTCGAGCACATAGCGGTCGCCGACCTTTGTGCGCGGGATATTCAGTCCCATTTTCTCGCCCGCGATGAACAGCCCGAGATTGCTCATAACGGTCGCGACAAGCGTATTTTGATGCAATTTGCCGTTTTCCATCATATACTTCGCGCACACAGCCATAATTTTATCGCCGTCGATAAGATTTCCGTTTTCGTCAACCGCGAGCATTCTGTCCGCGTCGCCGTCGAACGCGATGCCCACGTCCGCGCCGATCGACGTAACGTACGCCTGCAGGCTCTCCATATGCGTCGAGCCGCACGCCGCGTTGATATTCACGCCGTCGGGAGTGTTATGTATCGCCTCGACATTTGCGCCGAGTTTGTTTAGCGCCTTGAACGCCGTTTCAAAGCTCGCGCCGTTCGCGCAGTCAACGGCTACCTTCAAGCCGTCGAGGCGGCAGTCGATAGTCGAGCACGCGAACGCGACATAGTCCTCGACCGCGTTGTGGTTCGCGCTCACATAGCCGACCTTGCCGTGCGTCGGCAGATCGTCGATCGTTTTCTCGCCCAAAATATAGCTCTCTATCTCGTTTTCAATAGCGTCGCTCAGCTTATATCCCTCGGAATTGAAAAATTTAATTCCGTTGTATTCGCACGGATTGTGCGAAGCGGAAATAACAACGCCCGCGTCCGCCTTGTAAAGCCGCGTCAGATACGCGACAGCAGGAGTGGGGACAACGCCCAGCGGAATAACCTTCGCCCCGACCGAGCAAAGCCCCGCCGTGAGCGCCGCTTCGAGCATATCGCCCGATTTTCTCGTATCCTTTCCAATCAAAATACGCGGTCTGCGAGACGCTTGCTTAGTCAGCACATACGCCCCGCACTGACCCGTCTTAAACGCCAGCTCCGCCGTAAGATCCTTGTTGGCGACGCCGCGTATACCGTCCGTTCCGAATAATTTTCCCATAGATCCTTCTCCTTTATTATAACCTTTTTGGCGCAAAATTCCATTGTATTATTTAATTATACAATAAATACCGTAAAATGTAAACTGTTTTAAAAATAAAGAAAGAAAATTGTAAAGTTTATTACGAATATGCCCACATTGCGTTTATTTGCGGCGCAAGCCGTTCGTAGCTCCAAAGCTGCGCGCTCGTATACTCGCTGTTGGGGTCGTTGACGCGTATCATATTATCTTCGGTATATTCAACCAGCACTATAAAATGCCCCTCGACAGTAAAATCCCCCGGTCCCACGCTGCATATTATCGGGTGCTTCTTTTCAAGCTCGCGTTTTATTATGTCCTCATTTAACGGGATATCCTCCGCGTTTAATCCGAGCTCCTCCGCTCCGTTGTCCATCAACGACCAGCTTGTGCCGACGCTGTCGATATAGTATCCGTTTTCATCGGCGAACAGCGACATGGCGTCGGGGGTCATGCTCCAATCGCCCGTAAGACCTATGTACACCATCGAAAGGCACGTCGGGCCGCAGCCGCTTGCCGAAACCGTGCTGCTGCCGTAAGGAGCGTCCGCCCAGCGCGGATCTGCCTGAAGCAGCAGCTCAAACGAGCGCTCGGAAAAAGAGGTTCTTTCAAATATCGTCTTGCCGAGCTTAAGCCCGCATACGACGCACGCTGCCGCCAAAACAAAAAGCATAAACTTCGGGAATATTCTCTTTTTTCTGCGCCGACGAGCGTGGCGCGCGCCTCCTTTTGGCATAGCTTCCCCCTCCTTCCGAGTATATTACAAATTCACCGCGCGTATTATTGCGTTTTGAATATTTTTCCGCATCTGTCCAAAATACCGTTTAAATACGCCAAAACCACGCCGTAATTAGTGATAGGCACTCCGTTTTCGCGGCAGAACTCAATTCTGTTATTCATTGACCGAGAATTTATCATGCAGCCGCCGCAGTGGACAACAAGATCGTATTTGCCGATGTTTTCGGGAAAATCCTGATGCACGCAGTAATCGAATGTAAGCTCCTTGCCCGTTCGCGCCCTCAGCAGACGCGGGATTTTTACGCGTCCTATATCCTCGTGCGAGGAATTATGCGTGCATGCCTCAGCCATAAGAATTTTACTGCCGTCCTTCAGACCTTCTATAGCGTCCGCGCCCTCGATGAGCTTTTTCAGATCGCCCTTCATCCGCGCCATGAGCATGGAAAATGACGTTAGCGGTATCTCCTCAGGCACGGTCTGCGAGACGAATTTAAACGCCTGCGAGTCGGTAACCACAAGGTCAACCTTTTTCTGCTCCCGAAGCGTTTCTTCAAGCTCCGTGTCTCGCGTGACTATGCATTTCATGCCGTGGTCGAGACAGTCGCGCAGAAGCTGCACCTGCGGCAGTATAAGTCTGCCCTTCGGCGCCTCAGAGTCTATCGGCACGACAAGAACGACGTTGCTGCCGGAGGGCAGCAGTCCGCCTATCATGGTGTTTTCCTCCGGCGCGAGCTTTGATAGCCGCTCCTGCAGAACCTTTTTTAAGTTTTCTATGGATTCCTCATCATTGACCGATACAAACACAGCGTCGGGGTAGCGCTCCTTTAAGCTCCCGTATCCCAAATCGGATTTGGTAAAAACAAGGAGATGCCCAATTTTTTTCTTTGTAAAACGTTCCTTCATTTCGGCGTAACCGTCCTCGTCAAAGTCCGCGCAATCGGCGGCGTATATGGCGAAATCCGTTTTTTCGAGCGCTTTTTCGGTCTTTTTGATTCGCTGAACGCCGATTTGGGATGTGTCGCCGAGACCGGCGGTGTCGGTGAGCGCGACAGGCCCGTACGGCAGCAGCTCCATCGCCTTTGTAACGGGGTCGGTGGTCGTACCCGCGGAAGCGGAAACTATAGCCATATCCTGGTCGAGAAGCCTGTTAAAAAGCGAGGATTTTCCAGCGTTTGTGTTTCCGAAGATAGTTACATGCGTTCTGAACGCGAGTGGTGTTTTTTCCATTGACGTTCCTTCCTTTCCGAAAATTATAAAAGAGGCCGCCGGATTTGGCAGCCTCTTTGCCGCGTTGTTATTATTTTCCGGCGTTTACCGTAACGGGGGTCTGATCAACCACGAGATCGATGCCGCCTACGGTCTTAATGCCCGACTCGTCTTCTACTCCTATCGTTGTGCTGTAATTTTTATTAAATGTCAGAAATCCGTTTCCGAGTTTGAACGAGCCTTCCGTTCCGGTGAGGGATTTCACGGTGATTTTTAAAATTTTGCCGTCGGTGTCGGGAGAATTGGATGAGTCCGCCGTTATAACTGCAATTCTCGATGAATTTGCGGTATAATCATTATTTATATCATACAGAGTTCCGTTAATCTCCACGTCGCCGTTCACGAGCGCCGCCGAAACAAGTTCAAACGCCGTCTTGTCGAACTCTATTTCAGCTGCCGCGTTGGCAACGCGGCAATTCGGATACGCCGCCATATTCGACACGTTCAGGAACAAGTCGAACGTCTCACCTGCCGCCGCCGTGTCAGCTCCCGCGGAGAGAGAAACCTTTGCCGTTTCCGATTCCGTTTTTATATGTCTTCCCGATATGATGCTCGCCTCATTTGCGTTTTCGTCCCAGTTTACCGTGGCCTTAAGGGCTTCGCCTATGGCTCTCAGAGGGATCATGGTTCTGTCGTTCATAAGCTGCGGGGGTACGTCGAGCGTTATCTCATCCTTTGCCGCGTTCAAGAGAGAATTTTCAAACGTATAAACCTCCATAACGGGATTGTCGATATACATTCTGACAATTCTTAAATTATCGTCGCTTGTTATCTCAACGAGATTCTTGCTTTCATACCATTTCACATCCGCGTCCATAGCCTCGAACACGCCTCTTGCCGGAACAAGAGTTCTGTCGTTTACTATCACCGGAGCCTGGTCGCTGAATATTATCGGAGCGCCGTCAACTACAACAGACGGAGTCTCATCCGCGAGCGCGCCCATCGGAGCGGCGGCAATAACCGCGGCAACGGCAAAACTTATCAAATTTTTTTTCATTGTCACTATTCCTTTCTTCTTAAAAATATGGTATACTGTTCTCGGCGGCAATATTTATTTGTGCGCCGAGATGTTATATAATGAATTATAACATAAAATTTTAAACTATACAATAAAAAAATAAAAATTTAATAATATTTCTATAGCCAAACTGTGGAAAATGTTATATAATGTTTATGGTTATACTTTTTATGGAGAGGAGAAAGCGCCGTGCGTGAATTTTTTGAGTACGCTTTGAAATATATCCAGCTTTTCAAGGTGAGCGACATAGTGGATATAGCGATAGTCGCCGTTATATTTTATTACATAATCAACCTTATTAAGGAAACGCGCGCCATGCAGCTCGTCAAGGGAATACTTTTCCTGTTTGTGGCGTTTTTCTTAAGCACATGGTTCCGCCTGAACGCGCTGAATTACATTCTGCGAGGAGTTATTCAGGTGGGAGTATTCGCGGTCGTGGTAATTTTTCAGCCGGAGCTTCGGAATCTGCTTGAGCGCATGGGAAGATTCAAGGTCGGAAGAATAATAGATTTTGCCATAGACAGCGAGGATATCGAAGCGAATACGGTCAATGCCGTGGTGGAGGCGGCGGCGGATATGTCGGCGACGAAAACGGGCGCGCTTATAGTCATCGAACGCGAAACGCGTTTGGGAGAGTATATGAGCTCCGGCACGCTGCTTGACGCAAACGTGTCGAGCGGGCTTTTGAAAAATATCTTCGTCCCGAACACTCCCCTGCACGACGGGGCGGTAATTATCCGCGCAAATAAAATAATAACGGCGGGATGCGTGCTGCCGCTGACGGCAAATAATAATCTTTCCAAGGATTTGGGTACGCGCCACCGCGCCGCGGTCGGACTGAGTGAGGTTACCGACGCTATCGTGATCGTGGTAAGCGAGGAAACAGGAAAAATCTCGATCGCGAGAAACGGCTCCCTAACGCGCAATTTATCAAGGGACTCGTTAAGGCGCGCGCTTGAAAAGACGCTCGTGATAAATCGGGAAAGCGGCGAGACGAAGGAAAGAATACGGTTTTGGAGGACGAAATGATAAAATCAAAAAAAGGAAATAAACCAACAAACCGCGTCCGCACTGCGGTTTTCGCGGTAATTCTCGCGATAGCGGCGTGGTTTCTCATAAATATAGTGGACGATCCCGAAACGACGGTAACGATCGCGGACGCGGACGTGCGTTTCAAAAACGAATACGCTCTGAAGGGACAGGGCGTGGTTCTCACGGGCAAAAACAGTATCCCGTCCATGTCGGTTACGCTGCGCGGTCGTCGCAGCAGCCTTATGAATTACATGAACGATATATATATCGAGGCTGACACGGCGCAGATCAGCGCCCCAGGGGAATACGAACTTCAGGGAACCGTTATAGTACCCTCCAACAGCGGAATTTCCGTTGAGGCTGCGAGAACCGGTGAAATAACAGTCACGGCGGAGAAGCTTGAAAGCAGGGAAATACCGGTAAAAATCAGCCATACCGGCACGAGTAAAACAAAAATAGTAAAATCGGAAGCATCGTCGCCCACTGTGGCGGTAACGGGCGCAAAGGGCGAGCTTGACGAGGTGGCTTCCGCCGTGGCATCTGTGGATGTATCCGATATGACCGAGGACAACACGCTGAGCGTCGGTTTTCTGCTTGTCGATAAGGACGGAAACTATATAACACAAAACGAGACGCTCGAGACTGCCACCGCGGAAATTTCTGTGACAAACACAATTTATACCGCTAAAAACATAACAGTCATACCCGAGCTTGCGCCGTCGCTTTCGGAGCAGTATGTTCTTGACAAAAGCGACACAAGCGTAACGCCTTCAACCGTGAGCGCGGGCATAGAGAACGGCGCAAGCGCCGACAGCATAGTGCTCTATATTGACAAGGTCACAGAATTGCAGCAGGAATACACACTGCAGTCAACGGACACAATATACATTCCGGAGGAAAACGCCGCCGTAAAGGTGCGCGCGTCGATCCTGAAAAGAGCGGAAAAAGTTGTTACGGTCACTCCGACCGTCGAAAATCTCGCGTCGGGGCTGAGCGCCGTCGTTTCGCCCGTATCGGCTGTGCTTTCGGGTCCCGAGGAGAAGCTTGAAGCAAATACCGTAAAAGCGTCTGTGGACGCGTCCGGACTCGGAGCGGGAACATACTCGCTGAACGTAAAATTCGCTGACGAAACCATAACCGCACAGGGAAGCTGCACGGCTAACGTGACAATACAATAAAAAACGGAGGATTTTAACCAAATGGACGAATTGGTCAGAGGCACAAGCGCCGACGGCGCGATACGCGTATACAGCGCCGTTACGACGGCTCTTGTAAACAGAGGGCGGCAGATACATCACACTTATCCGACAGCCACTGCGGCGCTCGGGCGGCTGCTTACCGGAGCGGCGATCATGGGCGCCGCGGGACTTAAAAACGAAACGGATTCGATAACGCTTCAGATAAAGGGCGACGGCGAAATAGGCACTGTTGTCGCCGTATCCGACAGCGCCGCGCGCGTCAGAGGCTACGTTGAAAATCCGTTTGTGGATTTGCCGTTAAATTCCAACGGAAAACTTGACGTCGGCGGCGCGGTGGGTGAAGGATATCTGAGCGTTGTGCGCGATCTCGGTATGCGGGAGCCGTATATCGGTCAAATTCCGCTTGTTTCCGGCGAGATAGCCGAGGATTTGACTTATTACTTCGCAAAAAGCGAGCAAATCCCGACTTGCATGGCGCTCGGCGTGCTGGTCGATACGGACGGCTCCGTGCTCGCGGCGGGCGGATTTATGATACAGCTGATGCCGGAAGCGGGAGAAGAAACCGCGGAGGCGATTGAAAAAACGGTATCTGAGCTGCCGCCCGTAACGGAAATGATAAACGGCGGAATGACAGCTGAGGACATACTTTTCCGCGTTACCGACGGATTTTCAATGCTGATGGACAATAACAAAATTAATCCCGAATACAAATGCACCTGCTCAAAGGAGCGTATGGAAAAGGCGCTTATCTCAATAGGCGCGCGGGAGCTGAGAGACATGATAGAGAAGCAGGGAGAAGCGGAGCTTACATGCCGTTTCTGCGACAATAAATACACCTTCAGCCGCGCCGAGCTTGAGGCGCTGGAAAAACAGGCAAAATAAAAAACGGCGTCCGTCAGGACGCCGTTTCGGTTTCCTTGTTGTCCTCCTCCCACGGCATGACGTCTCCGTCCTCGCGGAGGTATTCGAGTATCTGCCACACGCCGTCGCCCGTTTTGGAATCGACGCGGAACACCGTCTCGCATCCGGCAAGGCGCAGCCACCGCTCGGCTTGGTCGGGATCGGCGTATCTGCGCTCGCATTGGGTAACTATTCCTATCACGGGACGGTTGCATACCGGTGTAACAGCCGGCGGATAGAGCGAATACGGCTCGCGCGCGCTCAATAAAAGCCCGACAACGTCCGCTTCAAACGTATACATCGCAAGCGCGTTCCCGAGGTGCTTCGTCTGTATGTATTCTCCCGGGGTGTCGATTATGACGTCGAAGCGGTTCACATACTGCGTTTTGTGATAATGTATCTTCTCGCCCTTCATCGCCTGCGTGAGCGTCGTTTTGCCGCACTCGGAGCGTCCGACAAAAATTATTTTTTTCATGTTCTCGTCAGCTCGCACACGGTGCAGTTCAGTTTATTTTCGCAATATGTAAGAATAGCCCTGAGCGACGTTTCCACATCCGAAATCATTCCCGTTATTATCAGCGTGCCGCTGAAACGGTCAACGAAGCTCAAATCGACGTTAGCTGTTTTTGTGGCTATATCTGCCGCTATAACGGCGGTTTCCGCGGGACTTATCGTCAAAATACCGATTGCGCTGTGGTTAAAATCCACCTCGGGGTTAAGTCCGAGCTTTGTATATAAAATCGGATCGGGGCTGGCGATAACATGCGCGAGAGTTATCTGCTTACCCGGCACAAGCTCCTGGACTATGCGGAGCCTGTCTTTATTTGTAATTTCGGTTAAATCCATAGCTTTAATCTCCTTTTATCCATAATATCACAAACGCGCGGAAATTTCCATACCTAATTTTAAAAAAATGCCCAAAATCCCAAAAAACCGAGCACCATGCTGTAAACAAGCAGCTGAATTATGAAAAGCGCCGGAACGGTCATTTTGAATTTTTTCACGTTCGTTTTATGATGCGCCGCGCTCATGCCGATTATTCCGCCTATCGCGCCGCCGAGAACGCATACTCTGATAAGCTTTTTTTCGGGTATTCTGCCGCGTTTTGTCTGCGCGCGTTTTTTATCGGAGAGAAACATCGCGAGCGCCGCGATATTTACGGCGAGAATATACGCCGCCACCGCCGCAAACACCGCCTTATTCATGATGGGGTTGCCGAAAAGCTTCATCACCGTCGGAAACGGCAGCGATATAAACCACTCGTATATGCTCGTGCCGACCATTTTAAGAAACGCAAAAATCACCGACAGGGCGAGATAAATATACGAGCCCGCCGATTGTAAAATTCCATGTAAATCCATTTGTATTTATTCCTCAATGTGAATCAGAACCTGCTCAATTATGCGCTTGACGTGGTCGTCGTCGAGCGAGTAGAAGGTATTTTTTCCGTCGCGCCGCGATTTGATAAGCCGCGCCTGTTTGAGGCTTCTGAGCTGGTGGCTTATGGCGGACTGCGTCATCGAAAGCGCTTCGGCGATATCGTAGACGCACATTTCCTTGTCAAACAACGCCCAAAGAATACGAATACGCGTGCTGTCGCCGAAGATTTTAAAAACCTCGGAAAGCTTGTTGATCGTTTCCTCGTCGGGCATTTCGTTTTTAATTTTATTAAGGATCGTCATATTATACTGACAAGTAAGGCAAGGCTTATCCACAATATCACCCCTGTTCATATGTTCATATACTCATTATACCCTTTTAAGTCGGGTTTGTCAATCGGAAAATGTTTGGCACGAAACGCCCTCTGGGCGGCATGAATAGTTCTTGCTTGATTACGAAAATTATTGTATAATATATATAAATACAAAAACGGAGGAACATAAATTATGAAAAGAATTTTTGGTATATTAACAGCGATGTGTATGCTTTTCACACTTGCAGTGCCGATTTCGGCAAACGCGGCGGGCGCGGAGGATCTGACGTTTGACGCGGAGACGGGAACTATTACAGGCTGCGATAAGAGCGCGGAGGGCGAGCTTGTTATTCCGGCTGAAATCGACGGAGTTAAGGTGACCGCTATCGGCGCAGATGCATTTTTCTACTGCGGCGGACTGACGGGCGTGACCATTCCCGACGGTGTAACAACGATCGGCGATAACGCGTTTGAGTTATGCGTTAAGCTTGAAAGTATAGAGCTGCCTGAGGGCGTTACAAGTATCGGAGAGTTTGCGTTTGCGGACTGCGACGCGCTGACGAGCATAATCATTCCCGACGGCGTAACGAGTATCAGCGCGTGTATGCTTGCCGCCTGCGACAGCCTTGAAAACGTAACTATACCCGACAGCGTGACGAGTATCTGTCAGGAGGCCTTTTACCGCTGCGCCGGCCTTACGGATATAAAGCTGCCGAACGGATTGGTTAGTATCGGCGCCAATGTGTTTGGCGAATGCGACAGTCTTACAAGCATCAGCATACCCGACAGCGTGACAAGCATCGACCCGATCGCGTTCGGACACAATTTAAGTGTCAGCGTCGGAGAGGGCAATCAGACTTACTGCGATATAGACGGAGTTTTGTTCAGTAAGGATAAAAAGACGATAGTCGCTTACTCCAAGGATATAATACAGCCCGAATATACTATTCCCGACGGCACGGAAAGTATCGGCGAGAATGCGTTTTTCGACTGTGAGAATCTGACGGACATAAATATTCCGTCAAGTGTTTCGAGTATCGGAGAATCCGCATTTTTCTACTGCAACCATTTAACAAGCATAACTATACCGGACAGCGTGACAAGCATCGGCGACGGCGCGTTTGATAAATGCGGCGGTCTGACGGATGTGTATTATCCCGGAACTACAGGGGATTGGGATTCAATCAAAATAGGCAAAAATAACCGCGAATTACTCGGCGCGTTGATCCACTGCAGCGACGGCGTTATCGATGAGCCTTTCTCTCCGCTCGAGTTTGACGCGGCGACGGGAACTATCACGTCATGCGATGAGAGCGCGTCGGGCGAGGTCGTTATTCCTGCGGAGATCGACGGAGTCAAGGTGACCGCTATCGGCGATGGCGCGTTTATGGATTGCATGGATATTACAAAAATAATCATACCCGAGGGCGTTACGAGTATCGGCAATGGCGCGTTTGAGTTTTGCTACTCGCTGACAAACGTGACCTTACCCGAGGGCGTGACAAGCATCGGAGACCGCGCGTTTGCATACTGTGACGGTCTGACGAGAATAACCATACCCGTGAGTGTGACAAATATCGGCGAAAATGCGTTTGACTTTTGCTTCGAGCTGACGGACGTGTATTATTCGGGAACGGCGGAGGATTGGGATAATATTGAAATAGGCGAAGGCAACGATGATTTGCTCGATGCGGAAATTCATTACGGCGGCGCAGCCGATGTTCCTCCCGCTGAACTGTTAGAATTTGACGCGGCGACGGGAACGATCACGGGCTGCGATAAGAGCGCGGCGGGCGAGCTTGTTATCCCCGACGAGATAGACGGGGTCAAGGTTACAAGCATCGGCGACGGAGCGTTTTACGTCTGTGAGAGCCTGACGAGCGTGACCATTCCCGAGGGCGTTACAAGTATCGGCGAGGACGCTTTCTGGCGCTGTGGGGATGCGCTTAAAAGCGTCAGCATACCGGACAGCGTGACAAGCATCGGCGACGACGCGTTCGCGAATTGCGGCAGCCTGAATATCACTGTCGGAGCAAACAATCCGGTTTACTGCGATGTAGACGGAGTTTTGTTCAACAAGGATAAAAAGACAATAGTCGCTTACGCTAAGGATGCGATACAGCCGGAGTATGTTATTCCCGACGGCGTGACGGGCATCGGGAACTGTGCGTTCAGGTATGCCATGTTGACAAGAGTAACAATACCCGACGGTGTGACAAGTATCGGCGATTACGCTTTCCACTACTGCTCTGACCTTACCGAAATAGATATACCCGACAGTGTGACAACAATGGGCGAGTATGCGTTCGCTCAATGTTATACTCTCGCGGATGTAGATCTGTCCGCCGGCTTGACAAGCATCGGTGCGAACACATTTTGGCAATGCTACAGTCTTGCCGAGATAACTCTGCCCGAGGGCTTGACGACCATCGGCACCGATGTGTTTATGGCATGCAGGGCGCTGGCGAAAGTAACTATTCCCAAAAGCGTTACGAGTATCGGCACTTCCGCCTTTCGCCTTTGCAGCAGCCTGACGGATGTGCATTATTCGGGAACGACAGAGGATTGGGATAAGATAGAAAAAGGTGAAAAAAACGATGATCTGCTCGGCGCGGCAATTTATTGCAGCGATGGCGTGATCAATACTCCTATCGCTCCTTCGCTTGAGTTTGACGCGGCGACGGGAACGATTACGGGCTGTAATAGTGACGCTAAGGGCGAGCTTGTTATTCCGGCAGAGATCGACGGGGTCAAGGTGACCGCTATCGGTGGCGGTGCGTTTTACGAATGCAGCGGACTGACAAGCGTAACCATTCCCGAGGGCGTGACAAGTATCGGTATCGAAGCGTTCTCACAATGCGCTAATCTGAAAAGTGTAATAATACCGGACAGCGTGATAAGCATCGGTGGCTATGCATTTGTCGCATGCAGCAGTCTGACAAGTATAAAGCTGCCGGCGGGATTGACAAGTATCGCCGAGAATACGTTTGTCAACTGCACGAAGCTGGCAAGCGCGGAGCTGCCGGCAGGGCTTACAAGTATCGGCAGGTGCGCGTTTTACGGCTGCGCGGGACTTACGAGCATAGAGATCCCCGAAGGCGTGACAAATATAGGCTATCAGGCGTTCAGCGGCTGCATAGGGCTTACAAGTGTAAACATCCCCACAGGCGTTACAAGTATCAACGAGGAGACATTTAAGGACTGCGTGAGTCTGACAAGCGTAAAGCTGCCGGCGGGATTGAAAAGTATATGCTATGGCGCGTTTGACGGCTGCGAAGAGCTTGCGGATATAGAAATACCCGCGGGCGTTACGAATATCGACCAGTATGCGTTTTGCGACTGCGCCGGAATCACAAACATAACTATCCCCGACGCTCTGACAAGTCTCGGTCAGTATGCGTTCAGCGGCTGCGAAGGGCTTACAAGTGTAAACATCCCCGCCGGTCTGACAAATATCGGCTCGGGCGTGTTCGAGGGCTGCCGGAGCTTAAATATCAGCGTCGGAGAGGGAAATCCGATTTACTGTGATGTGGACGGAATTTTGTTCAGTAAGGATAAAAAGACCATACTGGCTTATACTAAGGACGAAATACAGCCGGAATATGTTATTCCCGACGGCACGGAAACTATCGGCGCTTCCGCGTTTGCGTACTGCAGCGGACTTACAAGCGTGATCATACCCGACGGTGTGACAAGTATCGGCAGAAAGGCGTTTTACAGATGCGCGGGTCTGACGGATATAGATATTCCGGACAGCGTGACAAGCATCGGCGACAAGGCGATTTACAAATGCACCGGACTGACAAGTATAAAGCTGCCGGATGGGGTTACGCTTATCGACGATGAGACGTTTAAAGGCTGTACCAATTTGACAAGTATAGAGCTGTCCGCGGGACTTACGGATATTGACGATAGCGCGTTTGAAGACTGCACCGCTCTTACGGGCGTGACCATACCCGACGGCGTGACCGATATCGGCAATTATGCTTTTAAAGGCTGTACCGCTCTTACGAGCATAAATATCCCCGACGGCTTGACGAACATCAGATCGGACTCGTTCGAGGGCTGCGGAAGCTTGAATATCAGCGTCGGAGAAGGAAATCCGGTTTACAGCGATATAGACGGAGTTTTGTTCAGTAAGGATGGAAAAATTTTGCTGACTTATACTAAGGACGTAATACAGCCGGAATATGTTATTCCGAGCGGTACGGAGGCTATCGGCGATTCAGCGTTCGCGCACCTCGGAGGTCTGACGGGCGTAACTATTCCAAAGAGCGTTACAAGTATCGGAAGCGGCGCGTTTGAAGGCTGCGGCGCTCTTGTAAATACAGCTATCCCCGAGAGCGTTACAAGTATCGGCAGAAGCGCGTTTTCCGGCACGGGAGATTATAATAATGCAAATAATTGGAAAAATAACGTTTTGTACATAGGAAACTGCCTAATCGAAGCAAGAGAGGAGATAAGCGGCGAATATATAATAGAAAACGGGACAAGAGTTATTGCCGATTCGGCATTTAGGTTATGCCGCGGGATGACAAGCGTAACCATACCCGAGGGAGTTACAAGTATCGGCAGCGGCGCGTTTTACGATTGTGAGAGCCTGACGAGCGTAACCATACCCGAGGGAGTTACAAGTATCGGTAAGGAAGCTTTCTGGCGCTGCGGGGATTCTCTTGCAAGCGTCAGCATACCCGACAGCGTGACAAGCATCGGCGAGGGCGCGTTCGCGGATTGCGGTAGGCTGAACATCACCGTCGGAGCGAATAATCCGGCTTACTGCGATATAGACGGAGTTTTGTTCAGTAAGGATAAAAAGACATTAGTCGTTTACGCAAAGGATAAGATACAGCCGGAGTATGTTATTCCCGACGGTGTTACAAGTATCGGGAACCTTGCGTTCAGGTATGCCGAGGTGACAAGCGTAACCATTCCCGAGGGAGTGACAAGTATAGGCGATTACGCGTTCCACTACTGCTATAAGCTTACTCACATGGATCTGCCGGACAGCGTGGAAACAATGGGAGAGTATGCGTTTGCTCAATGCTATTCTCTCACGGGTATAGATATGCCCGCGAGTTTGAAAAATATCGGGGAGGACGCGTTCTGGCAATGTATTAACCTTGCCGATATAACGCTTCCCGAAGGCTTGACAACTATCGGAGAAGAGGCGTTCTGGGCGTGCGAGGCTATGACGGAGATAACCATTCCCAAAAGTGTGACGAGTATCGGATATTACGCTTTCCGCGCCTGTGACAGCCTGACGAATGTGTATTATTCGGGAACAAAGCGGGAATGGAGCCAAATTGAGATAGATCCCGCGAACGATGCTCTGTACGCCGCGGCGGTTCATTGTAGCGACGGTATTATCATTACTCCGTTGGATATAGAATCGGTCAATGCGGCGGTCAATACGGCGGAAAATACTGTTGAAATCCGGGCAACTGTGAGCAGCTACTGGCAGGAGGGCGCGTTGGAACGCTCGAATCTGTATGTCGCGGAATATGACGCGCAAGGACGGCTTCTGAAGGTGACGCAAGGGACGAAATCCAAAGCCGAAGAACAGGCGGTTACTTTTAAAGCCGCTGTTCCCGAGTCGGAAAATTATAAAATAATGCTGTGGGACGGAAACAATGTTCCGCTTATGGACGAGATCGACGATATCGCGAAAATTCAATAAAATCGGTATTTATATGAACGGGGCGGCTCCGCGAGGAGCCGCTCTTTTTGCGGGCGGATTTTTCCGCGCGGGCGGAACAGACGAAAACATATAACTTTATCACAAATTTTAAAATATTACTTGTAAATTTTTTATAAATATGATACAATTATATCAGTATATCATACGGTAAAGGAGAGATTACAATGAAGATGAAAAAGTTAATTTCCGCAGCGGCGGCAATCGCGATGTTGGCAAGCTTTTCAGCTCCGTTCGCACGCGCGGCGGAGGTGGGCGACGACCTGTCCACGGGAAACGGCAAGGACAGCGCGGCTGAAACTCAAAAGCTGATCGACGCTCGTCCCGACATACAAAGACCTATGGAAAACATTGACAGAGGTCTTGTCGCGGTAAAGACGGGCGACAGCGTTTTCGTTTCATGGCGCTGGCTCGGAACGGAGAGCGCGGACACGAAGTACAACCTGTACAGAAACGGCACTCTCGTAAACGGCGAGCCTATGAGCATTACGAATTACACCGATATTAACCCCGTTTCGGGCGCGAAATATCAGGTAGCGCCGGTTGTGAACGGAACGGAGGGCGCAAAATGCGCCGAGGCTTCCGTTTGGGCCGACGGCTATCTTGACGTTCCCATTCAGGCTCCTCCGGCAAACAAGGTCGAAGGCGAGGATTATACATATTCGGCGAATGACGCGTCGGCTGCAGATTTGGACGGAGACGGTCAGTATGAAATCGTGCTCAAGTGGGATCCGTCGAACTCTAAGGACGCGGCTTCGACGGGTTTTACCGGTGAGTGTATAATCGACGCGTACGAGCTTGACGGAACGCGTATGTGGCGCGTAAATATGGGTCCGAACATCAGAGCAGGCGCGCATGACACGCAGTTTATGGTTTACGACTTCGATATGGACGGAAAAGCCGAGATGGCATGCCGTACATCGGACGGCACAATCGCGGGCGACGGCACTGTTATCGGCGATGCGGACAAGAACTGGGCTATTCTCGACGCGGGTAAGAATTTACAGGGTCCGCTGTATCTGACGGTATTCAAGGGTACGGACGGAACGGTTATTGATACGGTTGACTATGATCCGCAGACGCTGGGCAAAACGGAAAGCGGAAAGGATTGGAGCGTAACGACGTGGGGCGACAGCTACGGAAACCGCTCGGAGCGTTATCTCGCGGGTATAGGCTATCTTGACGGACAAAGACCGAGCATGGTATTCTGCCGCGGTTACTACACAGGCCCCGAAGGCGACGCGGGCGGCAGAACCGTTATGGCGGCGTTCGACCTCGTTGACGGAAAGCTTCAGGAAAAATGGCGTTTTGACACGCTCGATTACAATAATCAGTACATAGGACAGGGCAACCACTCGATGTCTTTGGCGGACGTTGACTACGACGGCTGCGACGAGATTATTTACGGTTCGCTCGCGGTTGATCACGACGGAACGCCTATGTATTCGACAGGTCTCGGTCACGGCGATGCTCAGCACGTCGGCGATCTCGATCCGTCAAGACCGGGTCTTGAGGTATATTCATGTCACGAGGATAAGGGCTCGGCTTACGGCTATGAAATGCGTGACGCGCGCACGGGCGAAATTCTCTACGGCGAGTACACCGGAACGGATAACGGACGCGGCGCGTCGGACGATATCGACCCGAATTACCCGGGCGCCGAGGGCTGGTCGGCTGCGGGAGTGCTGACGACGGCTAAGGGCGAGGTTATCTCGAACAAGTACACTATGGCGGCTAACTTCTTCGCGTGGTGGGACGGCGATCTCGGACGCGAGGTTCAGGACGGCATTTATATAAGCAAGTGGAACCACGACACGCAGAAAACAGACACGATATTCACGGCGAGCGGCACGTTCGCGGTAAACGGCACAAAGGCAAATCCGTCGCTGACGGCTGATTTGTTCGGCGACTGGCGCGAGGAAACGATTTATCCCTTAAAGGACAGCAGTGCGCTGAGAATTTACACCACGACAACTCCGACAGGCTACAGGCTCCCGACGCTGATGCACGACATTCAGTACAGAAACCATGTCGCGCTGCAGAATACCTGCTACAATCAGCCGACGCATACAAGCTATTATTTGGGCTACGACACAAAAACGATACCCGTTCCGCAAATCACGGTGAACGGTCAGAAGAACCCCGATTTGGCGAAGAAATCATGGAATATTGACGATTTATACTTCGGCGAAAGCGTGATGCTCGTAATTGACACGCCGACCGCCCTCATAAAGGGACAGCCGATAAGAATAGACAACGACAATACCGATATAGTACCTATCCTCGACGAAAACGACCGTACCCTCGTTCCGCTCAGATTTATCGCGGAGGCGTTCGGCGCTGAGGTTGAATGGGTCGATGCTTCGGAGGAAATCAAAATCAACGGCGGCGACATTGTGATGAAGATAGGCAGCCCCGACTACACCGTATCGGGAAGCAAAAAGACAATGGATACCGCTCCGGTGCTCCGCGAGGAAAGAACTCTTGTTCCGCTCAGAGCCATCAGCGAAAGCTTAGGCAAGAAAATCTCATGGAACGACGATTTAATCGTTATTTCAGATATAGATATCAACATGAGCGATGCTGCCGTAAAGGCGCAGAAAGCAAGCATTCAGAACGCTCCCATTCCGCCGAAGGTTGAGAAAATCGCGATAAACGGCGTGGGCAAGAAGTATTACGATAACCAGCTCGATGTATACGGCGTAACCGCGAGCGACAACGACGGTAACCTTGAAACGGGCGCGGTAGACCTCGATATGACAACGCGCTGGTCGGCATGGGGCAAAAACACGCTTGTTGTTGATCTTGGTTCGGTACAGAAGGTAACGGGCGTTTCGATAGCGATGTGGAAGGGCAGCGAGAGAATTTATCCGTTCACAATAGAGGTTTCGACAGACGGAAACACATGGACGGAGGCTCTTGCGAAAACGCAGAACACCGGAACTACGGAGGAATTTGAAAAGTATATGTTCAAATCGACCGTAGAAGCGCAGTATGTGCGATACACCGGCGACGGCGCGACAGACCCCGACAAGAATTACTGCCACATAAGCGAAATAGCTATTTTGGGCGAATAATTTAAGAATTTACCGGAAATACAGCAGGCTGCCGGAAACGGCAGCCTGTAGTTTTTGGAGGAGATAATTATGCCTGTAAACATAATTCAAGGCGCGATCGGCGCGGGAAAGAGCGCGCTTTGCCTTAATCAGATCGAGCGCCTTCATTCGCGCCGCCCCGACGCGCGCTGCATTATGATCGTGCCGGACCACTATTCGTACGACACCGAAAAACGCTTCGTCGAACGCTTCGGCGGCACGGGGCTTAATAATATCGAGGTGCTGACGCTCAGAAAAATGGCGATAAACCACCTCAAAGCCTCGGAGCTTAAATATATAACGGGCGCGGGACGGCAGATGCTTATCTACAAAGCCGTGGATGAGTTCTGCGATAAAGCGGAAAAAAGCGGCGATTTTGACGCGCGTCTTATCGCGTCGATGCGTAAAAACGGATTCCTCGACGTTGCGGGCTCGCTTATAAGCGAAATGAAGCGCTATACCGTTACGCCGGAAATGCTTCTCGCGGGATCGGAGAGCGATAACGCGACCCTGCGGCAGAAGCTTACCGCGCTTTCGGAAATTTACGCGGCATACTCGGGCTTTATTGATAAATCCGGCTGCGTTGACAGTGAGGACGACCTCGACAGATTAGCGGCGTTTATCGAAAACAGCAGCGTATTTGGCGAAAATACGCATGTGTGGTTTGATAAATTCGATGAGTTCATGCCCCATCAGCTGCGCGTGATAGAGGCCATGCTCAAGCGCGGCGTGAATGTTACCTTGAGCGTTATAAGTCCCGAGCCGGACGGCGGTATTTCGCATCCGCTTCAAAAGGCCGAGGATTTGGCGTTCGCCTACGGGCTTAACGAACGGTATGTTCTCGAGGATTTTCTGAATCATGTCAGGAACAATCGGGAGCTGTATTTCCTGTTCGAAAACTGGGGCGACTCAAAGGCGGTATACGAAAATCCAACGCATAATATCACGCTTTTTGAAAGCCGTGACGCGTACGGAGAAATCGAGCGCGCGGCGTGCAGGATCCTCGATCTTGTCCGCGAGGACGGTCTGCGCTTCCGCGATATAGCGATGCTCTGCGGAAACACCGAGGAATACAGGCATCTTATCGAAACGATATTCGAGGAATATTCGATTCCGTATTTTACCGACAGCACAATAGTCCTGTCCGACCATCCAATCGCGATGCAGGTGTTGTCGCTGTTCGATATTTTCCGCGATAATTGGACTTACGAAACGGTATTTAAATATCTGCGCGCGGGATTTATATACGAAAAGACGGAACGCGGCGTAAAAGCGCTTTCGCAGGGACGCGTGGACGAGCTTGAAAACTACGTCCTGCGCTACGGCATACGCGGAAGCACGAAATGGCTTGCCGAGGAGCCGTGGAAAACCGAGAGCAATATTATAAGCCGCGCCTTCGGCATAGATGACGACGAACGGGAAAACGACCGCGTGGAATTGCTCAGACAGGAAATAACAGCGCCGATAAAGCGCTTTAAGGACGCGACCTCCGAGCGGCGGACGGCGGCGGAGCACGCGCGCGCCCTTTATGGGTATTTTGAGGATATAAATCTTTACGACGGGCTTAAGGATGAGGTGATTAGGCTCAGAAGCGACGGAAAGCTCAATGAAGCGGAGCAGTTTACGGAGCTTTGGAATTTGCTCCTAAACGTGCTCAATCAGACGGTGGTATCTGTGGGAAACGAAAAAATGAACCGTCAGCAGTACGCGGACTATATCCGCGCGGGGCTTTCGAAGTGTGAGATCCGCATAATCCCGTCAGGTATCGATCAGGTATATGTGGGAGACGTGGAGCGCAGCAGTCAGTCAAACGTGCGCGCGATGTTCGTGATAGGCGCGAACAGCGGCACGTTTCCGAGCGATATCCCGTCTGAGGGCTTTTTGTCAAACAGCGACAGAAACACGCTCGAGGAACGCGGCATACACGTCGCGCAGGACACGAAAAGAAAAGCGGAGCGGCAGTATTTCAAGGTCTATAAGGCGCTATGCGCGGTAACGGAAAAGCTATTTCTGAGCTATCCGCTTCAAACGGGCGACGGCAAGGCTCTAAGGGCTTCGCGGATGCTTCTCGATATTCACCGCATGTTCCCGAAAATGGAGGTTAAGGACAATCTTCTCGACGATATGAACAGCAAAATCTACATATCCTCCCCCGCCGCCACTATCCATCGCATGATTATCGCGAAATCAAAACGCAATCCCAACAGAATAAATCCGATTTGGGAGGCGGCGTACAAGTGGTACGAAAAAAGCGGCGATTGGAGCGGCATGCTGTCGCTTATCGACCGCGCGGACGAGTTTGAGAAATTCGATATATCGCTTGACGCGCGAACCGCGCAAATGCTCTACGAGGGCAACAGCGTATACAGCGCGAGCCGCCTGAACACTTTCGCGCGCTGTCCTTACGGCTATTTCGCGAAGTACGGTCTTGACGCGAAGGAGCGCGAGGAATGGGAAATAACTCCTGCGGACGCGGGTACATATGCGCACGAGGTAATTCATAAATTTGTAGAGCGCGTGGAGGAAGGCGCGTCGGCTCCCGAAGAGAAGCTGGAGCGCTGGAAAAATCTCGCGGAGGAGAAAACAGACGAAAATACCGTCACGCGCGGCGACATTTTAAACGGAATAATTGAGAGCACCTGCGAAAATATATTGGCTTCGTCCTCGCGCGACAAGGAGCGCACGGCAAGTATTTTCAGGCGCATGGGAAAGACGATCTCAAGCGCCGCCGCGATAGTTCACAGGAGCCTTAAAAACGGAAAATACACCGAAAACGGTCTCGAAAGGGAATTTGAGGTGAATTTGGGAAATGACGTCCGCGTCAAGGGCATTATCGACCGCGTCGATATGTACAAGCCCGAGGACGGCGATGCGCGCGTTAGGATCATAGACTACAAAACCGGCAGCACGTCATTTGATATTGTTGATATTTTCAACGGTCTGAGTATGCAAATGGTAATATACGCTTTGGCGGCGCGGAAAATGGCGCATGACGAGTTCGGCGGCGACCCGATGGTAACGGGGGTTTACTATAACAAGGTACGCGACGATTTCCAAAGCCTCGGCGTTACCGACGACGAGGAAAAAGCGGCAAAGAAGCATGAAAAGGCGCGCCGTCTGGACGGCGTTACCTTTATAGAAAACGACGGCAGCCGCGGCGTTATTGACGATATGGACGATATAACCGACAGCGCCGGCGGATTCCTGAATATAGAATTAAAGGCGGACGGAAGCATAAAAACCGTTGACGCCGTAAAAACTCAAGCTGAAATCAACGGTCTTATGGATTATGTCGGCGAGAGTATAGTGGAAATGGATTCGGCAATAAAATCGGGAAAAATTTCACCTGTTCCGTATAAATACCGCTCGGACAGACTTCCGTGCGCCGACTGCGAGTACAGCCGTATGTGCGGATTTTTCGCGGACAAAAAAGAACTGCGCGAAAAGCAAGGCAAAAAAAGCGAAATTTGGGAAGAAATGTCAAGAAGAGGAGGCGATGAGTGATGCCGATATGGACGCAATCGCAGCTTGAGGCGATCAACGCGGCAAGCGGCGAGAAAAGTATTCTCGTATCCGCGGCGGCGGGTTCGGGAAAGACGGCTGTGCTTGTCGAGAGGATTATAACGATGATTCTGAACGGCACAGATATTGACCGCCTTCTTGTCGTGACTTTTACCGAGGCGGCAGCCGCCGAGATGAAGGAAAAAATCATATCGCGTCTACAGCTGGCGCTGGACGAAACAGATAACGCGCAAACGGCGGCTCGTCTGAAGCGACAGCTTCGGTTCGCCGGCAGCGCGGACATAGCCACGATAGACGCGTTTTGTCTGCGCGCGGTCAGAAATAATTTCCATGTGCTCGGCATAGACCCAAGCTTTCTCGTCGCCGATCCGACCGAGGGCGCGCTTATAACCGACGAGGTTATCGAGGAGCTTTTTTCGGAGCTGTATTCCTCCGGCGACGAGCGGTTCCTGCGGCTCGTGGAAATGTACGCGTCGAACAGGAACGACGATGGGCTTAAGGATTTAATTACGATGATTTACGGCTTCATACAAACCTTCGCGGAGCCTCTTGACTGGCTCGGCGAAAAAGCGGAAATGTACGCCGAAAAAATGAGCGAGAGCCGCTGGGAGAAGGAATTTGTCATAAAGCGGTGCTGCCGCGATGTTGGCGCGGCGTACAGAAAAAAATTCGCGGGTATAGCCGCGGAGATGATAAAAATATGCTCCGGAAAAATGCCCGCTTACGAGGACATAGACGATATTCTCAAAAGCGACGAAAACGCGGCGCGCTATTGGGCGGAGCTGTGGACGGGAATAAAACTGTGCTGCGATGCCGCGAAAACTCTTGAGGCGGTCAAAGACCGCTCGGAGGCGTGCGAGTTTTACGAAAAATATATTCGTCCGACGGGCGGCATGGACAATCTCACGCGCAGGAACAAGTCGAAAACAAAGCTCGCGTCCGACGAGGAATGGGATTATATATTGACAAAACGCAACGAGCTGAAAAAGCAGTTCCGCGCGGCGTGCGTTGTGGATAAAAACGCGGCGGATTTCGACGAGAGTCTCGACGGGGCGTCAATGAAAAAGACGCTCGATGATATAATATGGCTTGTCAGGGAATTTAACGCGCGTTTCGCGGCGAAAAAGGACGCGCGCGGCGTAAAGGAGTTTTCCGATATCGAGCATCTGACATACAGGCTGTTTTCGGAAAACGAAAGCATCAGAAACGAGTATATAAATAAATACGACGAGATTTTAATAGACGAGTATCAGGACACAAACGGTCTGCAGGACGCGATTTTTGAGAGTATTTCGAGAGATAAGAAGAATATTTTCATGGTCGGCGATTTGAAGCAGAGCATTTACGCGTTTCGCGGCGGCGATCCGGATATTTTCAAGCGCAAAAGCCGCGCGTATGCGAACGGCGATGGCGGCAGAAGGATAGTTTTATCGCAGAATTTCAGAAGCCGTACGGAGATACTCGAAAGCGTGAACGATCTTTTTTCAAGCGTTATGTCCGACCGCATAGGCGATGTTGTTTACGAGGGCGATGAGCTGATTGTGCGGGACAAGGAGCGGGAGTGTTATCCGGAGGGCGCGGAGGATACGGACCACGCGACGGAAATGCACTGCATAATGCTCAGCGCGGACGGCGAGGGCGGCAACCGCGATTACATCGAGGCGCGCTATATCGCGGACCGCATAAACGAGCTGATAAACGGCGGATATAAGATTTTCGACAAGGAGCTTGGACGGTACAGAAACGCAAGCTACAAGGATATAACCATTCTTTCAAGAGCGGTGCGCGGCAGCGCGGACACATATCTGCGCGCGCTCTCCGATAAAGGCATACCGGCGTTTGTCGAGGTGGAGGACTACTTTGAAAAGCGCGAAATAGTGCTTATGCTCTCGCTTATCTCCGTTATAATAAACCATCTTCAGGACATACCTCTTGCGGCGGTCATGCGCTCCCCGATCGGTGGGTTTACCGATAACGAGCTTGCGCTCGTGAGGATACATTCGCGAGACAGACGTTCCGTTTACGACGCGGTAAAGGCGTATTCCGAAAACGGCGCCGATGAGGGAATACGCGCGAAATGCTCGTTGCTTATCAAAAATCTCGAACGCTGGCGCGGTTACACAAAGCGCAAATCCGCGGCGAATCTTATATGGACGCTCTATGAGGAAACCGGAATTTACGACTTCATGGGCGCGCTCGAGGGCGGATTTGAGGCACAGGCGAACCTGAAGCTGCTGTACGAGCGCGCGCGGCAGTATGAGGCGGCAGGCTTCAGAGGACTTTTTAATTTTACAAAATACATCGAACGTCTGCAAAGCCGCAGCGCGGATATAAGCGGCGCGAAGCTTATCGGCGAAAGCCATGATGTGGTGCGGATCATGACGATACACAAAAGTAAGGGGCTGGAATTTCCGATTGTTTTTTTGGCGGGAGCCGGCAAGCGGATAAACGTCGAGCGGCGTGAACCGCGAATACTGCTGCATAAGGAGCTGGGCTTCGGAATGTCGTATGTAAACGCCGAAAAAAGCTTTTACCGCGACACCGTTATGAAAAGCATCGTGCGAAGCGCCCGCCGAGACGAGGAGATTTCCGAGACAATGCGAATACTCTATGTTGCTCTTACGCGCGCTCGGGAAAAGCTCATCGTGACATCCGCGTTCCGTTACACAAGTGAGGAAAAGCGTGATGAGCAGATCGCGAGATGGAAAAATATGACCGATATATACGGCGTTATGGATCCGGACGACGCGGCGGAGGCGCGCTGCTTCGCCGATTGGATAGTCCCCGCCGCCATGAGACATCCGAATACATGGAAACTGGTGACAACTGATTCCGTTTCCGACGAAACCGAGGCGGGAACCGCGAATGAGATCAAATACAGCGAGCCGAGCGCGGAGCTTACGGAAGCAGTCGGCAGAATGCTTGATTTTAAGTATATGTACCCCGAAAGCGGAAGCGTGCCGTCGAAGACCTCTGTGTCGGCGATAAAGCAGATGGCGGAATATATCGGCGGCGAGGAGCTGTTCGAGGCGCGCCGCAGCGAGTTTGATTATTCGTATATGGCTAAGAAGCCTAAATTTATGGAGGATAAAATCGCGGCGAGCGAAATAGGCACGATGTATCACGGCGTAATGGCTGATATTGATTTGGGAAAAATACGGGAAGCCGACGATATACCCGCCGCCGTTCGCGAGGAAACCGAGCGCCTTATACGCGAAGGACGGCTCGACGCGGAAACGGTCAGCGGCGTGTACGGCTCCGACAGCGCGGAAAAAACCGCAGCCGGTGAACGCGCCGAGTTCGTTCCGAAAATGGAAGAACAGATCGCGGAGCTGTTCGAGTCCGATTTGGGGCGGCGAATGCTCGCGGCGGATAGACTTTACCGCGAAAGCAGCTTTCAAATAGAAATTCCGGCAAACGTCTATGACGCAAAGCTCGGCGGCGAATATTCCGGCGAGACCGTCATTTTGCAGGGTATAATAGACTGCTGGTTCGAGGAGGACGGAGAAGTTGTGCTTGTGGACTATAAAACAGACCGCTGCACAGCCGAAACGGCGCACAAAATTGCGGAAAAATATCGAATACAGCTGCAGCTTTACGCGGACGCGATTGAAAAAATCACAAAAAAATCCGTAAAAAAGAAATATTTATATTTATTTTCCGTTAAAAGTGTGGTAGAATTAGATTAGCATGAATTTGAAAGGAATAAACGGACATGGCAAACACCTTATATAAAGAAATAAATAAAAAGGGAAAGAAAAAGGCTCTGATAGTCGTGTTATGTATCGCTGCGGCTCTGATCGTCGCCGTGGCGGTAATCGGGATCATAGCCGGCGGTATGGACGGCGAGCGCGAAACTATATCCGCAGCGGTGCAGGAAAACGTGCAGCTTAAGCAGCTTATAGACGACTTAAATGTGCAGCTCGACGAAAAGCAAGCGACAATCGACGCGCTTCAGGCGGAGCTTGCCGCGCGTCCGATGATCACGCCCGAGCCTGCCGCGACGCCTCAGGCACAGCAGGTTTCTCCGCGCTCAAACAGGGAATAAAAATGAAGAACTCTCATACAAAATAGTATGAGAGTTTTTTTGCGGGAGGCGCGATATATGTTCAGAGGTCATAAGCTCAGACAAAAGGAGGTCATCAATATTAAAACAGCCGAGCGCATCGGATTTATACGCGATGTGGAAATAAACGAAAGCACGGGTAATGTTGAAGCCGTTATCGTACCGAGACGCGGCTGTTTTATTAAGCGTATCTTCGGCGGCGAGTTGGTCATACCGTGGAGCGCGATCGAGGTCGTGGGCGACGATGTGGTGCTCGTGAGACTGTACGAGCAGGGAAAACTGAAATAAAATCGGTTTTTCCCGAAAACAGGAAAAATTTTTCTTGAAATACTGTAAAAAATATTGTATAATAATACATAATATTACAAATAAACGCGCAAGCGCGATTTTGGAGGAAAATTAGATGAAATGTCCGTACTGCGGCTTTGTTGAAAGCAAAGTCATAGATTCCAGACCGACCGATGAAAGCAACGCTATCAGGCGCAGACGCGAGTGTCTGAAATGTCAGAAACGCTTTACTACATACGAGAAGCTGGAATCGATTTCACTGGTGGTAATCAAAAAGGATCAGTCAAGACAACAGTATAACCGCGAAAAGGTTTTGAAGGGTATAATAACCGCGTGCGAGAAGCGTCCCGTTTCACTTTCTCAGATGGAGAAAATCGCGGACGATATCGAAAGCGAGCTGTACCAGTCAATGGAACGCGAGGTAGACAGCGCTACGATAGGCGAGAAGGTTATGGATAAGCTCAAAAATCTCGACGAGGTCGCGTATGTCCGCTTTGCCTCGGTATATAAGCGGTTTGAGGATATTCACACCTTTATGAACGAATTGCAGGAGCTTATAAATGAGAAGTAAGATTGATTTGCATACGCATTCCACTGCCTCCGACGGAACTTTGTCTCCGTCGGAGCTTGTGCGTCACGCGAAAAAACTCGGTATAACCGTCCTTTCGCTCACCGACCATGACAGCGTCGGCGGGCTGGACGAGTTTTTCGCCGAATGTGAAAGACAGGAAATAAAAGCCGTAAGCGGCGTTGAGTTAAGCGCGAAATACGCGTCGGAAATGCACATTTTGGGCTATTTCATGGACTATAAGGACGAAAATTTCGCAAGGAAGTTACGCGCTCTGCAAACCTCGCGTACGGACAGAAATGTCGCGATGACAAAGGTACTGCGCGAGCACGGATTTGATATAACCGACGGCGACCTGACCTCCCAAAAGGACGGCGGCACGCTCGAAAACACGGGGCGCGCGCATATGGCGATCGCTATGGTGAAAAAGGGATACGTTAAAACGACGCAGGAGGCGTTCGACAAATATCTCGGCAAGGGGAAGGAATGTTACGTTCCGAGACTTTCCTACCGTCCCGCCGAGTGCATAGAGATGATAAAAAGCGCGGGCGGGCTTGCTGTTTTGGCGCATCCCGTTTATATCGCGAAAACCGAGGACGAGCTTAAGGAGCTTCTCGGCAAATTAAAGGAATACGGTCTTGACGGGGCGGAGTGCTATTACAGCGATTACACGGCGGATTATGTGAAAACGTGCTTAAAGGTATGCGCGGAGCTTGATTTGATCCCGACGGGCGGCAGTGACTTCCACGGCGGCAACCGCCCCGGCGTTGACATAGGCGACACGAACGGCGCGCCTCTCGGCATACTTGAAGGAATGAAGGAGAGATTACAAAGACAATGACTGACAGAACCATAGCGGCGATCTCAACCGCCCCCGGAACGGGCGGAATTGCCGTGATACGCATAAGCGGCGCGGACGCGGTAACGATAGCGGACAAAGTTTTTTACGGCAGGGACAAGATTTGCAATTCTCCGACGCACACCGTTCATTACGGATTTATAAAAAATGCGGACGGCGAAAATGTGGACGAGGTACTCGTGACGCTCATGCGCGCGCCGAGGACGTTCACTCGCGAGGACGTTGTTGAAATAAGTACTCACGGCGGCGGCACGGCGGCAAGAGCGGTTCTTGAGACGGTGCTCCGCGCGGGAGCTGTTATGGCTGAACCCGGCGAGTTTACGAAGCGCGCGTTTTTAAACGGCAGAATAGATCTGTCCCAAGCCGAGGCGGTAATTGATATAATAAACGCGAAAACTGAGCTTTCAAGGCGGAGCGCTTTATCGCAGCTTGAAGGCTCGCTCTCGAGGGAAATAGCGGCGATACGCGAAAAGCTGGTCCATCTCGCGGCGCAGATGCAGGTGACGATAGACTACCCCGACGAGGATTTGGAGGATATAACAATCGACGACATACGAAACACCGCCGACGAGTGCCGCGGTATGGCGCAAAGGCTTTTAGCCACAGCCGACAGCGGCAGGATAATCCGCGAGGGAATACGCGCGTCGATAGCGGGCAAGCCGAACGTGGGCAAATCGTCGCTTCTCAACCGTCTCGCGGGAGCGGAGCGCGCGATCGTAACCGACGTTGCGGGAACTACGCGCGATGTCATAGAGGAATATATAAATCTCGACGGAGTGCCGCTTATACTCGAGGACACGGCGGGAATACGCGACACGTCCGACGCGGTTGAGAAAATCGGCGTGGAGCGTTCGAGAAAATCAATAGAAACAGCCGACCTTGTGATAGCCGTATTTGACGCGAGCGCGCCGCCCGACGACGAGGATAAAAAAATACTCGAAGAAACCGAGGGCAAAAAGCGTATCATACTCGTGAACAAAACCGACCTGCAAGAGCCTTCGCAAATGCCCGAGGGCGCGATAGCTATAAGCGCGAAAACGGGCGAGGGAATTGACGAATTTAAAGAAAAGGTAAAGCAAATGTTCAACCTCGGCATGACAGCCGGAGACGGAGCGGCGGTCACGAATATGCGCCACAAAACCGCGCTTTTTGAGGCGGAGCGGGCGCTTTCGAGGACGGTCGAAGCGCTCGACGCGGGAATACCCTCGGATATAGTTTCGATAGATATCAACATAGCGATACAGGCGTTGGGCGAAATCACGGGCGAAACCGTGTCTGACGATATAGTAAACGCTATTTTCCACGAATTTTGCGTGGGGAAATAATAAAAAGGGCAGCTCAGCGGGCTGTCCTTTCGTATTCACAAAATCGGTATTTTATGCCGTTATATTCGCGCGTTTCCGATTGGCTAGCAAGCCGCCATTTCGTTCCAAAATCGGGAAAAAACGTATCCGCGTGCCCGTCCGCGTCGATATGCGTTATATACGCGCGCGAGCAGTACGGCAGAAGCAGCGAATAAATTTCTCCGCCGCCTATTACGAAAATCGGTTTATCCGATGTTTTTAAAATTTCAAACAAATCATCAACTGAATTGCAGACAGTGAACCCGTCCGCGGAAAAGTCTTTATCGCGCGTCAGAACTATGTTTTCGCGCCCTTCGAGCGGCTTTTGATTCGGTAATGACCGCATGGTTTTTCCGCCCATCACGACAGCCGCGCCCATTGTGAGGGAGCGGAAGCGCTTCATGTCCTCGGGTATGTGAAAAAGCAGCATATTATCCCTGCCTATGCCGTTTTTTTCGTCAACGGCGGCGATTAAATTCATTTCAGTCATCAAGCTCGTCTCCGAAAATAAGCTCCTGCGCGTAGGGGAGCGTGCGCGCCCAATTTATGAACGATACCGACCATTCCGTCAATTTATGGTTTCTCCGCTGTCCCTTCGAGCACATCGCGAGCAGGTTTTCGTACGACATCGTAACCGTGCGCGTCTGCTGCCACGACGAGGGCAGCCAGCGGATAAGCTCCTTCCAGTAGGCTTTGTCCTTTGTTTCGAGGTATTTTACGCGCATTTCCTCAAGAAATTCGATATGCTTGTTTATTATACCCGACAGCTCTCCGCTCTCGTATGTAAGCGAGCCGTCGTAATCGTCGATTTCAAAGCAATCGAGAGTGATCGGAGTGGACGCTAACTTGTGCATTGTCGAGGTGCTGTTCGCGACCGTGCCTACCTTGTATGTGTCGAACTCCTTCCACCAGTAAAGAGGCCCCGTTATATCGACGGACACGAAAATTTGGCGCATGAATTTACGGTGCTCGCTACCCGATTTTATAAGGCGGCGCGCGAGGGACAAGTCGTTTTCGCCGATCGTGACGTTTCCGTTTTCCTCGACTGTATCGTTTTTCGCCCATGATTCCAACGGATTGCGCATACCGCGCAGGGCGCTTTTGAAGCCATAGATTTCGGTATTTTCAAATTTCATTTTTTTCGCTCCTTGAATTTGCTTGGCGTTATAATACAATGTTCTCTCAGGCGTCAAAAGCTTTGCTTTTGGTAACGCCGTGAGGTTATTATACCACATTCGGGGTATTTTGTCAAGAAAGAAGTATCTTTTTAAGACATCTTTAAAATATACGGCAAAAAAGAATTTCGCAAAACAACAATGTTTTATGAAAACGTCGTCGATACGGGCATTACAGCGTCGTTATTCGGATTTTGCGACCAAATAAATGACGGCGAATCGTGCTTTTAAAATATGAATTTCCATGTCCTATCCGTCTGCGCGCGGGCAGACAAGCGGGCAGCAATCAGTGTTATCGGAGAGTCTGCGCGTTGACCGCGCTCAAGTTTCCTGACCACATTTTGACGGTAAATAGGTTAATAATATAATGAAAATTGGATTTATATTGCATATTGCACAAAACACTATAATAAATTTTTACATTCTGCACATACAAATTTAATAAATTTTGATTGATTTTTTTGCGAAAATATGATAACATTTTATATATAATTGTGGATTTTTTCATTAGCAAAACATTGTTGTTTTGCAAAATCTTGTTCTATTCGTACTTTCGCAAAACATTGTTGTTTTACGAAAGAAAACAGGAAAATTTTATAAAAATGCATGAATTTGGATAAAAGGAGAACACGGGTTATGAAAAGAAAGTTTTTAACAAAAGCGGCTTTTCGCCGCGGCATTTCGGGACTTGTTTGTTTGTGTACGCTTATTTCCATGATGAATATCGCGCTGCCCGTTTCGGCGGATGAAGAAGCATATCAGGATATGCAAATCATAGTAAGGCACTGGTACAGCGATCTCGATACGGATGAGCCGGAGCAAACGTTCACTGCGACTATTAAAAAAATCGCGGACGATAACTATGACATTACATATGACGTCGAATCCGGTTCCGACGGATCAAACATTGAAGATGGAGACATAAGCGAAGAAGACGGCACTATTATAATAAAGCCCCTTAACGGTGATCACAAATTTAAGGGATTTTCGGTTTCCGCGGGACAGGATGCGGTAAATATTGACAACGAAAATAATCGGATGATTATAAAATATGACCCGAAAATCAGAGTCGTCAAGGCTCACGCGTTCTACGACAGCGCGGATATATACGTTAACGGCTCGAAAGACGACGCGGTTTACGGCGGTACTGACGGAGGAGCCACCCCGAATCCAGAACATGACGTTGCTTTCGTTTGGGGCTATCCAAACGGAACGACTGAGAGCGGCACGGATATATCGGGTAAGCCTATTGCTGATCCCGCCACAGAGAAATATATAAATAGCACCGAGGAAAATCGTGAAGCGGCGCAAGAGATAGTAGAGCAGCGCTTAAGTGACGAGGAAATTAAAGTAAACGGAAATAGTTCAATTAACTGGGATTCCACTCCGCTTAACGACACTAAGGTTTACAAGACCACATCGGGCTTGCACACGGATAAAACTGCTTCCGTTATAGACGAGGAAAAGCGCATATATCAGCTTGACTTGGAGTCCTGGTTCGTCGGCAACAATAAGGCGGACGTAGGTCTTATTCTCGACGCTTCGGGAAGTATGGCGTTCTCGTCTGCGGGAGACAGCGACACGGACACGGGATTTAGTAAGATCACAGCGGATGACAGGGATATTGGCAGCAGCACTGATGATTTTATTGCAAAGAAAGTCAAAATGGATGGAGTTACGAGCGGAACCGATATGACGGACTATATCCTTACGGACGAAGAAGTCAAAAACGTTCTTCAAGACCCAATAGGCGAAAACGACGATCCGACCAAAAACACAGACAATTCACCGCTCAGCTACACCGGCTACAGCTATTACATATTCGACAAGCGCCCAAGCACAAACGAATATGTTCCTATCGGCTACTGGGACGGTGCAGCCATACAGCATACGGGCGATGAAATGCCGGGCTATTCCGAAACTCCCGAAAAAAACCACCTTTTAAGCTATTATGATTTTCAACAGGCAGTGACGCTTGAAGAGGGACATACACGGTCGTGGACTGTAAACAGATTAAAACATGAACACGCGCCGGCGGTTAATTCCGCAACTGTTGAAGGTGAAGCCTTCAATTTCAACACACAGGAAGAAACAGGAGAAGAAACGCACGGATTAAAATTCAGTGAAGCCAACGGATTAAACGTGTCATATAAAGCTGAGGACACTGCTCAAGACAAGGGCTTGCTTCTCAGCGGAGAGCTTGGAGATAATTTCACCATATCATTTAACTTGAAATCGAGTAAAAGTCAAGGAAAAAAGAATGATGAATCACAAACTTTATCATCCACAAAAACCGACCAGCTTATATACATCGGACCGCTTGAAAACAATTCGGGTAAAGAATTTGTCAATGTATGGCGAGATGATGGCCCCAGTAATGAACGATTGAAAATCGGACATGGATTATCAGGTACTGCTCCGGAAAACGGCAACCTTTATAATGAAAAAAGGTTTAAAAAAATTATTCAAGATAAAGAAACTATAACATACACTCTTGTTTTCAACAAAACCGATGGAAATACCGAACATGTGCAGGTATACGAAAACGGAGTCGTTCTTAGCGATGCTGAAAATTCGACAAGTGGCGATGTAGAAAAAACCGGTACATGGCGGGTTGTGCTTAACGGAATTAAAGACAGCTACGACGGACAGGATATATTTGTTGACAACGTATACATATTCGACACGGCTCTGTCGGAGCCTGATGTTAAAAAATTATACGACAACTATCAGAATAATGACAGCGTCAAGGCTGACGGCGTGCAGCAGGCGCAGCCGTGGACGCTTACGCCGGAGGGCGGATTAGCGTATTTCAGCGCCAATTCCGGCGGCGCGGCGACGGCTATGCTTCAAGATAATATAGCCGCCGCGGAACCGAACGACAGAGCGGGCTGGTACTATGTAACGTCAACCTCGCACTGGGCGGATATTCTTGAGGTCGGCACGGCGAAAACAATGGACGCGCTCAGAACTGACGTGGGTGAAAATAGACGGTACTATTACAACGGCTATACAACCGACACAGCAGAAGTAACTGCGGAGGGTAAGCTCAATTCCGAAATTACGGACGGCAAGAATGAACCGACGGGCGGGTATTATTACTATGAGCCGAAGCAGTTCGAGCCTATAAAGTTCTTCCTTGACGATCAGGGACATCTCTGCTGCTTCTACAGTACCGGTCAGAACGGTATGGATGCGAACGGCTGGTCGCATGTATATTATAAGGCAGATACGACGAGAGTTAAGTCGGAGGTGCTTCAGCACGCGCTCGGATTGTTCGCGACAAAGCTTAACGAGGCGTCGCCCGACAGCCGCATATCGGCGGTACGATTCAGCACGAAGCGTTACACCACCACCGAAGATACCTTTGATGAAGGTCATGAGAGTGAATACGAGAAATTTAAGCTCCTCGACTGGACGACGGATCCCACCGCCGCTATTTCGATTCTGAGCCGCGAGAACGGTGATACTCACAAAGACGGCGTTTCGGCGAACAACGGCGGACAATACAATTATGTGCTGACGGGTAACACATCGACAAGCGCGGGATTTACGACGTTTAACACATATCTGAAAGATTCGGAAGGCGCGCCGGAGGAGGGTACGAAAAAGTATATTATCCTGTTCACGGACGGTAAGGACACCGAGCTTGCAGACGCTTTAGAAAAAGGAAAAGAAATAACAAACTTACTTGATCCGGAAAATCCTGACGCGCTTGATGCGGTCAAACAGGCAAAGGAGCTTCGCGAAGATGAGGGCTACGAAATCCTTTGCGTAATGCTTTCCGGCGGTACAGTAACGCGCGGCTCGGTGGACTACAACCAGGCTATCCAATTCCTTGCCGCAATCGCGGGCGAGGAATACAATAGCGAAAAAATACCCGCGAACTACGATTCAAAAGCATATGAGGAGGGTGTGGAGCAATACACGAATGTATTCGAGGGAAACACGTCAAAGGAAATTACGGACGCGTTCTCGGAGAACATCGTTAACCGAATTGCCGACAATCTCGATGAGTATACGATAAAGGATTATATTGACCCGAGATTCAACCTCGTTGACTCGGACGACAGAGTATGGAAGCTCGAAAAGGACGGCAAGATCACTATAGACACGGTAGAAGAGGATATAAAAGAAACGCATCCGGAAGGATATGCTATAAATCTTAGCAGCAACAGTAAGATAGAAGGATACCGCGCGATACTTCGCTATGATACCGAAAAAGGTATGTACTACCTCGAGTGGACAAGCGCGACGATCCCGGGCTGCTCGGAGGATGTAGGCACGCTCGGCGTATGGAATGCGCAGATCAAGATCAAGGCGAAGGACGACTTCATCGGCGGCAACGCGGTTCTCACGAACGGCAACTTAGAGCTTGAAAACTATGTGTTCTCCGAAAAGGATCCGGGAACCAACGCAACCTCGGGTACCGACGATGCGCAGCGAAAAATAGACGATGACACTGACGATATAACGGATCTCCCGTCAAAGGGATTCCCGAGAACGGCTGTCAATGTAAAAATTCCCGAAATGAAAATTCCCGAAGAGCGGGACGTAATATTCATGGGTGAGACGTTCAGCGACGACGGCGCGGCGAAGGAGCTCGGCGAAGCGATAAGAGATAATTTCGCGGGCGAAGATAAAAACTCGTGGTATTGGGAATATCTGAAACGATACGCCGAAGAAAACGGTACGACATTTGACGCTATAGTTCAGGAAATTGTCGCCGCCGCCTTGGAGACCGATCCGGCTAAACAAGTGAAGGAGTATGATTATTACTATCTCTCGGAAGCGGGAGAAGAGCCGACCACGCAAACGGGCGGAGAAAATCATGAAGGCGACAAGCTCGGAAAGATTCAATTCAAATGGGAGAAAGCCGAAAATCAGGGCGTAACGGCGGACACAAATCAAAGACAGTCCAAGCTGACAGTTAAGTATATATCGGATGAACATGAGACAAGAGCGGAAGCGGACGCGGCGCTTGTCAAGGAGGAAAAAACGGTAGACGACACGAGCACAGCCGTATATCCGTGGGAAGAGAGCTTCAAGCCCGTTTCGGGCAGCGAACAGACGACCGCCGAAGGCGCGGGTCTGAAAACGACCAACATCGTCAGCGGCGAGGTCGCGTTTGAAATGGTACTTCCGCCGGATGTTGTGAAATATTTACAGACTTACGCGGCGGGTCAGACCGTTACATATAAGGCGAAGCTTGTTAAGAAAAACGCGGCAGGGGATGAGGAAATAGGAACGTATACCGCAAGCTACGCCGTCCCCGAAACGCCGGAGGAAGATCCCGATGCGGTTACGGTTCCGGTTTCGATAACGTACAACAGCGGTTACGGAAAATACGGTCTGCCTCAGGGCGAGTATGAGGTAGTGCCGGTGAGCGGCGAAGGATTCGGCATAAGGTTCGGCGGTATTACGTCGGGCGCGCTTGCCGACGGCGCGGACGGCACATTTACCACGTTCAAAGCGGATACCAAGACAGCCGATGAAATACTTCATCCGGAAACGGAGGCAGGCTCGCACAGCATAAGTGATTTTGCGGCTCCCTATACAGGCGGCACGATCAAAATAGGAACAAAGAACGCGGGGGAATCCGGCAAGAAATATATTGACAGGCGTTATGCTATGGCGCAGGTAAGCGCGAGTATCGACCCGACAGCCCTGTCAATCAGCAAAACGGTTGTGAACGCGCCGTCGAGCGACGCGGACAGAGCGTTTACATTTACGATAACTCTCGACGGCAGCGACGTGAACAAAACGTACGATTACGAGGGTGATCCCACATCCGTAAACGGCATTCCGACGGGAGCGGAGAAAAAGATAACGTTTACGGACGGCGCGGCTTCTGTCACGCTGAAAGATGGAGAATATATCACAATAAAGGATATACCGACGGGTACGGAATATAAAGTAAGCGAAACAGCGGCTGACAATTACACGTCGAAGGTGACCGGCAGCGGAAGCGGCACGATTTCCGACTCCGGCAGCAGTGTAAACGCGGCGGCTTATGTGAATACTTATGTTGAGCCCGAGCCATCGACCGCTCCGGCACCGACGCCGACTGCAACACCGGTACCGACGCCGACAGCGTCACCGTCCGCCGCTCCCGAAGCGACACCGACGGCAACGCCCGAGATTACACCTGAACCAACGCCAACGCCGACGGCAACGCCGGACGCAGAAACGCCTGAACCGAGCGGCACTTTGGCTCCGACGCAAGATCCCGGAGGACACGATCCGTCAAATCCGACGGTATCACCGACTGTAAATCCGACAGCAACGCCGGAGCCAACACCGACAGCAACGCCGACGGCAGCTCCGACAGCAACACCTACACCGACGCCAACTCCGACGCCAACGCCTACACCGGCACCGACGGCGACTCCCGTTCCGACGGCAACGCCGGACGCAAAAACGCCGGAGCCAAACGGCACTTTGGCTCCGACGCAAGATCCCGGAGGACACGATCCGTCAAATCCGACGGCATCACCAACCATAAAGCCGACATCCGTTCCGCATCCGACGGTTAATCCGACCACGACGCCGACGGCGGCGCCGCATTCAACTCCGTCCGCGACAGCGTCACCGACAAGGAGACCGAGCTCGGGCGGCGGAGGCGGATTTAAACCGGCGTCAACGCCTACACCCGCGCCGACACTGACTCCGATGCAGACAGCAACGCCCGTGCCGACGCAAACACCGGTAACGACATGGGCAACTCCAACGCCGACAGCCGCTCCGGCTGCTACTTCGGTACCGAGCATGTCAACACCCGCGCCGACCGCGCCGACAGTTACGGCCATACCGGTCACACAGGCTCCGTCTCCGACGGCGGCGCCGTCAGTAATTATCGAAACAAGTCCGGAAGCGACGGCAGTTCCTTCCGACAGCGAGATAATACCGCCGAGATGGCAGATTGGTCCGCCGGAAAACAATACGCCGAAAACCGGAGACAATAATATGCCGGTTCTTTGGATAACGCTCTCGGTATTATTTGCCACAGGCGCGCTCATATCAATATATATGTTCATGAAGAAACGTGACTAACTCACATAGGAGGGTATAAAAATGAAAAAGAAAATGATTTTCGGAACAATCGCCGTTCTATGTGTGTCAGCATGCGTGTTGTCATTAGGACAGGCGATAAGAATCGGCTATGAGTATAAGCAGGGCGAGGAGGAATACAGCAGGCTGGCGGATATTATGGTATCTCCGTCGGGAAGCGAGCTGTATGTGACGGAAGGAGCGGGCGGCGCCGCTCCGATAGACGTTAATTTCGAGCTGCTTGCGGATATAAACGCCAATGTTGTTGGATGGCTTTACTGCGCGGGTACGCCGATAAATTATCCCGTTGTTCAGAGCACCGATAATTCATATTATCTGAACCGTCTTTACGATAATCAGACAAATTCATCGGGCGCGATTTTCATGGACGCGTTAAATTCGCCCGATTTGTCGGATGTGAATACGATTTTATACGGACACAACATGAAGAACGGAACCATGTTCGCATCGCTGCAGAATTATGACGAGCAGTGGTATTACGAGCAGCATCCTGTGATGTACTACCTCACAAAGGATCATAGCTATAAAATAGATGTGTTTGCAAGCTATGAGACGCAGGGCAATTCGGACGCGTTCACAATTTTCTTCGACACGGAGCAGACTTACGGAAATTATCTTCAGAACAGATGGGCGCAGTCAAGAATAGACACGTCATGGCTGCCGATGTCTACGGCGGATAATATAGTAACGCTGTCAACGTGCGCATACAGCTTTGACAATGCGCGCTATGTTGTGCAGGGTAAGGTCACACAGCTTAATTAAATGATATTCGAAGCCGCGGCATTTTTGTCGCGGCTCTTTTTGTTACTTCGTAACTTATATGTCTTTTTAACGGTTATTTTAAATCCGATATTGATTTTAGTCGGGATTTATACTATAATTTTATTATATAAAAAATACAGGGGGGAATTATTATGCTGCATATAGGATGTCATTTATCATCTTCCAAGGGATATTTGAATATGGGGGAAACCGCGAAATCCATCGGGGCGGACACGTTTCAGTTTTTTACACGCAATCCGCGCGGAGGAGCGGCTAAGGCGATCGATCCCGACGACGTTAAGGCGTTTATCGCGTTCGCCGAGGAAAATAATTTTGCTAAAATCGTCGCGCACGCTCCGTATACGCTAAATCCATGCTCCGATAAGGAGGCTACGCGCGAATTTGCGCTCAATACCATGGCGGACGATTTGGCGCGCATGGAGTATACGCCGAATCAACTATATAATTTCCACCCCGGCAGTCATGTGGGTCAGGGCGTGGATTTGGGTATCGAATTGATAGCGAAACAGCTTAACGCCGTACTTAAGCCCGATATGACGACCACGGTTCTTTTGGAAACCATGGCGGGCAAGGGATCGGAAATAGGACGCTCGTTTGAGGAACTCAAGGAAATCATAGACCGTACGGAACTTAAGGACAAGCTCGGCGTGTGTCTCGACACCTGCCACGTTTACGACGCGGGGTATGATATTGTGAATAATCTCGACGGGGTTTTGGACGATTTTGACCGCGTGATAGGATTGGACAGACTGAAGGCTGTTCATGTAAACGACAGCAAGAATCCGTTCGAGAGCCACAAGGACAGGCACGAGAAAATCGGGGACGGCGCGCTCGGGTTTGATGCGATTGCGCGGATTGTTAATAATTCGAGACTAAAGGGTTTGCCGTTTATTTTGGAAACCCCGAACGAATTGGACGGGTACGCGCGGGAGATATGTATATTGCGGGAGGCGTGTAAATTATGATTTAGCGGTGTATTGTAATGTGCCGCACAAACCCCTCCGACGCCTATGGCGCCACCTCCCCTAGTAGGGGAGGCTTACACATTTGGCTCCCCTACTAGGGGAGCTGTCAGCGAAGCTGATTGAGGGGTTTATTCCGCTAAATCATAATTTGTAAAATTTTTTTCAAAAATCGGGAACTTTTTTTTGAATTTGTACGTCTAATAATATATAAGAACAAAATCTGTAAAAGAAAGGATGATATGGATGAAAAAAAGATTGACGGCTTTGCTGCTCGGCGCGGTTATGGCGGTTTCGGCGGTGGCTCCGGCGTTCGCGGCCGACGACGCGGTGGAAAAGCTGCTGCCTTCCATTAAGGCGAGAGCGGGGATATCGGACGAGTATACCGATTTTTCGAGTGATTATTCGGAAAATAACGGCTATACCGAATATCGCTTCAACTGGTCGGACGACGACGGAAATGCAGTGTTTGTGGGCTATAACAGCGACGACGTTATAACATCATACACCTGCTATAAAAGCGGCGATGCGGGATACAGCGGCGATGTTTCGCTGCCGAAAATTTCTCTCGCCGAGGCAAGGGCGGCGGCGCAGGCGTTTGTCGATAAGCTCAATCCCGACAGGAAGGGCGAGTTTGTCGTTGAGGATTCCGACGGCGGCGGAGCGCTTAATTACGATTATCGGTTCGATGTGAAGCGTATCGTAAACGGCATTCAGGTTTACGGCGATATGGGAAATGTGCGCGTCAGCCGTGAGGACGGAAGTGTGTCTGATGTGTATCTGAATTATACGCCCGCGGAATTTGCGGATATTTCAAATAAAATCAGCGCGGACGCGGCGAAGAAGGCGTATGCGGAGAAGCTTGGTACGGAGCTTGTTTATATGAGTTACAGCGATGACGATAAAATTGTTATGTTCCCCGCGTATGTCGAGAAAACGCCCGATAAGTATATCGACGCGCTTACGGGCGAGGTTTTTGAAGTTCCCGAAATTGATAAATACGGCATGACAAACGACGCGGCGGCTCCTATGGCGGAATCGCAGTCTGCTTCGGGCGGCAGCTCGGCTGACAAGGGACTCTCAAAAGTCGAGGAAGCGGAGCTTGATAAGATAGCGGGACTTATTTCCAAGGCGGATATCGAAGCGCGGATAAGAGCTAACGAGACACTGGCTATTCCCGAGGGTATTGCGCTCGGTTCGATAAGTTTGGGCAGAGATTATTACGATAAAGACAGCTATACTTATTCGCTTACGTTCATCGGCGAAAATTTCGGCGCGGGTGTGAGCGCGGACGCGAAAACAGGCGAAATAACCGACTTTTGGCGCTATGACAGAAGCAATAACAGCATCGAGGAAACAGAGCTTAGCGAGGAAGATAGAAGAGCTGCCGAGGATAAGGTTTTTGAAGCTCTCGCTGGCAGCGTGAAATCCGAGTACAAGTACATAGAGGACGGCGTGAACGCGGGGACGTATACGCGTATCGTGAACGGCGTTAAGGTTCTCGGCGATACGATAAGCATAAGCGTTGACAACAGCGGAAGGCTCACATATTACGGCAGACGGTACAGCAAGGTGGAGTTTCCGTCGGTAAGCGGCGCTATGAGCGCGGAGGACGCGGCTGATAAGATGCTTGACGCGGCGGGTTATGATGTTAAATATCTGACGTATAATACCAAAAACGGATATGCTTCGCAGCCGGTGTATATGATAAACGATTATTCGCCGATGGCAAATCCGTTTACGGGCGAGCTTGTGAATTATCGGAACGAGCCGTACGAAAACGAAACAGCCGAGCTTGTTTACAGTGATATTGACGGTCATTATGCCGAGGAAAGGATCAAAACTCTCGCGGATTACGGAATCGGTTTCACGGGAGGCGCGTTCAAGCCCGACGAGAAAATCACGCAGAAGGATTTTCTGTATCTGCTGTCGAAAACCTTCGGCTTGTATGCGGAATATGCGGATAATGACGGTATCTACTCGGTGGCGGCGCGGCGCGGTATACTCGAAGCAGACAAGCGCGCGGACGATACTCCGCTCACACGCGAAACCGCGGCGATCATGACAGTACGCATGATGGGCGCGGAAAAGTACGCAAAGCTTGAGGGGATCTATACCACGCCGTTTGACGATGTGAAAAATAATATAGGCTATATCGCGATTCTGTACGGAATGAAGGTAATAGAGGGTGACGATAACGGACATTTCAATCCCGAAAACAATATGACGCGCGCGGAGGCGGCGTGTATGATCTACAGGTACCTCACGAGGTAAAACCTCCTTTAATAATATATTTATGGCACCGGCGGCAAAGCGGCATGCTTTGCCCGCCGGTTTTTGTTCAGATTTACTATTGACCGCTCGTCCCGTTTATGGTAGAATTATCCGTAGATTTTAGGGAAGGAAGGGATTTTCGGTATGGGCGTGAGCGATTTTACAACGGGAAGTATTCCGAAAATGCTTCTGCGGTTTTCAATTCCGTTTTTTCTTACAAATCTTATTCAGTCGCTTTATAATATCGCCGATATTATGGTGGTAAGTCATTTCTGCGGCACCGCGGGCGTGGCGGGAGCGTCTATAAGCGGAAGCATAACCAACACTGTCACATTTACCGTTATAGGACTGTGCAACGGCGGCGCGATTATGACTGCGCAGTATGCGGGAATGAAAAGCGATAAGGATATAAAGGAGACCATCGGCACGACGTTTGGGATAATGGCTGCGCTGGCTGTGATTTTTACCGTTGTCATGCTGCTTTTGTGCGATAATATACTAAGGCTTTTGAACACGCCGCCCGAGGCGTTTTTGCAGACGAAAGCGTATTTTTCAGTTTGTATGGCGGGATCCGTTTTTATTTTCGGGTATAATTCGGTATGCTCGGTGCTGAGAGGTCTGGGCGACTCGAAAACGCCAATGTATTTCGGGATAGGCTCTTGCTTTTTGAATATAGGTCTCGATTTGATTTTCGTTGGAATATTGGATACGGGCGTGGCGGGAGCGGCTCTCGCGACTGTTATCGCGCAGGCGGCGGCGCTTTTCGGATGCGTGTTCTTCCTTAAAATGCGCGGATTTATATTTGATTTCAAGCCGTCCTCTTTTAGGATAATCCCCAAAAAAGCGGCGGATATTTTAAAGCTCGGGCTGCCCGGGGCGGTGCAGAGCGCTATTGTTTCGGGCGGCTTTTTAATCGTTTCGTCGATAACGAACAGTCTCGGCGTAAACGCGGCTTCGGGCGTGGCTTTGGCGGCGAAAATAAACAATTTCGCGCAGATGCCCGCAAGCGCGATAGGAACGTCGGTTTCGTCAATGGTGGGACAGAATGTCGGCGCGGAGAAATTCGACCGCGCGAGAAGCGTGTTAAAACACGGCATACTCGCAGGACTTGCGATAGGCGCGGTCATGTTTACGATCGTTCAGCTTTTCCCCGAATTTTTGCTTGGACTGCTCATAGACGACGGAGCGGTAATAAGCGAGGCGCTGCCGTATCTGCGTGTAACGGCGTGCGATTATCTGCTTGTGGCGCTGATTTTCCCTTTAAACGGCTTATGCAACGGCTCGGGACATACGCTTTTTACGATGATACCGTCAATATTTTCGTCCGTCATCGCGCGTGTTCCGGTGGCGATATTCTGCGCGAGGACGCTCGGGCTCGGGCTTCTCGGAGTGGGCATATCCACGCCCACAGGCACGATAAGCGCGATTATAATTTGCACCGTCTACTATTTCAGCAACAAGTGGTGCAAAAAAGTGGTGTAATGTTTACGGAATGTATTGACAAAGCGATTTTGAGATAGTATAATATAGGTGATTGGTAAGCAAATGATGATAATTATACGCGTTCACCAAAATGAAAACACGGAGAGGTGCGACTCTCCGTGCTTTTTTGTGCTTATTTGCCGGCGCGTCCGTCAAGCCACTTGCAGATATAGTGCGATATAATACCTGCTGCGACGGACGTAATAAGCGAAATGATGATACCCACGCGTTTCACCTCCTTCCCTGCGGAAGTGCCGACAAAACAAGTATATGAAAATTATCGAATTATGTCAATATAAGTAATTGTATTGTATAAAAACTGAAATAATTGAACAAACACGGACATATTTTGTTGACACCGGACGGAAAATGATATACAATGTAATCCCTATTATGAAAATTGGAGTTTGATTTGATGAAACGAATTGTTACAATACAGGATATCTCATGCTTCGGGAAATGCTCGCTTACGGTGGCGCTGCCGATTATTTCCGCTATGGGAATAGAGGCATGCGCTGTGCCTACGGCGGTGCTTTCCACGCATACCGGCGGATTTACCGGATATACCTACCGCGACCTTACCTTTGATATTCCGGATATTTCGCGGCACTGGAAGCAGCTCGATATCAAGTTTGACGCGGTATATACCGGATATCTCGGCTCATTTGAGCAAATAAAAATCGTGTCGGACTTTTTTGACGATTTCAAAACGGGAGACAATCTGATGATAGTCGATCCCGTCATGGGCGACAAGGGCAGGTTTTACGCGGGATTTACCAACGAGTTCGCGGCGGAGATGCGGAAGCTCTGCGAAAAGGCGGACGTGATTTTGCCAAATCTTACGGAGGCGGCTCTGCTGCTCGGCGAGGAATACATAGGCGAGGGCTACGATGAAGAGTATATAAAAAACCTGCTTATGCGTTTGTCGGAGCTGGGAACAAAGATAACCGTGCTGACGGGCGTGAGCTTTAATAAAAACACGCAGGGAGTTATGTCGTATAACCGTGAAACGGGCGAATTTTCGGGCTATTTCAGCGAAAATATACCCGGGTATTTCCACAGCACCGGCGACGTTTTTTCAAGCGTGATAAGCGGCGCGCTCGCTCTCGGCTTCGACATGGGAAAGTCAATAAAAATCGCGGTCGACTTCACGGTGGAATGTATCAAGCATACGCTGGGGCATGAAAAGGATCACTGGTACGGCGTGAAATTTGAGGAATGTCTGCCGGAGCTTATAGATATGTGCAAAAAATAATGTCGGGGAGCGAGTCCCGATATTTTTTTCATAAAAATTCAAGGATATATATAAAAGTTTCGTTAACTTCTTGACAATCTTTACACGCGACATTATAATATAAATATGGAAAATTTAATCAGGGAGGAAAACAAAATGGAAATCACAAAGGACATAAAATATATAGGCGTAAACGACCATGACGTTGACCTGTTCGAGGGTCAGTACGTCGTTCCCAACGGCATGGCGTATAACTCGTACGCGGTGCTCGATGACAAAATCACTATATTCGATACCGTTGACGCGCGCTTTACCCACCAGTGGCTCGACAATATCCAAAACGCCATAGGTAACCGCGAGCCGGATTATCTGATAATTCAGCACATGGAGCCGGATCACAGCGCTAATATCGCGAATTTTATGAACACCTACAAGAACACCACGATCGTTTCGAGCGCGAAGGCGTTCACAATGATGAAGCAGTTCTTCGGCACGGAGTACGAGGACAGAAGAATGGTTGTTGCCGAGGGCGATACGCTCACTACGGGCAAGCATACATTCACGTTTGTAGCCGCTCCTATGGTTCACTGGCCCGAGGTTATCGTGACGTACGACAGCACGGATAAGGTACTGTTCTCAGCCGACGGCTTCGGCAAATTCGGAGCGCTCGACGTTGACGAGGACTGGGCTTGCGAGGCGAGACGCTACTATATCGGTATAGTAGGCAAATACGGCGCGCAGGTGCAGAATTTGCTCAAAAAGGCGGCGGGGCTTGATATTCAAATCATCTGCCCGCTCCACGGGCCTGTGCTTACATCGAATTTGGGATATTATCTCGGTCTTTACAACACATGGTCGTCATACGGAATTGAAACCGACGGCATTATGATTGCGTACACGTCTGTTTACGGTCACACGAAGAAGGCTGTTGAGATGCTCGCGGATAAGCTGACAGAGCGCGGCTGCCCGAAGGTAGTCGTAAACGATCTCGCTCGCTGCGATATGGCTGAGGCGGTCGAGGACGCGTTCAGATACGGCAAAATCGTGCTTGCGACCACAACATACAACGCCGACATTTTCCCGTTCATGCGCGAATTTATCAACCACCTGACCGAGCGCAATTTCAGGAACCGCACGATAGGCCTTGTTGAAAACGGCACATGGGCGCCGATGGCGGCTAAAACCATGAAAAAGATGCTCGAGGAATGCAAAAATATCACGTTCACCGACGCGCACGTTCAAATCAAATCGGCGCTCGACGAGACAAGCACAGCTCAGCTTGACGCTCTCGCGGACGAGCTCTGCCGCGAGTATATAGCGCAGCGTAATGAAACCGCGAACAAGAACGATTTAAGCGCGCTCTTTAACATAGGCTACGGCTTATACGTCGTAACGTCGCACGACGGCAAGAAGGATAACGGTCTTATCGTAAACACGGTAAGCCAGGTCACGAACACCCCGAACCGTATCGCGGTGACGATAAACAAGGAAAATTATTCGCACCACGTCATAAAGCAGACGGGAATAATGAACCTGAACTGCCTCTCGACCGACGCTCCGTTCAGCGTGTTTGAAACGTTCGGCTTCCAGAGTGGAAGAACAGCGGATAAATTCAAGGATATAACGCCGCTCAGATCCGACAACGGTCTCGCGTTCCTGCCGCAGTATATAAACTCGTTCATGTCGCTTAAAGTCGAGAAGTATATCGACCTCGACACGCACGGAATGTTTATCTGCTCGATAACGGAGTCGCGCGTAATTTCGCCGGTTGAAACTATGACGTACACATACTATCAGAACAACGTAAAGCCGAAGCCGCAGACGGAGGGCAAGAAGGGCTTCGTCTGCAAGGTATGCGGCTATGTATATGAGGGCGACGAGCTGCCCGATGATTTCATCTGCCCGCTCTGCAAGCACGGCGCGGCGGATTTTGAGCCGATTGGATGAAGCTGAAACAGCAATTTACAAAAGCATGGAAAAGAGCGTATCATTTTATGAACTGTCTCGGATTGTTCAGACAGTAAAAAAAGCGGTTTGATGTAGAATATTTAATTAAGAAACGAACTGACATCCTTGTTTCAGGGATGTCAGTTTTGTTTTGGTTGGATACGAAGGTTGCAGAAGTGGATGCACTCAGCATGAAATGGTGTACTTGCGTGTACTGAATCCGTACGATCCTCCGATTTCCATCAAAGTTAGTTCCTGAGCGTTTAGAGTTAATATTTCTCTTTCGTATTTACTTATGTGTTTATAACTTTTTGAAATTAAAATTCCCCCTTGATATCAGGGGGAATTTTTCTATTGTCCTTTTTTACGGACTTGTGCATTTTATTACGCGATTGTTTTAACATATTCCGCGATTTTGTCGCACTTGCAGTTTGCAAAGAACATCTCCTTGAAATGCTCGCCCGCAACGGCGCCCTTTACCAAATCCTGGTCGAGCTTGGGCAGAATGTCGAGAAGGTCTCTGTGGGTAATCTTCTTTACCTCGTTGAGGATTTTTGCGTTTCTCTGCTCGGGAACAGCTCTTTCCTTCGGATATCCGCCGCCCCATTCTTCAACAAACAGCTTTTCGAATACATACTGGAGGTTGAGCTCAGCGCCCCAGCCCCAGCCCTTTGCGAAAGGCATAGCGATGCAGTTGCCGTTGTTAACCTGCGTGAACTGATAAGCGTCTGTCGGGTCAACAACGTGACCGCAGAGAACACCCGGGAACGCGTTGCACGCAAGGCAAGCGCCCTCGCCTGTGCCGCAGCCTGTGATTACAAGATCAGCCGCGCCGGAGTTTAAAAGAATTGACGCCAAAATACCAATCTGAACATATGTAAGCTGTGCCTCGTCGTCCGCGGAATACATACCGTAGTTAAATACCTCGTGACCTAACGGTTCAACAACCTTTTTGAGCGTTTCAAAAATAACGCCGTTCTTCGCGGCTTGGCTGTTTTCGTTGATTAATGCAATTTTCATTTTGTTTACCTCTTTCTTTATTTATTTTGTTGTTAAACAATATTTTCTGAAATCATTATACCATAACTGCAAGGCGGCACTGTCGCCGCAGCGTTATGATACAATGTTCTCTCAGGCGTCAAAAGCTTTGCTTTTGGTAACGCCGTGAGGTTATTATACCATATAGGAATAGCAAAAATCAATATAAATTGAAAATTTAGGTGAAAATTAAACATAAATTGTTGACAAATGATATTATATGTGATATAGTATTGTTGTAGATAAAGTATAAAGGATGGTGATTGCGTGATATTCAATATAACGGCCGCGCTTCTTGATACGCTCGTGCTGGCGATTGCGGAAAAGGGGGATACCTACGGCTATGAAATAACGCGTATACTACACGATTCCTTGGAAGTTTCAGAGTCAACGCTTTATCCGGTACTTCGCAGACTCCAAAAGGACGAATGCCTTGAAATATATGACAGGGAGTTTTCGGGCAGGAACAGGCGGTATTATCGGATTACTGACAAGGGAAAACAGCAGCTCGGTCTGTACCGGCGCGAATGGTCGGCATATAAAAGCAAAATAAGTGATATAGTGGAGGGAAGCGGCAAATGAACAAGCAGGAATTTTTAGACGCGCTTCGGAGGGAATTAGCAGCTTTGCCTGCCGATGAGCTTGACGAGGCTATCCGCTACTACGACGAGTATATAAGCGAAGCGGGCGCGGAGGGCGACGTTACCGCGCTTATGGGTTCGCCTCAAAAGGTGGCGGAGGATTTTAAAAAGGAATATTATGACAAAAAGCCCGTGACAGGTGGCGAGCTTGTTTCGAAAAACGCGTACACGCAAACAGCCGAAGCCGGCGGCAGACGTAAGGCGCCGGTGTGGCTGTATGTGCTGTTGGGTATTCTTATAATCGGATTCGGAATGCCGATTGTAAGAGGCGTGCTGCACAGGCTCCCGAGTATGTTGTGCGTGCTTGTGGTTTTGGCGTTGATCGCGATAGTTATCAAGGTCCTGCGTGACAGAAACTCATCGGGAAACGCTGTTGTGCGCGCCGCCGGAGGAGAGACGTGTTCGGATATTTCTTCGGTAAATATGAAGCTCGGCGCGGGTAAGTACGTTCTGCGCAAGGGAACGTCGTTCGGCATTGATGGCGACGGTATAGGAAGCTTTATCCGCGGCGGCGTGTGGTATATAGACGCCGAAAACAGCGGAGGGATAATATCGGTGACGGTGCCTGAGGGCTTTGCGGCAAAAGAGCTTTTTGTAAGCTTGGGCGCGGGCGATTTGCTGATAAAGGACATAACGTCATACTCCGCCTGCGTGAACGTGGGCGCGGGACGCGCGGAAACCGAGAATGTTTTTGCTCAAAAAGCAGATATTAAATGCGGAACGGGAAGCGTCAAAGCGGATTTGAGCGTCAACGGCGGCGTGGATGTGAGATGCGGAGCGGGCAGCGTGGAAATAAATCTGAAAAATCCGCAGAGCGATTTTAACAGACACGCGAGCGTCGGACTGGGACGCGTGACGATCGGCGACAGAACGATAACCGCCTCGGGTAAAATAGATGAAAATACCGGCGCATTCCACAATATAAACGCGGACTGCGGCATGGGTGAGATAAAAATAACATTTGCCTGAATGACGCAGAAATAAAGGAGTTGATAAATCTTGACAAAATATGAATTTTTAGCGGCGGTACGCAGCGAGCTCGGTTTTCTGCCGAAAAGCGATATAGACGCGGCGGAGAGATATTTTGAAAGCTATTTTGCCGGAAATCAAAGCGAAGAAGAGGTTGCCGCTCGGCTCGGAAATCCTCGGGACGCCGCGAAAAACTACTACGCCAATAATCTTGTTCCGCGCGGCGGGGCGGCTCCCGAAAGCGCGGCGCAGCCTGTGAAAAAGAGAAATAACGTATGGATCATTGTTGTGATACTCGTGATATTATCGCCTATACTTATCCCCGCGGCGATTTTCGCGGGCAGTCTGATAATGGCGTTTGTCGCGGTTATAATCGGTATTTACCTTATGATGCTATTCGGGGGAATAACGATATGGTTAAGCGGAGCCGCCGTGGTGCTTAAGGGTTTGTTTTCCGGTCTTGGGTTTGCGAATGTAATTTTGGAATGCGGCATAGGCTTCCTGATGTTCGGGATCGGTCTTGCGCTGACGCTGCTGGCGGTATATATCGCGGTCAAACTTATACCGTGGTTTATAAAAAAGATTGTAAATTTCGGTTCAAAACGGATTAGGAGGCAAAACACATGAAAACAGCGGCGAAAACAGCTTTAATTGTGGCTGCGGCGTTTATATTGGTCGGTCTGTGCATGATTTTCGGCGGAATTGCGCTGAATGCGAAGCCTGACGCCGTGGCGCAGAACATTGGCGGCGGATTTAACTTCAGGATCGATTCGCACGGCGTGCATTTTAACAACAATCGCAGAGATGATGATTGGTACGACGACCGTTATGACGATCGTTATGAAGATGATTTTGAGGACAGAATAGAAGATTGGCTGGAAGAAAATCCGGATATAGACGCGGATTTCAGTGATATTTTTTAAGGAGGTATTCATATGAAAAGACTATTCAGAAGCTCGCAGGATAAAATGATTTGCGGAGTGTGCGGCGGAATTGCGGAGTATTTCAACATAGACCCGACTCTTATACGTTTGGCGCTTGTTCTGATTTCGTGTTTATCGTTCGGAACGATGATCATAGCGTATATTGTCGCGGCTATCATTATGCCGCAGGCTTAAAATAAAGTAAAATAAAGCAAAAAAATACTGCTGTTTGATGACGGCAGTATTTTTGTTTATAGCTCTACAGCAATTCCTTCCACCCCGTAATATAATGGTCGGAAAGCCGTTTAAGCTCATCTGTTTGCGCGGCGTTTGTGTCGTCGTATACGGCGCATGTTTCAAATCCCGCTTTTTTCGCGCCGTTTATACCCAAAATAATATCCTCGTATACAACACATTCCGTCGGGCTTACGCCCAGTCTCTCCGCCGCGAGGAGATATATGTCGGGATTACCCTTATTGACGCCGACCTCGCTTGAAAACGCGTAAGCGTCGATATATCCGTCGATACCGAGCCGACGGAATGCCGATTTGCACAGCCGCTCGTACCCTGAAGTGGCTACGGCAATTTTCACGCCGTCCCCGCGAAGCTTTTCGATATACTCCTTCGCGTAAGGCTTCAGTTCGATAGTGGTGTCATACTCAATTCCGGCGAGACGGCGGAACTCTGTCCACACTTCATCGATATCCATATCCTGCACGAACCTGTCCCTTATCAGCGGAAGAGATTCCTCAAGCGTCATTTCCTTGTACATTTCCGCGTCCGCGTCGGTCATGACCAATCCATGGTCCTTAAAAAACTGTTTCGTGATGTTGTACCATACGGTCATTGAATCAAGCAGCGTTCCGTCAACGTCAAAAATCGCGCCCTTCACATAATCACCTCTGAGTTTATTATACAACAAAGTTTTGGATTTTTCAACCCCTTATTGAAAAGATATATTATTTTCCTCAATATACTTAAAAATTACATGACAAAAAGCGCATTTTCGCACGCTCTCGGAAATGCTCCGACGGCTTTAGCGGAATAATTGAATATGAAGCATTCCTTTTCAGGAAGACTTTTGCGCTTTTTTTATCATATTAAGCTTTTCGCTCAGTCCGGTAAATCTATCGTCAAAGCGGGTGCTGAGCGTCATATTTTGAACCGTTTTTTCGCTTCCGACAAGAATCACCATATCCTTTGCGCGCGTGACGGCTGTGTAGAGCAAATTTCTGTTCATCAGCATCGGTGAAAAACTGCATACGGGCATTATCACAAACGGAAACTCGTTTCCCTGGCTTTTGTGTACAGTTACAGCGTATGCCAAATCAAGCTCGTCAAGCGCAGCGAAAGGGTAATCCACTTCCTTGTCCTCGTCAAACACTATTGTCATATATTTGTCCGGCTCGTTTATTTCCTTTATAATTCCCATATCGCCGTTGAAAATTCCCGTTCCGTCCTCACCGTCGATACGCGAATACACGATATCATAATTATTCTTCGTCTGCATGACCTTATCGCCTGTGCGGAAAATCGTTCCGCCGTATATGTGCTCCGGTTTTTCCGGCGACGGCGGATTTATATGAAGCTGCAAAAGCTTGTTGAGATTTACCGTTCCCGTAACGCCCTTTTTTGTCGGCGAAAGCACCTGTATATCGGATATCGGGTCTATGCCGTAGCTTTTCGGAAGTCTGTTTTTATATAAATCCGTAACGGTAAAAGCCGCCTGCTCCGCGTTTTGTCTGCGCAGAAAAAAGAAATCGTTTGTCCTCGAGGACAGATCCGGCAGCTCGCCGCGGTTTATTCTGTGCGCGTTTACGATTATAAGACTTTCCTCCGCCTGCCGAAAAATTTTCGTGAGCTTTATTACCGGCACAACGCCGCTGTCGACTATGTCCCGCAGGACGTTGCCCGCGCCTACCGATGGGAGCTGGTCGCTGTCGCCGACAAGAATTAGCCGCGCGCCGAATTTTACGGCTTTGAGAAACGACGCCATCAGCAGCGTGTCAACCATGCTGACCTCGTCGAGAATTATCACGTCCGCGGTAAGCGGATTGTCCTCGTTATGGACGAAGGTGTGGACGTTTCCGGCGCTCATCTGCGTGCCGAGAAGGCGGTGAATTGTTTTCGCCTCGCGTCCGGTGACCTCGCTCAGCCTTTTTGCGGCTCTGCCTGTGGGCGCGGCGAGGGCTATGGAGAGTTTTAAATTTTCCAAAAGCTCTATTATAGTGTTAATAGCGGTTGTTTTGCCCGTTCCGGGACCGCCCGTCAACACCATGCAGTCCGACGTGAGCGCGGTGAACGCCGCGTCGCGCTGCTCCGGAGCCAGCTCTATATTTTGCTCCGTCTCAATCGCGTAGATTGCGTTTTCCGCTTTCTTTTCGGTAAGCGTAATCTTGGGCGGATGATTTGCCATGCTGTGCATGCGCCGCGCTATATACATTTCCGCGTCATAGTAGCCGAAAAGATAACATACGTTTGTGTTTTCAACGCGGTCGAGAAAAATCTCGCGCTCCGCGGCAAGCTCAGCGAGAGCGGCGTCCGCTTCGTTTTCGTCGATGCTCAGAGTGTGAGCCGCGTGCTCCGAAAGAAGCTGCTTCGGGAGATATGTATGCCCGCTCGTATACGCCGCCTCCTGCATTATATATTTAATACCGGAGCGGATACGGAACATGCTGTTTTTCGGTATTCCCATATTGAACGCGATCGTGTCGGAAGTCCTGAAGCCTATGCCCTCAACTCTGTCGGCGAGAATATACGGGTTTGCTTTGATCGCGTCCACAGCGCCCGAACCGAGCACATTATGCACCTTGACCGCCATATTTGCCGAAACATTATATTGCTGCAAAAACATAACGATTCCCTGCACGGACTGCAATTCGCTGTAGGATTCGCCGATTTTTTTCGCTTTTTCGAGGCTTATCCCCTTAACCTCCGCGAGCCGCTCCGGCTCGGTAAGCATAACATTGAAAATGTCCGCGCCGAAGTATTCGACGAGCTTCCTCGCCGTAACCTCGCGTATGCCCTTTACTATGCCGGACGAGAGATATTTTAAAATAGACTCCTCGTCCGAGGGCATAATGGTTTCATAATAGCTTATTTTAAATTGTTCGCCGTAATCGGGATGCATAACCCACCCGCCGGTGAGAGCCACGCGCTCTCCTTCGGTAACATACGGCATGTAACCGGTTGCGGTGAAAAGCCCTTCTTCGGCGCTGTCGATCATACAAATCATATATCCGTTGTCGGGATTTGAAAATATTATCTCGTCCACCGTACCCGTTAAGGTTATTCCGTCGCTCATATCAGGACCTCAATTTCTTCGTTGTTTATTCCGGTTATTTCCGCGCCTGTATTTTTAAGGCGTTTTATATATTCTATATGCTCGCGCGTTATTTGCTCTCCCATGCACACGATAGGCGTTCCGGGCGGATACGCGGTTATCGTGACGCAAGACGTGCGGTTTTCGCTATGCTCAAGATCGACCGCGGTTCTTTTTCCGAAAAAAGCGGCTTGCGGGTCAATAATACATTCGTATTGCGGGGGCTGCCCTGTTTTAATCGGGTTTTTGCGCTCACCGAGCCCGCGCGTAATTTTCCAAAGCGCGTCAAACACAGCCGCGAAGTCCTCCGCGTCGGAGGATGCCGTCGCGATAAGAACTATATTTGATAAATCCGCCATTTCAATGTCTATTCCGTAATTTTCAGCCAATTCCGCGCTTACGGCAAAGCCGGTTGTGTCGTATGCGGCGAAGCTGAGAACGATTCGCGTAATATCATCGTTTTCCAAAACTTTTATATTAGTGTTTCCCGAAACCGCGCGGCGAAATTCGGCTGACAGATCGCAGGCGCGTTCCCAGCCGCCGCCGTGTTCAAGCTCCGAGCGCGCCGCGTCGGCTGACGCGGCTATGACGTAAGACGGGCTTGAGGTCTGAAACATTGAAAGCGCGCTCTCCAATCTCGCGCGGTTCAAAAGACTGCCGTTTATATGCAGATACGCCGCTCCGGTCAGCGCATTGAGCGTTTTATGCGCGCTTTGACAAACAGCGTCTGCGCCCAAAGTAACAGCGCTCCTCGGAAGTTTTTCGCACGCGCCGAAATGCGCGCCGTGGGCTTCGTCCACAAGCAGCGGTATGCCGCGGGAATGGCACATCTTCGCAATCGACGGTATATCGGCGCAGATGCCGTAATATGTCGGCGAGGTCACAAGCACCGCTTTTATATCATCATAACGATCGAGCGCCCTTTCAATATCGGGCTCGCCCGATGGGATATTGAACGCTTCATCGAGCGGGCGCCGCGCCAAACGAAGTTTTATTCCGAGCAGCGCGCATGTATTTATTACGCTCATATGGCAGTCCGCGGCAGCCAGCAGTGTTTCATCGGGGCGGAGCGCGGACGCGAGCATAGCCTGTATTCCGGCTGTGGAGCCGCAAGTTAAAATATAGCTTTTTTCCGCGCCGTAAAGGTCGGCGAGAAGGCGCTGCGCCTCTTTAACCGCACCGCGCGGGCGATGGAGGTTGTCCGTCGCGTCCAGCTCGGTAACGTCGCACTCTATTAAATTATCCGCGAGTCCGCGTCCGTTTTTGTGACCCGGCATCGCAAAGGATATTCTGTTTTCTTTGTGATAATCGGTCAGTTTGTTGTATAAAGGTGCATTCATCTGCGGGTCTCCTTATAATTTCTGAATTAATTATACAAAAAAAACGAACATATGTAAAGGTTTTCATTGAAAATTTAACATAAATGTGATATACTGTAGACAGAAAAAAGAGAGGAGCACATAAAAATGAATGTATACGAAGCCATAATGAAAAGACGCACAATCCGCAAATTCAAACAGGAAAAGGTAGAGAAAGAAATGCTTGTAGGTCTTGTAGACTGCGCGCGGATGGCTGCGTTCGGAGCGAATATGCAGCCGTTGAAATTTGCTGTAATAGATGATAAAAATACGCTCGATCTGATGTTTCCGTCAATCAAATGGGCGGGCTATCTTGCGGACGGAGCGCCGAAAGAGAACGAGCGTCCGGCGGCGTATATCGCGGTTTTGGGCGATCGGGAAATAAAACCGAACGGAATGTTTGAAACGGATGCGGGCGCGGCTGTCACGACAATGATGCTTGCCGCCGAGGAAAAAGGCCTTGCCACCTGCTGGCTCGGCGCGATAGACAGATCGGCATTGACGGATATTTTGAACTTGCCGGAGAAATATTCTCTTGTATATCTTCTCGCGGCAGGCTATCCGGCGCAGGAGAGCAAGGCTGTGGAGATGACGGACGGGAATGTGAAATATTTTATGGACGAAGACAAAGTCCTAAACGTCCCCAAGCGCCCGCTTGACGAGGTTTTAATTAAGCTGTAAACAGAAATCCCCATAATATGGGGATTTCTATTTGTTTATGACTTCGCCGATATTGTTGATTTGAATGGAGATAGTGCCGTCCTCGTTGTTGATTATCTCCAAATATTTGCTGTCCCTGTAATATTCCGCGGGGAACGTGAGCTCCACGCCTGTGTCCGTCACGAGCTTTATGTTTGAGCACATTTTCTTTGTCACATATTTGTTCTTCTCGACGCGTTTCGGCACGTTTGCCTGCTCCATCTGCTCGCGGAACTCTTCGCGCATAACGGGTCTGCCGTCGAACACCGCTTCGGCTACCGCGTCGGTTTCTATGTATTCTTCATCAACCGCGTTTTCCGTTATGAACTTTTTGAGTTTCGCTTTTGTTTCAATGCTGTCGCCGCCGTTTTCAACGGTCACGCGTTTTGCTATTTTATTTACGGCGTTCGCGGACTCCCTCGGTGAAATATCATAAACGCACTCGAGAAGAAGCTCGCCGATCAAATCGGTTTTTTCACCGTCAATGGTGCGGTTTTTGCCCTTATATCGAATTGTGAGATCCCCCGTCCGCACAAACGCGCACTCGCTTATTTTTTGCGAGGTAGTCGGCAGGATCGCGTAATGATTTATAAGCGAATTTGCAATTTTTCCGTTTTCCTGCGAGATTTGGTGCGTGAAGCCTATTTTATTGTCCAGCTTTAAAACAGCGATAGTATCGCGCTCGTCGGCGAGACAATGACACACGAGAATATCGCACGACTCGGTCTTTTCGGCTTGACTTATGCCGTCGTAAACCCGCTCGGCGATAAAGAGCGACATCTGCTGAAAGCTTTCGTTCCCGCCGAGATATTCGTTCAGATGATATTTAAAACCGCTGCTGTCGGTAAATTCGCCTGAGCGCAGAGCGGCGTCGTCATAGATTTTTTCGATATGCTTCGTAATAAACGCGTTAACCGAAGCGTCGCTCACGTCAAGCTCCGCGTCGGAAAAAACGGTTATGCCCGAATTTGCGTCAAGTATATGCAATATAGCCTTTTTTATGCTTATTATCATGCTGAAATCTCCTTTCGTACCGAAACATTATATCACTCTTGCAAAAAAAAGTAAATAGTGGTAATATAAAAGAAATAAAAATTTGGGAGATAAAAAAATGGAAAAATACATGGATACAAGTCTCGCCTGCGAGGAGCGCGCGCAGCTGCTTTTGGAGGAAATGACCGATGAGGAAAAAGCCGCTCAGCTTCTGCAGATAAGCTACAACGCGGTAAGCGCGGAGGATTACGAGCGTTTTCAGCGCCTGGGAGTCGGCTCTTATCTGCACGTTACGGGAGAGGAAACAGACAAACTGCGCGCCGCCGCTCAAAAAACGCGCCTTAAAATACCGCCGATTTTCGGCATAGATGCAATTCACGGTCACGCGCTCTTAAACGGCGCGGTCGTGTTCCCGTCGCAGCTCGCTATGGCGTGCTCGTTTGACCGTAGCTTGATATACGAAATAGGACGCGCCACGGCTCTGGAAGCCGCCGCCGACGGAATCGACTGGACTTTTTCGCCGGTGCTCTGTCTCGGCAGGGATCTACGCTGGGGCAGAATTGACGAGACATTCGGCGAGGATCCGTATCTCGCGGGAGAGATGGGTGAAGCGATAATCAAGGGCTATCAGGCGGATAATATGATAACCGCCTGCGCAAAGCACTATATAGCCTACGGCGAGGCAACCGGCGGACGGGATGCGTATGACAGCGAAGTGACCGAGCGCAAGATACGCGAGGTTTTTCTGCCGCCGTTTGAAAAGGCTGTCCGCGCCGGCTGCGGAACTGTCATGACCGCGTACGGCTCTATTGACGCGTCTCCGCTGAGCGCGAACAGACGCATGCTTACGGAAATTCTGAAGGAAGAGCTTGGCTTTGAGGGCTTTGTCGTGACCGACTGGGAAAACGTGCGCTCGCTTGTGACGAAGCAGCACGCGGCGGAGAATTTAAAGCAAGCGTCTAAACTGGCGGTTGAAGCCGGAAACGATATGAGCATGAACACGCCCGAGTTTTATGATTGTCTGCTTGAACTCATGCGCGGCGGCGAGATTGATATGGCTCGCGTAAACGACGCCGTAAGGCGGATTTTGACTGTCAAGTTTAAACTTGGTCTTTTTGACGGGAAGAAGCGTCCCCCGCGCGGCACTATAGCGTGCGAGGAGCACAAAGAACTAAATCTGCGCTCGGCGCGGGAGTGCGCGGTGCTGCTTGAAAACAAATCAATAGGGGACACAAAAGTTTTGCCGTTAAGCGGGGACACAAAAACTATTGCGGTAATAGGTCCCAACGCCGACGATATACGCGCCCAATACGGAGACTGGACATTTTTCAGTCATCCCGAATGGAAAGATGAAGTTGAAGCGAAGGGGGATTATTACACTGTCCTGCGCGGAATAAAGGAGGTTTTTCCGAAAGCCGAAATCCTTTACGGCAAGGGCTGCGGCGTGTTGGAGGCGGACGATAAAGCGGTCGAAGAAGCCGTTTCGCTTGCCGAGTGCGCCGACGCGGTCGTGGCTGTTGTGGGCGATTGCCTCGCGATAAACGGAGAATACCGCGACCGCGCAGACCTGTCTTTGACGGCGCCGCAGACGGAGCTTCTCAAACGATTAAAAGCGACAGGAAAACCGCTTATAGCCGTGCTTGTAAACGGAAAACCGCTGTGCGCCGAGTGGCTTAAAAATAACTGTGATGCGCTCATAGAGATGTTTAACGGCGGCGACTACGGCGGACTTGCCGCGGCGGAAATTATCGCGGGAAAGCTTAATCCGAGCGGCAGACTGCCGATTTCATTCCCGCGCCACAGCGCTCAGACCCCGTGCTATTATAACCGATACGACGGCTGGCACGGCGGCAAATACGTTGACATTGAAGCGGGGAACGTGTATGATTTCGGGTACGGGCTGTCCTATTCGGAATTTGAGTACAAAAACATCCGCCTGTCGAAAACGGAAATGGAAAAGGGAGAATCGGTCAGGGTCAGCGTTGACGTGACAAATATAAGCGATATTGACGGCACCGAAACGGTGCAGCTTTATATAAATGATAAAATCAGCAGCATACTAACGCCCGTGAAACAGCTCTGCGGATTTGAAAGGGTCAGAATAAACGCGGGGGACACTAAAACGGTTTCGTTCGAGATAGAGCCCGAGGCGCTCTCTCTTGTGAACGCGAAATGCGAACGTGTAATCGAAAGCGGCGTTTTTGAGATAATGGTTGGAAAAAACAGCGAGGAATATTTAACTGCGGAGTTGGTTGTAAAATGATTATAAACAAAAGACTGCTGCCCGAACAGCTTGAGGATTTGCGCGCTTTATACGAGCGTTTTAAGGATTTTGACGGCTACGAGCTGAACAGGGATAATTTCAACGAATTTTCTCTGAACGGAAACAGATTAAATTATGAAAACGAATATTTTGCGCGGCGCGGCTGTCTTATATCACGAGCGATGATGCATCTTATATACGGGGGACACAAAAACGAGCTTGAAAAAATAATAAGCGCGATATGCGATGAATTTACATGGGCGCTGCCGGCGCATATAGGGGACAGTAAAACTCCCGAAACGGTGATAGACTTGTTTTCGGCGGAAACCGGACAGGCGTTGAGTGAAATATGCTCGCTCGCCGACATGGATGAGACGCTCAAACAGCGTGTAAATTCGGAAATAGAGCGCCGCATTATCGTGCCTTATGAAAACAATAAATTCGGATGGGAAGCGGCAAACCACAACTGGGCGGCGGTATGCGGCGGATGCGTGGGAATGACGTATATGACCGCGTTCGCGGAACGCTTTCCCGCTGTAAAGAGCAGGCTGCTTAAAACAATGAACTGCTTCCTGAGCGGCTACGGCGCGGACGGAATATGTCTCGAGGGCGCGGACTATTGGAGCTACGGCTTCGGGTATTTTTTGTGTTTCGCCGAGATGCTCGAAAGGTTCGACGGCACAAACCTGATTGACAATGAAAAGGTCCGCGCGATAGCGAAGTGCCGGCAGCATTTATCCTTGCGGAAAAATACAGCGGTCAGCTTTTCGGACTGCTCCCTTACAGCCGGATTTAACTTCGGTTATACATGCTTCTTGAAAGCGCGTTTCGGCAGCGAGATAGAAATGCCCGACAAAAAATACAGACGCGACTATGACGATTGCTGCCGCTGGGCGCCGTATTACCGTTCATTCATATGGGGGAACGCTGAAATCAAGCGGGATGAACCAAAGACGGGAAAAATATATTTTCCCGACGCTCAATGGTACATTGACAGGCGGGAAAAATTTTCGTTCGCCGCCAAAGCCGGAAATAATTACGAGCCGCATAATCACAACGATGCGGGCGCTTTTATAATAGCGGACGATAACGGTCAGCTTATATGCGACCCTGGCGCCGGAGAATATACTCAGGACTACTTCGCGGAAAAACGTTACACCTATTTCTACACCTCGTCGCGGGGTCACAGCGTGCCTATAATCGACGGTGCGGAGCAGGGCGGCGGAAAGTCAGTCCCAAGCGTCGAAAACGATTTATTTAAGGTCGATATGACGGATGTGTACCGCGCGGAGGGACTTCGGAATATTAAACGCCTTTTTTCGGTATCGGACGGCGGAGTAACCATAACCGACAGTTTTTTGTTTGAAAAAGGGGGACACAAAATAACGGAGCGTTTAGTGTCCCCAATAAAGCCTGAAATTACAGACGGCGCAGCGCGGATAAGAGATCTGACCGTTCGTTCCGATTTTGCGGAGCCGCAGGTAAGCGCGCATGAGGTAAAAAACCACAGGGGATATCTCGAAACGATTTACACGATTGATTTTACCGTAACGCTTTGCGGCTGCGCGCGTGATTTAACGGTCGATTGCTTTTTTGAAAACGAGAATAAGTCCGACAGCTGACGCCGCCGCGCCAAGCAGGACGGCGCTGCCTAAAAGCGCGGTTTTGCGCGCGGAATTTTCAGCCGGCTCGGGAGTGGCAATATCCGGCGCGTATTTAAGGATCTCCGATTCGGGCGGCGGATCTAGCCCCATTCCGATTCGGAGGATCTGATAGCCGTACTCTCCGCCTGCGCGTATGACGGCGAAGCTGTACTCGGGCTCGGATATGCCGTTTTCGGTGTAAATATCTGTAAACACGGTATAATATGTCCCTCCGCCGAGATCATAAAGCGCTTTTATTTCAATTTTGTCGGTTGAAAAGTAAAAATATTTATCAACATAATAATAGTAATCTCCGGAATAGCAAAATCCGCGGGAAGAAAGCGCCTGCACATCGGGATGCTCGGGATTTACGTCAAATATGTTTGTGAGTATATAGTCTATAAATTCGCCGTCAACAAGCGTTATGCCGCCGAGACCGGACTGCGGCGCGCTTTGCGCCGTTTTCGGGTCAAGCTCGGTCAGAAGCCGGAAATTTTCGTGCGAGTTGAGAATATAGAGCATAAGCGCGTCATAATCGGGGTTTTTCGAATCAAATTCCATAACGTCGGCGCAGGCTGCGAGAAGCGCGTGGATTTTGTCGAGCTCCTCCGGAGCGAAATCGTTCAGAGCGTCCGCAAACCGATATTCGCGCGGCTCGGTTTCCGCGCCGCCGGCAAGGACGGCGCACGGAATGATAAGCGCAAAAAGAAGAAAGCATATAAGTATTTTTTTCAATTCCGCCACCTCCCGAAACTATAATTCCCTATAAAAACAAAAAAATTTCAAAAAAAGCTTTAAAAGCTGCGGTAATGTGTGGTACAATAGACAAAAGGGGGTAATTTTGATGAATAAAGACGATATTAAATACATACTCTTTTCCGAGAAAGAAATTGCCGAAACAGTGAGCAGGCTTGCCGCGCGCATAAACGCGGACTACGGCGGCGAGGAGATCATAGTCGGCGTGGTGTTAAAGGGCAGTCTCACGTTCGCGGCCGATTTGATACGCAAGCTCGATATGCCGATAAGGCTCGATTTCATACAGGCTTCGAGCTACGGCAGCGGCTCGAAATCGACGGGTCAAGTAAAAATCAAAAAGGATTTGGAAAATGATATTGGGGGAAAACACCTGCTTCTTATCGAGGACATAATCGACAGCGGCAACACGCTCGCGGGTTTGAAGAAAATGTTAAAGGACCGCGGACCCGCAAGCGTAAAAATCTGCGCGCTCCTTTCGAAGCCGAGCAGACGCGAGGTGGAAATCGAAGCCGAGTACATAGGCGCGGAGATCCCCGACGAGTTTGTAGTGGGCTACGGTCTTGACTACGACGAAAAATACAGAAATCTGCCGTATATAGGCGTTCTTCAGCCGAGAGTATACGGAGGCAAGGAGTAATTTCGGATTATGAGCGGATTTAATACGATAGTAAACAGCATATTGACGCTCGGTCTTGCGATGCTGATAGGCTTTGTGTGCGTCAAAACGGGATATATAACGACGGAGCAGAAAAACGCGCTTTCGAAAATCATAATCAGAATAACGCTTCCCGTGCTTGTGGTAACGTCGCTTACGAAAATGGACATGGACGCGGAAAAGGTCGCGAACTGCTTTATCTTGGCGGGTATCGCGCTTGTTGTGATAGGAATAATGTGGATAGTCGGAACGGTTTTTTCGCGCGTCTTCAAAATGGAAAAAAAGCGCGCGATAGTGTATTCGAGTATGTACGCGTTCGGAAACGTAGTGTTCATGGCATACCCGCTGATACAGGAGCTTTACGGCGCTGAAGGGCTTTTATACGCCGCTGTTTACGCGATGATGAACGACCTTTACCTATGGACGCTCGGCGTATACAAAATGGCGTCGATCAACAGCGCGGAAACGTCGATACGCAAAAACCTCAAAAACCTCGTAAATCCCGCGACGATAGGTTTTGTAATTTCGTTTATAATGATGATTTTCGGATGGAAATTTACCGGAGTCGTCGGAGATGTGTTAAACGGAATAGGCGGCACAACGACGTATCTCTCGATGCTTTTTATCGGAGGAACGCTCGCGGGAGTGGACTTTAAACGCATATACAAACGCATCCCGCTTTTTGTGCTGACGGCGGTTAAAATGCTGATTTTACCTATGATTTTAATATTCGCGTTCAAGCTCTTAAACATAGACGAAACGGTAAAGCATGTAATAATTCTCCAGGCGGCAATTCCGACCGCGACGATACTCACCATAGTCGCGACCGAATACAACGGCGACGTGACCTACTCCGCCGAGGGCGCGTTCATAACGACGATAGCAAGCCTCGCCACGCTTCCTTTGGTGTATTATCTGATGACTGTGCTGTCCTAAAAAATTTTATATGTCGGTCTCGCTTCGCCGAAAAACGCCTCGCGCATATAATCGTCCGCGATCACGCAAACGGGGCTGAGAAAAAACCAAAAAACCGTATATGGCAGACACACCTGACCGAGAATATTAAACGGCACGTCATAATAGTTCCAAACATTAAGCCCGAGTTTGATATTTACTATATATCCCGTCACGAATTCGAGCACGGTTATAATAAACGCGCCGAAAAGCGACTGCACGAAAAGCGGCGCTTTCCCGCGGCATTTTTCGTTAAGCGCGCCGATGAGAATAAAGCAAAGCCCGCCGAGGACAAACATCGACCAATGCGAGCGTCCGCGCCAAATAAGCTCGATCAGAATATAGATTATCCCGCCGAAGGAGAATAAAATAAAATATTCAAGAAATTTTTTCATAGCTTCGCCCCCGATAACAGTATATACAAAAACGGGGCGGGTTATTTGTTTTTTGAATAAATTTTTATGCGGGAGAGATAATAAAAATTGAGATAAATTATGATTTATCTGCGAAAGGCTTCCCCTAGTAGGGGAAGCTGTCAGCGCAGCTGACTGATGAGGTTGTTTGTGGCGCATTGAATGTTTACGCCGCCTTCAGGTCAGCGCGTTCCACCTCATCCACCGCTTCGCGGTCCCCCTTCCCCTGAAAGGGGAAGGCTATTGGGCGCGCTAAATCATAATTTATCACCAACCAAGAAAGGACGCATCAAAAATGCTTCGTGGAAAAATTGTCGTGGTCGGCGCGGGACTGGTCGGCTCCACGACCGCTTATACAATAATGCTCGGCGGATTGTTCGGCGAAATAGTTTTGATCGATATAAACCGCGATAAAGCCGACGGCGACGCGCTCGATATGGCGCACGGGATATCGTTCGTAAAGCCTGTGAGCGTCTACAGCGGCGATTGGGCGGACTGCCGGGGCGCGGATATTATAATAATCGCGGCGGGCGTGAACCAAAAGGACGGCGAAACGAGAATAGATCTCCTAAAGCGCAACGCGGCGGTTTTCAAAAGCGTGATAGGAAACGTGATGAAATACGCGCCGGAGGATGTGATACTGCTAACGGTTACAAATCCGGTTGATATACTGACGTATGTGTCGTATAGGCTGTCGGGGCTTCCGAAAGGGCAGGTGATAGGCTCGGGTACGGTTCTCGATACCTCGCGGCTCAAATACCTCATAAGCCGCCACACCGGTGTTGACGCGAGATACTGTCACACCTATGTAATAGGCGAGCACGGCGACAGCGAGGTCGCGGCGTGGAGCGTGACAAATATAGCAGGAATAGGAATGAAACGCTTTTTTGAAAATTACGGAAGGTGTACGGACGAGGACTTGAACGCCATGTACGAGGAAGTCAAAAATTCCGCGTATGAGATCATACGAAAAAAAGGCGCGACATACTATGCGATAGCGGCGGCTGTCGCTCGGATCGTCGAGTGCATAGCCGGTTCTGAAAATTCCGTTCTGACAGTTTCGGCGATACTTGAGGGCGAGTACGGCATAAACGGCGCGGCTTTGGGCGTACCCGTGCAGCTCTCGGGCTTCGGCGTGGAGCGGATTATGGACGTACCGTTCAGCGAAAATGAGCTGAGCGGACTTCGCGCGAGCGCGGAAAAATTAAAAAATAATCTTGCGTCGATAGGCTTTTAAATACGGCGGCACAAAAAAGAGACCGGTATGCGGTCCCTTTTTCGCTTTCGAATGCAGTTTTCCCACATTCAAATTAAAATATTTTATCGGCATAATATATTATATGTCTGAAAAATCCAAAAAACAACCATCCAAGCCGTATTTCTACGAAAACGCGCCGAAAAACTTTTTTTGATACAAAAAAATTCGCATAACAGCGCGAAAATTTTGTGAAATGTAAGCAAAATTAAAAAACATAAAATATAAAATACTTTTTTGTGCATCATGCACAAAAAACGCGCCTTATGGCGCGTATTACATATTAAGAATAGCAGTTTTTAACGTGTCCCCGTCTATTTCCGCGACCGCATATGTGCGCGTAAACAACGCGCTGCCGGGATTCAGCAGTATCATTTTTCCGGCATAGCCAGTGTACGGCTCGTGCGTGTGACCGAACACCGCCAAATCGGCATTGACCGTTTCCGCGCGTTCCGTCAGGGTCGTGTAGTTGAACTCATATTTTACGCGCTGCTCGTGCCCGTGCGTGAGATAAATTCGTTTGCCGCCTATCGGAATCAGCAGCGACGCCGGCGCGCGTGTGAAAAAATCGTTATTGCCTTTTACATAGTAAACCTTCAGCGACGGAAACGCCGCCTCTATTCCCTCCGCGTCGCGGACGCAGTCTCCGGCGTGAAGAACCGCGCTCACAGACGGCGTGTTTTTTATTATATTCAAGCAACCGTCAATATTGCCGTGCGTGTCCGAAAATATTAAAATTCGTTTCATAAATTCCTCCGTTTGATAAACGTCTGCCGCTCTCGAATACAGTATATCATAACCTCGCCGCGTTGTCAAAACATTAAAGCGGTTTTTTGAAAACAGTGTCGAAAAATTTTTTTAATTCGACAATAAAAAATGACAAATTTTCCCTTATTTAAATGTTATAATAATCTATGCTTATCATTATGGGGAGGAATTGACAATGAGTGAGCCTAATGTAGTTATAGAACCAAAAAATACGGCTGAAGCGCTGCGTGCTCCGGCGTGGAGAGATGTTCCCGTAAGCGCTCTGCTGTTTCTCGCGAGCCGTGCGTCCGTTTTCGGCACGTTTCCGTTCGGCGCGTCGATGTTCGCGGCGTGCTTCGATAAAAGCGTGGCATATTTAGGCGTGGCGGTGATTTGTTTGGGGCTCATAACCGCAGGAGCAGGAATAGGCGTGATAAAATACCTTTTGGCGGCGCTGCTGTTTTGGATTTTTACAAGGATAAAAACTCCCGCGCGGATAAACCGCAGAATTTTGGAATCGGTGGCATGCGGAGCTTCGGTGCTTATCGGCGGCGCGGCTGTGATGGCGTACAATTACATAGGGATGTACGAAATGATGCTGCTTCTTATGGAAGCGCTTATTTCCTCGATTATGTACATAATATTTTTAAAAGCTCAAAGACTTATGGAAAGCCGTAAAAAGCGCCGTCAGGCGGCGCAGGACGAGCTTGTATCTGTGGCGGTGGCGCTGGGCGTGTTCATAACGGGAATGCGCGGCTTAACGCTTCCGTACGGCATAGATGCGGCGGATATTTTCGCGTCCTACGCGGTGATGTGCATGGCGCTCCACGGCGGGCTTGCGGCGGCGGGCAGCGGCGGGCTTTGCATCGGATTTATGTCGGCGATGGCGGAGCCAAACGCTATGGTAATGATGGGCGTTTACGGATTGAGCGCGCTGTTCGGAAGTCTTTTAAAATCCTTCGGTAAGGTCGGCGCGGCGCTCGGTTTTATCGGCGGCGCGGCAATTTCCATGCTGTACGCGCGCGGCGCGGACGCGCTGTCGCTTTCAATATACGAAACCGCGATAGCGGTTATTCTGTTTATCGCGACTCCGCGCCGCGTTCACGGGCGAATGGGCGCGTTTTTCTCAAAATCGCTGCAGATAGAATCGATTGATACGGACGAGCGCGTAAAGGAATATCTGTCTATGCGGCTCGAGCGCTCGTCAGAGGCGTTCCGCAGTCTCGAGGAGTGTTTCTGCGCCGCGTCGGACAAGCGTTTGAAGATGTACGGCAAAGAGGCGGGCGCCATACTTGACGAGCTCACGCGCCGTGTCTGCGCGGACTGCCCGAGAGCGCAGAAGTGCTGGCAGTCGGAGTTTACAAAAACATATAAAAGCGTCATGGCGCTTTTGGATACAATGGAGACGGACGGAAGCGTAACAGCCGCGTCCGCTCCGCCGCCGTTTCGGGAGCGCTGTATTAACACGGAGCTGTTTGTGCTCGAATTTACGCATGTGTACGAGCTCCACAAAAGAAATGAGATACGCGCGGGAGAAGCGGTTATGGGACGCGATTTGGTCGCGAGGCAGTACAGAGAAATGTCATCACTCATGGAGGAAATGTCGAGAGAGATAAGCGAAGGATTTTCTTTCCGCGAGGACATGGAGGAGACCGCTGTAAACGAGCTGGACAAGCAGGGTATAACGCCGCGCGAAATAAGCGTTATCGAAGGCGGAAGAGGAAGATTGGAGGTGTATCTCAGCGTCGGACTGGGCGTGAACACCGAGCGCGTTGCGGATATACTGACAATGGCTCTCGAAACGCCGATAGGCTACGAAAGCGTGTCGCGCGGCGGTCTGCTGAAATTCGCGTCGAAGCCGAGATATACGGTGGATATCGGCACGCGCCAGCTTTCGCGCGATGACAGTGAAATTTCCGGCGACAGTCTCACTGTGTTCACCACAGACGACTATAAGCTGTACGCTATCCTTTCAGACGGCATGGGCAGCGGCAGAGCGGCGCTTATGGAAAGCCACATCACGCTGCGGCTCCTTCGCGAGTTTCTGCAATCCGGCTTCGGTATCCGTACGGCGATAAACATGATAAATTCCGCGCTTTGTTTGAAGCTTGACAGCGAATGCTTTTCCACGATAGATCTTCTCTGCATAGACCTTATGACCGGCATAGCCGATTTTTATAAAATCGGCGGCGCGGAAAGCTACATATACACAGGCGGCGCGGTGGAAACGGTATTTTCCGTCTCGCTGCCCGCGGGAATGCTGCCGGACGTTAAAATTCAAAGTCAAATGAAAAAGCTCGGCGACGGCGATATAATAATGATGCTCTCCGACGGAATAACCGAGGCGGGCTACGGCAGAGTGCGCGCGGAATGGATAAAGAAAAAAATCAAAATGCCGTATGACACTATGGACATGCTCGCTGACGAGGTGATAACCGCGGCTGTTCAGAAAAGTCACAACGAGGTTGCCGACGATATGTCGGTGGCGGCGATAAGGCTGGTGGAAAGCCTGTAAAATTGAAAAAATTTCCTCTAATATTAAGCGCGCAAACGGCGGATAATAACAGTGTAAGATCACGGCGGAAAAATCCGCGCAGTATTGGAGGTAGCTATTATGGATAAGTGCTGTACAGATGCTAACAAAAGTATTCAGTGCACGGTAACGCAGTGCGCCAACCACTGTCAGAAGGAGGACTATTGTTCTCTTTCGAAAATCCAGGTGGGAACTCACGAATCAAATCCCACTATGGTAGAATGCACAGACTGCAACTCGTTTGTGTTAAAAAAGTAAAGTCAAATCATTTCAGAACGGTGAAAAGGCAGACGCACGTCTGCCTTTTCGCGTATAAAACGGTTGAATATCCGCGCCTTATGTGGTATGATATATTTATCGGAATAAAGGAAAACGGAGCGAAAAGAATGAATAAATTCCCGTACACAAGCGATAACAAACGGTATCACACATGGAACTACCACCTCCGCGAAAAATTCGGCTGCAAGGTGTTCAAAATCGCGCTGAACGCCGGATTTACATGCCCGAACATCGACGGCACGCGCGGCTTTGGCGGCTGCACATACTGTCTTGACGGCAGCGGCGATTTTGCCGGCAATCCGGCGGACAGTCTGCTTAAACAGTTTGATGAAATAAAAACTCGCATGCATAAAAAATGGCCCGAGGCAAAGTACATCCCGTATTTTCAGGCGCACACGAACACATACGCTCCGGCGTCCGTTCTGCGCGAGCGCTTTGAACCGGTTCTCGCTCAGGACGGAGTTGTGGGACTGAGCATAGCCACGCGCGCGGACTGTCTCGCGGATGATGTGCTCGAATATCTGTCGGAGCTTAACAACAGAACATATCTTATAGCGGAGCTCGGTTTGCAAACGATTTTTGACGAAACGGGCGAAAGAATAAACCGATGTCATACATACGCGGAATTTTTGGAGGGCTTTGAAAAGCTGAAGGAACGCGGAATAAACGTATGCGTGCATCTAATTGACGGACTGCCCGGCGAAACAAAGGAAATGATGCTGGAAAGCGCGGCGGCTGTGGCGAGGCTCAAGCCGCATTGTGTAAAGCTGCATCTGCTGCACGTCCTGCGCGGCACAAAAATAGCGGAGCAATACCTGAACGGAGAATTTGAACTGCTTAGTCTTGACGAATACGCGGATATTATAGTGAGCCAGCTCGAGCTGTTCCCGAGCGAAACGATAATACAGCGTGTAACCGGCGACGGGGGATGGAACGCGCTGATAGGGCCGCTGTGGAGCCTTAAAAAGTTTGTTGTAATGAACGAGATTGATAAGCTGATGGTACGCCGCGACACATATCAGGGCGCAAAAAAGGAGATGTTATAAGGCATGAAAGAAAACAGGTATTGCAGTATTCTTTTCCCGTTTTATGAGGATATCGAATATTTACGCGTGTTATGTCCCAACACTTCAGAACCGTCCCACCTACCGACAATAGCCTTCTCCGGTTTGCTTCCGCATGCGGTTAAAAGACTCATCATTATTAAACAAGCAGTAATTCCGCTAAAAAATTTTTTCATAGTCTTTTCTCCTATACTTTAATTATAAATGCATTATAACACATCGCATTATATTTTGCAATACAAATATTTAATAAATTTCTATATAATTATTTATATTTATTAATAATGCATATTTCGGTATAATAATATTAATATAAGCATTACACGATGTTATTGAAAGGAAGATTAAAAATGAGAAAATTTAAAATCCCAATAGCTTCTCATGCTACAAATAAATGTATACGTTTCCCTGATGATGTAATAGAGGCTGTAGAAAACTCAATACGCGGGCTTGACTGCACGTTTTCGGCATTTGTTGTCGAAGCCGTGCGTGTGGCTTTGGAAAATCTTGAAGAAGAAAACGCGGAAGATGAAAATTAACCCGGCATCGCATTAGCTTTGCCGGGTATTTTTATATTTGTAGGATTTTTACATATTCTCGTACATACTGTAAAGGCTCTTGTAAATTCCACCCTTTGCCATCAGCTCCGCGTGTGTGCCCTGCTCCTCTATGCCGTTTTCGGTGAGAACGAGTATCAAATTAGCGTTGCGTATCGTCGTTAAGCGGTGCGCTATCGTGAATACCGTTCTGCCCTTCGCGAGCTCTTCGAGCGACTCCTGGACTATTTTTTCGCTCTCGTTGTCGAGCGCCGACGTCGCTTCGTCGAGCACTATGACGGGCGGGTTTTTCAAAAATACTCTCGCTATGCTTATCCGCTGCTTCTGTCCGCCCGACAGCTTTACTCCGCGCTCGCCCACATATGTGTCGTAGCCGCGCGGCAGGGTGGATATAAACTCGTGCGCTCCCGCGCGCTTCGCCGCCTTTATCACGTCCTCGCGCGACGCGCCCGGCATTCCGTATTCGATATTTTCAAACACCGTTCCCGAGAACAGGTACACGTCCTGCTGCACCACGCCGACCGAGTTTCTCAAAGATTGCAGCGTAACCTTCCTGATATCGTGACCGTCTATTAAAATTCGCCCCTCGGTTGCGTCATAAAAGCGGGGGATAAGGCTGCAAAGCGTGGTTTTTCCGCCGCCCGAGGGCCCCACGAGCGCTACGCTTTCACCCTTTTTGATGTCAAGATCAATTCCCGTCAGGACATTTGTGTTGTCGTCGCTGTAGTGGAAGCTGACGTTTTCGAACTTGATCGCGCCCTGAACGTCGGTCAGATCCTCCGCGTCCGGCGCGTCCTTTATATCGACGGGCGAGTCCATTACCTCGAGGAAACGCTCGATACCCGTCATTCCGCGCTGGAACTGCTCCGTAAACTGGATAATTGTGCGTATCGTCGCCAAAAGCGTGCTCACATAAAGCAGGTACGCCGTGAAGTCCGCGGGATCGATTTTGCCGTTCATCAAAAACAGCGCGCCCGCGATCGTTACTATCAGATACATAACGCCCTCGAAAAAGCGGTTCGAGGTCTGAAAGCCCGCCATGTAGAAATAGCCGAGCTTTTTCGCATCGAGGAATTTTTCGTTGCCCTTTTCAAATTTTTCCGATTCTATCCCCTCGTTCGCGAACGATTTCACGACGCGGATACCCAAAAGCGAGTCCTCGACCTGCGAGTTTATCTCGCCTATCTGGTCGCGCTGCCACTTAAACGCGCGGCGCATACGCGTGTTAAAAAACTTTACAAAGCACAGCACCAGCGGCAGTGACGCGAAAATTATGATCGTCAAGGGAATATTAATTCCGCAAAGAATCGCGAACGATACAACGATTTTTAAAACGCAGATGAAAACCTCCTCGGGACAGTGGTGCGCGAACTCCGTTATATCGAACAGATCCGACGTGATACGCGCCATTATCTGACCTATCTTGTGCTCTGAATAATACGCGTGCGAAAGGCGTTCGAGATGGTTGAACAGGTCGCTTCGCATATCGGTTTCGAGCTTCGCGCCCATGATGTGTCCGGTGTTTGCCATATAGAAATTCGCCGCCGCGTCGATCAGACGCAAGATAAGGTAAAACGCGCCGATTTTCATAATTACCGCGACTGTCAGCGAGACTATGTCATTTATTCCCATATCCGTTATGTACCGCACGAGCATCGGGAATACCAGCTCGCACACCGTCGAGAGCGCGGCGCAGATCAGGTCGAGAACGAGGATCCATTTATATTTTTTGAAATACGGCACAAACCGTTTGATAAGATAGCCGAGCCTCATCGGCTGCTTTTCACTCATTGAGAATCGCTCCTTTCCCATAATATCGGCTATATTTTACAACATTTTTTTGTATGTGTCAACCAACTTTTCTTATATTTATTGACATAATAAATATACCGCGTTATAATAGTAATACACGCTTAATTTTGTCAAAAGGAGAAGATTTTAATTGGAAAACGTACAGGAAAACAAAATGGGAACTATGCCTGTCAATCGGCTTTTAATATCTATGGCGGTTCCGATGATGATTTCTATGCTTGTGCAGGCTTTGTATAACATTGTTGACAGCATTTTCGTGGCGCGCATTTCGGAGGACGCGCTGACAGCCGTGTCGCTCGCATTCCCGATGCAGAACCTCATGATAGCGGTCGCGTCGGGCTTGGGAGTAGGTATGAACGCGGTGCTCTCGCGCTCGCTCGGGCAGAAAAACATGAAGGCGGTGGACAAGTCCGCGAACAACGGTATTTTCCTCGAGGCGGTCAGCTACATAATATTCCTGCTTTTGGGAATTTTCGCGGTGCGCGTGTTCTACAATGCACAGGACGCGTCGAAGGAAATCACGGAGCTGGGCATTCAATATCTCACGATCATATTGATTTTTTCGTTCGGAATTTTCGGACAGTTCACGTTCGAGCGAATGCTCCAGGCGACGGGCAGAACGCTTCTTACGATGTTCACGCAGCTTACGGGAGCGCTGATAAACATAATCCTCGACCCCATTATGATTTTCGGACTTTTGGGCTGTCCGAAATTCGGTATCGCGGGCGCGGCGATAGCGACGGTGATCGGCCAGATAATCGCGGCGCTGTTCGCGTTTATACTCAATATCAAGAAAAATCACGAGGTAAGGATAATACCGAAGCAAATCATAAAGCCCGATTTTTATATGATAAGAACGATACTCGCGGTCGGAATCCCGTCGATGATAATGGCGGCGATAGGCTCCGTTATGACATTCGGACTGAACAAAATACTGATTGTGTTCTCGTCAACGGCAGTCGCGGTGTTCGGAGTGTATTTCAAGCTCCAAAGCTTCGTGTTCATGCCGGTATTCGGCTTGAACAACGGCATGGTGCCTATTGTTTCGTATAATTACGGCGCGGGCAATAAGGACAGAATGATGAAAACGATAAAGCTCGCAATTTGCTACGCAGTCGGAATAATGCTTTTGGGCTTCGCGCTTATTCAAATTATTCCGGACAAAATGCTGCTGCTGTTCGACGCGTCGGAAAATATGCTTTCGATAGGCGTGCCGGCGCTCAAAATCATAAGCATAAGCTTTATCGCGGCGGGCATATCGGTAGTGCTTTCGTCAACGTTCCAGGCGTTGGGCAACGGCATTTTGAGCATGACAATGTCGATAATCCGTCAGCTTGTTGTGCTCCTTCCGGCGGCATATGTGCTGTCGCTGTTCGGAAACGTAAACCTCGTCTGGTGGGCGTTCCCGATAGCGGAAGTAGCCTCGATAGCGGTCGGACTTATCGCGATGCGGCATTTGTATAACAAGATAATAAAACCTATGGGGAAATAAAATACGGGGACTATGAAATGAACTCCCGGGTTTGGACAAAAATAAATATCAAATTGCTTGCGAATGAGTTCGGTGCTGAATCGGACTCATTCCTTTTAATTTAATGGAAAGCCTTTCATTGTTACGGTAATTAATATTATAAATGTTGTTTTTTCCTGTTTTACCCATAATAATATGCACCTCCAAAAGCGTCTGACTTTTGGGGTGCATATAAATTATTGATTACCTTGCCTCATGTCATATCATCGAAGGCAGTTTTTAAGCTTTCCCATGCGCGCGAGCCTTTGCGCGTAAATCTGTTTCCAAAATTCTTTTTCTCATTCGAAGGTGATTCGGGGTCACTTCAAGCAATTCGTCGTCGGCGATAAAATCAAGACACTGCTCCAAGCTCATTTCCTTCGGAGGAATGAGACGCAGAGCCTCGTCCGAGCCTGACGCGCGCGTGTTTGTCGCGTGCTTGCGCTTGCAGACGTTTACGACAACGTCCTCCAAACGCGCGTTTTCGCCCACGATCATTCCCTCGTACACCTTCACGTTAGGGCCGACAAACAGCGTTCCGCGCTCCTGGGCGTTGTATAAGCCGTAGGTTATCGTCGTGCCGTTTTCCCACGCGAGTAAAACGCCGCGCCCGCGCCCGCGGAAATCGCCCTTGTACGGCTCGTAGCATTCGAGTATGCTGTTTATAATGCCCGTACCCTTCGTCGCGGTCATAAGCTCGCTTCTGTAGCCGATAAGCCCGCGCGACGGAATGAGAAATTCGAGACGCGTGTAGTTTTGCGCGGTGGGCGTCATGTTCGTCATCTCGCCCTTGCGGTTTATAACGCTGTCCATCACGACGCCGGTGTACTCGTCGGGAATATCGACCGTCAGACGCTCAATCGGCTCGCACAGCTTTCCGTTGATCGTTTTGTAAATTACGACCGGATTTGAAACCTGGAACTCGTATCCCTCGCGGCGCATATTTTCGATAAGCACCGACAGATGCAGCTCTCCTCTGCCCGAAACCTTGAACGCCTCGGTAGTGTCCGTTTCCTCTACGCGCAGACTTACGTTCGAGTCGAGCTCGCGGAAGAGCCTGTCGCGGAGGTGCCGAGAGGTTACAAATTTGCCGTCCTGTCCCGCGAACGGACTGTCGTTTACGCTGAACGTCATGGACAGAACGGGATCGTCTATTTTCACGAACGGCAGCGGCTCGGGAGCGGCGGGGTCGCAGACCGTTTCGCCTATATTTATATCGGTCATGCCCGAAATCGCCACAACGTCGCCCGTGCCGGCTTCGTCTACCGCCGTTCTGCCTATGCCCTCGAACGCGTACAGCTTCGCCGCCTTACCCGACGTTATCCTGCCGTCGGGATGGCACACGGAAAGCTGCATATTTGTTTTTATCGAGCCGCGCTGGATTTTGCCGACCGCGATACGTCCGGTGTACTCGTCGTAGTCGATGTTAGAAACGAGCATCTGAAACGGGCCGTCGTCCTCGCCCTCGGGGCAGGGGATTTCGTTTAAAATCAAGTCAAAAAGCGCCGTCAGATCCTTGTTCGGCTTCTCGGGATTGTACTCGGCAGTAGCCCAGCCGTCGCGCCCCGACGCGTAAATTACGGGCGTATCGAGCTGCTCCTCGGACGCGCCTAAGTCTATGAATAATTCAAGCACCTCGTCAACCACCTCGTAAGGTCTCGCGTTCGGGCGGTCAACCTTGTTTACGACGATAATCGGACGCAAATTCAGCGACAGCGCCTTTGACAGCACAAACCGCGTCTGCGGCATACATCCCTCGAACGCGTCCACCAGCAGCAGCACTCCGTCCGCCATTTCCAGTCCGCGCTCGACCTCGCCGCCGAAATCAGCGTGACCCGGCGTGTCGATAATATTTATTTTCACGCCCTTATACCAAAGCGACGTGTTTTTCGCTAAGATCGTAATTCCGCGCTCGCGCTCAAGGTCGTTCGAGTCCATAACGCGCTCCTCGACCTGCTCATTCTCGCGAAACGTCCCGCTCTGCGCGAGCATCGCGTCAACGAGAGTAGTCTTGCCGTGGTCAACGTGCGCGATAATCGCGATATTGCGTATATTTTCTCTTTTTGTCATAATTATACCTCTTTTCCTCAAACCGCGACTATTATACACCCATTTCGCATTTTTTACAATATTTTTTGCGAAAAATCAGTATATTGTACAAAATTGAGGCGTTGGGCGGGAGTTTGTTTTGTTTTTACGTTATTTATAAAGATTTTTTATTTGACGCAATGAGTATTAATCAGCTGTATATATATGTAATTTTATGAATTTTTTATGAATTTTTTACCATAAAATCGCATAAACTATTGACATTTTATGAAAAATATACTAAAATTTGTATTAACAGGTATAAAATGTCTGTGAATAATATACATAGGAGGTAAAAAAATGAACAAAGCGGAATTAGCGGCGGCGGTAGCCGCAAAGACGGGTCTTTCGGAGAGCGATTCGTTGAAGGCGCTTGAGGCGGCAACGGAGGCGATAGGCGAGTCTCTTGAAAAGAATCAAAAAAATCAGTTTGACACCGTGAAGAAAATACTTAAAATAATAATCGAACAGTAATAAGTATTTGCAAAGTACGAAAAAAGCAAAACGGCATACCGTAATTTAGGCGGTATGCCGTTTTTTGTGTCATGTTATACTCAATCCGTAAACAGCTGTGACCAATAATATGTGCTGCCGTTTTTATAGCAGCCCACGCCTATTTTGCCGTAGCGGCTGTTTAAAATGTTCGCTCTGTGACCGGACGAGTTCATCCACGCGGTCACTACCTCCTGCGGTGTGCGCTGACCGTACGCGATATTTTCGCCCGCCGAACGGTAGCTTACGCCGTACTCGGAAAGAACCGAACTGAAGTTTGAGCCGTCGGGTCTGGTGTGCGCGAAGCTTCTGACGGTTTCAACCGCGCGAGTCTGAGCCGCCCGCATCAGTGTTTCATCGGCGGACAGAGCGGAAAGTCCGTATTTCGCGCGCTCCTGATTTACAAGCTCGACTACCTGATACGCATATGAGCTGTCGCCCTGCGGAGCCTGCGTCGCCTGCGGAGCGCGGGTCGGAGCGGCTGTGGGAATAACCGGCTTCATTGTTGCTTCGGGTAACGCGGGCTCCGGCGTGATTTGCGGAATCGCCGGCGGAGTAACCTCGGGTAACGCGGGCGCGATTGTTATCTCGGGAACAGGCGCGGTCTGACCGTTTCCCGAATTTTGGTTTCCGCAGTTAAAATAATCGTTTAAAAAATCTTCGATATAGCCGCAGTCGGTGTTCGGGCAGAAATCAACGCCCATGCCGCATAAAATTTCTCTCACCCCGCAAAGGCTTTCATATGTACCGCAAGCCGCGTTTGAGTTCGGCGCGGGACAGCCGCCGCACGCGAGCACGGCGGAGAGAATAATCGATGGAATAACTGACATTTTTCTTCACCCTTTCCTTTAAGTCTTTTATCAGTTTAATTTTTGACTGTAAAGAAATAATAGCACTTTGAGGGACGTATTTCAATGGTAATGTATTCCGCGGATATCCCGATATGAAGCCTTTTCCATGACATAAAAAACCAAGTCCCGCAGCCGTGCGGTAAAACGGGCGCGCCCGCTTGCGGGTATTACAGAAATTACTATATAAAAAGAAGGCGGCAAATGCCGCCTCGGAACAGAGTCATTGAGCTTATAAAACAATAAAGCCTAAATAATACAGGTTGCCGCCGACAGAATAGCGGGGCTTGCGGATTATTTTATGAATCGGGCTGCATACAAAAAAGCTGCCGCATGCAGCGGCAGCTTTTTTAATTTCCGCACTCAATGCTGATTTCGTTGAATACTGTCAGATAATCGTTGATCGTTTTCTTTTCCTTCTCCTCGCCGCTCACGTCCATGATAATTCCGCCGTCGTGCATCATTATCGCGCGCGTGCCGTATTCTACGGCGTGGCGCAGGTTGTGCGTGACCATCAGCGTCGTGATTTTCTTTTCCTTGATAACCTTTTCAGTGAGCATCATGACCGTGTCCGACGATTTCGGGTCGAGCGCGGCTGTGTGCTCGTCGAGAAGCAGCAAATCGGGACGGATCATCGTCGCCATAATTAGCGCGAGAGCCTGTCTCTGCCCGCCCGACAACGCGCCCGCCGGAGTACCCAGCCTGTTTTCGAGTCCCATTCCGAGAAGCTCAAGCTGCGAACGGTAAAAATCCCTGCGCTGTCGATTCAAGCCGCGCGCCAAGCCGTAGCGCTTGCCCTTGTTGTCGGCGATGGATAAATTTTCCCAAATCGTCATTGACGGACAGGTACCCATCGACGGATTTTGGAAAACACGTCCTATTTTCTCGGCGCGCTTGAAATTTTTCTTTGGCGTTATGTCGTTTCCGCCCAAAATAACGCTTCCGCCGTCGGGGACGACGTCGCCAGAAACGATATTTAGCATCGTGGTTTTGCCCGAGCCGTTCGAGCCTATAACGCCCACGAACTCGCCTTCCTTTATTTCGAGGTTAAAGTCCGAAAACAGTACCTTTTCGTCAACCGTGCCGACGTTGAAGGTCTTGTAAATATGCGATAAGCTAAGCATCCTTCTTCACCCCGGCTTTCTTTCTTTTCAGAACAAACTCGTTAATCATAAGCGTCGCGATGAAGAGAATCGTAATCATAAGATTGGTGTCCTGCGAGCGCAGTCCTGCGGAAAGCGCGATCGAAATACACGCCTTATACACAATCATACCGAAAATGACGCCCGTCGTCACGCGCAGGAACCTGATTTTCTTAAACACGGTTATTCCGATAATGACCGCAGCAAGTCCCATAACGACAGTACCCGTACCCGAGCCTACGTTAAACGCGCGTCCGTACTGGCAGTAAACCGCTCCCGCGAGCGACACAAGCCCGTTTGAAATCATCAGACCGATAATCTTGACAGTTCCGGGATTCTGCGCGAGCGTGATGACAAGTCCCTCGTTGTCTCCGACGCTTCTCAGAAGAAATCCCGATTTAGTCCTCAGGTACCAGTCAAGCGTAAGCTTTGCAATCATCGCGATTACGAAAATGACAATCACCTTCGAATATAGCGCGAGATGTCCCTCGCCGAAAAGCGCCGCCGTGGTTGAGAAAATCGTTGTCGATTCCATGCTAAGGAAGTCCGACGCTTTTCCGACTATGCTGTAATTTATCGAATACAGCGCGGTCATCGTCAGAATACCGCAGAGAAGATTTCTTATTTTCAGTTTTACGTTAAATATGCCCGTAAACATTCCGGCAAGGCTTCCGGCGGCAAATGCCGCCAAAAGCGCGAGCCAGGGATTCAAGCCGTTTCGTATCATCACAAAGCATACCGCGATGCCAAGCGGAAATGTTCCGTCAACCGAAAGGTCGGGGAAGTCCAGGATGGTGTATGTAATATATACGCCCATCGCCATGATGCCGTATATAAAACCCTGCTCCAGTATGCCTATTATAAGTGCCTCGATCATGCTTCCGAGGGAGCGTTCTTAACCTCGGCTCTGTCCATGATCGACTGAGGAATTTCGAGGTTTACAGCAGTAGCCGCGTCTGTGTTTACGGTAATTTTGCTCTCGGTCATTGTCTCATACGGGATTGTCGAGATGTCCTCGCCCTTCAGTACTCTCGCCGCGATAACGCCCGCCTTGTTGCCGAGCTCGACGTAATCGATACCCGCCGAAGCGACGCAGCCGTTGCCGACCTGCTCCTCCTCCGAGCCGAATACAGGAATACCCTGCGCATTAGCCTTTTCGAGAAGCACCGGAAGGTTATCCACAACCGTGTTGTCCGTCATGTTCGAGAGGCAGTCAACCTGCTGAACGAGCAAATCCGCAGCCTGCGGGATCTCAGCCGCGTTCGACACGCCCTGCTCTACGATCTCGAAGTCGTATTCCGGAGCCTTTTCCTTATATAACTGTATTGTCGAAACCGAGTTAGCCTCGCTTGTCGTGTACATGATACCGATTTTCTTAGCATCGGGCATCATTTCGCGGATAAGCTTGAGCTGCTCGTCAACCGGCAGCGCGTCGGAAACGCCCGTGATTCCATCCATAGCCTCGGTTTCGCTCTTTGCAAGCTGTGCCGCTACCGGATCGGAAACCGCGTTAAACACAACGGGAATACCCGCCTCGAAGCAAGCGTTGTACGCCGCCTGCGCCGACGGTGTCGCGATACCGCAAACGAGATCCATCTTCTGTGCCGCGAAGTTCTGCGCTATCTGAGTATTCGTAGCGTCGTCCGCCTGCGCCGACTGGGTCGTCAACTCACACTCTATTCCCTCGGACTTCAGTCCCTCCTCAAAGCCTATGCGGCAGTTGTCGAGCGACGGATGGTCCGCGTACTGAAGAACGCCAATCTTATAGGTTTCGCCGGTCGAAGCCGTGTCAGCCGAATTGTCAGCCGTGGTCGATCCGCCCGAGCAGCCCGCGAGAGCCGCTGTCGAAAGCGCGGCAGCAGCCGCGACAGCAATAATTTTTTTCAAGTTTTTCATATAAAACTCCCCTTTTTAATAATTTCTTTGAATAAACGAAAAAGCCCTCCGACAAGCCGGAAGGAACAAAAGACGTATTTACACCCAACCAAAAACTCGCCTCTATCTAATCTCGTCTAATCTGCTATTTATTATACGCTTTTTACGGGGCTTTGTCAAGATTTTTCGCATGAACGACACTTATGAAATTGTATTTGATTTTCGCCCCGATATATGGTATAATAACCTCACGGCGTTACCAAAAGCAAAGCTTTTGACGCCTGAGAGAACATTGTATCATAACGCTGCGGCGACAGTGCCGCCTTGCAGTTATGGTATAATAACCTAAAATCAAACAGAGGTGAAGGAAATGCTGAAAGGAAAAACCGTTCTTTTGGGCGTGACGGGGAGTATCGCGGCGTATAAAACCGCGAATTTGGCGCGGCTGCTTGTCAAGCAGCACTGTACCGTACATGTGCTTATGACAAAAAACGCCGCCAATTTTATAAATCCGATAACATTTGAAACGCTCACAAACAACAAGTGCCTTATCGACACGTTCGACAGGAATTTTCAGTACAGCGTGGAGCACGTCGCGCTTGCGAAGCAGGCGGACGCGGTTATGATTGCTCCGGCAAGCGCGAATGTTATAGGAAAAATCGCGAACGGAATAGCCGACGATATGCTGACGACCACGGTTATGGCGTGTCCGTGCAAAAAGATAATCGCTCCGGCTATGAATCACAATATGTATCATAATCCGATCGTTCGGGATAATCTGAAAAAGCTCGCCGGCTACGGCTATGAGATAGTTACACCCGATACGGGTATGCTTGCAAACGGCGATATCGGCGACGGGAGGATGCCCGAGGAAAGTGTTTTGTTTGAGTATATTTTAAAAGAAACAGCGCACGAAAAGGATTTGGCGGGTAAAAAGATACTCGTAACCGCCGGAGCAACATGCGAGGCGATTGACCCTGTGCGTTTTATCACAAACCGTTCAAGCGGAAAAATGGGCTTTGCCATAGCGAAAAACGCCATGCTCAGAGGCGCGGAGGTGACTCTTGTCAAGGGAAAAACCGAATCGGAACCGCCGCTGTTTGTAAATGTGATAAACGCCGTCAGCGCGGCGGATATGTTCGATGCGGTAACGTCCGTGTCGGACGGTATGGACGTGATAATAAAAGCGGCGGCTGTCGCGGATTACAGACCCAAAACCGTGAGCGGCAATAAAATAAAGAAAAGCGGAGAGGATATGTCGATTGAACTTGAGAGGACGAAGGACATTTTAAAATATCTCGGCGAGCACAAGCCGAACGGTCAGTTCCTATGCGGATTTTCTATGGAAACGGAAAATGCCGTCGAAAATTCGAAGAAAAAGCTCGAGAGCAAAAATCTTGATATGATAGTTTCAAACGATTTAAACACCGCGGGCGCGGGCTTCGGAGTCGATACAAACGTCATAACCGTAATCACTCCCGAGGGAGAGGAGAGCTTCGATATTATGACGAAGGACAAGGTTGCGGAAGTCATTCTTGACAGGATCGCCGCGAAAATAAACGGTTGACAAGGCGTATTTATTGGTTTATAATTGCAATATCCGAGTAAGTCAGACGATTGCGCTCTTAATATAAGAGTGAGGAAAGTCCGGGCTCCACAGAGCGGAATGCCGGCTAACGGCCGGTGGAGGCGACTCCAAGGAAATAGTGCAACAGAAAAAAAACGCCCGCTTCCGCGCCAAAATCGGCACATCTCGGTCTCCGGCGCATCCTTGCGTACATTCAGTACGCGGCGGATACCCCGTCAACCGACCTGCACTCGATTTTGACGCGGAATCGCGCATTTAAATCGACGCATCTTGGTCTGCGAAGATCCATGTGTACATTCAGTACGCGGCGGATACCCCATAAACCGACCTGCACTCGATTTTGACGCGGAATCAAGCATTTTTGCATTTTATGCGGGTAAGTGTGGAAACGTGCGGTAAGAGCGCACGGGGACGATGGCGACTGAAGTCCCGTGTAAACCCCATTCGGAGCAACTTTGGGAAAGTTAAGCCTGCTCGGCGTTTTCCCTCGCAAGGCTGGAGCGTATCGGCAACGATGCGCCGAGATAGATAATCGTCAAATACAGAACCCGGCTTACAGATTTGCTCGGCATTTTGAAATTAAAAAAACGGCGCTCGGCGCCGTTTTTTAATAATCGGATAAATCCTTCTGCTGTCCTATCCGCTTATAATTAACGTCTATCGGTACCATGCCGCATTCCGACAGCATTTTTTTACTATATTTTACAGCAAATATTACAGTTCAAAAACAATTCACAAATGCAACTTGCATTCGCAGTTAAAATAGTGTATAATTGCAAGTGCAGAATATATAAATAGTTGTAACAAATGGGAGGGAAAGTATGAAAACTGTAATATTAATCGCATTTTACAACAAAAAAGCGCTTGGTGTGCGATATTTGCAGACGGCTCTCGAAAATGCGGGTTATCGGACGATAATCGTTTTTTTCAAGGATTTCAACAGCAAGCATCCGCAGCCGGCGAGCGAGCGCGAGCTGCAAATTCTCAAGGGCGAGATCGAGCGTGAAAATCCGATGCTTATCGGTCTTTCCGTAATGAGCTCCATGTATCTTGACACCGTGCGGAGCGTGACGGACATGCTTGCGGAAAGCTTCGATATTCCCACTGTCGCCGGAGGCGCTTTCGCGTCTATGTTTCCCGAGCGCGTGATGAATTTTGGAATTGACTATGTTATACGCGGCGACGGGGAAATCAATATATGTCTGCTTGCCGACGCGATCAAAAATAATACGGATTACGAAAATATTCCGTCACTCTGTTTCAGACGCGGCGGCGAAATTTTCAAAAATGAAATGGGGAATATTTTAAATTCCATCGACGATTACGGATTGCCGACGATAAACAGCCGCGAAGCGCGGTTTATCGAGCATGACAAAATCATTTACGGAGACCCGCAGCTCAGCACAAGGAGCTATGAGGTGATAGCATCGCGCGGCTGCCCGTTTACCTGCTCGTACTGCTGTTGTAATAATCTGCGCAAGATGCTGCCGCGCGGCATAAAGGGCGTGCGTACAAGATCGGTAAAAAGCGTCATCGAGGAGCTGATAGAAGCGAAAAAACAATGTGGCAAACTGAGCTTTATTCATTTTTACGATGAAATTTTTCCGAATTTGCCCGGCTGGGTGGACGAGTTTGTCGAGGAATATAAAAAACATATAAATATGCCGTTTACCATATGGTCACACCCGAAAATGGTCGATGAAGAGGTGCTGCGTAAACTGAAATCGGTGGGACTTACCGAGGTAATTATGGGTATCCAATCCGGCTCGGACAGAATACGGAGCGACATTTTCCACAGATATGAAACGAGGGACGATATAATCAACTCGGTCAACGCGATAAAGGATGCGAAAATATTTTGGTGCAGCTTTGATTTTATGCTGATGCACCCGTTTGAGGAAACAGCAGATTTAAAGGATACCTATTATTTGGTAAAGGATTTCAGATCGGGATTCGAACTCCAGCTGCACGGACTGAATTTTCTCCCGGGTACCGATATATGTGACATGGCGGTAAATTCGGGTAAGCTTACAAGCGATGAGCTCGAAAAAATAATGTACGCCCCGATGAACGAGCAATTCGACGCGTATTGGCATCAAAACAACTCCGAGGAAAACGACTTGTGGTATAAAATGACATTTTGTCTGCAATTCACATGCACGAAACGCGCGGTAACGCGATGCGAAGCCGACCCCGTCAAACACGCGAAAAAAATAAACAGACTTTACTCGTTTGCCAAAAGGCTCGAACATGCGAGATACTTTTATAAAAAGGGCAGAATAATGCTTACCAATCTGCTTATGCGAAAATAAAGCCGCGGCTTCCCGATAAAAAACCGCATAAATGTCTGATTTCAAAGCATTTATGCGGTTTGTGTTTTTGGTCGAGATGACAGGATTTGAACCTGCGGCCCCTACGTCCCGAACGTAGTGCTCTACCAAACTGAGCCACATCTCGGTAGACTGGCGGAGAAGGTGGGATTCGAACCCACGCGCCCTTGCGGACGACCGCATTTCGAGTGCGGCTCGTTATGACCACTTCGATACTTCTCCACGCTTCTCGTACTTGAATATTCTAACATAATGAGCCGGTAATGTCAAGCATTAATTTTAAAAAATCATAACTTTTTTGTCTGCAAAAAAATAAGGGCGGATATTATCCGCCCGAATATTAGCTTATCGATATCCGCTGAATTATGATGCAAGAATAATTGATCGATGCGCGTCGTAATTTACTTGTCTTTCTTCAGCAAGTCGCGTATTTCCGTGAGCAGCTCCTCCTGAGTAGGTCCTGTGGGAGCTTCCTCGGCGGGAGCTTCTGTCTTTTTTTCCATTCTGTCCTTCATTGTGTTAATAGCCTTAACAACGCAGAAAATTACAAATGCCATGATAAGGAAATTAATAATCGCGCCGATAAACGAGCCTATAGCGATTTCCGTGCCGGGAATCATGAAGCTGGAGAACGACTCAGCCTCCGAAAGAGCGCCGCCCGCGCCTACGGCGTTAGCTCCTTTTGTAGCCAGTCCGCCCAAAAAGCCCAGGAACGGATTGATAATGTCCTCAACGAGCGAGTTTACTATCGCCGTAAACGCGCCGCCGACTACAACGCCGACAGCCATGTCCATCGCGTTGCCCTTTGCGATAAATTCCTTAAATTCATCAAAAAATTTCATGGTATAAAACCCCCTTAAAGTATTTTAAAATTTAATTTTATCATTAAGGAACGTCTCCAATTCCTCAATTTTCACTCTCTGCTGCTCCATTGTGTCTCTGTCGCGAACGGTAACAGCATTGTCTTCAAGGGAGTCGAAGTCAAATGTTATGCAATACGGGGTACCGATTTCGTCCTGCCTGCGGTAACGCTTACCGATCGAGCCGGCGTTGTCATACTCGCAGTTAAAGTGTTTTGTGAGCATTTCGTATACGGCTGTCGCGCCCTCGTCGAGCTTTTTCGAAAGCGGAAGCACCGCCGCCTTTACGGGAGCCAAAGCCGGATGCAGATGCAGCACTACGCGGCTGTCGCCGCCTTCGAGCTGTTCCTCATCGTACGCCTCGCAAAGGAACGCCAAAGCAACTCTGTCCGCGCCGAGCGACGGCTCGATGCAGTAGGGAACATAGCGCTCGTTTGTGGTCGGGTCGATGTATTCCATGCTTTCGCCCGAATGCTCCTGATGCTGCTTTAAGTCATAGTCGGTTCTGTCGGCTATGCCCCAAAGCTCGCCCCAGCCGAACGGAAACATAAACTCTATGTCGGCGGTAGCGTTCGAGTAGAACGCCAGCTCCTCCGGCGAATGGTCGCGGAAACGAAGGTTTTCCTCCTTCATGCCGAGGCTCAAGAGGAAGTTCATGCAGTATTCCTTCCAATATGCGTGCCATTCGAGATCCGTGCCGGGAGCGCAGAAAAACTCAAGCTCCATCTGCTCAAACTCGCGCGTGCGGAAAATGAAGTTGCCCGGAGTTATCTCGTTTCTGAACGACTTGCCTATCTGTCCGATACCGAACGGGATTTTTTTGCGGCTCGTTCTCTGCACACTTTTGAAGTTTACGAATATGCCCTGCGCCGTTTCGGGACGGAGATATACGACCGACGACGAGTCCTCGGTCACGCCCTGGAACGTCTTGAACATCAGGTTAAATTCGCGTATGTCCGTGAAATTGTGCTTGCCGCACTTCGGACATACGATGTTGTGCTCCTCGATATACGCGAGCATCTTGTCCTTCGCCCAGCCGTCAACGGTGATGTCCTCGCCGTGCTCGTGCGCGAAATCCTCAATGAGCTTGTCCGCTCTGTGGCGGGATTTACATTCTTTGCAGTCCATAAGCGGGTCTGAAAATCCGCTCACATGACCCGACGCGACCCAAACCTCGGGGTTCATCAGAATAGCGCTGTCCTGACCGACATTATATTTAGACTCCTGGATAAATTTTTTCCACCAAGCTCTTTTTACGTTATTTTTGAACTCTACGCCCAAAGGACCGTAATCCCACGAATTGGCGAGACCGCCGTAAATCTCACTTCCCGGGTATACATAGCCCCTGCCCTTGCAAAGCGCGACGATTTTATCCATTGTTTTCTCTGTATTCTTCATAAATGCACCTCATAACTATTTATTATATACCATTATTTTACCAATATATAGTATATTTGTCAAGGAAATATTGCCGGAAGCAACAAAAAATTGTGCCATACATATAATGCCGCGGCGGTATGAACAAGGCTTATGTAAACGGAGAATGTTGGATAAAGTTATTCACTTATTCACAGAAAATCGTGGATAACTTAAAACAACGCAAGCATTTTAAGGAAAATCAAGCGCGATGGCGTGGATAATTCCGTGAACAGCGTGGACTGAAACGCGCCCGTAAATGAAATGTAAATTTATTATGTAAATAATGTAAAATTGCTGTTATTTGCAAAAAAAGGGAGCTGCAATCGCAGCTCCCGCCGTGCTCTATGATAAAACAGAACCTGCCGGCGGGGAATTTCACTCCGCCGGCGCTGTTTTGTTTTTACCACACTCTTACCGCACCTGCATATTGATTAATTCTGTATGGAGTCTCTATTGAGGAAATCTTTACAACATCGCCTGTCTGCGGCGCGTGTATCATATTTCCGTTGCCCACATAGATTCCCACATGGTGAATATTGCTTCCGTTTGAGAAGAATACCAAATCGCCGGGCTGTAGATTGTCACGGCTAACATATGTTCCGTCGCCGCGTTGGTCAGCCGCCACGCGGCTCACACTGATGCCGTTCTTTCTGCATACATATTGAACAAGACCCGAACAGTCAAATCCGGAAGGTGATGTTCCGCCCCAAACGTACGGTACTCCCAAATACTGCATCGCCGTATCCACGATAGCCTGTCCGCCCGAGGATGAAACGGGAGTGGGATCGGAGTCTGCGTCGGACGACGGAGCGTTTCCGCTTCTGCGTGCCGCGGCTTCCGCCTGCGCCGCTCTTTCCGCCGCCTCGCGTTCTTCTCTTTCTCTTCTTTCCTTTTCTTCCGCGACCTCCTGCTGCTTCTGGGCCACATAGGATTTTTCAACCCACTCGCCGGTAAACTCCAAAGCGGTGTTTATGACGTAGCCTTCTTTATATTCTTCTCCGTAGCATATACGGATAAAATCATCCTCACCCCAAAGCACTATTACCTGCGTTTGATCGTCGAGTGTGTCGATAACCGCCGAATCTGTCGAAGGCGCCTCGCGCACTCTGAGCTCGTTATCAAAAACATTAACCTGTGCATATTTGTAGTTATCATAATTCATCGCGGCGTAATCCGCGTCGGATTTATCCGCCGATATACATTCATTGGGGACATAGCCTGACTTATCGCCGTCATACAAGACTCTGTACCAGCCCTCGGAGTTTTCGAGAACCTCTACTTCCTTACACGCATCAAGCTCGTCCACGGTTTCGGCATTTGCCGAAGGAGCCGCTTTTACGCTCAAGGTACCGCTCGTAAGGGTAACGTACCCGAGCGGATGATAGCTTTTGGCGTTTACCTCTTCCGCAGTCGCTGCTTCAACCTGAGCGGCTTCCGCGTCGTTCTCGTTTGTCGTGAATGCCACGCCCTTTACCGCGTCTGTAATACCCTTTTCGGCTATTGTAATACTTGCGGCTTCTGCGGCGGCATTCAGACGCTGCTGTCTCGCAAGCTGCTCTTCCTTGAAGTCAGAAGCCTGGACGGCAGCCAAAGAACTTATCATTGTAATAGCAATCAAAGCTATTAATGAATGTTTAAAGTTCCGCATGTCAAAAAACCTCCTAAATTTATATCGGAGCAAAGCTATGTTACAACAATTTTACTGTGTTTCACATAGATTACTCTAATATTTCAAAATGATTACAAAGAAAATTATACACTATAAGGATAGATTTGTCAACCCTTTTTTGAAAATTATGTATTTGTTTTGTAACACAATAGTAATATAAATGTATCGAAAATGCCATAAAAGTCGCCGAATCATGCTGTAATATTATCATAATACACAATTATACGCATATATTTTTGTGCAGATATCACAAAATTTAAGATATGTAAAAAGCCCTAATTTTTCAAAAAATTTTACCAATATTACAAGCGCATTACAAACAGATTACAAAAAATGCGGAAAATCATCAAAAAACGCATAATCACACCCTGTAACATTACAGGAATGTTACAAACATTATAGAAATATTGCAAAAACCACTGTCATATGATATACTTTTCCCGACAACGGTAGCTGGGGGAATGACATATGAAATGCGGTTTGCCTGTGCTCGCCGCGTGTTTTGCGGCGGGAATATGTCTTTATGACCGTTTCAGCGTTTATTTTCTTATATTATTTATTGTTTCTTTTATTTTAGCCGCGGCAATAGCAGGATTATCAGCCAAAAAGAATAATATAACAATGATTTTATGCGTAACCGCCTTCGTTTCGGGAGCGCTTATTTGTCATTACTCGAACGCCGAGCTTTGCGTGGGCGAGGTATATGTTGACCAATATGCCGCCGTGACGGGGCGAATCGCCGAACTTCCGGACGAGAGCGGCGATAATATGCGCTATATTCTGGACGCGCGCGAAATTTCCGTGGGCGGCGAAACCGAAAAGGTCAATATGCGGATAGTCGTAACGTCGCCGGAGAAGCTTCCGTTCGGAGAAACGGTTTGTTTCGAGGGCTTCATCAAGGATTTGCCGCGAAAGCTTAACGAAAGCGGCTTTGACCTTGCGAAATATTACAAATCAAGGGGCATAGCCTTAAAAATGTATTCCGAAAAGGTCCAAATCTCAAACGAGAAAATACGAAGCTATTCCATCAACGCGCTTTCGCACCGCCTGAGATACAGTATTTCCCAAATAATAGAAAAATATAACACAGGTGACAAAGCGGCTGTGTTAAAAGCTGTGCTCATCGGCAAAAAGAGCGAGTTTTCGGAGGAATTTGACGATTTGCTGCTCAGAACCGGAACAAAGAGGTTTTTCTATCCGGCTTTTCTTCATATATTATTGATCACGTCTCTGGTGGGTCTGCTGTCGGGGATTTTTAAAAAGCGCACGCGCGATATTATACTTGTCGCGCTTGTTATTCTGTACGCGCTTATGAACACCTCGAACGCGGGTTCTGTGAAAATAGGACTGATGACCGCGGTTTCGGTTATAATGACGCTGTGGTTGGGATATAGACGTAGACTCGATGCTTTTGCGACTTCAGTTATTATAATAGGTATATTTAATCCGCTTATGTTTTTCGACGCGGGCTTTATAATGTCGGCGCTGTCGAGCATTTTAACTATTTGCTTTTACGCGCCCGTATATAATTATATGAAGAAAATCCGCTCGACATATGTGCGGCGCTCGGTTACGTCGGGAACGATATGCACGGTCGGACTGATTCCGGTAACGGCGTATTTCTTCAGCGGCGTAAATATTTATTCGATTATTGTTTCCGTTGTTTTCATTCCCGCCGCGGCGGGAATACTTATCGCTTTTCCGTTCGCCGCGCTTATGTACGCGGTATTCGGTGCGGCGCCGGCGGTGAGCGGGTTCATAACGGGTCTTGTATACATATTGATGAAAATCCCGTATATTTTGGATTTGCTTCCGTTTTCACACATAATAATCGCGCGCCCGGGGATTATGGCGATGGCGGCGTGGTTTTTGGCGCTCGGAGCGCTGTACGCGAAAATCCGTGAAAAGCCCCAAAGAATGAAGCTTTTGCTGTGCGCGGCGCTCTCATGCGCACTTTCTGTCGCGTTCGGTCAGCTTTCGCGGCTCGGCACGGTCGAAACAACATTTGTCAACGTCGGTCAGGGCGACGGCGCGATCGTGCGCGTGCCGTTTAAGGAGACGATAATCATCGACGGCGGAGGCGGAAGCACATATTCCGACTATGACCCCGGCAAAAAGGTTTTCCTGCCGTATCTCGAGGCGGAGGGTATAAGCAGAATTGAAGCGGCGTTTGTAAGCCATTACCACAAAGACCACGTCCAGGGCGTTATAGCGGCGATAGAAAATCTGCGCGTAAAAAATGTGTTCATGCCGTCCACTCTGCCGGATAACGAGTGGCGCGCGGCGCTTGAAAAAGCCGCGAACGAGAACGGCACGAAAATACACTACATAAGCGAAAGCTGTAATGTGATTTTCAATAACGGTCTGCGCGTGGAAATAACCGCGCCCGACGATTACACCTTGCTTAGCCCCGACGAAAACGACACCTCGCTTTTGATGAACGTAAGCTACGGCGAGTTTAACTGCCTTTTCACGGGCGATATGACGTCGTTTGCCGAGGGAACTCTGCTTGCGCGCGGACTCGCGCCGGAGGCGGACGTTTTAAAGGTCGCGCATCACGGTTCTGCATACTCGACGCGCGAGGAATGGGTAGACGCGGTAAAGCCGGATTACGCGGTGATAAGCGTGGGCGAGAACAACGGCTACGGTCATCCGGCGAGGGAAACGCTGGAAAGACTGGAGAGCGCGGAGATACTTCGCACCGATGAAATGGGCGATATAACGATTATCGGAAACAAATCGGGCGTGAAAAAGGTTGACGCGTTCCGCGATTGACTTTGATTTGCGTGTGTGATATAATTTTATACATAAATAAAAAGGATTTGATATTATGCCCAAAAAGAAAAACGACGCCATTTTCGAAATGAAACGGCAGATCAGAGATAACGATTTAAAGCCGCTTTATCTGCTTTTCGGCGAGGAAACATATCTGCGGGATCTATACTGCGAAAGGATAGCCGCGAAAATCCCCGACGCGGGATTTGAGGAGTTTAACCGCATAAAGCTGGAGGGAGCCGATTTGCCGCTCTCGGAATATGACGACGCGATCGAAAGCTTTCCGATGATGACGGACAAAAGACTGATTTTGATAAAGGACAGCGGAATTTTTAAAGCGCCGAAGGATGAAGTCAAAAAATTTTGGCTCGAAAAATTTTCAAGACTCGCTGACGACACCGTTATCGTGTTTTCGGAAAAGGACGTTGACAAGCGCAGCGCGACGTATAAAGCGGCTGCCAAAGCGGGAATGGCGGTGGAGTTCGAATATCTGAGCGAAGCCGATTTGGTGACATGGGTCGTAAAACAGTGTCTTGACGCGAAGGTAAAAATCGACAAAAGCAGCGCGTATTATCTGATTAGCCTGTGCGACCCCGGACTTAACAACATCAGCAACGAGCTTAACAAGCTTTTGACATACTGCGATAAAGAAATTCTGAAAAGCGATATAGACCGCGTCGTTTCAAAATCGCTTCAGGTGGTTGTTTTTGAACTGTCGGACGCGATTATGACCGGAAACGTAAAAAAGGCTCTTGCGGTGCTGACGGATTTAAAAACGGTAAAGGAAAACGCGTTCACGCTGTTGTATCTGCTGTATTCGACGTTTGACAAAATGCTGCACGCAAAGCTCATGGGCAGAGTGAGCGTGCAGGAAACAGCGGCGGCGATAGGAGTAAGCCCGTTTATCGCGAGAAAATATATAGACGGCGCGAAAGGCTTTTCGGAGGACGCGCTCGTAAAAATGGCAACGCGCGTGCCGGAGATAGATTTGTCGATAAAAGAGGGCCGCGTAAGCGACTGGACAGCATTGGAACAATATGTGACGGAATGTATACATTTCGGGCAGGAAAAAGAGGATACTAAGCTGTTTTAAAAGGAGTGAATCATATGAAAAAAAGAATTATATCCGCATTTGCGGCGATAGCTATGGCGGCGGCAGTGCTGCCGGTCGCGCCTGTATCGGCGGCGGAGCCTGAGCCGATTCTTTGCTATACGTTTGACGGCGAAAATCCGCTTGCGAGCGAGAACGGCAAAAACGAGCTGATTTTATCGGGCGGCGCGAGCGTTACCGACGACGGCAACACCGGCAAAGCGCTGCTTCTGGACGGAACGGACGGCTTCGCGCAGCTCCCGTCGGGGATCATGTCGCAGAACATGACTATCTCGGCGTGGGTAAAAATGACGCGCTTAAACGCGTGGGGGCGTATGTTTGATTTCGGAACGGACGCGAACAATAATTTCTTCTTCGCTCCCTACTCCGGCGGCGCGGCGAGAGTGGAGATCAAAACTCCGTCGGGCGTTGACACTATGGACACAGCCGACAACACAAACCGCGACGTATGGGAATTTTACACCGTAGTTATCGACAACGGCACGGCGAAATATTACAAAAACGGACGGCTTATCGCTTCAAAAACAGGTCTTACGCAGCCGCTTACAGACGTTAAGGACGAGCTTAACTATATAGGCAAGTCTCACTACGACGGCGACGCGTATTTCGCGGGCGCGGTGGACGATTTCTGCGTTTACGATAAGGCGCTGACGCATCAGGAGATCGTTGACCGAATGGGTCACGGATTTATTGACTATGAAACGCTGCTCGACACCTACGCTATCGAGGACGGGCAGATGGTTTTCGGAGACACTTTGGAGCTTCCGGGATTTTATTCGGGAACTCAAAATTCCGCAAATTCCGGCGGAGTTTATTGGGAATGCGACGATAAAAGCATCGTAGCTTCAAACGAATATAACGGCGGCGGATTTACATTGAAATTTAATCGTCCGCAAAACACGACGGAGATAAAACTGAGAGAATGTGCGCTTATAGGCGATGTGGGAAAATACAGAGATTACACGGCATATATAGCCGGAACAAACGAAGCTCCGTTTACGGTGGACATTGACGCGGCTGACTTATCGAAGGACGTTTCCGACAATATGTGGGGACTGTTCTTCGAGGACATAAACAGCGCGGCTGACGGCGGCTTGTACGCAGAAATGATACAGAACCGCTCGTTTGAGACTGAGCGCGATGAACACTTGTATTCATGGGAAATCGACGGCGACGCGAAAATCAACACGAAAAACCCGATGAACGAGAATAACCCGACATATATCACGCTCGGCAAGGACGCGAGCATAACGAACGACGGATATATGGGCATGAGCGTTAAAAAGGACGCTGTCTATAACTTTTCCGTGAGAGTGCGCGGCAATGCTGATTTGACGGTTTCCGTCGGCGGCGCGTCGGTTGAGGTCAAGGCTGACGGCGCGGACTGGCAGGAAGTAACGGCAACGATTACGGCTGCCGAAAGCGCGTCCGACGCGAAGCTCATTGTAAAAAATTCCGGCGAAGCGGTCGATGTTGACATGATCTCGCTCATGCCGCAGGACACATACAAGGGTCACGGACTGCGCAAGGATTTAATGGAGGCTCTCGAAGCGATGCACCCGAAATTCCTCCGTTTCCCCGGTGGCTGCGCCGTTGAGGGCAATACTATGGATCTGGCGTGGAACTGGAAGGACACGATAGGTGACCCGTCAGAGCGCAAGGAAATGATGAACATATGGAACGCGGGCGCGCCCGCCGAGCCGTATATGATGACGTACGGCTTGGGCTTCTACGAGTATTTCCAGATGTGCGAGGACTTGGGCATGGAGCCTATTCCGATATTAAACTGCGGTCTTTCGTGCCAGGTCCGCTCGGGCGGCAACGAGGACGAAAACCATGTCGTGCCTATGGGCGATCTGCAGCCGTATATCGACGACGCTCTCGATTTGATAGCGTTCGCCAACGGCATGGACGAAAACAACAAGTGGACGAAGATCCGCATGGATATGGGACATAAAGAGTCGTTTAACTTGAAGTATATCGGTATCGGCAACGAGCAGTACGGCGAGATTTATTTCGAGCGCTACGCGGAATTTGCGAAGCAGATCCACGAAAAATATCCCGATATAAACCTCGTTACCACCTCCGGCACGGCTTCGAGCGGCAACAATAATAATCTCGCGTGGAACTGGGCGAACGAAAACCAGGAATACGCGGATTTCATGGACGAACACTATTACGAAAGCCCCGACTGGTTCTTAAATCATGCTTACCGCTACGACAACTACAGACGCGACACAAACACGAAGGTGTTCCTCGGCGAGTACGCGTCAAAGGGCAACACCTGGTACAACGCGATGGCTGAAGCGGCGTACATGACCGGACTCGAGCGCAACGCCGACGTTGTGCGTATGGCGAGCTACGCGCCTATGTTTGCGAAATACGGCAACACTCAATGGGCTGCGGCGAATATGATTTGGTTCAACAACAACGACTACGTTCTCACGCCCGATTATTACGTTCAGAAGCTGTTCTCGACGAATACCGGCGATTACACTCTCACAACGAAAACAAGCCTTAACGGTATCCCTGCCGAGGATTATTTCCACGGCGGCGTTGTGCTCGGCTCGTGGGGAACGCAGAACGAGTTCAAAGATATGGCGATAATGAAATCAGACAATGTGGACGTGGTTGCGCCGGTTTGGCCGAAAGCGGACAAATGGGAAAAGGGTGTCGGTGAATGGAGCATCGGCAAGGACGGCGTAATTTCACAGACGGGCGCTTTGACCGGCTCGACTATATATAACGACCTCGGCGGCGAATTAAACAAAAACTACACATTTACTGTAAAAGCAAAGAAAAACGGCGGCGGCGAGGGCTTCCAGATAGGCGTGGCAGCCGAGGACGCGCAGAATTATTACCGCGTAAACATCGGCGGCTGGAGCAACACAACCGCGAAGATCCAGCATATAGTAAACGGCGTGAGCGCCGACGAGGGCAGCGTCGCGGAGCAATCGTACGCGGGCGAGGTGCATATCAACGACGGCGAGTGGTACGATGTTACAGTGGAAATGACGGATTACGAAATCAAGGCGTACTTAAACGGCGAATTTATCTGCTCGTACACAAAGCCGAAGTCATACGGTCCGGTATACGCGTCGAGCACATATGACGAGGAAACGGGCGAGATAATCGCGAAAATCGTAAACACCGCCGACGCGGACACCGAAGTGCAGATAAACCTGAACAATGCGAAAATAGAAAGCGCGGCGGCGAAAACCATAACTATGAGCGCAGACACCGACGCGGTAAACACGCTCGAAAACAAAAACAACGTCGTTCCCGTCGAGGGTACGTTTAACGGCGCGGCGGAGAGCTTTGTATATCCTGTAAAGGCAAATTCGCTCAATATCATACGCATCGCGGCGACGCCGTACAATATTTCCGACAACGGCGTAACGTATATTACCGGCTATCCCGACGGCACGTTCAAGCCCGACAATACCGTGACGCGCGCGGAAGCGGCGGCTATATTTGCGAGAGTTTTGCCGGGATTCAGCGAAAGCAAGGAATACGAAGGAAAGACAGCCTTCAGCGACGTGGCGGAGAACGCTTGGTATAAAAATTATGTAAACTGCCTTGCGGCGCAAGGTATATTGGACGGCTATCCCGACGGCACGTTCCGCCCCGAAAACACCGTAACAAGGGCTGAAATTATAGCTATGATATGCAAATATCTCCATATCTCCCCCAACGGTTATTCGCGGTACACCGATATGTCCGGACACTGGGCTGAGGGGTATGTCGCCGCGCTTGAGGCGAGCAAGGAGCATATAAATATATTGGGCGAAAGCACGGATACTCCGTTCAGACCCGACGACGCGGCGACGCGCGCGGAGGTTGTGTATTATGTAAACCGAATGTTGAAACGCGGTCAGCGCGGCGACGCGGTAAATCCGTTCAGCGATGTTGACAAATCGCACTGGGCGTACGCGGATATTATCGAAGCCGCTGCGACGAATAACGCAAAATAAGATAAACACCGCGCCCGACTGCCTGTTTTGGGTAATCGGGCGCGGTATAAATTTTCTGATATTTTCTCTTGACAAACCGTGTAAACTCATGTATAATAAATAGGCAGTCAAAAATGGCCCGGTAGTTCAGTTGGTTAGAACGCTAGCCTGTCACGCTAGAGGTCGTGAGTTCGAGCCTCATCCGGGTCGCCATAATACCACAGCTCGTCTGTGGTATTTTTTTATATAAAAATTTTGTAAAATTTCACAAAAACTATAGATTTTTGTGCAAAAATAGTGTACAATGTAAATAACAAAAAATATTTGGGGAGGTACATATAAATGGACGCAGTACAGAAGTGGATAAACGAATTGAAAATCAAGGATTTGATGAAGGTGCTCGAGGAGCGCGACTTTGATCCTATCTTCGCGAAGGATAAGGACGAGGCGCGCAAAATCGTAATGGACATGATTCCCGAGGGCGCGAAAATCGCGGTCGGCGGCAGCGTTACTCTTAACGAAACGGGCATTCTCGACGAGATAAGAAGCGATAAATACAACTTTATCGACCGCTATAACACGCCGAATTTCGAGGCTATGCTCGACAAGTACAGAGAGGGCTACACGGCGGACGTGTTCGTTTCGAGCACGAACGCTATCACGATGGAGGGTCAGCTCGTGAATATCGACTGCACCGGCAACCGCTCCGGTCAGATGGCGTTCGGACCGAAAAAGGTCATAGTTGTCGCGGGCGTTAATAAGATCGTCGATACGCTCGAGGACGGACTTAAAAGAGCGAAGTCGGTAGCGCCTATGAACGCGCGCCGCATCACGCACAAAACCCCGTGCGCGACGGACGACAATTGCAAGTGTACCGAATGCCGCGGTCATGCGAGAGTGTGCAACGTTATAGGAATTATCGACGGCTGCCACTATTTCCCGAAGCGCATTTCGGTAGTGCTGATTCCGGAGGATATAGGCTATTGATTTGATTGAAATGACAGAGCGTACCGCGGCGCGGTACGCTCTGTTTTTGTGCGGATAAATTGATGGCGGAGGTTGACAAAAATTATGGCAGTGGTATAATGGATGTGAGGGGTGATGATGTGTTTGAATATACTACATTAGGAAACATAGATCCCCATTTGCTTGAAAAAGAATTTGGTAAAATTAGGACGAGCGATACAATAATAACTAATGAGCGTATGGCTCACATACAAGAGCGGCATCCGGAAGACTGTGACTTGTTTGAAAAATACGCGAGAGATATTATAGAAAATCCTGAAATAATACTTAAAGACGGAAAAAACACGGGTACAGTTTTCATGATAAAAAGGTTACCGTCTACAAATATGAATGTTGTTGTAAGATTGGCGTTAAGTGAGGATGATTCAAAACTTAAAAATTCCGTTATGACCGCATATCGAATAAGAGATAAAAACCTTATAAAACTGGAGCGAAAAAATAAAACCCTTTACAAAAAAGAATAAATGTGATATAATGTATATAAAATAAAATAGACATTTTGAAGTAGAGATTGTGCTGCTACACACCTTCGGGTCAAAAGAAATGCGGGAAGGGGCACACCCGCCAAAATGCCGGTTTTACAGAAACCGCTTTGAGAAATCAAGGCGGTTTTTCTGTGGAAAGCTGTATAATACGGTCGCGGACGCGGCAAAGGCGAACGCCGCGGCGTTCGCCTTCCGTATTTATACTGATTTATTCAACAAACGCATACTCGCCCATGAACAGTATCTCGCCGGTTGTGTCGTCGCAGATGTAGAAGCTGAACGGCTTATCCGCCTTAAACTCGATTACCGGCTCGGGCGTTGCCATAGAGCTTCCGCCCCCGCTGAACATACCCGTTACCGCGGCGGCTTCTGTGCCGTCCTCATCGGTGTTTATGTATGTTTTTTGTATTACCTTTTCAATAAATGTGTTTATGCCGTCGGGCTCGTTTACGAGCATCTTGTCAAAGCAGTTTGTGTTCATGTCAAACGCTGTTTTTATGCCCATGTCTTTGAGCGTGTCTATAAGCTCGATTGTGTTTTCTATCTTGAATTTCGGCAGGCTTACGTGAACCAGCTTTTCCGTCATGCCGCCGCGCTTTTCCTCGAATTTCGTGTTGTCGCCGAGGGTTACTATCATGCTTATTCCGCCGTAGTAGGGAAGACACGCCATTGTTATGTCGCTGTCCGAATAGTAGCCCATGTGATAGGTATTGTTCATAAAGTCGATCTCGTGCTTTTCGCCGTTTCTGTCGGTGAACGTGTCCTTTTCGGTCGCGTTTTTCGGGAACTGGTCAGCCCATTGCGCCTTCATGTAGATCGCGTTTATGAGCGCCGTGAGGAACTCGGGATCGTCTATGATGCCGCTTATTTTGCCGCGCGTTTTTTTGCTTACCCAGCCGTTTACCGCGTCAGCCGCGTTTTCGTAATTTACGTTTCTTGAAACGCCGTCGAATTTTTCTTGGATAATAGTTTCAAAATCGGGCGAGAACGCCGCGTCGGGCGCTTTTACGCCGAATTTCTTTTCGTAGTATTCGGTGTTGTACCAAATCGAGTTGGCTATTTCAACCTCGGGATAACGGCGCTGATTTGTGCGCCACTGAGCCTCGTCGGGATTTTCATTTTCGATTTTCTCGTTTTGCGCTTCGATTTCCTTGTTTTTATCCTTTATGGAGTTGAGATGCGTTATAAATCCTTGCGCGAGCTCGTTGCATTCCTCGATATCGGACACGCCGAGCGCGCCGAGGATTTCCTGTTTAGCCGCTCCGTCCGCGCCGTTTGCGGTCATTGCGAGCGCCATTTTGAGAGATAGGGGAGACACCATGTAATTCTTATCCGTCGGCATATGCGCGGTGAGCTTCTGCGCGAATGACGGCGCTTTTGCGGGCTGTTTGGTGACGGTCGGTTCCGCGGTCGCCTTACTGCCTTTTGAGCCTGAGCTCGAACCGCCCGATATATGAGACTTTTCTGTCGGCTTTGCTGTCGGCGTGATTTCGGGCGCTGCGGTCATTTTCGGCGTTGCTGTCGGCTCGGCGGCGGATGTGATCGTTACCGTGCGCGTATTGTTGTCCCATTCCACCGTCGAGCCGAACGCCTCCGATACCGCTCGAAGCGGCACGAGAGTGCGGTCGTTTACGATTTTCGCGGGCGCGTCGAGAGGGATCTTTTCTTCGGACAGAACCTCTATCGCGTCTCCGTGTAATTTTGTAATTTGTTTTTTCATTTCGTCCGCGCCGATTTCGATATCAACGCAGGTGCTTATTTTGTCCTTTGTTATGTCCGCGCTCGCCATCTGCGCGCCCCACCATGTTTGGTCGTACCATGTGACATCCGCGCCGAGTGCCTCGAAAACAGCGCGCATCGGCACGAGAACGCGGTCGTTTTCGATAATCGGCTCTGTGTCAAATTCGATTTTCTTTCCGTCGAGCGTGACTGTGACGCCGTCGTCCGCTACAGCGGCTGTGAAAACTGACAGCGACATCGCTGCCGCGAGCAATAATGATATAAATTTTTTCATTTGTCCATACCTCCGTAAAAATTTATTCTATTGTATTAGACGTAAATTTTTGGATTTTGTTCCGCTTTTTTGAAAAATTTTTCTAAATCGCTTGATATTGTATTGCGTTTTAGGTATAATATATAATGATTTAGTATGTACTTTAATAAAATGGAGGATTATAATGGACGACAATACCAAAATGGCGGAGCTGCTTTTCCCCGAGATCACGAAAACTCCCGCCGACTATGAGGAAATTTATCCGCCGCGAAGGCTTCCCGAGGGAGCTGTTGTTACGCGTTTTTCACCGAGCCCAACGGGATTTCTGCACTTCGGCGGACTGTTCGCGTCGTTCGCGGGCATGACGGCGGCGCGCTCGTCGGGCGGCGTGTTTTACCTGAGGATCGAGGACACCGACAAAAAGCGCGAGGTCGAGGGCGGCGTTGATATGATCGTTGACGGGCTGAGGGCGTTCGATATAGAGTTTGACGAGGGAGTTATCTCGCAGACCGAGGAAAAGGGCGCGTACGGACCGTACATACAGAGCAAGCGAAACGACATTTACCACGCGTATGTGAAGTCGCTCGTCGAGAAGGGGCTCGCGTATCCGTGCTTTATGACGGAGGAGGAGATCGCCGCGATCCGCGCGGAGCAGGAGGAAAAGAAGCTGCTCCCGGGAATTTACGGCGAGTACGCGAAATACCGCGATATAACGCCGGAAAGGGCGCGGGAATTGATTGAGAGCGGAGCGGAGTACGTTGTAAGGCTCAAATCGCCGGGCAGCCCCGACAGGCGCGTGAAATTCAAGGACGGAATAAAGGGCGAGATAGAGATGCCCGAAAATATAATGGACATAGTGCTCCTGAAAAAGGACGGCACTCCGACGTACCATTTCGCGCACGCGATAGACGACCACCTCATGCGCACAACGCATGTAATACGCGGCGACGAGTGGATATCGTCAGCGCCTATCCATTTGCAGCTTTTCTATGTTTTGGGCTTTAAAGCTCCGAAATATGTGCATATCGCGCCGATAATGAAGGAGGAAAACGGCGGCAAGCGCAAGATTTCAAAGCGCAAAGACCCCGAGGCGGCTGTAAGCTTCTACGAGGAAGCGGGCTATCCCGCGGGCTCGGTTTGGGAATATCTCATGACGCTCGCAAACTCCAACTACGAGGACTGGCGGCTTGCCAATCCCGACGCGGATATTAAGGATTTCAAATTCTCGCTGTCGAAAATGAGCAAGGCGGGCGCGCTGTTCGATTTTGTCAAGCTCAACGACGTGAGCAAGAATTATATATGCAGGCTCAGCGCCGAGGAGGTATTCGACCTGTCGGCGGCGTGGGCTAAAAAGTACAACACAAGACTCTACGAGCTGTTCCGCGACAACGAGGAATACGCTCGTGAAATACTCGCGATAGAGCGCGGCAGCGCGAAGCCGAGGAAGGACATCGCGAAGTGGGAGGACGTTGAAGGCTACGTTTCCTACTTCTACGACGAGCTTTGGGACAGAAAGCGCGATTTCGCGGACAACTTATCAAACGCGGATATGGCTGAAATTCTCGAAACGTATAAGACCATATACGACGGAACTGTTACCGCCGAGGACTGGTTCCCGCAGGTGCGCGATATGGCGGTAAGCCTGGGCTACGCGAAAGCGCCGAAGGAGTATAAGAAAAATCCCGACCAATACAAGGGACACGTCGGCGATGTCGCGGGAGTTATCCGCGCGGCTGTAACGGGACGCAGAAATACGCCCGATTTGTATGAAATTATGCGTGTTTTAGGTTCAAATGAAGTAATAAAACGAATAGATGAAGCGATAGATGCTCTAAGGACGCTTGAGTAAAATCGCCCATCTCACTGCTTTTCGCTCGGGGCGGTACACTTGTACAGCACCCGAGCTGCAAAACAGCAATCTGAACGATTTTCTTTCAAGCTGAATGGGAGGAGTTTTTGAATGGAAGAGGTTTATATAAAAAATTTTATCGAGGACGCGATTGAAAAGGATCTGAAGGACGGCGTTTACAGCGAGGTTCAGACGCGTTTCCCGCCCGAGCCTAACGGCTATCTGCACGTCGGTCACGCGAAGGCGATAAGCATCGACTTCGGCATGGCGGCAAAATACGGCGGGGTCTGCAACCTGCGTCTTGACGACACAAATCCGACTAAGGAGGACGTTGAGTACGTCGATTCGATAATGGAGGATATAAAGTGGCTCGGCTTCAAGTGGGGCAAGGTGCTTTACGCGTCGGACTATTTTGACGATATATACGAGGCGGCGGTCACGCTTATAAAAAAGGGCAAGGCGTATGTTGACGATTTGTCCGCCGACGAGATACGCGCCTATCGCGGCACGCTTAAAACTCCTGGCAAAAACAGCCCGTACCGCGACCGCTCGGTCGAGGAAAATCTCGATTTGTTCAAGCGTATGGCGGACGGCGAGTTCGAGGACGGCGCTAAGGTGCTCCGCGCGAAAATAGATATGGCTTCGGGCAATCTCAATATGCGCGATCCTGTAATTTACAGAATACTCCGCGCGCATCATCACCGCACGGGCGACAAGTGGGTGGTATACCCGATGTACGATTTCGCGCACCCGATATCCGATACGGTGGAGGGCGTGACACATTCGCTATGTACGCTCGAATTTGAGGATCACAGACCGCTCTATGAGTGGGTACTGCGCGAGGTGGGATATGAAAAGCCGTCGCGTCAGATCGAGTTTGCGAGAATGAATTTAAATTACACATTAACGAGCAAACGACGCTGCTTAAAGCTTGTAAAAAACGGCATAGTGTCCGGCTGGGACGATCCGCGTATGTCAACGATCTGCGGTATGCGCAGACGCGGCTACACTCCCGCGGCTATCCGCGATTTCTGCGACAGAATAGGCGTCGCGAAGGCGAACAGCGTGATAGATTTTTCGCTTTTGGAGGCGTGTTTGAGAGACGATTTAAACAAAAACGCTCCGCGCGCTATGGCTGTTTTAAGACCGTTAAAGGTTATAATCGATAATTATCCCGATGATTTGGTTGAGGAAATAGAGGTTGAAATAAATCCAGAAAAGCCCGAGCTGGGCAAGCGCAAGGTGGAATTTTCGAAGGAGATCTATATCGAGCAGGACGATTTCATGCTTGATGCGCCGAAGAAATATTTCCGCTTAACTTTAGGACGCGAGGTGCGCTTGAAGAGCGCGTATTACATTACCTGCACGGGCTATGAGGCGGACGACGACGGCAATATCACAACGCTTCACTGCACCTACGATCCTGAATCGCGAGGCGGCGACACGCCCGACGGGCGCAAGGTGAAGGGTACGATCCACTGGGTGAGCGCGGCTCACGCGATCGACGCGGAGGTGCGCCTTTACGACAGGCTGTTTAACGTCGAGAACCCGTCGGATGAGAGTAATGTCGGCGATTTTACGGAAAATTTGAATCCCGAGTCGATGGTCGTGATAGAGAACGCGAAGGTGGAAAGCACGCTGAAGAATTTAAAAGCCGGCGACAAATTCCAATTCCTGCGTCTCGGCTATTTCTGCGTAGACCCCGACAGCACGCCGGACAAGCCGGTGTTCAACAGGTCTGTGGCGTTGAAGGATAGCTGGAAGAAGATAAATAAATAAGGAGATAAATTGTGATTTATCTGCGCGTGCGCGTCCGCACGTCCGAAAAAGGAGGCTCGACATGATTACAAAATCGCTCATTTCGCTTATCTACGAGGCCGCGTCGATTCAGCGGTGGAACGACCATATCCGCCCTTGGACAGGGTTTACCGAGCTTGATAAACAGGCGCATAAAATGTTTTACGCGTATGTTCTCGCGCGCTGCGAGGGCGAAAGCGTTGACAGATTAAAGCTCGTCGAGGGCGGGATATTCGAGTTTTTCCACAGAAGCATACTGACGGACATCAAGCCTCCTATATATCACAAGCTCGTCAAGGAAAAGGGCAATCAAATCGACAGGTGGGTGCTTGACGAGTTAAAGGACGATTTAACCGCGCTCGGCGGCGGATTTTACGAGCGTATGGAGCGGTATTATCTCGAGCCCGACTACAGCAAGCTCGAAAAGCAAATCTTAAAAGCCGCGCACTATCACGCGAGCAACTGGGAATTTTCAATCATCTACCCTATGAACCGCGAAACGTACGGCATCGAGCAAGTGAAGGCGGAAATGGCGCAGGGGCTTGCGGCTTGCGACACGTTTTCGGGATTTCGCTATTTCGCGGGTAGCGAATATTTGCAGCGGTTTTTGTCGCTGTTGGGCAAGCTCCGCTATCAGCAGCGCTGGGCGAAGGCGGTCAGAATGCCGCAGACGTTTGTAATGGGGCATATGCTCGTGGTGGCGATTTTGTCGTATTTTATGTCGCTGGAGCTTGAAAAACCGTGTTCGGAAAGGCTTGTAAACAACTTTTTCGGCGGCTTGTTCCACGATTTACCCGAGGTTCTTACACGAGATATAGTTTCACCCGTAAAAGCGTCGATCAAGGGGCTTGACAGCATAATACACGATATCGAGGACGAGCAGATGCGCGAGGTGATATATCCTCTCCTGCCGCCGTCGTGGCACGCGGAGCTTGAATATTACACGCAGAACGAGTTCTCGTCAAAAATAATCGTTGACGGACAAACGCTCCTCACAACGTCGGACGAAATAAACGAAAAATACAACGACGACAAATACTGTCCCGCCGACGGGCAGATAATACGCGGCTGTGACCAGCTTTCGGCGTATATCGAGGCGTATCTGTCGCTGAGCTACGGCATTAAGTCGGAGCAGATCATAAGCGGCTACAAGCATCTTACCGGAAAATATGCCGATAAGCATATCGGCGGACTGGATTTCGGAAGATTATTCGGTTACTTTGAATTAGAGGAATTTAAAAATTAATGGCATACGGAAAATATGGAAATTACGAGCAAAAGGAGCTTAATTACGAGCAGACAAAGGACAAGGCGTTAAGGCTCCTGACATTCCGCGCGTACAGCGAAAAGGAGCTTTCGGACAAGCTCCGCCGCGCGGGAGCGACCGACGAAAATATAGAAAAAACGCTTGAATTTTGCCGTGAGTACAACTTCGTAAATGATGAGCAATACGCGCTTTCAAAGGTCAGGGATTTGAAAAACCTCAAAAAATACGGAGGAAAGCGTATCGAAGCGGAGCTTAAACGGCTCGGTGTTTCGGGCGAGGACGCGGCTGAGGCTATGGCGGAGCTTGAGGAAGATGATGAACAGGAGCGGCTGTATCCGCTCGTTGTAAAAAAGCTCGGCGGAGATTTTGAGAAAAAAAGCGTTGACCGCTGTATACGTTACTTTATCTACCGCGGCTACGGCTTCGGCGACATAAAGGAATGTATAGAGCGGGCGAAAGGGGAAGCTGATGAAATATAACATAGGAATGGTGTCGCTCGGCTGCGCGAAAAATCAGACGGACTCGGAAATTATGCTCGGGCTTCTCGCCGACGGCGGATTTGACATAGTTTCCGATCCCGCCGAAGCGGATATAATCGTGGTCAACACCTGCGGCTTTATCGAATCTGCGAAGCAGGAGTCTATTAACACACTGCTGGAAATGGCTGAGTATAAGACAACGGGACGATGTAGGCTGCTTATCGCGGCGGGGTGTCTCGCGGAGAGGTACAAGGACGAGATAATGCTCGAAATGCCCGAGGTTGACTCTATTATCGGCACGGGCGATTACGACAAAATCGCGGACGTTGTCAAAAGCGCGCTCGGCGGCGAAAAAAGCGCGGTCTGCGGCAATATAAACAGAACTCCGCCCGAAAGGCTGCCGCGAATACTTACAACTCCGCCGTATACCGCGTATCTTAAAATCGCGGACGGCTGCGACAACAACTGCACATACTGCGCGATACCGAAAATACGCGGTCATTTCAGAAGCCGCCGTATCGAGGACATAGCCGAGGAAGCGCGGATTTTAGCGGATAACGGCGTTAAGGAGCTTATTCTGATCGCCCAGGACACCACGCGCTACGGCAAAGACATTTACGGCGAATATGCGCTCCCCAAGCTGTTTTGGGAGCTTGTGAAGATAGAAAAAATCAAGTGGATACGCGTTCACTATTTCTATCCCGAAGCGATAACGGACGAGCTTATAAACGCTATGGCTTCGAGCGAAAAAATTTGCCGATATATAGATATGCCCATTCAGCATATAAATAATTATATACTCCGCCGTATGGCGCGCAGGACGAGCCGAGAGGAAATAATAAAGAAAATAGAAAAAATCCGCGCGAAAATGCCCGACTGCGCGATAAGAACGTCGATTATAGCAGGTTTCCCCGGCGAGACGGAGGAACAGTTTGACGAGCTTTACGAGTTTGTGAAGGAAATAAAATTTGACCGTATGGGCGTGTTCGCGTACTCGCGCGAGGAAGGCACTCCGGCGGCTGATTTTCCCGATCAGATCGACGAGGAAGTGAAGGAGGAACGTCTTGACAGATTGATGACGCTCCAGCAGGGCATATCTCTCGACTTGAACCGCGCGAAGATAGGCAAAACTATTGAGGTAATAGTCGAGGGCTACGACGAGGAGAGCTTTCTGTTCTACGGCAGAAGCCGCGCGGACAGCATAGACGTGGACGGAAAGGTATATTTCGGCGCGGAGGACGAAATCGCCGAGGGCGATATAATCAACGTAAAAATCCTGGACGCTGACGAATACGATTTAAGCGGACAGATGGTGTGAGGAGGACGATACAATGAATACAGCCAATAAGCTAACGCTGCTTCGCGTGGTGCTCGTGCCTGTTTTTATGGCGCTGCTGCTGCAGGGAGGTAATATCTGCCGTTATGCGGCGCTCGCGGTGTTTGTGATCGCTTCGATTACGGACTGGCTCGACGGGTATATCGCGAGGAAGTATAATCAGATAACGACATTCGGAAAATTCGTCGATCCGCTCGCGGATAAAATGCTCACAACGGCGGCGTTTGTGATATTCCTGAACTTCGGACTGATGTCTCCGTGGGCGCTAATGATAGTGCTCGCGCGTGAGTTTATGATCGCGGGAATACGGCTCATCGCGGCGGGCGAGGGCAGCGTAATAGCGGCAAGTATGTGGGGCAAAGTAAAAACAGTATCTCAGATGATTGCTATAATAGCGACGATCCTCATTATGGGAAACGAGCTGTTCTTAGGCGTAAGCTCGCTGCTTATAATAGACGTTCTCATATGGATCTCCGTTGCGTTCGCGGTGATTTCGGGCGCGGAGTATCTCATAAAAAACAGAAAGGTAATATCATTCAAATAGTAATATCATTTTAATCGAAAGGAGAATAATAATGGAAAAGCTTTTGGACGAACTGAAATTCGACTCGCGCGGACTTATTCCTGCTGTGGTACAGAACCGCGAAACGAAAGAGGTGCTGATGGTCGCATACATGAACGCGGACACATTAAAGCAGACAATCGAAACGGGACGCGCAACGTTTTGGTCGAGAAGCCGCAAGGAGGTTTGGGTGAAGGGCGAAACGTCGGGAAATTATATGCTCGTAGATAAAATACGCGTAGACTGCGACGGGGACTGTCTTGTTATAGAAGCCTCTCCCGTCGGACCCGCGTGCCACACGGGAAACAGAAGCTGCTTCTACAGAAGCGTCAAGGACGGCGAGCTTATCGAGGATATCGAGCCGACATACATATCCGATGCCGTCATGCGCGAGCAGGCTGTAGTAATGGACAGAAAGCGCAATCCCGCCGAGGGCAGCTACACGAATTACCTATTTGACAAGGGCGAGGACAAGATACTCAAAAAGGTAGGCGAAGAAGCGGCGGAGGTAGTGATAGCCGGCAAAAACCGCTCAAAGGAGGAAATCAGCTACGAGGTAGCGGATTTGATGTATCATTTGACTGTAATGCTCGTGGATAACGATATGACGTGGGATGATATTTATAGGGAAATGGAAAGACGAAGATAGGTATACAGATAAATTATAGTTTGTGATAAATAAGGAGAGGAAATAAAATGGAATATAAATCATACATGGCCGACCGTGTGAAAAATATGAAAGGCTCGGCTATCCGCGAGATGTTTAAGCGCATGGCGGATCCCGAGATAATATCGCTCGCGGGCGGAAATCCCGCTTCGGAGCTGTTTCCTGGTGAGGAGCTTTCAAAAATCGCGGGTAAGATTCTTATGACAAATCCGACGCTCGCGCTTCAGTACGGCACGACGGACGGTTATCCGAAAATGCGCGACTGCGCTCGTCAGAGAGCGGAGAAGGTCAATTCCGTCGGCGAAAATGACGCTATTCTTATCATGACCGGCGCGAATCAGGGCATAGACCTCACGGCGAAGGCGGTTCTTAATAAGGGCGACAAGGTCATTGTTGAAAGCCCGAGCTTTATTGGCAGCTTGAACGCGTTCCGCACATACGAATGCGGGCTTGTCGGCGTGACCGTCGAGGACGACGGCATGAGCATGGAGGGCTTGGAGGACGCGCTCAAAAATAACGACGGCGTGAAATTCATCTACACTATCCCGACGTTCCAGAACCCGACGGGCGTTACGATGTCGCTCGAAAAGAGAAAGAAAATGCTCGAGCTCGCGTCGAAATACGACGTGCTTATCCTGGAGGACAACCCCTACGGCGATCTGCGTTTCTCCGGCGAGGACGTGCCTACGATAAAGTCAATGGACACCGAGGGCAGAGTAATTTACGCGGGCTCGTTCTCGAAGATTTTATCGCCGGGTATGAGACTCGGCTACATAGTAGCTCCGGCGGAGCTTGCCGAGAAGATCGAAATGCTCAAGCAGGTGAACGACGTTCACACGCCGATGCTCACGCAGCTTATGTGCGTGGAGTTTATGAAGAAGTACAACATTGACAGCTATATCGCGAAAAACCGCGAGCTGTACGGCAAAAAATGCGCTTGTATGGTTGAGAATATGGAAAAATATTTCCCGAAGGGCAAGGTAAAGTGGGTAACGCCGGAGGGCGGAATTTTCCTTTGGTGCGAATGCCCGACTATTACGGACATCACGCCGATCGTTGACCGCTGTCTTGAAAAGAAGGTCGCGATCGTGCCGGGTTCGAACTTCGCGACGGATATATTCGCGCCGTCGAATATGTTCAGACTGAATTACTCGTCGGCGACGCTTGAAAATATCGAGGAAGGTATCCGCCGCATTGGCGAGGTATTGACGGAATTATTATAAAAAAGGAATGAAAACAAATGGACGATAAGAAAATAATTTTTTCCGGCATACAGCCGTCGGGAAATCTGACGCTCGGGAATTATCTCGGGGCGATACGGAACTGGGTGAGCCTGCAAGACGACTACCGCTGCATCTACGCGATGATGGATATGCACACTATCACTGTGCGCCAAACTCCGGCTGATCTGCGGCGCAGGACGCTTGAAATTTTAGCGCTTTATATCGCGTGCGGAATTGATCCGGAGGAGAACATACTCTTTATTCAGTCGCATAACCCCGCTCACGCGGAGCTTGCGTGGGTATTGAATTGCTTCACATATATGGGCGAGCTTCAGCGTATGACTCAGTTTAAGGACAAGTCCGCGCGCCATGCGGAAAACATAAACGCGGGACTGTTTACATACCCCGTGCTTATGGCGGCGGATATTCTGCTGTATCAGGCGGATTATGTGCCTGTCGGGAAGGATCAGATGCAGCATATCGAGATATGCCGAGACGTTGCTCAGCGCTTTAACGCGATCTACGGCGACGTGTTCACAATTCCAGAGGGACTTTTGCCGAAGGTGGGCGCGAATGTTATGAGCTTACAGGAGCCGACCAAGAAAATGTCGAAATCCGATCCGAACCCGAAGGCGTATATCTCCATGATGGACGATATGAACATTGTCGCGAAAAAGATAAAAAGCGCTGTGACGGACAGCGAGGGCGTTATAGAGTACCGCGAGGGCGACGAGACAAAGGCGGGAATTAACAATCTGCTCTCCATTATGTCGGCTGTTACGGGACGGAAAATCGACGACATTGTGAAGGACTACTCCGGCAAGGGCTACGGCGATTTCAAGAGCGACGTCGCCGAGGCGGTCGTGGAGTGCTTAAAGCCTATCCGCGCGGAATACGACAGAATTATTTCGGATAAGCAGTATTTGATGGATATATGCGAAAAGGGCGCGGAGAGCGCGGGGAAAATTTCGCAGAGAACTTTGAAAAAGGTGTATAAGAAGGTCGGTTTTGTACTGTAAAACGGAGGGGTAACAATGAGTACCAGAGATATATTATATATGATTTTCGCGTTCGTGATTTCGTTCGCGTTCACATTCGCGACAACGCCTCTCGCAAGGCGGCTGGCGTTCCGTATAGGTCAGGGCGCGGTCGATATTCCGAAGGACTCGCGCCGTATGCACAAAAAGCCCACGCCGAGAATAGGCGGCGTAGCTATTATTTTCGGTTTTCTTGTCGCGACGCTCTGCTTCGCGGACTGGACAAGACAGCTCGCGGGAACGCTCGCGGGCGCGGCGATCATAGCGGCTATGGGATTTGTGGACGACTGCAAAAACCTGAACGCGAAGCTGAAATTTGTGATACAGATTATCGCGGCGCTTGTGGTTATATTTGTCGGTAATATAAAAATTGACGTATTCACAAACCCGAATGTACTGAGCGATAACCCGTACTGGGTGCTCCCCGAGTGGCTTTCGATAACGCTGACGGTTTTGTGGATCGTGTTTATAACGAACGCGGTCAATTTCATAGACGGCCTTGACGGACTCGCCGCCGGAGTTTCGGCGATAATGTCCGTGTCGCTCGTGTTCATATCGGTGCGCGTGGGAGAGTACCCGATAGCGATTTTGGGTATCGCGCTGATGGGCTCTTGTTTTGGATTTCTGCCGTTTAATTTCAATCCCGCGAAAATCTTCATGGGCGATACAGGCTCTACGTTTTTGGGATTTATGCTTGCGACGCTCTCTATTCAGGGCGTGTTCAAGTCCTACGCGGTGATATCGTTCGCCGTGCCGCTTCTTATACTGGGCTTGCCGCTTTTTGATGCGAGCTTCGCTATGATACGACGCGTCGCGCACGGAAAAAGCCCGATGGTAGCCGACCGCGGACATCTGCACCACAGGCTTGTCGACATGGGCTTTTCGCAGAAGCAGACGGTATTTATCCTATACGCGATAAGCGGCGTTTTGGGAATAACGGCGGTGCTCCTCGCGGAAAGCGGCTTCCTGCGCGCGATCATACTGCTTTTGTGTGTGCTGGTGCTGCTTTTGATAGGAAGCTTTTTGGGCAAGAACAGCTATGTGCATCATCACCCGGATAATAGGGATAAGACGGATGATACGGAGGAGAACGAGTGATGAAAAAAATAAAGGTTATGACGGTTTTTGGGACGCGTCCGGAGGCTATTAAGATGGCTCCGCTGGCGCTGGAGCTTAGGAAATATGACGAGATAGAGCCTATTGTCTGCGTGACCGCGCAGCATCGGCAGATGCTCGACCAGGTGCTTGAGATTTTCGGAATCACTCCCGATTACGACCTCGATATAATGAAGGACAGACAGACGCTCGTGGGTATTACCTCGCGCGTTTTGGAGGGGCTTGACGGCGTTATAAAGAAGGAGAAGCCCGATATAATTCTTGTTCACGGCGACACGTCCACCAGCTTCGTCGCGGCTTTGGCGGGATTTTATAATCAGGTCAAGGTCGGTCACGTCGAAGCGGGACTGCGGACATATGACAAATATTCGCCGTTTCCGGAGGAAATGAACCGCCAGCTTACGGGCAGAATAGCGGATCTGAACTTTTCTCCGACTCCGCAGAACAGGCTGAATTTGCTTAAAGAAAACGTGCCGGACGAGTCGATTTTTATTACGGGAAACACCGTAATAGACGCGATGAAAACCACGGTGCGTGATGATTATAAATTCAAGTGTGATGCGTTAAACGAGCTTGATTTCGCGAATAAGCGCGTGATTATCGTGACGGCGCACAGACGCGAAAATTTGGGCGAGCCGCTTGAAAATATATGCCGCGCTTTAAAGAGGATAGTTACGGATTATCCTGACACGGAGCTTGTTTATCCCGTGCATCTCAATCCCGCCGTAAGGGAGACCGTTTTCGGAATACTTGACGGCGTTGACCGAGTGCATTTGATCGACCCGATCGACGTTGAGGATCTGCATAACACAATGGCGCGCGGGTATATGGTAATGACGGACTCGGGCGGCATACAGGAGGAAGCTCCCGCTCTCGCGAAGCCCGTGCTTGTGTTAAGGCGCGAAACGGAGCGCCCCGAGGCGGTAGCGGCGGGAACGGTAAAAATTGCGGGCGTGGACGAGGAAGTTATAGTAAAGCTCGCGAAGGAGCTGCTCGACGATAAAAACGAATATGACAAAATGGCTCACGCCGCGAATCCGTACGGCGACGGCGAGGCGTCGAGACGCACGACCGAGGCGATTTTGTACTATTTCGGCTTGCGGAAGGACAGACCCGAAAATTTCAAGGCGGAATAATTTTATTGCGCCGCTTAGGAGATTAGCGTATGGAAGGCTTAATTGACAGCATTGAATATCTTATGCAAAAGCGCGACTATGTCCGGCTTCGTCAGCTTATAGATGGAGAGAATGAGGCGGATTTGGCGGCTGTTTTTGATGAGCTTTTTGACCGCTATAACGGTGAAAAACGCGACACTCTCGCGGTTTTGTTCCGTCTGCTCCCGAAGGATATGGCTGCGGAGACGTTTTCTCTCATGAACTCCGAAATGCAGGAGGCGCTCATAGGCACGTTTTCAGATACAGAGCTTAAGGAAATGCTCGATCAGATTTTTATTGACGATACTGTTGACATAATTGAGGAAATGCCCGCGAACGTCGTAGCGAGAATACTAAAAAACTCGACCACGGGAGCGCGGCGCGCGATCAACGAAATACTCCGCTATCCCCGCGACAGCGCGGGAAGTCTTATGACGATCGAGTACATCAATCTGCATAAGGATATGACCGTTTCGGAATCGTTCGCGAAAATCAGGCGCGTGGGCGTTAACAAGGAAACCATCTACACTGCCTATGTCACCGAGAACCGCCGTCTTATCGGCGTTGTGACCGTCCGCGATTTATTCATGGCGGACGAGGACGACAAGATCGGCGACATAATGGAAACGAATATCATTTCCGTAAACACCCACGAGGACAGAGAGGTAGTGGCGCAGATATTCGAAAAGTACGGCTTTCTCGCGCTGCCAGTTGTGGATAAGGATATGCGGCTCGTCGGAATTGTCACGTTCGACGACGCTATGGACGTAATCGAGGAGGAAAACACCGAGGACGTTACGAAGATGGCGGCTATCGTGCCGAATGAGGAGTCATATTTCAAAACAGGCGTTTTCCGCCATGCGCTGAGCCGTATAGGGTGGCTGATAGTCCTGATGATTTCCGCGATTTTGACGGAAAGAATACTGATACATTATGAAAATATCGTAGCAGGTATACCAATACTTATAGCGCTTATGCCGATGATAACCGACACCGGCGGCAACTGCGGCTCGCAAAGCTCGACCATGATAATACGCGGGCTGGCGCTCGGCGAGGTGAGCTTCAAGGACTTTTTCAAGGTGGTATTCAAGGAGTTCCGCATTTCCATACTCGTAAGCGCGGTGCTCGCGGCGGCTGACGGAGTGGTTATTTATTTAGTGTACGGACACAGCCTCGCTTTGTCTGCAGCAATTTCGATTTCGATTGTCTGCACTGTAATCATGGCAAAGCTGATAGGCTCTGCACTGCCGCTTTTGGCAAAGCGTATCGGGCTTGACCCCGCTATAGTTGCCGCGCCGCTTATAACAACAATAGTCGATACCTGCGCTATAATTGTGTATTTCAATATCGCGATGAGAGTGCTTGGCGGCGTATAATAAACATAAATATAAACAGGTGGTAATAAGTAATGAATAAAATTTTACACGACGTTTCAATGGCGCACCGTATCGTCGTAAAGGTCGGCACGTCTACGCTTACTTATGAAACGGGAAAAATGAATTTAAAGCGCATAGACCGTCTCGCTATGGTTCTGAGCGATCTTCGCAATCAGGGCAAGGAAATAATCCTCGTTTCCTCCGGCGCTCAGGGCATAGCGATGGGCAAGCTCGGTCTTTCCGAAAAGCCCGAGGATATCCGAGGAAAGCAGGCTATCGCGGCGGTCGGTCAGTGCGAGCTGATGTATCTTTATGACAAGGTATTTTCCGATTACAACAACACAGTCGCTCAGATACTTCTCACGCGCGACGATATAGCGATACCGCGCCGCAAGAGAAATATTCAGAACACCATGACCGCGCTTATCGAAATGGGAATAATCCCCGTCGTAAACGAGAACGACACGGTGAGCTTCGAGGAAATTGAAATCGGCGACAACGACACGCTCTCCGCCGTTGTCGCGGACATGATGGACGCCGATTTGCTCGTGCTTTTCTCGGACATTGACGGACTTTATTCCGACGACCCGCACCGCAACAAGGACGCGGAGCTTCTGCCTATAGTATATGACGTTGAAAGCGTGCGCTTCGCTGCGGGCGGAGCAGGCACGAACCGCGGCACGGGCGGAATGGTCACGAAGCTCGAAGCCGCCGAAACGGCTATGAAGGCGGGCATACATATGATCATCATGAACGGCGATAACATAGACGCGCTCTATGACGTGCTTGAGGGCAAGCCCGTGGGAACGCTGTTTGTTTCAAAGAATTTCGAAAGGAGTGACGGTGATGAATAAGGAGCTTCTCGAAAAGGGAACGCTTGCGCGAAACGCCGCGTATAAGCTGGTTTCCGTGCCTACTCCTATTAAGGACAGAGCTCTTGACGCGATAGCCGGAGCGCTTGTTCTGCGCGCGGACGAGATCATCGCGGCGAATGAGATCGACATTGAAAACGCGCGCTCAAACGGCACGAGAGAGGCTATGATCGACAGGCTCACGCTCACGCATGAGAGAATAGCGGGAATAGCCGAGGGAGTGCGTCAGGTAAGAGCGCTTAACGACCCGATAGGGGAGACCGTAAAAATGTGGAAACGCCCGAACGGGCTTGAAATAGGACAAAAGCGAGTGCCGCTCGGCGTGATCGCTATTATATATGAAGCTCGTCCGAACGTAACGGTGGACGCGGCGGCTCTGTGCCTTAAAACGTCAAACGCGTGCATTTTAAGAGGCGGAAGCGAAGCGATAAACTCAAACCGCGCCATTATGAAAATCATGCAGGACGCGGCGTATATGGCGGGCATTCCCGAGGGCGCGCTCAATATTATCGAGGACACGTCGAGAAAGACCGCGACGGAGCTTATGCAGATGAACGGCTATATCGACCTGCTCATTCCGCGCGGCGGAAAGGGCTTGATTAAGTCGGTAGTCGAAAACGCGACCGTGCCTGTGGTTGAAACGGCGGCGGGCAACTGCCATGTATACGTTGACGGCGGCGCGGATTTTGATATGGCGATCGAGATAGTTATGAACGCGAAGGTTCAGCGCCCGTCGGTATGCAACGCGGCTGAAACGCTTTTGGTTGACGCGGAAATCGCCGATAAATTCCTTCCCGCGATATGCACCGCTCTAAAGGCGCACAACGTTGAAATACGCGGCGACGAGAAAACGCTCTCGCTCTGCTCCGACGCGATCCCCGCGACCGACGAGGATTATTATACCGAGTACAACGACTATATTATCGCGGTCAAGGTCGTAAACGGCGTTGACGAGGCGATAGCGCATATAAACAAGTACAATACGAAGCATTCCGAAGCGATCGTCACGAACAATTACGAGCACTCGATGAAATTCTTAAACGAGGTAGACGCGGCGGCTGTTTACGTCAACGCGTCAACGCGCTTCACCGACGGCTTCGAGTTCGGCTTCGGCGCGGAGATAGGCATAAGCACGCAAAAAATGCACGCGCGCGGACCTATGGGACTTGAAGCACTCACGTCGATAAAGTACGTTATCTTCGGAAACGGACAAATAAGAAGATAAACAAAAACCGGCAGCTTTTTAAATGGCTGCCGGTTTATTAAATTCATATTGACATTTTGTTTATATTGTGGTATTATTTGGAGTGAATAGTGTTTAAATTTGTGATATTTTACATATAAATAATTCATTAAAATAACGGAGGTCGATGTAAATGGCTAAACAATCCATCATGCGCATCGTTGAGGCTGAAAACGCTGCCGAGGAGACCGAGGCGCGCGCCAGAGCGGAAGGTGAAGCAATCCTTCGTAATGCCGAGAACGAGGCAAAGCAAATTGTTGAAAATGCGCGCGAGGCGGCGCGGAGGCTTATAAAGTCAAAGATTGACGAAGCCGGAGCGGCGGCAGCGGCGATAGAGAAGGACGCGGCGGCAGACGCGCGCGCCGGAGCGGCAGCTCTTTCAAAAAATGCTGCGGCGGGCCGCGGCAAGGCGGTGCAGCTTGTGATAGACGCGCTGACGAACTGAAAAGAAGGTGATTATTTTTGAAGGTTCCCATGAGCCGTATCACTATATACGGCAACAAAAAAGACAGAAAAGCGGTGCTTGAGTTTCTCCAGCGCAGACAGTGTGTTGATATTTCGGAGCCGGACGCGGAAAACGCGAAGCTCGGATTCTCGACTATGAACACAAGCGAATCGCAGTCGGAATTTGCACGCGAGAGAGTAATAGGCGAAAAGGCTATCGACATTCTTGAAAAATATGCTCCGTCCGAAAAGGGACTTCTGTCATCCTTTGAGGGGCGCAGGTCATTGTCGGCGGAGGAATATTATATGTATGTGGACGATATTCCCGAGATGATGAACATAGCCGTTAGAATAACGGACGCGGAGGAGGAAATAGCGGAGAGACGCGCTCAGATCGTGCGCCGTATGTCGGAGCTCGACGAGCTCAGCCCGTGGCTTCCGCTCGACGTTTCGCTTTCGGAGGACGGAACAAAGGACACATCCTGCATAATCGGAACATTTCCGGAAGCGCTGACGGAAGAGAAGCTTCTTGAGCGTTATTTATCCGCAGAGGACGCGCCTCCTATCCACGCGGAAATCGTGAATGTTATGCCGCAGCAGACATGCGTGTTTATCCTGTGCGCGAAAAAGCATGCCGCCGATTGCGAGAATCGTCTCAGGGCAATAGGCTTTTCGAAGATGAAAACATCGTTTAGCGGCGTGCCTGCGGAGCGGACGGCTCAGATACAAAAGGAAATCGACGCGCTGAACAGTGAAATCGGCGCTTTGGAAAAAGAAATAGCCTCTTACAAGGGCGCGGCAAGCTCTTTGAGGTTTATGGTGGACTATTACACAATGCGCACGGAGAAATATAATGTGCTTTCCATGCTAAGTCAAAGGAACAAGGTGTTTGTTATAACTGGCTGCGTGCCGAAGGAAGCTGCGTCATCGCTCGCCGCCACGCTGGAGCATGAGTATAACGCGGCGGTGGAAACGGAGGACGCCGACGGCGACGCGCCGGTGCTTCTTAAAAACAAATATCTCACCGAGCCGGTCGAGGGAATAGTAAAAACCTTCGCGATGCCGGCGATGGGCGAGATTGACCCGACGGGGATCATGGCGTTTTTCTACTATATCCTGTTCGGCATGATGCTCTCGGACGCGGCGTACGGACTTATTATGACGCTGGGCTGTTTCTTCGCGATAAAGAAATTCAAAAACATGGAGCCCGATATGAAAAAGACGCTGAGAATGTTCATGTACTGCGGTATATCGACCATGTTTTGGGGCGTGATGTTCGGAAGCTATTTCGGCGACGTTGTCCCGACCGTGTCAAGGACGTTTTTCGGAAAAGAGGTAACGATACCGCCTTTATGGTTCGAGCCTGTAAAAGACCCAATGAAAATGCTGATGTTCAGCTTTGTGATAGGAATCGTTCATCTGTTTACGGGGCTTGGAGTAAAGCTGTATCAGTGCATAAAGGCGAAGGACTGGGCGGCGGCGTTCGGCGACTGCATATTCTGGTATATGCTCGTCGGCGGCGGAATACTGTATCTGTTCCGCGTCGATATGTTCCTGTCGATGGCGGGGCTTACGACTAAGCTTCCGGCGGTATGGGGAACGGTCGCGGCGGTCATAGCCGGAATAGGAGCGCTCGGAATACTGCTTTTCACCGCTCCGCAGAACAAGATGGGCAAGCGTCTCGCGAAGGGCGCGTACTCGCTCTACGGCGTTACGAGCTGGCTGAGCGACATACTTTCGTATTCGAGATTGCTCGCTTTGGGACTTGCGACTGGCGTTATCGCGACGGTATTCAACAAAATGGGAAGTATGTTCGGCGGCGGAGTTGTCGGAGCGATAATATTTATAATCGTATTTGTGATAGGTCACACGCTGAATTTGGGCATAAACGCGCTCGGCGCGTATGTGCATACGAACAGATTACAGTTCGTGGAATTTTTCGGTAAATTTTTTGAGGGCGGCGGACGCGAGTTCAAACCGTTCGCGGCTCATACAAAGTATTATAAATTCAAGGAGGAAATTTAAAAATGGAAAATTTAGGTATGGTTTTAGCTCTTACAGGCGCGGCTTTGGCGTCGATACTTGCGGGAATAGGCTCGGCTATAGGCGTAGGAAAAGCGGGTCAGGCGGCTGCGGGCGTCGTTACGGAGGATCCGTCGAAGTTCTCGAAGGTTCTTATCATGCAGCTCCTTCCCGGTACGCAGGGCATTTACGGACTGCTTATCGCGTTTATTACGCTCAGTCAAATAGGCATTCTCGGCGGCTCTGCCGAGTCGCTTTCGCTTGCGAAGGGACTTCTCTATCTCGCAGCGTGCCTGCCTATCGCGATCGTTGGTCTTTTGTCGGCTATAAGCCAGGGCAAGGCGGCTGTCGCGGGTATTATGATGATCGCGAAAAAGCCGGATCAGATGAGTAAGGGTATGATTTTCGCGGCAATGGTCGAGACATACGCCATTCTCGCGCTTCTTGTTTCAATTCTTGCCATTTTCGGTATCGCGGGACTGAACATATAATCTGAACGAACCCGTAAAGGATGTGATACATTGAACGGATTAGATAAAATTATAGATGGAATAGCCGCCGACGCCGGAGCGGAGGCAGCGCACATAACCGACGAGGCAAAAGTTGCGGCTAAACGTATGACGGACCGCGCGCGAGAGGAAGCGGACGTGATCGAGAGCGAAGCGGAAAAACAGGCGGAGCTTGAATACAAACGCGTTATCACCCGCGCGAAATCAACGGGAGAAATCACAAAAAAGAGCGCGCTTTTGAGAGAAAAGCAGCAGATAATAGACGGTATTCTCAAGGACGCGTATATTAAGCTTGTGGGGCTCGGCGACAAGGAATATTTTGAATTTATGACAAAGCTGCTGGATAAATACGCTTCAAAAAGCGGCGGAGAAATTATTCTTTCCGATAAGGACAAAATGCGCGCTCCGGAAAGCTTCGTAGCCGCGGCTGAAGAGAAAGGTCTTGCAATTTCGGAAAAAACACGCACAATGGACGGCGGATTTGTTCTTTCCTACGGAGACATAGAGGAAAACTGCTCGATAGAAGCCCTCACCGAGGCTGAAAAAGACCGTCTGCATGACGCGGTAAACGGATTTTTATTCGGTTAAGGAGTGATGGCTATGAAGGAATATACCTACAGCATAGCCCGCGTAAGGGCAAAGGAGGCTTCACTTCTGACGAAGCAGGATATCGAGCAGCTCATAAGCGCCGACGGCTACGAAACGGCTCTGCGTTTCGCGCGCGACCGCGGATATCGCTCCGATGACAATTCGGACGTAACCGCAGCCGCCGAAAAGGAGCTTTGGTCGTTTATCGAGGAGCTTGCCGACGAGGAAACGATACGGGTGCTGCGGCTGCCGACAGATTATCATAATATAAAAGCGTCGGTAAAAGCGGTGTTTTCGGAAATTGACGGCGAGGATCTGCTTTTGGACGGCGGCACAGCCGATAAAAAAGAGATTTATATGTGCGTAAAAACGCGTGAATATAAAGAGCTTGACGAGCGTCTTGCGCGGGCTTGCGAGGAGGCCGTTACAATAATAAACAGAACTCAGGACGGACAGCTTTGCGACATATATGTGGACAATGCGATGCTGAAAGCGGTCGCGGACGCAGCGGAGGAAAGCGGAGACGCTTTCGTGAAGAAATATGCCGATATGCTTGCGGATACGTCGAATTTAAAAACAGCGTATCGCTGCGCCGTCTCGGGGAAAAATCTGTCATTTACGGAAAATGCGGTTTATGACGGCGGAACGCTTAATGTATCCGAGCTTGAAAGGGCTGCCGCCGCCGGAATTGACGCGCTTTGCGAGTTTGTCAGACCGACGGGATACGGCGAATGCGCGGAGTATATGAAAAGCGGAAGCGCCGCGCAGCTTGAGAAATATTGCGCGGATGAGATTATGCGCTTTATGGAAAGCGCGAAATATGAGAGCTTTTCATGCGCGCCGATAATCGCGTATTACTATGCGAAAACGGCTGAGATAAACGCGGTGCGGCTGATACTTTCGGGTAAGCTCAATATGCTCGGCGACGATATGATAAGAGAGAGGGTGCGCATGACATATGTATAAAATGGCGGCAATAGGCGACAGAGCCTCGGTTTACGGCTTTGCCGCGCTCGGTCTTGACACATACTTTGTCACGGCGGCGGACGAGGCTAAAAAGCTTATCAGAAAACTGGAAAACGATGATTTTGCTGTTATATATATCACGGAACAGCTTGCGGAGCTTGTCAAAGACGAGCTTGCGCGTATCAGCGAAGCGCCACTTCCGGCGATAATTCCGATACCCGGGGTTTACGGCAATACCGGAATGGGAATGAAAGCGGTCAACGAGTCGGTTATCAAAGCGGTAGGAAGCGATATAGTATAATCTGAATTATATAAGGAGTAGGCTATGAGTAATGGAATAATTAAAAAGGTCGCCGGCCCCCTGGTTATAGCCGAGGGCATGAAGGACGCGAATATGTTCGACGTTGTCCGCGTTTCGAAGGAGCGGCTTATAGGTGAGATAATTGAGATCCACGGAGATCTTGCGTCGGTTCAGGTTTACGAGGAGACCTCGGGCTTAGGACCGGGCGAGGAGGTCGTTTCGACAGGTATGCCGCTGTCGGTCGAGCTCGGCCCGGGACTTATAGGCAGTATTTTTGACGGCATACAGCGTCCTCTGGACGATATTATGAAGATTTCCGGCAACAACCTTGCGCGCGGCGTTGAGGTCGCGTCGTTAAAGCGCGACAGAGTATGGGAGTTTAAACCGTCCGTCAAAAAGGGCGATAAGCTGTCGGGCGGCAGCGTTATAGGAACGGTCGAGGAAACGGAGGTCGTAACGCAGAAAATTCTCGTTCCGCCGAATGTTTCGGGAACGGTCGAGGAAATCAAGCAGGGCGGCTTCAAGGTTGACGAAGTCGTGTGCGTTCTTGACGATAACGGCGAAAAGCACGAGCTTACGCTTATGCAGAAGTGGCCCGTGCGCGTGGGAAGGCCGTATAAGAGCAAGCTCCCGCCGGATATGCCGCTTGTGACGGGTCAGAGAGTTATAGACACGCTGTTCCCGATCGCGAAGGGCGGCGTCGCGTCCGTACCCGGTCCTTTCGGAAGCGGCAAGACGGTAGTTCAGCACCAGCTCGCAAAGTGGGCGGAGGCTGATATCGTAGTATACATCGGCTGCGGCGAGCGCGGCAACGAGATGACGGACGTTCTGAACGAGTTTCCCGAGCTTGTCGACCCGAAAACGGGTAAATCACTTATGGAAAGAACGGTGCTTATAGCGAACACCTCCGATATGCCTGTCGCGGCGCGTGAGGCTTCGATCTACACCGGAATAACAATAGCCGAATATTTTCGCGACATGGGATATTCCGTAGCGCTGATGGCGGATTCGACGTCTCGCTGGGCGGAGGCTCTGAGAGAAATGTCGGGCAGACTTGAGGAAATGCCGGGCGAGGAGGGTTATCCCGCGTACCTCGGCTCGCGTCTCGCTCAGTTCTACGAGCGCGCGGGACGCGTCACGGGACTTAACGGCGAGGAAGGCGCGCTCTCGGTTATCGGCGCGGTATCGCCTCCGGGCGGAGACATTTCCGAACCCGTCTCGCAGGCGACATTAAGAATTGTAAAGGTGTTCTGGGGACTTGACTCCGAGCTTGCGTACAAGCGCCACTTCCCGGCTATAAACTGGCTTAATTCGTATTCATTATACACGGACACGGTCGAGGGATGGTTCGTAAAGAACGTCGCTCCCGACTGGATGGAGCTTCGCGCAAGGCTTATGCTTCTATTGCAGGAGGAGGCGGAGCTTGACGAAATAGTAAAGATGGTCGGCATGGACGCATTGTCGCCGTCCGACAGAATGAAGCTCGAGGCGGCGCGCTCGATACGCGAGGACTATTTGCATCAGAACGCGTTCCATGAAATGGACACATATACGCCGCCTAAAAAGCAGTATCTTATGATGAAGCTGATTTTGGAATATTACGATATTGCCGGCGCGGCGATAGAGAAGGGCGCCGATGTGGAAGCGCTTTCGTCTATGGCGGCGCGCGAGGATATAGGCCGATTTAAGTATCTTCCGACTGATGAGATCGACGCGGGATTTGAACGCATCCGCGCGGAAATAAAGCGTCAGGCTGATGAAATAATTGCGAGGAGTGATGATTGATGCCCAGAGAATATAAAACAATCGAAGAAGTCGCGGGCCCGTTGATGCTGGTGCGCGGCGTGTCGGGAGTGACGTATAACGAACTCGGCGAAATTGAGCTTGCAAACGGCGAAAAGCGGCGCTGCAAGGTGCTGGAGGTTGACGGCTCCAACGCTCTCGTTCAGCTTTTCGACAGCGCTACGGGTATCAACCCCGAAACCTCGAAGGTTCGCTTTTCGGGACGCGTTATGGAGCTTGGCGTGTCGGCGGATATGCTCTCGCGCGTTTTTGACGGCTTGGGCAGACCGATAGATAACGGACCGAAGATCCTTCCGGAAAAGAGAATGGATATAAACGGACTTCCGATGAATCCGGCGGCGAGGAGCTACCCGCAGGAGTTTATTCAGACGGGAGTTTCGGCGATAGACGGACTTAACACGCTCGTAAGAGGACAAAAGCTGCCTATTTTCTCGGCTTCGGGTCTGCCGCACGCGCAGCTCGCGGCGCAGATAGCGCGTCAGGCGAGGGTGCGCGGCACGGACGAAGCGTTCGCGGTTGTATTCGCGGCGCTCGGAATAACATACGAGGAAGCCGATTACTTCATTCAGTCGTTCCGCGAAACGGGCGCGATCGACAGAACGGTGCTTTTCATAAATTTAGCGAACGACCCCGCGGTCGAGCGTATAGCAACGCCGCGTATGGCGCTTACGGCGGCGGAATATCTCGCGTTTGAGCAGAATATGCACGTTCTTGTAATCATGACGGATATCACAAACTACGCAGACGCGCTTCGAGAGGTATCGGCGGCGAGAAAGGAAGTTCCCTCACGCCGCGGCTACCCGGGCTATATGTACACCGACCTCGCAACGCTCTATGAGCGCGCGGGCAGACAGCACGGAAAAACGGGCTCTATCACGATGATCCCGATTTTGACGATGCCAGAGGACGACAAAACGCACCCGATTCCCGACCTTACGGGCTATATCACCGAGGGACAGATAATTCTCTCGCGCGAGCTGTACAGAAAGAACATTTCACCGCCTATCGACGTTCTGCCGTCGCTTTCGCGTCTGAAGGACAAGGGAATAGGCGAGGGCAAGACCCGTTCCGACCACGCGGACACCATGAACCAGCTCTTTTCCGCGTACGCGCGCGGCAAGGACGCGAAGGAATTAATGGTAATCTTAGGCGAGGCGGCTCTTACGGAAATAGACAAGAAATACGCGAAATTTGCGGATGAGTTTGAAAAGGAATATGTATCGCAGGGATATAACACAAACCGCAGTATAGAGGAAACGCTCGATATCGGCTGGAAGCTGTTAAGGATTTTGCCGAGGGCGGAGCTTAAGCGTATAAAGGACGAGTATCTCGACAAATATTACGAGGAATAAGGGGGTGCCGAGATGCCATCAACAAATGTAAACCCCACCCGTATGGAGCTGACGCGGCTTAAGAGAAAGCTCGTGACGGCGAGGCGCGGACATAAGCTTTTAAAAGACAAGCGCGACGAGCTGATGCGGCGTTTTTTGGAGCTTGTAAAGGAAAACAAAGAGCTTCGGCGCAAGGTGGAGCAGGGAATAGCGGAGGCGAACAAGGAATTTGCGCTCGCGGAAGCCGTTATGGGCAGCGAGGCGGTCAAAACCGCGCTGCTCGCTCCAAAGCAGTCGGTGTCGGTTGACGCGTCGAGCAAGAATGTTATGAGCGTTAACGTGCCGGTTTTCGATTACAAAACGAGAACAGCGGACAAGAGCGATATTTTCTCGTACGGCTACGTTTCAACATCAGCCGACCTCGATATGGCGGTGCTGTCGCTTTCGAAGGTATTTCCCGATATGCTCAGGCTTGCCGAGGTGGAGAAATCGTGTATGCTGATGGCGGCGGAGATAGAAAAAACGCGCCGCCGCGTAAACGCGCTCGAGCATGTAATGATTCCCGATTACATGGAGAAAATCCACTATATCAGCATGAAACTCGACGAAAACGAGCGAAGCACGCAGATAAGGCTTTTAAAGGTCAAGGATATGGTTATAAAGAAAAACTACGACGCGAAGCACGCGAACGAGTAAAATGAACGCGCAGGCGGTCTAACCGCCTGCGCGTTTTACTATATAATATCGATTTTTATATTTTTACATTTAATTCCGCGGACGGCGTCCTCGGAAAAGCCGTTTTCTTTTGCCGTTATCTTCAAATCCTCAAAGGTGAAATCAGACAGTATATACTGTGTTTCGTCGGCCTTGACGTCGAAGAAAATGCCGCATTCGCACTCGCAGCCGCGCATGGTGATTTTATCGGCGTATGACAGCGGAATATCTTCGCGCCCCTTCAAATCGTAGAATTGAGTCCACGGATTTATATTTATAAAGTGTTCAGTTTTTCCCGTTATGCCCTCGACCGTAATATATTCGTAGCGCTGCGGCGTATCGGGACGCATTTTCAGCCAAAGCAGATTCTTTCCGCAAATCACGTTTATCCTGCGCAGAATAATATTTTTGTTATGCACCGATTCGGAACCGCAGGTAAGGCAGCTGTGGCAGAATCCGTAAGTGCAGTCCTCGATTATGATCCTCTCGTTCGATCCGTTTTCCTCCGCGCTGTCCGCCCACGGACCCTTTCCGCCCTTGAGCGCCACCGCGTCGTCGTTTACCTCCATGCGGCAGTTTTTAACGAGAACATCCTCGCACGCGTCTATATCAATAGCGTCGGTGCTGGGCGCGCCGATAGGAAACGCCGGAGAAAATATGCTGCAGCCGAGGTATTTTACGCGGCGGCTCTTGTATATGTGAGTCGTCCAAAAATGCGAGTTTTGCAGACGCAATCCGGCAATTGTCACGTCCGAGCAGTTTGATATATAAACAAGCCTCGGGCGCTGTTCGTCTTTGTTGGTGCATGACGGATTCCATTTGCGCCTGAGCCAAAACGCGCGCCATGATTTAAAGCCGTTTCCGTCTATTGTTCCCTTGCCGCTTATAACGAAACCGTTTATGTTTTCGGCGTTGATAAGAGCCGTATAGTACGGGCAGGTCTCGCCCTCGATTCGGGTTTCGCGGATGGGATAGTCGGCTATGTCGTCGCTGCCCATAAGAATGCCGCCCTCGCGTATATGAAGATGCACGCCCTGTCTGAAGAAGAGAGCGCCGGTAATATATGTGCCGGACGGCACGACGATAACTCCGCCGCCGTTTTCTCCGGCTTTGTCGATGAGCGCCTGTATTTCGGCGGTATGTATCCGTCCGTCGCCGAGTATTCCGTGCTCGGTCAGAACGTACTGTTTTCCGAGCTCGTCAAGACTCGGTATGTCCGTGTTGTGAAACCATTCGTCAACGGGAGTGCCGTCGGGGAAAAAATCATTATTGCTCATTTTGAGTATTCCTCCGTAAATTTATTCTTACAGTATTATACAACAAAATAAATCCAAACGCAACCCCGATAAAATTTTCCGTTTTTGTATGTACATATCGGAAAATTTATGATAGAATGATTATAAATGAAAAAATATGTAAAGAGGTATAAATAAATGCTTGCAGTAGAACGCAGAAATATGATAGAGCAAATAATAAACAAAAACAAGAGCGTGCTTGTCACCGACCTTGCGAAGCAGTTTGATGTGACCGCGGAAACAATACGCGGAGATCTGTACAAGCTGGAGCGCCAGGGCGTTCTTATACGCACCTACGGCGGCGCCACGATTGCCGAGTCGAACGAACAGGAGCTTGCGGCGAGCGAGCGCGACGTGGTAAACTATGAGGGAAAGCAGCTTATCGGCAGACGCGCTGCCGAGCTTATCCGCGACGGCGAAACGATTTTCCTTGACGCGAGCACATCCGCGCTGCATTTGGCGCGCTGCATAAAAGGCAAGCGAGGCCTTACCGTTATTACCAACTCCGGAAAAATAGTCACGGAGCTTGCGGACTGCGCCCATATCCATGTAATATGTATAGGCGGACAGCTTGCCCACAGGAATATGTCGTTCGTTGGGAGAATAGCGGAAAAAACACTGCGCGATAATTACTGCGCGAATAAATTTTTCTTCTCCTGCCGCGGGATCACACTCTCGCGCGGCCTCGTCGATTCAAGCGAGGAGGAGGCGGAAATCAAAAAGGCCATGCTCGACTGCAGCGAATCGGCGGTATTCCTCTGCGACCACTATAAGCTCGGCAGACTCGGAGTTCCGGTAATATCCAAGCTTGACAGAATAGACTGCTTCATAACAGACATAAGGCTCAGCGAAGAGTGGACAGAGGAGCTGTACGCAAACGATGTCAAGCTGATAACTGTGGAAAAGTAAAATTTGTGCAAACTTTTTTGAAAAAACACTTTACTAATTTAAAGTAATGCAGTATAATATGTGTGTAAAATTAAAAACGGAGGGAAAAACCATGAAAAAATTAACATCACTGCTTTTGGCAGGTATACTTGGAACGGCGCTTTTGGCAGGCTGCTCAAACGGCAGCGCGCCGGCTGACGAAACAGCCTCGGAGGGCGGTTCCGACGCCAATACCGAAACGGTCAGCACATCGCTTCAGGACATAAAGGACAGAGGCTACTTCATCCTCGGCCTTGACGCGGACTTCGCTCCTATGGGCTTCACCGAGGACGACGGCACGATCGTGGGCTTCGATATAGACCTTGCCAACGAGGTTGCGAAGAGAATGGGCGTAGAGGTTGAGGTCAAGCCCATTGACTGGGACAGCAAGAACTTAGAGCTCTCATCAGGAAAGATCGACGTAATTTGGAACGGCTTCTCGATTACCGAGGAAAGAAAGCAGGAGGTTCTGTTCTCGGATCCTTATCTTTCAACCGGTCAGGTTATAGTTGTTCCGACAGATTCGGCTATTCAGACAAAAGCCGACCTTGCCGGCAAGAAGGTGGCTCTGCAGGACGGTTCGACTTCGGAGGAAGCTCTGAAGAAGGATACGGCTACCTATGAGTCGATAGGCGATGACAACATTTCGCGCTTCAAGGAAAATTCACAGGTTCTTATGGAGGTTCAGTCCGGAAGAGCCGATGCGGCGGTTATTGACGAGATATTCGTACGCTACTATCTGACAAAGGAAAACCTTGCGGATCAGTTCAGAGTGCTCGAGGAGCAGCTCGATCCCGAGGATTACGCGGTAGGCGGCAGACTCGGCGACGATGAGTTTATGAACGCTATCAACGAAGGTCTTGCCGAGTGCAAGGCTGACGGAACGCTTTCGTCAATTTCGCAGAAGTGGTTCGGCGAGGATATAACAAAATAAAGCAGTAAAACAATAAAAAGTGCTTGTAGGGCGGGATGCTCACCGCCGCTGCCGGTTGTGCGGCGGCTTGTGGGCAAGCCGCCCTACACGTTTATTGATGTTATATGTAACATTGGAGGAAATACCTATGAATCTTGAAGAAAGAGTGCAATATATGCTCCGGCTTCTTCCGCAGCTTTTGGAAGGCTTGAAAATCACACTGCTGCTTTTCGTGATAACGCTCGTCTTATCCTTGCCCCTCGGGCTTCTTGTGTCGCTTCTCAACGAGAGTGTTACTGAAAGACCGACAGACAGATTGTTTGCGAAAATCATCAAATTTCCGATCCGCTGGCTTGTGAAACTGTATCTGCTTATCTTTCGCGGCACGCCGCTGATGCTCCAGCTGTTCTTCTTTTATTTCGGACTTACATACGTCACGATTGGCGGACACCGCATCGTGCTCGGAATGTTTCAGGCGGCGGTACTGTCGTTCGTGCTGAATTACGCCGCGTATTTCGCGGAGATTTTCCGCGGCGGTATAATCGGGGTAAATAAAGGACAATACGAGGCGGCAAAGGCGCTCGGTTTCTCCGGTGCGCAGACTATGGGCTATATAGTCGTGCCGCAGATGATAAGAACGGTTATCCCGCCCATCGCGAATGAAACCATCGTCCTCGTAAAGGACACGGCTCTCGCGTCATCGATAGCGCTCATTGACCTGCTCAAGACCGCGCAGAGAGCGGTAAACCGCGACATGAAGGCGGACGCGTACCTCCTTGCGGCTGTTTTTTACCTGGCAATAACGTTTGTTTTGACGTTTGGATTCAATTATATAGAAAGAAAACTGTCGATTTCGGTGGACGGAATAAAATAGTTTTGTTTGCGCTGATTACGTTTTTTTAAACTATAATATCGGTTTTTTATATATAAATTTTGGTGAAAATGTTGTATAATATAGCTAATATTAACGGATATACATAATGTATATGCACGAAATATAGAAAGGAAGAGGAGATAAAAATGAAAAGAAAACTCATTTCACTTTTGGCGGTTGCGGCTATCGGTATCCAGGCTCTTGCCGTACCTATGCTCGCAAGCGCAGAGGAATCTATGTCTTATGTTTCGCATTCTGACTTTTCGAACGTTTCAATCGGCGGCGCTGCTAAGCGCGGACCGAATCAGTCCGGCTATTATGGTCTCGGAATCATAATCGACGGCAGCCCCTGGCTTTCGAAGGGCAGCGCGAGCGTTCATTATCAGACGTTTTTGTATGACGAGGAAACAAAGCGCAATTACTGCAACTTCTGGTCGAACAGCGACAAGACAGGCAGCGGCGACGGCGCGGGCTCGATGTATTTCTACAACAGAAATCAGAGCGAGGTTAACCAAATGGGTCCTTACGGCATAGCTGAGTTCGATATCAGAATGCACGAGGACAACGGCGGTAATATAGGCTTCATGATGGGTTGGTTCGACGACGCTACGAGCAGCGGCTTTAATGCTGCAAGAGATGTCGGCATAAACCTGACGATCGGTCTTGATAAGATTACGGCTATGGACGGTACCGCATCGAAGGAAATAGCAACTATTTCTCCCGAAAAGTGGTACACTGTAAGAGTTACGATCGATAACAAGCTTGAGGAATATAATGTTGTTGTAACCGAAAAGGATACGGGAACCGTTGTTTCGAAGAACAGCGAGGCTCTTATGTACTATGCTTCGATGAGCAAGAACTACACAGGCTTCGGTATCAGAACGACCTGCTGGGCTTATCAGAGAGGTCAGACATACAACTTTGACTTAACAGATGTTACGATCGGTAAGTCGGATACAAAATTCCCGATTTCTGAATAATCTGTAAATGATTAAATAAAACTGCCGTAATTTGTTACGGCAGTTTTTTAATCATAAAAACGACAAATTTGGATATTTTTCAGAGTTTTTTGCCGTTTTTGCACTTTCGGGGAGTCAATTTTGAAAAAAATTTAAAAAAATTTTTCCCAATATTGTCAATATGTAGTTAAGATTGCCGAAAACATACACCATATATTGATTTCAAGCAATAAAAACGATTTTTGTCAAAATATTTTACTTGAAATTAACGAGAAAAAGTCATATAATATATATGGTAAATGAAAATGTTGGAGGTAACCCGATGTATGAGGTACAGAATACCGTACATAATTCGGACCAAAATAGCGCGTCTGACTTTGCGGAACTGATTGTCAGGGAAGCGGACAACATAAAACCGCTTTTCAAGGAACTGTTTCTGCGGCGTTACGTTATGGGCGAAGGGGAGTACGAGGATATATTCAAAGCGTACTGCAAAACCGCAGAAGTGGATTATACCTCTCCCGTGCGTATGCTCATAATAAAGCCCGAAGGCGAACGCCGTGAAGAGGAGCTTCATTTCCTGAAAAAGCGCATTGAAACCGTTTTGGGAAGCAAAGGAACTTTGGCTGAAGCGGCTTTAAACGGACATATTTTGGTTATAACTGACATATTGGAGAAAAATCGGATTTTATCGCTGCTTGAGAGGATCAGAGTTGCGGTCAGGAAGCACAGCGGCGCCGACATGGCTGCCGTTTACAGCGACGTCCTCACTATTTCCGGCGCGCCGGAGCGGTACGGTCGGCTTAAGGTGTGCCTGGACAATTTGTTTTATGCCGATAATTCGAAAATCCTGTATGAAAATGACGCGCACGAGGGTCATTCCTTGGGCGAGCAGCCGGATTACGCGGTTTTCGAAAATTATATTAAAAACGGTGACGCAACGGAGGCGAAGAGCTTCCTGAACGATTTTTTCGGAGTGACGGAAAAAATCAAGCCTGCCCCGAGAGTTTCGAAGGAATACTGCACGGGACTGTATATTTGCGTTATGCGTTGCTGCGGTCAGGACAAGATCGAAGGATACCTCGGCGGGATAGGAGAAATTCGGAGCGCGCAGTCATTCGGAACGATAAAGCGGCTGCTTCATGAAGTGACGGATGAGGTCGCGCAGGCGAACAAGCCGAAAAACACCCGCATTTACAGCTCGCTCATAAAAGACACGATAGAAACGATAGACAAAAACATAGAAAACGAGAATCTCTCGCTGAGATGGCTGGCCGGAACTATCCTGTACACAAATGTGGACTACCTCGGCAAGCTGTTCAAAAAGGAAACGGGCAAGAACTTCTCGCATTACGTCATGGAAAAGCGTATGGAAATGGCGAAGGAGCTTATTCTCGAAGGCAAAAAGGACAGGATATACGAGGTGGCGGAAAAGGTGGGATACGGCTCCAATTCGCAGTATTTCAGTCAGGTATTCAAAAAATATACCGGTGTTTCGCCGCTGGAATATAAGGAATTTGCCAAAATGGCGCGGCAAAAAGCAAAAGAATAGATATATCCGGTCGAAAGTCTGTTTTGTGAACAAAAAGGACTGGTTTTCGGCTGTTTATATACAAGTAAATGCTATATAATTTACTTAAATTACGCGGTTTATTACCGTAGGAAATTTTTTATGGAGGGATTTACACATGAGTAAAACAATGAAAAAGTTAATCTGTGCGCTCTTGAGCGGTACTATGCTCCTGAGTTCGTTCGGATTAGTCGGTTTTGCTTCTGAGGTTGCGGAAGACAGTGCCACAGCTACAGCAGAGCCTGACGCTGAAAATCCGGCAACTGTGACATCGCAGACTGCCCCCAGCAGCGGAAGCCAGCTCGGTGATGACGCTGCGTATGATAATGATGAGTATTATCAGAAAGCACTCGCGTTATTGCAAGGTTTAGGCATTGTCAGCGGTTATGAAGACGGAAGCGTTAAGCCGGGAACAAGCATCACAAGAGCGGAGATGACATCGGTTGTTCTGAGAATGCTCGGCATTTCATCAACAGGCGGCTATAAGGGCGCTTACACGGACGTTGACGAGAATTACTGGGCTGCTTCGCAGATTCAGACAGCTACAGATCAGGGTATCATCAACGGTATGGGCGACGGTACATTTGCACCGGAAAATAACATTACATATGCGGAAGTATGCGTAATGCTCGTAAGATCGCTCAATTATGAGGCTGACGCTGAAAGACTCAGCGGATGGCCGGACGGATACCTCAATATTGCAAGCAGCGTTCTTGATATCACAGACGGAGCTCCCGGCAAATCGGAAGAGCCGGCTGAACGCGGTACTGTAATAAAGATGATATTTAACGCTCTCTTAGGTCCGTACAGAAATCCTGTAGGCTATGATAACGGCGTTATAAAGTACAGCACAAACAAAACTCTCGGCGAGGTAAGATTTGACGTTAAGGAAGGCAAGGGCGTTCTGAAGGCTACAGCTACAACTTCTGTAGCAAACAAAAAGCTTCTTGCAAATCAGATCCTTATCGACGTTGACGACGACGGTTCGGATGATGATGACGGCACAATCTACAACACAACACTTACGGGCATTGACTCGCTGGTAGGTTCAAACATCGTATACTATTATCAGGACAAAGCTTCTGACGAAAAGGTTCTTTCAATTACTTCAAGTGGCACACGTTCGAGAACAGAGGAATTGAACGTTGAAGATATCGAGTATTTTGAAGGTTTCGATCCGACAGATACAGTAGATCCTGCAATTAAGATGTATGGTTCAACTTCAAAGAAGAAGTTCGAGACAGAAGAAGAGCCGACAATCGTTTACAACGGTCAGACAATCACCGCTGAAGATTTGGAGAATCTTCCCGATTCGGATGCGAGAAAGTGGACATACAAGACTGAGAAAGACGAGAACGGTGAGGACGTTGAAGTAAAGACAGAAATCACATTAAATGAATTCTTAAAGCCGAAAATGGGTTCTGTAAGACTTATAGACTCAAACGCTAACGGCAGATACGAGACGGTTGTAGTTGAGAAGTACGAGACATTACTCGTATCGGCAGCTACGGCAAGCAGACTGTCAGGTAAGATTGACAATGTTTCAACATCGCTTACAAAGCTCGATGACACAGAAAAGATTATAACAGTTACGAGAGCGGGCGATGAGGTAAGAGTCAGAAACCTCAAGACTAACGACGTTGCTTCGATAAAGAGAGACCTTAACGAAGAGGTTATCGACATTGTTGTAACAGGCGAGTCATTCACAGGTAAGATCACGTCACTCTCATCAGCGAAGAAGAACACTGACGAGGATATGCAGATTTCTGTTGACGGAACAAAGTATCCGATAGACAAGAATGCTATTGACGATGCTTCGGCAGGTAAAGAGTGCGTATTCTATACAGACAGCTTTGGCCGTATCGGTTATATAGAGGCTGCTTCGGCAAACGGTATGCTCGGAACAGGTGAAGCTTACGGCTGGATCATGTCGGCATATACGTCAGAGGACGGCGAAAGCAGAATGATAAGAATGATGACTGCTGACGGCGCTAAGGAGTATTCGATAGGCGATAAGCTTGATATATGGCTTAACGGTCAAAATGATCACGATACGGTAAGCGGCGCTGATCTTAATAAGGTTCTTGACGATATGGCGGCAGCTATAAGAGGAGATGCCGGTTATGAGTCATTCTTCATGCGCTCATACACAGGCAGCGTTGACAGCCCGGACTATGTTAGCGAGATAAGACTTGCTAAGTTTAAGGCGAACGCAAGTAACGACATTACAAAGTTGTATCTGGCTGTTGATTCACAGTTGGTTGAGGATGAAGAAGCTCTGAGAATCAGAGGTCTTGACCTGAAGGGTACTCCGTCACAGGGTGCATCGGTAGGCGGCTTCCAGGTTCCCGACGGAATCCTTGAAATAACGGCTCCGAACAACAGAACTGACATGAGATCGGCTTCGAACTATTCATTCGGTTCGGTTACATCATCAGCATACGTTGTAAGAGAGAACGGTACAACAAGAAGCTTCGTACTTGGTGAGTTTGAAGATGCGGTAACACCGACGATTCTTATCAACTTCGCTACAAGCGCTACGGCTGCGGAAGTATTCACCAATATGGATAGTGCCGGCGGCGGTCCTTCAATGATGATCGTTGACTCTGTTGACCAGGGATATGACGATGATGATAACGAGATGTACACAATCAACGGTTATCTCTCGGGCGCAGAGGCATCTGTAAAGACGAACAAGAATACAAATATCGGTTGGCTGCCCAATAACTTCTGGACATCATCGAACAACGGACGTAACTTCGACGGATACAGCCTGTGGTCTGTAGAAAAGGGATATCATGCGTGGGTATCGGATCCTGAAGCTCCTGCTACAGATGAGATCGTAAGCTCGGATGTTGAGATAGGAACAGTTGAAGATATAATCAGCGAAGGTGACCTTATCCTCTATTCAGGTGACGGTAAGTTAATAGCTAAGTATATTGACGCAAGCGTTATGTCTGATTATGTTGACAGCGATGAGGACGCAACAAGCTTCCCGAAGATTGTAGATTCACAGCCGACAAAGAGAGATCCGTTGGCTACAAGAACACTTACGTTCAATCCGTTAGGTCAGCATACAAACAATTCGTCGTCGCGTGTAGGTTACTACTTCGCAAAGGTTGCGGATGTTGATTCTGAGACTGCATGGGTTAAACTTGAAGGTGTTGCAAACCCGATAGTATTTGACCCGACAAAGACGATGGATATCGTTGAAGTAAACGGTTCAAAGGTAGATATCAATCCGGATGGCGTAGGTTCTGCAGCTGATATCCAGGTAGGAGATTATCTGTATGTATCAACAGCTAACAAGGGTGATATCAACAGCCTTGTAATCTATAGATTTGACTAATTCGAAAGATTAAATCATAGATAAATTAAAAATAACGGACGCGAAAGCGTCCGTTATTTTTGTTTGACTGCTGTGTTATTCATTTATCATAAAAAATTACACCTTCTGTTGACAATCAACAGAAGGTGTGTTATAATAACAATAACAGGAAACATTAAATGTTCCGCAGTTTGTGACTTAGGTAGAAAGAAATTGCATCTACCTATAAGTATCTGTTACGTCAATAACAGGTACTTATTTTTTTATCCCAAACATAATGACCAAAACAAGCGAAAGAATTGCTTCGAACGCTGCCAATGCTACAATAGCATCATATACGGTCATGCGCTCACCCCCTTATCGGTGGTGTCGGAACAAGTAACATTCCCGCTATGTCATTATAATTATATTATAGCGCAAAAGACAGGATTTGTCGATAGCTGTTATATAGTTGTAAAATAAACGAAAAAAACTATATTTTTTTCAAAAAAACTATGGTATTTTTCATCAATATATGATATAATCATAAGATAAAATGAGATAAATATGTTTGACCGGTTAGGAGGGCGGATTTTCATGAATGAAATCCTGAAAATTTTAGATAACGAGAATGGAAAAGTGTCGCGCACAAGAATAGCCCAGATGCTTGGAATTGACAAATCCGAGGTTGACGAGAAAATTGAAGAGCTTGAAAAGCAGCATATTATCGTCGGCTACAAGACGATCGTGAACTGGGAAAAAACAGACCGCGAGGTGGTTGACGCGCTGATCGAGCTTAAAATCACACCGCAGCGCGGCGAGGGCTTTGATAAGGTCGCCCGCAGAATTTACAAATATCCGCAGGTAAAATCGCTGTTCCTGATGTCGGGCGCGTATGATTTGGCGGTTATGATAGAGGGAAAAACCATGCGCGAGGTCGCGCTGTTCGTGGCGCAGAAGCTCGCTCCGATGGAGTCGATAATGTCCACGGCGACGCACTTTGTGCTGAAAAAATATAAAGAGGAAGGCATTGTATTTGAGGACGACGAAAAGGATACAAGACAGGTGATTACATTATGATAGATTACGAAAAACTCGTTTCGCCGGTGGTGAACAATCTGCCGCCGTCGGGCATACGCCGTTTTTTCGACATGGCGGCTGAGATGGAGGACACGATTTCGCTCGGCGTTGGCGAGCCGGATTTTGTAACCCCGTGGACGATCCGCGAAGCGGGCATATACTCGCTCGAATGCGGTCAGACATACTATACGGCAAACGCGGGACTTCTTCCGCTCCGCCAGGAGATATGCAATTACTATAAGCGACATTACGATTTGGACTACAATGCGAAGGACAACGTGCTTGTTACCGTCGGCGGCAGCGAGGCGATTGATTTGATGATTAGATGCGTCGTGAACGAGGGCGACGAGGTGCTTATTCCCGAGCCGTGCTTTGTGTGCTATAAGCCTTGTACGGTGATGGCGGGCGGCGTTCCGGTTTCGATCGAGACGAAGGAGGAGGACAATTTCCGTCTTCTGCCGGAGCAGCTGAAAGCGAAAATCACGGACAAAACCAAGCTCCTGATTTTGCCGTACCCGAACAATCCGACCGGCGGAGTTATGTCGAAGGCGGATTTGGAGGCAATCGCAGAGGTTTTGAAGGGCACGGACATACTTGTTCTGTCCGATGAGATCTACGGCGAGCTGCGCTACGGAGACGAGGGTCATACACCGTTTTCGAAAATAGACGATATGTGGGAACGTACGGTCGTCGTAAACGGCTTCTCGAAGGCGTACGCGATGACGGGCTGGCGTCTCGGTTACGCGCTCGGTCCCAAGAAGATCATAAAGCTGATGACGAAAGTGCATCAATACGGCATAATGTCGTCGCCGACAACGAGCCAGTTCGCGGCTATCGAGGCGCTAAAGACTTGCGACGACGAAATAAAAAAGATGTGCAGCGAGTACAACTACCGCCGCCGCTATATCGTGGACGGCTTCCGCGAAATGGGACTCTCGTGCTTTGAGCCTTTGGGCGCGTTTTACGTTTTTCCGAGCATAAAATCGACGGGAATGACCTCGGAGGAATTTTGCCAAAAGCTGTTGGAGGAGGAGCACGTCGCGGTTGTCCCCGGCACTGCGTTCGGCGAGAGCGGCGAGGGATTTATAAGGTGCTCATACGCGTACTCCATTGAAAACATTCAGGAGGCGCTCAAACGAATAGAAAAATTTGTAAGCAGACACAAGGACAAGGGAGGGAAATAATGGCTACTAAGTATATTTTCGTAACAGGCGGAGTTGTTTCCGGCTTGGGAAAGGGCATCACCGCCGCGTCGCTCGGCAGGCTTTTAAAGGCGCGCGGCTATAAAGTCACGATGCAGAAGTTTGATCCGTACATCAATATGGACCCCGGAACGATGAGCCCGTATCAGCACGGCGAGGTTTTCGTAACCGACGACGGCGCGGAAACGGACCTTGATTTGGGGCATTACGAGAGGTTTATAGACGAAAATTTAAGCGTCAATTCGAACGTTACCACCGGCAAAATTTACTGGTCGGTAATCACGAAGGAGCGCCGCGGCGATTACGAGGGCAAGACGGTTCAGGTGATACCGCATATTACAAACGAGATAAAATCGCGCGTTTACCGCGTCGCGAAAAATCAGCAGACCGATATCGTCATAACCGAAATCGGCGGTACTGTCGGCGATATCGAATCAACGCCGTTTTTGGAGTCGATCCGACAGGTTGCGACGGAGGTCGGCAAGGAAAACTGTATGTACATACACCTCACGCTCGTGCCGTACATCTCGACGTCGGGCGAGCAGAAAACGAAGCCGACGCAGCACAGTGTAAAGGAGCTTCTGAGCCTCGGAATACAGCCCGACGTAATAGTTCTGAGAACCGAAAAACCGCTTGAGGACGGACTCAGAGAAAAAATCGCGTTGTTCTGCAACGTTTCGGGAGACTGCGTAATACAAAACCTCGATTTGGATACGCTTTACGAAGTGCCGCTCGCACTTGAGGAGGAGGGGCTAGCGAAAATCGTCTGCAAGCGTCTCGGCTTGGAGGACAGAGAGCCGCAGCTCGATGAGTGGCGCAAGATGGTTTCGGTTGTGAAGGATTTGATGCAGGGAGAAAAGGACGAGGTGACAATTTCACTCGTCGGCAAGTATATTTCGCTCCACGACGCGTATATAAGTATAGTTGAGTCGCTAAAACACGGCGGAATAGAGAATTATTCGAATGTCAATATAAACTGGGTCGACAGTGAGGAGCTGACAGCCGAAAACGCGGATAAGATTTTAGGCTGCTCCGACGGAATACTCGTCCCCGGCGGCTTCGGCGACAGAGGAATAGAGGGCAAAATCATAGCGGCGCACTACGCGAGAGAAAATAAAATACCGTATTTCGGAATTTGTCTCGGTATGCAGATTGCCGTTATCGAGTTCGCGAGATATGTGCTCGGTTATGCCGACGCGAACTCGTCCGAGCTTAATCCCGACACGGAGCATCCGGTAATAGATTTAATGCCGGAGCAAAAGGACGTGGAGGATTTGGGCGGCACTATGCGTTTGGGGCTGTACCCATGCAAGCTGACCGAGGGCAGTCTGTCGCGTGAGATTTACAACAGCGACCTGATTTACGAGCGCCACCGCCACCGCTATGAGTTCAACAACGAGTACAGAAATGAGATTACGGAAAACGGCATGGTAATTTCGGGTCAGTCGCCTGACGACAGGCTCGTTGAAATGGTGGAATTACCCGACCACCCGTGGTATATAGGCGTACAGTTCCATCCGGAATTTAAGTCGCGCCCGAACCATGCGCATGTATTGTTCGCGTCGTTTATAAAGGCGGCGCTGGATAGAAAAAAGGGAAAATAAATTTAATTAAAATAGAGAGAAGGATAGCATTTTGAGACAATATTGGAAGTACATACGGCCGCACCTGCTCTACTTCATATTCGGTCCTCTGCTGATGCTCAGCGAGGTTGCCGGAGAAATCGTTCTGCCGACAATTATGGCGACGATGATCGACGTAGGTATCGCGAACAACAACATACCATATGTAATTTCGCGTATGGCGATAATGTTCGGCTGTATATGCGTGATGATAATCGGGGGATTGGGAGGACATTATCTGTCCGTGACCGCGTCTGTGGCTTTCAGCGCGGATATAAGAAAGGATGTATTTAAAAAGGTTCAGAGCTTCTCGTTCAAAAATATAGACAAGTTCTCAACCGGCTCGCTCGTAACACGCCTTACAAACGATATTACTCAAATCCAGAATATAACGCGTATGTTCCTTATCATGGCGATGCGCTCGCCGGGAATGTTAATAGGCGGTATAATCATGGCGCTCAGGCTCAACAGGAGCCTCGCGGCGATACTTATAATCGTAATTCCGCTTCTCGGACTTACGATTGGACTTCTTATGTACAACGCGTACCCGCGTTTTAACGTCGTGCAGAAAAAGCTTGATGGTCTGAACTCGGGGATACAGGAAAATATCACGAACGTAAGAGTTATAAAGTCGTTCGTGAGAGAAAAATTCGAAATAGACAAATTCCGCAGGGCAAACACCGACCTGAAGGACTCGACGCTTAACGCGATGAAAATCGTTATCTGCACCATGCCGGTTATGACGCTCGCGATGAATATCACGATGATCATGACCGTTTGGAACGGCGGTAATCTCGTTGTCGCGGGCGGCATGGATGTGGGAAATCTTACCGCGTTCACGACATATATCGTGCAGATACTCATGTCGCTGATGATGGTTTCGATGCTGTTTTTGCAAAGCTCGAGAGCGGCGGCTTCGTCGAAGCGTATAAAGGAAGTATTGAACACCGTGGTTGACCTGACGGACGATAATTCGAGTAAAAAGGATCTCACCGTCGAGCGCGGCGAGGTTGAGTTCAGAAACGTGTGCTTCAAATATTACGAAAGCCGCAAAACAAATATTTTGGACAATATCAACTTCAAGATAAATCCTGGCGAAACCGTCGGCATAATCGGCGCTACGGGCTCGGGAAAAACGTCGCTCGTACAGCTTATTCCGCGTCTTTACGACGTTACGCAGGGCGAGGTGCTCGTTGACGGCGTGAACGTCAAGGACTACAGCATACGCCATCTGCGCGACGGCGTGGGCATGGTTCTGCAGAAAAACGTGCTTTTCTCGGGTACGATCGAGGATAACCTCAGATGGGGCGACGAGAACGCCACTCGCGAGGAGATCGAGGAAGCGGCGGACAACGCGCAGGCTGACGATTTCGTTAAGTCGTTTACGGACGGCTACAACACGGAGCTCGGTCAGGGCGGCGTGAACGTTTCGGGCGGTCAGAAGCAGAGATTGTGTATCGCGCGCGCGTTACTCAAAAAGCCGAAGATACTCATTCTCGACGACAGCACCAGCGCGGTCGATACCGCGACGGAGGCGAAGATAAGACACGCCTTCGCGACGACGCTAAAGGATACGACGAAAATCATAATCGCTCAAAGAATTTCGTCCATTATGGACGCGGATAAAATTCTTGTTCTGAGCGAGGGCAAGGTGACGGGCTTCGGCACTCACGACGAGCTCATAAAGACAAACGACGAATACCGCGATATTTACTACTCGCAGGTTGACGAGGAGGTGAGCGCGTAATGCCTCCGATGAATGAAAAACGCGCGGATACGCGCAAACCGAAGAACACAAAAGCGACGATAAAGCGGCTTATGTCGTATCTGAATGAGGATAAGGTGAAAATCGGGTTGGCGTTCGTATGCGTGCTCGTAAGCTCGATGACAAACTTAGCCGGCTCGTATATGCTGCGCCCGATAATAAACAACCTCGTCGCTGACGTAAGCGCGGCGGAGAGGATATCGACGCTCGTGGTAAATCTTGTCAAAATGGCAAGCATTTACGCGGCGGGAGTTCTCGCGGCATTTTTCCAGGCGCGAATTATGATAGGCGTGTCACAGAGGGCGCTGCTGAAATTGCGCGGCGACCTGTTTGAAAAGCTTCAGGACTTGCCGGTACGCTTTTTCGATACGAACAACACCGGCGACATCATGAGCCGCTTCACAAACGACGTGGATACCATCGGCGAAATGCTAAACTCCACCCTCGTGCAGATCTTCCAGGGTATAGTGAGCCTTATAGGTACTCTTATACTGATGTTCTACACGAATTTCTGGCTGAGTATCGTAACGATAGTAGTCGCGCCGATAATGGCGAAGATAGGAACGACGATCGCCTCGCGTTCGAGAAAGCGCTTCTCGCGTCAGCAGGCGGAGCTCGGCAAGGTCAACGCTTACATAGAGGAAATCGTAACGGGACAGAAGGTCGTAAAGGTTTTCTGCCACGAGGATCAGGTCATAGACGAGTTTGAAACGCTCAACGACAGCCTCAAAAACGCGCAGATCAAGGCGCAGTTCGCGGGCGGTATGATGGGTCCGAGCATGAACGCGATGAGCCAGGTCAACTACACATTGACAGCCGGAGTAGGCTCGATACTTGTAGTTTTGGGCAGGCTCGGCAGGATGGGCTCGTTCTCGGCGCTCGACATAGGCGGACTTACAGTATTCGTAAACTTCTCGCGCCAGTTCTCACGCCCGATTAACGAGCTTGCGCAGCAGCTCACGATAGTCATGTCGGCTCTCGCGGGCGCGGAGCGCGTATTCGACGTTATGGACAGAGAGCCGGAAAGCGACAGGGGCGACATAGTTCTCGACAATATCCACGGCGATGTTGTAATTGACGACATAACATTCGGCTACAACCCCGACAAGACGATTTTAAAGGACGTTTCGATCTACGCGCACCCGGGACAGAAAATAGCTCTCGTCGGCTCGACCGGCGCGGGCAAAACCACGATAACAAACCTTATCACGAGGTTCTACGATATAGACAAGGGCAAAATCACGATAGACGGCATAGACATTTTCGACATAAACCGCGACAGTCTGCGCGAAAATATAGCCGTTGTGCTCCAGGATACGCACCTTTTCACGGGTACGGTCATGGAGAATATCCGCTACGGCAGACTTGACGCGACGGACGCGGAGGTGCGCAATGCCGCCGTTACGTCGAACGCGCACAGCTTCATACAGCATCTTCCTGACGGCTACGACACGGTGCTCGAGGGCGACGGCTCGAATTTGTCGCAGGGACAGAGACAGCTCTTGAATATTGCGAGAGCCGCTTTGTCAAAAGCGCCGATACTTATTCTCGACGAGGCAACAAGCTCGGTCGATACGCGTACCGAGCGTGACATAAACAAGGGTATGGACACTCTTATGGAGAACAGGACCACCTTCGTTATCGCGCACCGCTTATCGACGATACGAAACGCCGACGCTATTATGGTATTGGAGCACGGCGTTATAATCGAGCGCGGCTCGCATGAGGAGCTGCTCGCGCAGAAGGGCAGATATTACGAACTCTACACGGGTCTTAAGGAGTTGGATTAACGCATAAATGCGTTGAAGATATAACTAATGATACCGCTTGGTATCGCGAAAGGAGTATCACATGAAGGCATATCAGATGATATTTACCTCTGTAAAGAACAGTCTTTCCGACAGTGAGCTTGGGCTTACGAATCAGGAAGGACTGAGGGTATATTCCTGCACACAGGGACTGACAAAGGAGAATATCGAGGAGCTTGTCAGATTTTCAAGCTATAAAATGCCCCGAAACGGACGCGAATACCTGACCGGAGAAGGCAGTAATGCAGATATGCTCCCAAAGGCGTTCAGGACTATTCGTTTGAGCGACGGTAAGTACGCGGCGATACAGTCCGTATTCTCGGGATTGAAGGATGACGATGATTCCATCGTGAATTTCTTCGCTCATTCGCTTGTGTTTGACGAGGTTGACGGGAATTTCTTCCCCGAGCAGTATTTCGGAAGCGAAACCTTCCGTACGGAGCTGACCCCCGAGGAGCTTGACTGTCAGCTTGTGCACTATCTGCCCGAGCCTGAGGTAAAGAAAAATGAATCGCTTGAACGCGAGGTGCTCGACTTCATAGGGCTTCACAAAAAAGAGATGTCATATCTAATAAACCGCGCGATAAGCATGATGACCTCGAATGAGATCAAAAACATATGCATATCTACCGACAGCGAAAAGCGCACAAATATGTTTTTGCTCGCTTTAAAGTGGCTGCTGCCGCGCGATGTGTCGGAGGAGGCGGGAATTTCAACATATAACATCTATCTCCCCTCGGACAAACAGCGGAAAATAACGATACACGGCACGGTTAACGGGCTTAACAATATAACGCCTCAGGCGATAGAGAGCAGAACCAACTGTATCTACATAGATATGGATAACAGAAATTTCTCAAATGTTCAGATTTCATCGCTGTTCAATTTCGAGATACCCGAGCTTCGCCGTGAATATGCCGAATACAATTTCCAGTCGGTAACAGCTCTGCTCGATTGGGTTTCAACCTTTGAGAATGTGACGAAAGCAGGTATGGGAGGAAAGCTTCTCAATCTGAAAAAATCCGGCGGGCCTGCGGCGTTTGCAAAACGCTCCGGAGAGATATACTCGCAAATCAAAAATGCTAAAATAGACAGTGTAAAGTTCGAAATATCAAAGGTAATGTATGATAACTGCGAAGCGCTTGACGAGGAAACGGCGGAAAGCGTGACGGACGTATATGTTGATATGTGCATGGATAAGCTATGCGCCGGAGAGAATTACAACATTGACAATATATTCAATGTCGGAGCCGGAGGACATTCCGCGAGACAGGCGGCGCTTCTGAAACAGCATATGCCCGAATATATGGAAAAAATCAGAGCCAATTTTGATGTTGCGGGAAAGAAAAATAAGCTTATGCTGCTTAATTTCTTTGCTGACGTCAAGCACGAAACGGGCGATGCGACATGGAAGGATTTCTTCGGCGGACGTAAGGAGGATATCACCATCCTTACGGAAATGGCTGCCGAGGAGGCTATAAGAGGCGGAAACGTAAAGCCGTTTGACGCTCCCGAAAGCTGGAATGAGGAAGATTTAAACGAAATCATAGCATATTTTGACTCGTCAACAACAGACGAAAAGCTTAAAAATTTGTGCCTGCGCTATATAGTGCGCCGCGACGACTGCGACTGGGAAAAGTACGGAGTGACTATCACAAAGCATACAAAGACAAAGAAGGAGCAGGAGGAGGATATTCAGAAAATAAGAAGAATGCTCCTGAAGGTCGGATATATTCCGTATCAGCGAAAGCTGTACAAGGATATACGCGCCGATGTAATAAGCGATATGAACGGCAGCAGCTCGCCGCTGCTTCTGTCAAGGCTCCTCGACGCGGTATACAGGTGGCAGGGTACATACGGAAATCAGCCGCAGGCTGAAAAAACGGCGCTGAAGGTAAGGAAACTGCTTATAGAAATGCGCAGAACGGAGTGCAGCTGTTTTGACTACATAATACCGAAGCTGGCGCTGGAAATAATTGACTCCCCGGGACACTATCATGAGATTATGATAAACGCGGACACCATGCCCGAAAGCTTTTGGAACTGGTTCTTGATCGGTTACGGCAAACGCAGACGGGATGACGATAAAATGCTCACATATATGCGCGTGTACTCGGCAAGCAAGCGAAAAATCGCGAGAATGCCGATAAACAAAAGAATGCGCGCTGTATTTAAGGATATGGATTAAGGAGGATATTTTAAGATGAAAGACTTGATTAAGAGAGTATTGACGGTTATATGCGCTGTAGGCGTAATGTCCGCGTACACAGGCATAATAGCGTCCGCGTCGGAGGTCAATGTCAGACCTATGCCGGGAACGGACGGCGCAGCTTCCGTGCAGACCGAGGACAAGCCTCAGGAAAATACGGATAATTCCAATTACGGCGTTTCCGGCATAGACACGTCAAGAGTGCGCACAACTTCCGCAGACTCTATGGATCTGGCGTCAAATAACAATGTTGACGACGAGGAAGACAGCGACACGCAGAGCAGCGAAGGCGAGCCCGTTCAGAACGGCGAGGGTGATCAGGCAGCGCAGCCGCCGACAATAATACCGGCTAACGCTTACGACGCAAACGTGCCCCAGGCGCAGCCGCAGGAGGAGCCGCAGAAAGAGCGCAATTATGTGACAATGGGCGGGATGTTGATTTGGTTCCTGCTTGCGGTTGTACTGAACGCGGCAATATCATTTTGGGTTGCTAACCGATTCTATAAGATGTCAAGAAAAGACACGCATGTTACGGCTGAGGTGAGAGCGTTGAGACGCGACGTCGAGGAAAAATTCGTTTCAAATGTTGGCGGATTTACCGAGATGGAAAATGAAATCTCAAATAATAACGAGGATTATTCAATGGAAGGCGGAGGAATAAAAATTCCCGACCGAAAGGCAAAGGAAACGCCCATGGTAAGCGACGGCTTTGAAGAGGACGCGTTCCGCCAGTGGGAGATGCGCCAGGCAGAGGTTCAGACGCGGCGCGAACAGGCGGTGAAGGAATCGAGAAATGTGGAAAAAACGCAGAAGGTAAATACAAGCCGCGCGCGCCAGCGCCGCGATGACGCCGAGCGCGAGCAGCCGAGGAAAAAACAGTATCAGCCCAACCGCAGCGACGCGGACTATGAGGATGATGAAACCTATGAAAGATCGAGCAAGCGCGAGACAGCCGGCAGCGGCAAAACGGCTCAGAACTTAAACAACGTAAAAAATAAAGCCAAGGAATTTTTAGGCGACATTTTCCCGTTTAAGGACGACGAGGATGAATAATATAAAAAGGAGCCCGACAGGCTCCTTTTTCTTATCTTTTAAGCGTGGTTACAAACGCTTTATCCTCAGCCGAAATTCTGTATGATTCGTGGATTTTTTGTATTGCCTTGTTATGAGTGAAATCGTTTAACTTATCGCGCTTAAGATATTCTATCGTTTTATCTCGCTGCTTCGCGGCGGCGGTCGCGACGAGCCACGCCTGCATCATTTGGACATAGTAAAAATCAGAATCGACCGAGTCAACGTATCCGAGCGTTTTGTCTATATATTCGTCCGTAAGATAAAACTGCATAAGAAGTGAAAATCCGAACCGCTGCAGCCACGGATTGGAGCTGTAAATGAAATAATCAACGTCCTTGATAAATTCGGCGGTATATTTTTTCAGCCCCTTGAACGATATAATATCGCATGTTTCCCAGCTGTTGATTTTCTCCGCGTACTCCTTCATAAGCGCAAGCATTTCGGGATAGCCGCATTTGATCTGCGACATGACAAACCCTTCGAGCATAATTTCCTCGCGGTACGCGCTTTTTTCACACTGTAGGTATTCCTCGTAATTACCCTTCATTATGTCCTTCGCGATTTTGCGCAAAATGGGAACGCGCACTCCGAAGGACGTTTCTATCCCGGGTACGAGCGCGTCGGAAAAGGTTTTGTATTTTTCATCGGCTTGGGATTTTAAATATTCGATAAATTCGGAGTAATCCGCCTGCGTCCAGTGTTCTCGGATTATGTTCATATTATATCCTCCGTAATAAAGGGACGGCTTTGCCGTCCCTTTTTCAGCTTTTTATCAATCCTTCATCGCGGTTACTTCGTCGAATATCGCAACCGTGTCTTTGTCCGGCTCTTTTGTGAGCAGACTTACAACTATAATCGCGATAAGACCGAATATAAACGCCGGCAGAAGCTCGTATATCGCCAAAACTCCGCCGAGCTTCGCTATGCCGTATTTCCAGATGAATACCATAGCGCCGCCCGCTATCATTCCCGCGAGAGCGCCCTGCTTGGTCGTGCGCTTCCAGAACAGAGCCGCGAGCATTACCGGTCCGAAAGCCGCGCCGAAGCCCGCCCAGGCGAACGATACTATGCCGAATACCGAGCTGTTCGGATCGCGCGCGAGGAACGCCGCAACTACCGCTATCGCAACAAGCGTGAAGCGCGCCACTATCATCGTTGTTTCCTCCGTCATCTTCGGGAACAGCTTTTCCTTGATGATGTTCTGTGATACGGACGAGGACGCCGCGAGAAGCTGTGAGTCAGCCGTTGACATTGTCGCCGCGAGTATTCCCGCGAGGATCACGCCCGCGATGATCGCCGCCAATACGCCGTGCTGAGCTATCAGCTTCGAGATTTCAATAAGCACGTTCTCCGACTGCGCTCCCGCCGTGCCTGCCGCTACGGCGGCGTTATCGTAGAGCGGAGCCATAACGCCCTTGCTTACAAGAGCCATGCCCGCGATACCGATAAATACCGCTACAGCAAGCGAGATAAGGCACCAAAGCGACGCTACTCTTCTTGATAGCTTCAGCTTTTTCGCATCCTCGATAGCCATAAATCTCAGAAGAATATGCGGCATACCGAAGTAACCCAAGCCCCAAGCGAGCATCGAGCAGCTTCTGAAAGCTCCGTATACCGCCGAGCTGTTCGTCGCGGGATCGTATGTGTTCGTCAGGCTGAAATAGCCCGGAATTGACTTCGCGTTCTCTATAACCGCGCCGAAGCCGCCCGCGTTTACAACGCCGTAGCCGACAACGATTACAAGACCGATCGTCATTATTATACTCTGTAAAAAGTCGCTCGTGCTCGCCGCCATGAAGCCGCCGAGCATTGTGTACATGATGATTACGAACGCGCATATGAGCATCGCTATCATGTAGTCAACGCCGAAGAGCGAATTAAACAGCTTTCCGCACGCCACAAAGCCCGAAGCCGTGTACGGCACGAAGAAAATTATAATTACGATTGCCGCGATAACGCTTAAAATTCTCGACTTATCCTTAAAACGCTCCGAGAAGAACGCCGGAATTGTCGTCGCGCCTATGCGGCTCGAATAGTGTCTGAGCTTTTTCGCGACGATAAGCCAGTTCAGGTATGTACCTATGATAAGTCCTATCGCCGTCCATGACGCGTCCGCGATACCCGTGAGGAACGCAAGTCCCGGAACGCCCATAAGCAGGTAGCTGCTCATGTCCGAAGCCTCCGCGCTCATCGCCGTTACGAACGGGCCGAGCTTTCTGCCGCCGAGATAGAAATCGTCAGCCGTCTTGTTCCGCCTTGAAAACCACACGCCGATACCGAGCACCACAAGCAGGTACGCGACTATGGAAATCATAATGCAAATATTTTGCTGTGTCATTTAATAAACCTCCTAAAATCAATCTAAGTGGTATTTTACCACATAATTGTATAAATTACAAGTGTTTTATGAATATTAAGCCGCGATTATTTATAAATCGGGTATAATCATGCAAAACAAAAAGCGGGGGCAGAGCCATACGTCCGCCCCCTATATGAATGTAACTTGATTTTTACGTTTATTGAATCTTGCTGATTGCATCCATGAGTGGTATGCTATAGCCGTCCCACAGCATAAGCTTGTAATTATCCGCGTCGGGAATATCGGCGGAAAAAGTAATGGTATCGCCCTCAACCGCCGAGCGCGTTGCGGGATCCAGACCCAAAAACTGTCCGTTTTCGTCGTACTTCGCGACATAAATCTCGACATTGTTAAGTTCCACCGCGCGCTTGGGTTCGACGACGGTAACGGGAATTTCGATTGTGCGGGTGGTAATGTCCACGACCGCCTGAATCGGCTTTACCTGAAGAGGCTCTGCAAAATGGATCGTGGCGTTAAGCAGATTATCATTGGAATCACCAAAGTCTATTTTTGCCCATTCATCTTCACTACCGCCGTAATACACATCTGACAGGCTCGTGCATCGGTAAAATGCTTCATCGTTGATTCTTGCAACGCTGTCGGGAATGTAAATACTTGTTAGATTGCTGCAGTTCTCAAACGCACTGGGGTCAATGCGTGTAACACTGTCGGGGATGTTTATACTTGTTAGACCGCAGTCATAAAACGCCTGAATGCCGATGCTTGTAACGCTGTCAGGGATATTTATGTTTGTTAGGCTTTTGCAGCCAAAAAACATATCAAAGTTGATGCTTGTAAAGCTGTTGGGGATATTTATGTTTGTTAGGCTCTCGCAGCCGGCAAACATAGACATACCAAAGCCACTGCTTGTAATGCTGTCTGGGATGTTTATACTTGTCAGACTAGAACATCCGCCAAACGCGCCAAAGCCAATGCTTGTAACACTGTCGGGGATGTTTATACTTGTCAGACTAGAGCATCCGTTAAACGCATCATAGCCAATGCTTGTAACACTGTCGGGGATGTTTATACTTGTCAGACTAGAGCATCCGTTAAACGCCTGATCGCCAATGCTTGTAACACTGTCGGGGATGTTTATACTTGTCAGACTAGAGCATCCGTTAAACGCCTGATCGCCAATGCTTGTAACACTGTTTGGGATGTCAATACTTGTTAGATTGGTGCAGTTCTTAAACGCGCTATCATTGATGCATGTAACGCTGTCGGGGATGTTTACACTTGTCAGAGCACTGCAGCTGAAAAACATCGAATCGCCGATGCTTGTAACGCTGTCGGGGATGTTTATACTTGTCAGACTAGAGCATCTGCTAAACGCATCATCGCCAATGCTTGTAACACTGTTTGGGATATCTATGCTTATTAATCTTGAACACGCCAAGAAAGCGCTGCTGCCGATGCTTGTAACGCTGTCGGGGATGTTTATACTTTTCAGATAGTAGCAGCCGCTAAACATCGAATTGCTGATGCGTGTAACGCTGTCGGGTATGTCTATGCTTGTCAGACCGGTGCAGCCGTCAAACGCATTATCGGCGATAAATCTTGTTCCGCTTTCTATTTTATATTCGCCTTTAATGTTTTCGTCTGCTTCAAGCAAATAGTTTCCCATGTATAAAACCTTGTTTTTCCAGTTATCTTCATTATTATAGTATCCTGTTTTGGAAAACGCCTTGCCGCCGATGCTTTCAATACTGTCAGGTATATCTATGCTTGTCAGATTTGTACACGATTCGAATGCACTGCTGCCGATTCTTGTAACACTGTCGGGAATATCTACGCTTGTCAGACCGGTGCAGCAGGAAAATGCATAATCGTCGATGCTTGTAACACAGTCAGGTATATCTATGCTTGTCAGACCGGTGCAGCCGCCAAACGTAAAATTGCCGATGCTTGTAATACTGTTAGGTATATCTATGCTTGTAAAACCGCTGCAGTCAGAAAATGCATAATCGCCGATGCTTGTGACACTGTCAGGTATATCTATGTTTGTCAGACCGGCGCAGTTTTGAAACGCATTATCGGCGATAAGCCTTGTTCCGCTTTCTATTTTATATTCGCCGTTAATTTCATCATTTGCTTCAATCAAGCAGTTTCCAATGTACAAAACATTATTTTTCCAGTTAGTTTCATCTTTATAATATCCTGTGCCGGAAAACGCCTCGCTTTTAATACTTGTAACGCTGTCGGGAATTTTTATGTTTGTCAGATTCCAGCAGCCTGGAAACACATCACTTTCAATGATTGTCATGCCGCTGGGTAAAGATATGCTTTTCAAGCTGCTGCAGCCGTAAAACGCCCAATCGCTGATGCTTGTAACGCTATCGGGGATATCTATACTTTTCAGACTGGAGCATCCGTAAAACGCACTCTCGCTAATGGTTGTTACGCCGTCGGGTATTTTTACGCTTGTCAACTCCCTACATTCCGAAAACGCGCCCTTGCTGATTCTCGTTACTTTCACTCCGTCAATTTCCGCCGGAATAACAAGATCACCTTCAATTTCTGTTGATAAACAAGAGACGTCTCCGGTCATACCAACCGACAAATCATCCACCGTCGCCGCGCTTACCGCCAACGGCAAAATCAACATCGCCGCAATCGCGGCAATCATCACCAAAATCTTTCTTTTCATTAAAATTACCTCCTAATAAATTAAAATTTTTCCGATACTAAAAAATGCGCGGCTCCCGATACAAAGCCGCGCACAAAAACGCAGCTTTAATTTCAGTTGCCACACATCATCAGTACCAAAAATTATCAAGCAAGGTAAGATGAACTAAAGCTTACGCTTTTAACTTAGCGTAAACTTGCTCGATAATTTTTTTCGGATGTATGGCATTCACATTATACCACACCCGCCGCGTTTTGTAAACCCTTGCCATATAAAAAACCACGTCAATCTAATTTATTAACAAAGTTGTAACATTAATCAAAGCAAGAAAAAAGTGCAGAAATTCAGTGAGATTG